>CAUEFX010000048.1 GCA_958477465.1 uncultured Bacteroides sp.
ATTATATGTTTAGTTTTTTTCTTCTTTATCCAAAGTCTATTTGTGTAAAATGATGGACGTAACAATTCATCGACATGGAAATATTTAGCTTGCGAAGCCATCAACTCAGCTACACTTTTATCCCATTCAGTCCTACCACAGACATACATTACCTTAGAAAATAAAATAGATTCTCTCCTTGCAAGAGTGACCATATTATTATATGTATAAAGAAATCCGTTCCCTAGTATTCTCTCTCTCTTGAAGGAACCATACTTAAGAACATCTAGTTTACTCATTCCTGACGGGAAATTGCATCTAAAAGCATTTAAAATTCCCTGAATATGTACAACAACAGGAATGTCTGTAAATCCTAAGATATCAGACAAAGGGCACTCAAATCCAAATATATGAATTAAATCCGGATGAAATTCATCGATTATCAGTTTTACTCTGTTTGCAAAAATATCTTGATTCCACTTTTTGTACCCATAATGATAATGGTATAGTTTTGATAGAAAATTCCTCTTATTATATATTGGGAAGTAAGAGACTTCGCTCTGAATATCTGCTTTATCAGCAATACTTTCAGTAAGAAAAGCAATGCCAAGCTGTATGTTTGGGCATTTCATTACCTCTCGTTGAAGTGACGCTACCCAACCAACACCATTATATGTATCATTGGATGACGGTGATTTATATAAAGATTTTGAGGTAGATAACCAAAGGACTTTCATTGATTTATTGTTTTTATAATAACTGTCTATTTTTCATAATACTCCTAAACAGCCTCTATACAAGGCAATTCCGTAAATATTAAAATATAAGATTCGGATGTTTTCAATATTCATTTAGAGATGATACAATTAAAGTGACAGAATTTATATTAACAGAATCCGATTTCATAGCCTTAAATTCGAACGAAATTAAAGAATCTGCAAATACCATTGGAAGAGATGGCATCATTGTCTTCATAGTTTCAAAGTACCAATGATAATAATGAACGATACAACTTCTGATAGACATAACTGCTTTCAGAACAGAGTCCCCTTAGCGAATATTCACAACCATGCTGCTCAAATCTCGAATAATGGTAATATAATCTACTTTTTTCATTACTACAACTTTTTAAATTCATAGCAATGATAAATCAGAAGATCTTGCTTGAGTCGTATGTGGAGAAATAGACGACTACTACACTTTACAAAAAGTGTACTACCTATATACACATAGACCAAATATAAAAGAATTCTATATGTTATGTCTCTATACACAGATTTTTAATCGTTATCCTCAAATATTTTTTTCAATTTATCGTAGTATTCAACCTTAAAATAAGGGTCAAGTCTATTTGTTAAAGGTTTTGTTATAACTTGCTTATATATACAATATGCATCATTTAGATCTTTTGCAACATAAACATAGTCATCATATATACCCTTAAACCAACTAGCTCCAGTAGTTACCTTATGGTCAGTCGTTTTGATAATGATTACCGGAGTCCCCGCACAAAGAGAGAAGATTGTTCCATGATAACGATCTGTTATTGTCACTTTGAAATAAGAATAACTCTCTATTTCTTTTTCAACATATTTCTGTAAATTCGCCCGTATCTCTTTATAAGATGCTTTACCTTGAGTATCCTTATTTAATATGACAGTACCGTCAGTTTGAATACGAGCTGAAAGCATAGCAATTTCTTTATCTGAATAGTATTTTTCACTATCATTTCTTATGCACATGCAGACTCCATTACGTTTATGATTAAATGCAAATGTCCCTATTAATGTCGTTACGATGTCTGGATATGCGGCCACTCGAATATCTGTAAACATTTTCTTTGCTTCTTCAAAAGACACATAGTCTCTCGCAAGAAATAACATATTTTTTGCACGATTATGATTATCTGCACAGATTCTTCGATTTTCTTCATACTGAAAATAAATAGTCTGAGGCATCATTAATATTTTTGCAATAGGCATATTTTCACAAATGAGACGGTGCATCAAAGGGTGATCCCCCCCTAAATCTTGTGTGCAATAACCACTTTGGATTATGATCCGATCATCTTCATTACTGAAGACTTGTTTAAACATATCAAAGAAAGTATTTGTTGTTGACGATGTAGTAATTACCGAACTTTCCACCATTATCAACTTGTAATCTGGATAATTTTCAGTTATCCATTTCTTGATACAATAATGCTGTCCCATATCACCCAAATTGGGTTGTTCTGTAATACCGAGATAAAAGATTCGTTTTTGTGATCCTGCACACTCTGTTCGTACTCTCTCTATTTCTAACAAATTATATTTCCTGATTTTATAACCAAGATATATTTTTTTTAACGGACGATATGTCCACCATAGATACTTGTATATAAATTGACGAATGTCCATCTTAATATATAAATTAATATAAAAACAAAATTTTCATAAAAACTATTTACCAAGAATCCTCTTAATAGTCTGTTTTCCTGACTCACCTACGAGAGAAGTGATGGCTCTATTGAGTGTGCTTCGTGGTGTTGATATCAGGTTTGCCGAAATCAATTTATCAATAGCTATCTCTTCATCATCACCATGTGTAAATACTTCTAATAAAATAGGTTTCTCTGATTGTGATAAAAAGGTGTCCATTACAGCAGAAATGGCTTTCTTACTACTTGCTGTCAGATATTTAAATCTGCACTCCTCAGCCCACCCCTTAGCAGAACCATTGTGACCATTTGCAGAAATAAAATCATCTACCTCCACCTTTACTTTCCATTTTTTTGTCATTATTTTAAACTCTGCTCCACCTCTATTATTTATTAGAAGGATACGTACATTGTTCTTTATGTGGCGAATACCAAGAGCATTCATATCATAGAAAAATGCGAGATCACCAGTGATAATAAAACAAAGTTCATCAGTGTTCATGCTCTCGCCAATGAGCATAGAATTACAGCCATCAATTCCAAAAGCAGCAACATTACTATACCCATGAATAGAGACATCAAGTGGGAAATAACTCCAACATCTAAGGCTATTAAGAATTGCGAAGTTCATAATGCTATTCTTTGGAATGAACTTGTACATTTGTTGAGCTACATACAAATTAGACAGAGGTAACTCCACATCATAGTTCATTGTATCATTCAATGCTACCCATTCCTCGAAGTATGAATGCGTACAAGGAGTATTGTTTGCCATCTTCTCAAAAAAATAGTAATCAGGGCACTCAAAAATTTTGGTCAGCCTCCCATAAGTATCAATAAAAGCACCATCTTCTGAGACACGCCAATGTACTGCACTTTCAAGACCATTTAAGACACCATAAATAGAATAATCACCTGTCTGTCCCCCAATTGTAATTAATAGGTCAGGTTTGAGCTTTGCAAAACCACCACATGAAACAAGAAGGTTAGCCTGAATGCTGTACTTACCACTATAATTTGAAAGATGATTTACATATACCACAGTATTGTGACTGTCACAGAATGTATCGAGTGCAACTTGCTGTCTCTCCGTAAATGGACGATGTTCTCCAATAACGATTAGAATCTTCTTATTTAATGTCTCCTCAATAGGCCATTCATCCCAAGCCATATATCTGTTAAGAGGTTTAATTATAGGAAGATTTACATTTTCAAATTTTCCTTGTTGAGCATCAACAATTCGGAGATTAAGCTGTATTGGTCCAGGATTACCATGGGTAACTTCAAGAATTGCTTCTTTAGCATTATGATAACACTGACGACGAGTATTTTCATCTGTTACAGGTGGAAGATCAAAAGTTTTCTTAACTGAATCTTTCGGTAGTGAACATTGATCTGGTGCCTGCATATAATCTTGATACTGAAACCGTTCCAACTTAGCTGTAGTTATGGCAAGTATTGGAGAATGTTTATAGAAAGCTTCAGTCAATCCTGGCACATAATTTCTTGTTGCTTGTGCACTTGTGCACGAAGTAGCAATTACTTCCCCTGTTTGAAGATGAAGACCTATAGCAAAATACATTGCACTTCTCTCATCTGAAACCGAATAGCATTTAAAGAACGGATCTTCCTGAACAGCCTGTGATACAGGTATATTAGTTCCACCAGGACTAACTACTATGTATCGTATATTATATGCCTTAAGCAAGGAAATAACAATACGTACATTTTCTTGTATTGTATACATATTTTTTTATTTTAGCGCTATTTTATGGTATAATTATATCAAACAAAGGAATAACCTTACTTGAAAAAACAGCCATCACTATAACTAAAAGGAATAACATACATCATCAAAAGTTAGATTCCCTGCACCTCCCGTCATGAAGACAAGTTCCCCCATAATAGATCTTCCCATATCACTCACCAAAATGACTGCCATATTCGCAACTTCTTCTGGCATTATGTATCTACCCAACGGTATTCTTTCAAGATTCATATTAGTCTCCTCACTCTTTAGCATCATCGGAGTAGCAGTTGGCCCCGGAGCAATTCCATTAACGGTTATGCCCTCCTTACCCAAAGCCTTTGCCAATCCTAATGTTAAACCTCTAACTCCCCATTTCGTCAAAGAATAAGCGGAAGTAGCAGGGCGTAAAGAAGAAGCAGAAGCGATATTCAAAATATTACCCTTGATTCCGTTTTGTATAAAATATTTACCAAACATCTGGGAAAGAAAAAATACTCCCTTGAGATTTGTATCCAAAATTTTATCATATTCCTCTTCTGTTGCATTAGGCATTCCCTGTCCATTTACTCCAGCATTATTCACCAAAATATCAATCTGAAACAAACCAAATGATTTAGTCATTTCCAGCATTTCAAAAAATTTGTTATCAAACGTATCGACCTTAGTATTATCCAATACAATGCCAGCCAACTTTCCCTTTGGTAATTTGGCTATTGCAGCATCAATTCTATCTTGTGAGCGTCCTGTAATAACCACTGCTGCTCCAGCATTCAAGAATGCTTCAGCAATAGAAAAACCTATCCCACTTGTACCGCCTGTAATAAGTGCACAACGACCTTTGAGAAGATTATTTGTAGCCATTGAAGCAACCCTTACATCCACTACTCTCTGAGTACGAAAGAAAGAAAGAACTCTGCGTATAAAATTAATTACAGACATATATATAATGCTTATTTCTTTAATTTTGAGAATATGATATATAATATACTTGCCCGTTCACTCTTCCTTAAGCCGATAAAAAACACCAAAACTCCAATGACAGAAACATACATAACTGTTTGAATGAGCAAAGACTCAAAAGAGTTCGCTTGTGGAACATATGGACGAATAAGCCAATAAAAAGCAATAGTTAAAATAACAATTACCAAAATAGGAATTAACACAGACTTAAAAAACACGAACGGGTTTAACTTTATATACTTCCTTAAAAAATACAACTGTACCAATAAAACAAATACATAGTTAAAAACTCTAACCAAAAACATCTGTTCCGGTGTCATGCCTATATAACCTCCAATATAAATAATCGGTAAAATCGAAAGCCCTATACAACTGACAATGATTTGGTATACCTTTATTTCACCTGTCGCATATATGGAAACCCATAAAGGACCAGATAAACAGGATATCAAAACCCCAACTAAAACTAAAGTGCAAATCATAACCGTATGATCCGGATACTTGCCAAGCCATAAAGAAAGGACACACGGTAAATTGATGATTAAGGGGTATGAAATTAAATACATGATAAAAAAAGAGAATTTCGATGATTTAAAGATTAAATCCTTTTGGCGTTCTCTGTTTTTTGACGCCTCAGCTTGTACTAACTGCGGATTCAATGCTTGCTGAAAATTCGCGACAAACCCCTGAACTGCAGAGTTCACTTGATTTGCAATGCCTACCGTTGCATTAAGTGTGACACCATAAAATAGATTAATAACAACATTTATACCTTGTTGATAACCAACATTCGCAAGAGCCCCCAAAAGAGACCATCCAGAAAATGAAAGCAATTTTCTATACAGTAAAAAATCACATTTTTTCACAAATAATTGCCTATATAACTTTAAGTGACAGTAAGATGCATTGATTCCAAAAGTTATCAAAGCTGCGAACAATAATAAAATGCCATATAAAAATAACTTATCAATAGGAATAATTGCCAATAAAAAAACTAATCCGAGCTTCATTAAAACGTCGAATATGCTAACATATGCATAAAATGACATCTTTTCATAAGCAACGATCAAAGCAGTGTATGGAAGTTGAATAATACCAATCATACAGGTCATAATTGAGAACTGATAAATCCAATTTATAACATCCATACGCTCTGCCGGTAGATTCATTTTCACATTTAGGAACCACAAACCAATAGTCTCCGCAAAAAGCATTACAATAACAGCAAGAGCCACATGTATTCTATAACAAGCTGAAAAAATTGTAGCTATATCACTATCCCGCTTACCCAATTCATATGATAAATGCCGCTGTGTTCCGGTTGCCATAGCGCTACTTATAAACGTAAACATAACAACTACACCACCAACAATGCTATACGTACCAAAATCCTCTGCACCTAACGTTTGAAGTACAATACGGCTAGTATATAGTGACACTACCATCAAAAGTAGCATCCTAACATACATAAATAATGTATTTTTAGCGATCTTCCTATTATTTGCTGAATTTGACATTATTCACTACTTTATAAACATTCCACACCTACTTCTCACTGAGCATAAAACAGTTGTTTTTTAAGCTGATCAGGTTTCTTACAGTACTTATGAAACTTTTGTTAGCACTCAATTTAGGGCATACCCCTTTGTATAGGAGTCCTATATATATTGAGTTATTAAAATTTTGACTTGTTTATTAACTATTGGCATGTTACCAATCCTATTTTGTCTGGTCGCAAACTGAAAGAATCCCTGCAACCGTTAAAGATATTAACAAAGATGGAAAACCGAGACCATCTTCCTGCCAAGGATCCGTCTAGGCACTTTCGTATCATCAGACTTATACACTTCAGCCGATCCATTAACACCCATAGTCCTATAGGTCTCGGGACGGTTGGACAAGTCACGTTCTTTCTTTGGAAGATTTTCTTCCTTGGAAGATGTCTGATTCTTGGATACGGAATTGTCGGGAAACGAGTCGGCTGTACCGTCAAAATCCTCCCCGTCCTTACCGCGGTCCGACTCTTCGCCTTTTGCCGTCTCTTTCTTCTTGACACTCTGTCTCTTGTCACCAAAACGGTTCTTGTCGGCAAACGTCAACTTCGCTGTAAAGTCTGACACCTTACGCTCGGCAGACTTACGCTTCTTGACTTCTGAAGCCAATTCCTTTTTAAGGTCTTCAACGCATGACAACACTTCATCCAGTCTGGACAAGCGCTCGTCATACTCTTTCTGTTTGTCAAGAAAGTCCTGAAGCACCACATCACGGGTACGCAATCCCAAATCAGCCTCACGAACACGCTCCGCAAGATAATTGATATAACATTTTTGTTCTTCTGCTGTCATGCCTTCACTGTAATCAACAGCTGGGTGCGAGATTCATTCGGTTCACGGCGTAACTGTTCACGGATGATGGACAACACACGGCTGTGCTTGCAGCGCATATCGGTAAAGTCGCGAAAGTAAAAGAAGCGGCTGATGCCTGTCACACTAAACATAGACCCTCCAACTTCTCTATCAGTAGCTTCAGTTCCTGATAGCTTAGGTTCTTCTGAGAAATATGCAGCCCATTGGTCATACACAACTCCACAAGTATGCGAACTGAGAATGACATTTTCTACTTTGAAGGTTCCTGCTGGAGATTTTCCTTCTTCAGCTGTTCTTGGACAGAAGAAGGAATACCATCCACCTTTACTTCCACTATTTTGTTGCGTGTATCCTTGTACCATTTATTATAAAACATACTATAAGGTACTTTGTTGCGTGAACAGAACTGTTCTATCGAGATGCCGTTCGGCATTACCTCGGTCTGGTACTGGAAATAGAATCTTTCCAAATCTTCGCTGCTGTACAAAAATCTTAATATTTTAGTTCAGTCGCGAAAGTATACATTTCTAAATTAAACCCTAATTTGAGTGCTTACAAAACTTTTAGATTAACATCTTTAAAGTAAGATCTACTACTTATCAGATGAGTCTGTGAAGACTTTGTTATAAACTACTCCAATAAAGAGAATCCTTACTCTACTAATACATTTAACTTCTCCTTAATGAATCTTTATACCACTCAAATAGTTTCTGCACTCCATCTTCAATCTCCACCTTGTGTGTCCAACCAAGGGAATGGAGCTTATCAACACAAATAAGTTTACGAGGTGTACCATCTGGTTTTGAAACATCGAAGAATATTTCTCCCTCAAAACCGACAGCTTTAACAACAAGTTCTGAGAGCTGACGAATTGTCAACTCTTTACCTGTACCTACATTGATATGACAGTTACGAATCTCACCAAGTGAGGGAATAGCCCCACCCCGTCCAGTACTATGATTACGGTCAACTGCTCCGTTTGCTTTGGCTCCATAGTGAACGGAAGAATATTTCTCAACACCAATGATGTCTTTGAAATCAACATTGAGAAGTACGTGTACAGAAGCGTCCGCCATATCTTCCGACCAAAGGAATTCACGAAACGGTTTACCTGTCCCCCAAAGAGTTACTTTGTTATTTTCAATACCGTATTTTGCAAGTACCTTAAGAATTTCTTCATGAGAAGCTATACCTGTAATACCTTCAACAGGGCGCTTATTCATGTCTGTTGTGATAGCTGCCCAATTCTCATCATGAATGAGTTTTGCAAGATAAACTTTTCGCATCATAGCTGGCATAACGTGCGAATTCTCGAGATGAAAGTTGTCGTTAGGTCCATAAAGATTTGTAGGCATTACAGCAATATAGTTTGTACCATACTGAAGATTATAACTCTCACACATTTTTAAACCAGAAATCTTTGCTAAAGCATATTCTTCATTAGTATATTCCAATTCACTTGTCAGAAGGCAGTCCTCTTTCATTGGTTGAGGAGCATTCTTAGGATAGATACAAGTTGAGCCTAAGAAAAGAAGTTTTTTAACATTATGTGCGTATGCCTCGCTGATAACATTACATTGAATCTTCATGTTCATCATAATGAAATCAGCACGATAAAGTGAATTTGCCATAATACCGCCAACAAAAGCGGCTGCAAGGACAACAGCCTCAGGCTGTTCCTCATCAAAAAACTTTTTGACTGCATACTGATCTGTCAGATCAAGTTCTTTATGTGTACGACCAACAAGATTATCGTAACCGCGAGTCTTAAGATTATTCCATATAGCAGAACCCACAAGTCCAAGATGTCCTGCTACATAGATTTTTGATTTTTTATCTAACATATTTTCTTTACTTTACAAGTCCCTTTTCGAGATATTCTGCAAGATTCGTTCTCATTACACTTGCAACATGATCTGCTGCAACCTTTTGCATATCATGTTGAACCATAATAGTTACCAGTTGTTCAAATGTAGTTTTCAGTGGATTCCAACCAAGTGCAGTTTTTGCCTTTGTTGGATCTCCCCAAAGGTTCACCACATCTGTTGGACGATAAAAGTCTTCACTAACCTCTATAAGAGTTTTACCAACAAGTTCTTTAGGACCTGACACACAATAACCCTTCTCATCCAACCCTTCACCTTTGAACTCTAACTCGATGCCTGCAGCTTTGAATGCATAGTAAGCAAACTCACGTACCGAGTGCTGTACACCGGTTGCAATAACGAAATCCTCTGGTTTATCATTCTGTAGGATAAGCCACATACACTCCACATAGTCCTTTGCATACCCCCAGTCACGAAGTGAAGAAAGATTTCCAAGGAAGAGTTTATCTTGTTTGCCTTGTGCGATACGTGCTGCCGCAAGGGTTATCTTACGTGTCACGAAAGTCTCACCTCGGCGCTCTGACTCATGGTTGAAAAGTATACCAGAACAACAGAACATATCATATGCCTCACGATATTCCTTGATAATCCAAAAGCCATAGAGTTTAGCAACAGCATACGGACTGTATGGGTGGAATGGAGTTTTCTCGCTCTGTGGTACTTCTTCTACCTTTCCATAAAGTTCAGAAGTGGAAGCCTGATAAATACGGCAAGTCTTTTCCAAATGATTGGTACGAACCGCTTCAAGTACACGAAGTACACCTACAGCATCAACATCAGCAGTAAACTCCGGTGCATCAAAAGAAACCTGTACATGGCTCTGTGCTGCAAGATTATAGATCTCTGTAGGTTTAACTTTACCCACAAGCTTGACAAGTGACATGGAATCACTCATGTCTGCATAGTGTAGATGGAAATTAGGGGTACCTTCGAGATGTGCGATACGTTCACGATAGTCAACAGAAGAACGACGAATGATACCGTGTACTTCATAACCTTTACTAAGGAGAAACTCACTGAGATAACTCCCGTCTTGACCTGTAACGCCTGTGATAAGGGCAATATTCTTATTATCCATGTTCTTATAATATAAATTATTTATTATTTACCGTAAATTCTTTAATTCTTTGTTCTTCACTTCTCTTACATACAAGGAACTGCCCATTCTTCTCAGAGATAATGTAGCCATCAAGACCTTGAAGCACTACACACTTTGCATTTTCCATGTGAACAATATTGTTTACAGAGTCAAAAAAGAGAATGTTACCTACTGATGCATTACCGTTTTCATCTTTCGGAAGTTTCTCGTAAAGTGACTGCCAATTTCCAAGATCACTCCACCCAAAGTCTGCTTGATGAGTATAAACAAGTCCTTCGGCAGCAGCAGGCTCCATAACTGCATAATCTATAGAAACTTTCTCACAAAGCGGAAAAAGTTCTGTTACAACCTCTATAGTAACGCCTGCTTTAACAATCTTGTCCATAAGAGTAGCTATCTGTAGCTTGTACTTTGTAATGGCAGATATTATTGTATTGACACTAAAAACAAAAATTCCTGCATTCCAAAAGTAATTATCATCGGCTAAATATTGTTTGGCTGTTTCAATGTTTGGTTTTTCCTTGAATTCGGAAACTTTCAATATTTCATTAGTCCCGTCTAAAACCGTAAAAGCGTGTACATAGCCGTAACCTATTTCCGGACGGTTTGGTTTGATGCCAATAGTCACAATAGCATTCTGATACTCCGTAAAAGCCAAAGCATTCTTAATGACTCGTTGAAACTCGGTTGGATTCATTACAACAGCATCAGAAGGTGTAACAACTATATTAGCATCTCTATCTTCCTGTCGGATACTCCACGCTGCCCATGCGATACATGGCGCAGTATTACGCGCAGCAGGTTCGGCAAGGATATGACTGGTAGGAACAGTTGGTATTTGTTTCTTTACAATACTCACATACTTCTCGTTAGTAACTACCCAAAAATTTGTATCAGAACAAATGCCTTGAAATCTATCCACCGTAAGCTGTATGAGTGTTCGCCCACATCCTAAGACATCAATAAACTGCTTTGGAAACTCTGGTGTGCTAAGTGGCCAAAAGCGTGAACCAATACCACCAGCCATTATTACTACGTGATTCATAATTGTCTACATATTTCAAAATTCAGTTAATTATCAATATAGTTACTTGAAAGAAAAACAAACTATCTTATTAAGATTTATAAAAAAATATCAGCAAAAAGTTATTCCAATAACACATCCACAAAGAAATAGAACATCATCCTTACAGACTTTACATTTTATAAGCATTTGTTGTACCTAAACTGTTTACATTTTATAGTCATAAAAGTTATCTATTGTCCGAAGTCATAGATATATGATTCCTGGGGCTTAGAAACAAACATATACCATGTCTTTGACCGTCCTTTCTTGTTGTGCTCCCGTTTTGGCATCTCACCATTAAAGTAAACTTGATGTACTTCATAATAAGAAATGGTATTTAATTGTTGTACTTGACAGCCGTCTGTCGCCAAGAATAGTAAATGGATTCTTACTTATAAAATTCTGTAAGATTATTATAATATGCCCATTACCATTCATTCTCCACTTCTGATTCGAAACCAAACATGTGTCTTGCAACAATGTTTGAAGAACATCAACAGAGTTCACTACAACTTAGCTATATTACACAACCTATGGTCATAATACGTGAGTCAACTTTTGCTTTCATCTCATGTATGGTGTATCTTTTAACATAGACAAATGTATCTTTGGTACAAATGATATGCTCACCATCAAGAATGATCTCGACTTCTCCTTCGAGAACATAAAATGCTTCCTGCATATCAGGATGGATATGCCCTACAGCTACTTCTCCCGTTTTGAGTTCCGTAACTGCTATCTGCGTGAGCGAACATTCAGACTCATTGTGGGAAAGTAATACTCGCTTGTGACCTACCCCATGAGAGGTGATGACAGGTTGTATATCTTGCAAATGTCTAATCATTGTAAAAAATATTAAAACTACACTTCCTACAAGTATAATTTATATGTAGAGTAACAAATAATCACAACTCACTTTGTTTCATACTCATGGTGCACAGATTCTTTGATACAAATAAAAGTGTGACACAGACATCAGTCCTTAAAACGTTTCAAAAAGCGGGAGAACCGCTTCTTCAAATCTTCATACTTTCCGTGCTTACGATGAGTATGCTTATGTTTTTCGTTCTCATAGCCATACCCGTAACCATAGCCATAACCATACCCGTAACCGTATCCATAACCATACCCGTAACCATATCCCTTATGTTCCAAAGGAACCCCATTCAAAATCACAGACATATTGCGAAGCTGATCCTGACGGTACATATTCTCCAATTCAGGCAACTGGCGACGATCCATCACGCCCGAACGGACAACAAATATGGTAAGGTCAGCTACACGGTTTACGATGGAGGCATCCGCAACCATACCTGCAGGTACATTGTCGACTATTACATAATCATAACGCTTACGAAGCTCCGCTATCAGGCGGTCGAAACGGTCGCTCAACAGCAATTCGGCAGGATTGGGAGGAACAGGACCGGAGAAGATGACATCCAGTTTATCGTACTCCTCGCTCTTGCCTACAATATCATCCAATTTGTCTGTACTTCCCGATAGGTAATGCGTCAGGCCCATACGTTTGGAAGGGTTGGCGAAAATACCGTTCAAGGTTCCCTTACGGATATCGGCATCAACCAGAACAACCTTCTTGTTCGTCTGGGCAATACTCATGGCAAGGTTACTCGACACGAACGTCTTACCTGCACCCGGATTGGCGGAAGTAAACATCACCACCTGTAACTTATCGGACTTCACACGCATGAAGTCCATGTTCGTGCGGATGATACGGAAAGCCTCGGATACGGAATCATGACCGCTTTCGCGGACAACGATACCATCCGCATCCTCATCCTTGTAATTGTCATGCCGGGGGATATTGCCTAAGAAAGGAATGGTAAGAACTTCATCCAGTTCTTTACGGGTACGGACTTTGGTATCCGTCACGTTCAGCAGCCAGAATACACCCATGGGGATAGCCAAGCCCAAAACAATGGAAGCCAGGAATATTGTCATTGTTTTTGGCGCTACCGGAGCACTACTTCCCGAAGCGGCATCTATGATGCGGGCATTACTCTCCGTGATAGCCTGTGTCAGGGCATTCTCCTCACGTTTGTTCAACAGGTAAAGATAAAGTTCCTCCTTGATCTTCTGCTGGCGCTCCACGGTAAGCACATATTTCTGCTGGGCAGGAACTGCCGCGATGCGCTTCGTGGTCTGGTCTTTCTGCTCGCGGATATTCTTCAACTGGATGTTCAGGCCCACAATCAGGTTGTCTACCGAACGGATTATCGTCTGCTTCATTGCACCCAGAGAGTTGTTCAGATCCATCACTATCGGGTTCTTACTGCTACTGCCCACCACCAGTTTGTCACGCTTCAAAAGGATATCATTGTATTCCTTTATCTGAGCCTCGACACTGTTGTCAGAGATACCGGTATTGGCCGGAATCAGTTCCGAACTCTTCTGAGGGTCCGTCAGGTATTCCTTTATATATCCGGCAATGCTCAACTGGTTCTCCAGGCTGAGACCTTCCTGCTGGTAACGGCTGGTGTTCTGAAGGTACATGCCCGTTTCGGAAGTGATATCCGTCAACTGGTTCTCACGCTTGAAACTTTCGATATTGGCATCCACACTGCCTAATTCGCGCTCAATGATAATCAGACGTTCGTTGATGAACTTGGAGGTGTTTACCGCTATCTGGTTTTTGTCATTGATCACATCCTCGTTATAGACGGCAATAAGCATGTTCAAGATATCTTCCGCACGGGCGGTGGAGACATCATCCAGAACTAAGTTGATGATGGTAGCCGTCTTGCTGGCAAGAGAGACCTTCAAATTATTACGATAATTTTCCACAACACTCTCCATGTTGGATTTAACCACATTTATGGACTTGCCGTAAAAGACATCCGTATAATATAAGGTAGGAGTGATTACCATCGGACCGATCGGAGTGGAAACCGTATCATTCAGATGGGCATCCAAGGTCTCTTCCGAATGGATTTTTTCACCACCTACCGTTAAGGAGAGAGCGGAAAGACGTACCGTAACGGAATCGACCGGAGTAACCGACACCTTTATGACCTGACGTTCCTCCGCCTCCGGGAAAGAGACCGTTACCGGAGAATGGGTATAAAGTTCTTCGTGCCGCAGGCCGCTCTTCACTTTATAACTCATATCCAGATGCAGACGACGGGCAACCTCCTCCATCAGATGGCGGGACTGGAAGACAAGTACCTCATTGTCCACATTGCGTTTGCCGCCGAAAAGGGATAGGTCGGAAAATACGGCCGACTCGCTCATCGCACCACCTTTGGAATCGTCGCGGATAAGGATGGATGCCTTACGGCTGTACACCTTGGAAGAGGATTTCAAATAAAAGAAAGCCACACCGCCACAGATCAGGACGGACAATACGAACCAGTACCAATTGGTCAATACAAGATAAAAAATATCTGTGAGATTGATCTCCTGTTCCTGCTTGCGGGTATCATCGTTTTTATATTCAGTATTCATGATTCTTTCTTTATCCGGATTATTTAAACATGGTTACAATCAAGGAAGTGATGGAGGCCAACACCGATACGGCGGACAGCCAGACACCCACAGAGTTGTTGGAGTTGATGCGGCTCTGTCCGGTTTTGGCTTTATTGGGTTCCACATACACGATGTCATTCTGCTGCAGATAGTAACAGGGGGACTGGAAGATATCGGAGGAGCGGAGGTCGTGGTAAAGGATGCGGCGCTTGCCGTCTTTCTCACGGATAACGGCTACGCGGTCACGACGGCCGTAAATGGTCAAATCGCCTGCCATACTTAAGGCTTCCAATAAGGTAATGCGGTCGCCGGAGATGTCGAATGTACCCGGACGGGCCACCTCACCCATCACCGAAACCTTGAAGTTCAGGAACTGGACGGTGACGATGGGGTCTTTTATCAGATCCTCACTCATCAGTTTCTGCTTTATAAGTTCGGTAACCTGCATACGGGTCAATCCCTCCACATGAAGTCTGCCCAAAATAGGAAAGTCGATATCCCCGTCCTGATCAACAAGATAGCCCAAAAGACGTTGTTGAGCTGCTGCTTGAGTTCCTATCTGAAAGGTAACGACTGGCATGTTGAACGGCAGTGCCAGTTCCGGGTCTTTACTGTTCACCAGAATTGCCAACAGGTCATCCTTGTGGATGATAACTTCATAGTCCTTATCGATATTCTCTTCTTTCAAGGAGGTGATGTCCTGCAAATAAAGTACCTCTTTCGGAGCGGTACAGGATGCCAATAAAGCGGTCAATCCCAACAATAAATAATATTTTAAATGCATACTTATTAAATTACTTTTTTGTTTTGTTTTTACTAATCACTTTATTCCTCCATCTCTTCCCACGGATAGGGATTTGCTTCCATATTATTCAGCATATCAGCAATCTCCCGCTCTTCAACTGCCAGTTCTCTCCCACTCCAACTGTTCAAAATATCGTGGGCCTCACGAGCCAAAGCAGCATCGTACACCTCACCATAACAGTAAGTCAGCAGACGGAGTTTCTGTAAAGAAGCGGGCAGGTGCGGCAAAATTTTCCAACAGCGGTCAAGAATCCGCTGAATATGTTCCTGCTTTTTGTCATCGCCATAGATAGTAGCATTGTACCCCATTAACAGAGCTAGACAGATTTCCGCATCTTCTTCCGGTGTCAGGGAGTCCGTTGCTTTCCAAAGCGAATACAACGCATCGCTGAGGGTGAGAACCTTGCGGTTTTGTTTGCTAAAATCATCAGAATAGAGAGGGGTGTCCTCCTCAAGAAACAGTAATTGGTGGGCCAAACGCTGAAGCTCCAAAGCTTTCGTTGTGAATGATTCCATTATAATAATTGATATTTTTAGAGTCTGTTCAAATTTTTGTTCAGTCTTAGAGACGACTGTTTTGACTTTATAAGATTTCCTCTTTGTGAGGGAAATTTAAACAGGTCTTATTCGATTGGTTTCAAATAACTTTTCGGCATTTTGACGTTGGCGGTCAAAACACCCTGAATATGAATGATGACATAAGTTTTGTTGGCTTCAACGCCGACTTTACCTTCGATACCCGCAAATTCGCCTTTCACGACTTTTACTTTACTGCCGACAACAAGAGTACTGTTATCAAAACTGACGCCATCGGGAGAAAGATCGAGCACAAAGCGGAAATCGTCCATCTGTTTGTCCGGGACAACAAGCATATTGCCGGTAAAGAGATCTTTCATGTAAAAAAGAGGGATACCATATTGATTTGCCATGTCGACAGCCGTCTGCTTGGCGCAGTGTATAAAGATCAGATTCTTAATCAGAGGGATTTCCACCTTTTTGCGACGGTACTTCAGTTGTCTGACAACGATTCGAGTGGGGAGATAATATTCTACATCAAGTCCATTATCTGTCCTCAATTTTTCAACCAAGCCACGGACTAAAAATTCTTGCTTATCTCTGACACGAGCAGCAAACCATTTCTTTTGTATATCAGGCACTTATTAAAGTTTAATAAGAGATTAGAACAAGACTATCGGGTACGCTTCGCGGTTTGAACGAGACATTTTTCTCAATCAAACCGTAACTAATTCAGAAATACTTCTTTTATTGAACGAAATAGGAAGAAAACACAAAAGTGTTTCAATAGACGTTCGTTTAATTGAACGCAAAGATAGATGGTATTTTCATAATGACAAAATGTTTATTAAAGAAAATAATATTTTGTTTACCGATTGATATTTAATGTATTGATTAGCAATAACGTATGCCAAATTCAAAATAAGAGTTTTGCATGTATACTTTTACGAAATCCCCTCTTATATATAATGTGTAAAACGGGTGTTCAATTAAACGAACGTCTATTGAAACACTTCTCCACTTTACTGCATCGCATTGAATATCAATAAAATGCCATTCAAAACATTTATTTCTCATCTTTTAATCAAAAATGCTTTAAGACAAAAGCGTTAGAATCAAAGTGCACTTCCATATTTAGAGCGAAGTTATAGGCAAAACATCACAGAGCTCACAGAGTAAATACTTTTGCCAGTATGTTTTCTTTTTGGATAGTGAACTTTGCTTATTTACAAAATGTCAATATGGTATTTTAGTTTACGCAGAATTCCCTTATTAAAGCAAAAGATAGGACTGGAATAAAAAAACGTCCGCATTTCCATATTGAATATTTCAAAACACCATCAATACAAGCAATTAATCGTCATAAAGATTATCATTTGCAGATTTCACTTACCATCTGCTACAAAAAACATGTATATACTATTCTCTATTCTATTTCAAAAGAGTTCACATATTACCGCCAATTAGCGTAAAAAACGGCTTCTACAAGAGGAAAAACACTTTTCCCCTAGAGACTCTTATAGTTTCTCGTAGAGGAACGAGTCGTTCCTCTACGAGGAACTGAAACTTTCTCCCGGAGAAACTTGAATAAAAGCACTGGGAAAAAGTGCATATCTATCCTCTTTTATATAAAAATATGCAGAAAAAGTGTATTTTATTCATTCTTTTATGCACTTTTTTCTCTATTTGACGCTTTTAAATCAAAGTATGTGTTAGCAAAAATCACAATTTAAAAGAATTATGTCAGATTATTCATGTTTTTATAACATTTCTGATAATCTCCAAGCTTGTATATGCCGGATGCCTTCCCTTGACGGAAGCACCGTTTTGTCAAGAGAAACCACCCACTTCTCATAATTGTCTTGTATCGACTCCAACGAAGCATACGCAGCCTGCATAGCCGCCTCATCCTCCAGCGTAGGAATACACTGGATATAAATGATGCGATCATCCTTACGAGCCATAAAGTCAATCACCTTATTGCGATGCACACCTACATTCACCCGATATCCGGCATGCTTCAATTCAAGACAGACCTGATTCTTAAACTTCACCTCCTGCCCGCGGGCAAAAAAAGGATAAAGATAATGCATAAAGGCCCAATCGTCGATATAGTAACGGCAAGTACCGGATATTACCTCTTTCGTGCGGACCTGACAACGCTCCACGCGATGGATAAGAAATACATCTTCCAGATAACCGATATAATTGGCAATAGTATCATAACTCGTCTTCCGCTTCTGCGCCGTAAAATATGAGACAAGATTGGTGACCGAAACCAATCCGGACAGATGCTCAACCAGGTAAATGAGCGTATCTTCAAAAAGACGGGGATCTTTTATGCGGTAACGCTTCACGACATCACGGAACAGCACGGTATCTTTCAGAGATGAGACATAATTCCACCTTGACTCTTCCGACGGAAAAACCGAAAGGCGGGGCAAACCTCCCTGCTCCATATAGGAAGCATAACTCTTGTCCGACACCTCTTCCGACTCCTTTTCGATGTACTCGGCATAACTGAAAGGGAAAATCTCAAAGCCGACATAATGGCGGTCCGGAATCCCCTCTGCATCACAAGGAATCATCCCCCTATTGGAACCACTGATAAACAGTTCGCAACTATTGACGTAATCCTGCGAATGTGTACGGACAAACTCCTCCCAGCCCTCGATATTCTGTATCTCTTCTATGAATATATAGATCTTCCCCACGGGATGAAGCCGTTCGCGATAGAGGGAAAGAAGATATTCAAGCCCTCCACGACCGGAAATGAGACCGGAATCGGTAAACGGACGGCTGATATACAACACATTCCGCGCCGATACTCCTTCGTCCAGCAGATGCACCATAATCTGATGTAACAGATAAGACTTGCCTGCACCACGCTGCCCGAACAGCACCTTCACCAACTTGTTGCCTATATAACCAAAAATACGGTCTGTATAGCTCTTACGGGCAAATCCCGTTTCAGGGAACCGCCCGTCCCAGTAATTGGAAATGGTCAGTTCGTTAAAAGAATCGTTCATATCAGAAAATAAATACATTAACAAATAATTATTCATATAAAAATAAATATCATGTATTATAGAATCAAATATTCATTTATACATGAATAATATTCAGCAAATATATATTTTTTCTACCTAATCTAAAAAATTATTCTCCATTTTAATTTTCCATTCAAAAGAAAAGCCCGAATATTGCATCGGAATAATATCACAAATCAATAAAACGATCATCATGAAAAAAGCTCTTATTTCGGGAATCACCGGTCAGGACGGTTCATTCCTCGCTGAATTTTTGTTGCAAAAAGGTTATGAAGTACACGGTATCCTCCGTCGTTCTTCCTCGTTCAACACCGGACGTATCGAACATCTCTATTTTGACGAATGGGTGCGCGACATGAAACAGAAACGTACAATCAACCTGCACTACGCGGACATGACGGATTCAAGTTCGCTGATACGCGTAATCCAGATGGTACAGCCCGACGAGATATACAACCTCGCTGCCCAAAGTCACGTAAAAGTATCTTTCGATGTTCCCGAATATACGGCAGAAGCGGATGCCGTAGGTACACTGCGTATGCTTGAAGCCGTGCGTATCCTGGGACTGGAAAAGAAAACGCGTATCTATCAGGCTTCTACGTCGGAGCTGTATGGAAAGGTACAGGAAGTGCCTCAGAGCGAAACGACTCCATTCTATCCGCGTAGCCCCTATGCAGTGGCCAAGCAGTACGGTTTCTGGATCACCAAGAACTATCGTGAGAGCTACGGTATGTTTGCCGTAAACGGTATCCTCTTCAATCATGAAAGCGAACGCCGCGGAGAGACATTCGTAACCCGCAAAATCACATTTGCCGCCGCACGTATCGTACAGGGCGAGCAAGACAAGCTTTACTTAGGCAATCTGGACGCCCGCCGTGACTGGGGATATGCCAAGGATTATGTGGAATGTATGTGGCTCATCCTGCAGCACGATGTGCCGGAAGATTTCGTTATCGCCACCGGAGAGATGCACACCGTACGTGAATTCTGCACGCTCGCCTTTGCCGAAGCGGGCATCAACCTGCGCTGGGAAGGCAAAGGGCTGGACGAAAAGGGAATCGACACTGCTACCGGAAGGGTATTGGTCGAGGTCGATCCGAAATATTTCCGCCCGGCAGAGGTAGAACAGTTGTTAGGAAACCCCACCAAAGCAAAAACCGTATTAGGATGGAATCCCTGCAAAACGCCATTCCCTGAACTGGTAAAAATCATGGTACGCCACGATATGAAGAAAGTACAAAAAATGATCGCAACTAAACAGGAATAAGACTCATGGATAAAAATGCTAAGATATATGTAGCAGGACACCACGGACTCGTGGGTTCTGCCATCTGGAAGAACCTGCAAGAGAAAGGATACACCAATCTTACAGGCCGCACTCACAAAGAACTCGATCTGCTGGACGGAACAGCCGTACGCCGCTTCTTTGACGAAGAGCAACCGGAATATGTATTTCTGGCTGCTGCTTTCGTGGGCGGCATCATGGCCAACAGCATCTATCGGGCTGATTTTATCTACAAAAACCTGCAGATACAACAGAATGTAATCGGTGAAAGCTTCCGCCACCAGGTGAAGAAACTGCTCTTCTTAGGAAGCACTTGTATCTATCCGCGCGATGCGGAACAACCGATGAAAGAGGATGTGCTGCTGACTTCACCACTGGAATATACCAACGAGCCGTATGCCATCGCGAAGATTGCGGGACTGAAAATGTGCGAAAGTTTCAACCTGCAATACGGAACGAACTATATCGCCGTAATGCCCACCAACCTGTACGGACCGAACGACAACTTCGATCTGGAACGCAGCCATGTACTGCCTGCCATGATCCGCAAAATACACTTGGCTCACTGTCTGAAAGAGGAGAACTGGGAAGCCGTCCGGAAAGACATGAACCTGCGTCCTGTAGAGGGTATCAGCGGAGAGAACTCTAAAGAGGAGATACTCGCCGTTCTGAAAAAATACGGCATCAGCAATACGGAAGTACTGCTGTGGGGAACCGGAACGCCGCTACGCGAATTTCTCTGGAGTGAAGAGATGGCAGACGCCAGCGTATTCGTAATGGAGCACATCGACTTCAAAGATACATATAAGGAAGGAAGCAAAGACATCCGTAACTGCCACATCAACATCGGTACCGGTAAAGAGATAAGTATCCGCAGGCTTGCCGAACTGATCGTGGAAACCGTAGGCTACAAAGGGAAGCTGACCTTCGACAGCAGCAAACCCGACGGCACCATGCGTAAACTTACCGACCCCTCCAAGCTGCACCAATTAGGATGGCACCACAAAATAGAAATAGAGGAAGGAGTACGGAAGATGTACGAATGGTACTTGCAATGAAGCATATCGCTGAATAAAACTTAAGCAGGCTCTTGAGGAGGGTGTCAAAACTCCTTTTTTTTAGAACTTCACCCCTGCTACAGATATTCGTGGCTGGGGTGAATCTTTCTATTTGGGTATTATAACACATTCACCTCGATCTTTGCTTCGGAATAATACTTCACCGGACCGTAAAAAAGAGACCGAACGCCTGTTGTTGAATTTCCGGCACGGTATGAACACAGAAACAAGACTTTCAACTGAATAAGTTTTTTATTCCCAATATAATAGCTATATTTGCGCAATTTAATATCAAATGTGCAATAAATGGAACAAAGTTTTATAGCCTACATCGAAAACAGTATCAAGAATAACTGGGATCTGGACGCTCTGACAGACTACAAAGGAGCCACCCTACAGTATAAAGACGTGGCCCGTAAAATCGAAAAGCTACATATCATCTTCGAAGAAAGCGGTATCCGTAAAGGAGACAAGATAGCCGTCTGCGGACGAAACAGTTCTCATTGGGGGGTTACCTTTCTCGCCACTTTAACTTACGGCGCGGTAATCGTCCCCATCTTACATGAGTTCAAAGCCGATAACGTACACAACATCGTCAACCATTCTGAAGCCAAACTGCTCTTCGTGGGCGATATGGTATGGGAGAACCTGAATGAATCGGCCATGCCGCTGCTGGAGGGTATTCTGATGATGAATGATTTCACCTTGCTGGTATCACGCAGTCAGAAACTGACACACGCCCGCGAACATCTCAACGAACTGTTCGGAAAGAAATATCCGAAAAACTTCCGCAAGGAGCATGTGGAATACCGGAAAGACCAGCCCGAAGAATTGGCGGTGATCAACTATACATCAGGAACCACAAGCTACTCGAAAGGGGTAATGCTCCCCTACCGCAGCCTGTGGTCGAATACCAAATTCGCTTTTGAAGTACTGTCCTTGAATCCGGGAGACAAGATCGTTTCAATGTTGCCCATGGCGCACATGTACGGACTGGCATTCGAATTCTTATACGAATTTGCCGTGGGGTGCCAGATTTATTTTCTCACCCGTATGCCGAGTCCCAAAATCATCTTCCAGGCTTTTGCCGAAGTCAAACCCAACTTAGTGGTAGCCGTACCGCTTATCATCGAAAAAATCATCAAGAAAAACATTCTGCCGAAACTGGAAACCCCGACCATGAAGTTGTTGCTGAAAGTGCCTATCATCAATGACAAGATCAAAGCGACCGTACGCGAACAAATGATACAGGCATTCGGCGGGAATTTCGAAGAGGTAATCGTTGGCGGCGCCGCTTTCAATCAGGAAGTGGAGCAATTCCTCAAAATGATCGATTTCCCCTACACCGTGGGATATGGCATGACGGAATGCGGTCCGATTATCTGTTATGAAGACTGGAAACGTTTCAAACCGGGATCATGCGGTAAAGCAGCCCCGCGTATGGATGTACAGGTTCTCTCACCGGATCCGGAGAACATACCGGGAGAGATTGTCTGCAAAGGGCCGAATGTCATGTTGGGATATTACAAGAACGAAGAAGCCACGGAGCAGGTGATAGATAAAGACGGATGGCTGCACACCGGTGACCTCGCCTTGAAAGATGCCGAAGGAAACATCACTATCAAAGGGCGCAGCAAGAACATGCTGCTGGGGCCGAGCGGCCAGAACATCTATCCGGAGGAGATTGAAGATAAGTTGAACAACCTGCCTTACGTATCGGAAAGCATCATCGTGCAGCAGAACGACAGACTCGTCGGATTGGTTTATCCGGACTTTGACGAAGCCTTTGCACATGGCCTGAAAAACGAAGACATAGAACGTGTGATGGAAGAGAACCGGGTAACACTGAACACAATGTTGCCGGCTTACAGCCAGATTTCGAAAATGAAGATATATCCGGAAGAGTTCGAGAAAACTCCGAAGAAATCAATCAAGAGATTCTTATACCAAGAGGCTAAAGGTTAATAATAATGTGACACAATTTGCCAATGTGCCAATATGCCAATTAGAGAATGTGTTAATAAATTGGCGCATTGGCATATTGGCAAATTATTCAATTGGCACATTATCCAACATTATTAAAGTTATGAAAAACGAACTGTTACTATCGACAGCCATCCTTTCGGTGTGTGGTGTAGCGGGTAAGGCTCAAGCGGCAAAAGATCAGAAGCATCCTAACATTGTTATGTTTCTGGTAGACGATATGGGATGGCAGGATACGTCTCTACCCTTTTGGACGCAGCGCACACACTACAATGACACTTACGAGACCCCCAATATGGAGCGTCTGGCGGCACAGGGTATGATGTTCACACAAGCGTATGCCTGCAGTATAAGTTCGCCAAGCCGTGTCAGCCTGTTCACCGGGATGAATGCGGCACGGCACCGGGTGACCAGCTGGACATTGCATAAAAACAAAACACATGAACAGCCGGACTCTGTGCTGATATATCCGGAATGGAATGTAAACGGTATATGTCAGGAACCGGGAATAGAGCGTACCACTCAAGTGACGACATTGGCGCAAGTATTAAAAGAGAACGGTTATCACACCATACATTGCGGAAAGGCTCACTTCGGAGCCATCGACACTCCGGGAGAAGATCCGCTGAAAATGGGATTCGAGGTGAACATAGCCGGACATGCGGCCGGTTCTCCCGCCAGCTATTACGGCAAAAAGAATTTCGGGAACAGAACCGACGGGAAGAATCCGCCGGCTGCCGTACCGGGATTGGAGAAGTATCACGGCACAGACACATTCCTCAGCGAAGCGCTCACGCTGGAGGCAAAAAGGGCATTGGATGACGCACAGAAAAGCGACAAACCGTTTTTTCTGTATATGGCGCATTATGCCGTGCATACGCCGATACAACCGGACATGCGCTTTTATCAGAAGTACATAGACAAAGGGTTGCCACCGGTAGAAGCCGCTTATGCCACTCTCGTGGAAGGGATGGACAAAAGCTTAGGTGACCTTATGGACTATCTGGAGGAGAACAACCTGCAGGACAATACCGTCATTCTATTCATGTCGGACAACGGCGGACTGGCTGCACATACGCGTGCCGGACAACTCCATACACAGAACTATCCGCTCAACAGCGGTAAGGGTTCCGCCTATGAAGGTGGCGTACGGGAACCGATGATCGTAAGCTGGCCGGGCACCGTTAAACCCGGAAGTAAATGCAACCATTATCTGATGATAGAAGATTTCTTTCCTACCCTGTTGGAGATAGCAGGGATATCGGACTATCAGACAATACAACAGCGGGACGGTATCAGCTTTATGCCGCTGCTCACCGGAAAAGGTAAGATGAAAGACAGAGACATCTATTGGCACTATCCGCATAGCTGGGGGCCTTCAGGACCGGGAATCGGTGCAACCTGCGCTATCCGTTCGGGAGACTGGAAACTGGTGTATTATTTTGATTCCGGAAAAAGGGAATTATTCAATATCCCCAACGACATTAGCGAAAAACACGATATGGCAGCCCAAAAGCCACGCATCGTGAAACAACTGGCAAAAAAATTAAGTAACTATCTTCGTTCGGTAAATGCCCAACGGCCGCTATTGCGTGCGACACAACAACTCGCACCATGGCCGGACGAAATTAAATAAAAAAGGAAACAATGAATAAAAGAAAACTATTTTTATCCCTTGCATTGTTTTTGATGACAGGATCTACATTGTCTGCACAAAACAAAAGCGCAGGTATCAATCTCTCGATATGGAAGGGAGTCAGTACACAACCCGTAGACAGCGCCCAGACTACTTATTTCAACTTAGGTATCCTGTCGGCAATGAACCGGCTGAACGGTATGGGATTCAACGTATTAGGAAGTGTTGTCAGCCGCAACATGAACGGCATACAGGTATCCGGACTTGCCAATATGGTGGGCGGAGACATGCGTGGCCTGCAATTCTCCGCCATCAGCAATATCAGTGGCAATAGCATGACCGGACTTTCTGCTACGGGGCTTGTCAACATTGCCGGCAACAACAGTAAAGGAGTGATACTCTCCGGACTGACCAGCATCAGCGGTGACCGTACTTACGGTGTAATGGCAAGCGGTGTGATGAACATATCGGGCGACAGAGCCGGTGGTGTGCAGTTGGCCGGTCTTGCCAACGTCACAGGTTCTACCTTCAACGGAATCATGATCGGAGGATTACTGAACGCAGCAGGCGAAAACCTGAACGGTGTGCAACTGACGGGCCTTGCCAACATAGCGGTCTCACGCATGAACGGTGTACAGATAGGTTTGGCCAACTACGCGACGAAAGCGAAAGGATTGCAAATCGGTCTGGTAAATTACTATAAGGAAGAGATGAAAGGGTTTCAGTTGGGACTCGTCAACGCCAACCCCGACACAAGAGTGCAAATGATGCTCTTCGGCGGAAACGCCACCAAAATCAACATGGGTGTCCGGTTCAAAAACAAATTATTCTACACCATCATAGGCGCCGGCACGCATTATCTCGATTTCAGCGACAAATTCTCCGCTTCAGTGTTTTATCGCGGCGGTATCTGGCTGCCTTTGTGGAAAGATCTGAGCATCAGCGGTGACCTGGGCTACCAGCACATCGAGACTTTCAAGAATAAGGACAATGGCATTCCGGCACACCTGTACGGTCTGCAGGCTCGTTTAAATCTGGAATATCAGATAACAAAGAAATTCGGAGTTTTTGCAACCGGAGGTTATGGCGCCAGCCGGTATTACAACAAAGATGCCACATACGACAAAGGGGCAATTGTAGAAGCGGGGATTGTACTGTTTTAAGCCTCTCCCCAACCCTCTCCGTGGGAGAGGGAGCTAAGTTAGTTTCAGTAATAAAAAATAGACAGTAACATTTCTTCCTCAAGCAACAGCATTTTTCCCTCAAACAGTAGCATTTCTTCCTCCCTCTCCCACGGAGAGGGCCGAGGAGAGGCTTCCTATTGCTTCTCCTTTATCAACCCCGTCCTATACGCCACCAGTAATTTTTTCAAATCCTGGATTTGCGTTACCAGTTCTTTTCCCTTATCCGTATCTTTCACCATCATGCGTTGGGAATTGAACTCGATGACAAATGTGGTCGATTTGATGTCCTGCCCCTCTTCGATGGCTTTTTGGGTAGATTGAAACGGTTCGTGCTGCACCAATTGCAGGCCGTGGGAGTGATAAACCAAGGTATATCCGGCAATACCCGTTTCCGGCTGGTAGGCTTTCGAGAATCCGCCGTCGATCACGAGCAGCTTGCCTCCCGCTTTCATCGGCTGTTCGCCTTTGATCGTTTTTACGGGCACATGGCCGTTGATAATATGAGTATGTACGCCGGTAACTCCGAACTCTTCCAAAATCCGGTCGCAAACTTCTTCATTGTCACGCAGTGTGTAATAATAGCCTTTCTGCTCTTTATGCAATGCCTTGTCGGCAATGAAATAACGCTCAAAGGTTGCCATCTTATCTTTATCGAACGACGGAGCATCCGGACCGCACCACATATACCAGATGTAATCCATGGCAAACAGTTTCTCTTCATCACCGTCTTCATCGAAATAGGCAGTACGGATAAGTTGGTCGATCTTATCCATCAGATTCTTGCCCCAATACTCTTTTCCGCGGATATTGACATGCTTGAAACTGCCGTCCTCATTCAGAGGCACGGAGGCATGGTACAAAAGGTTGGAGTTACACACCAGATACATGCCGCCATACGTAAACAGGCAGCGCATGTGCTTCTTCAGCTTTTCGCTATTCATGAACGAGTAGTGCAGCTTATCCACCAGCTCTTTCTCTTCCTCGGTCAAGCGATACGGGTCTTTGGGATCTACCGTCGGGAAATTCGTGTCGCGCATCTCGTACTCCTTGCCTTCATAGACAAAAACGCCACGCTCAAAATCAATCTTCTCCAGCAGTTTCCGGTTCTCCATGCCAAACTCCGGACGGCGGTTGATGATGTCTGCCTCCAGTTTAAACTGGATAATCGTAATCGCCTTGTGCATCTGTGTGATGAGCCGCAAAGTCTTTTCGTTGTAGGTAGAATCTGCAAAGTTCATCTTAGGGGCAAAGATAGTGCAGGGATCATCGGCATAAGTATCCATGGCAAATGTAGCCAAAGGAAGAAGATTGATGCCGTACCCGTCTTCGATCGTAGCCAAGTTGCCATAGCGCATGGACATGCGGATGACATTTGCCATGCAACTGGTATTGCCGGATGCGGCACCCATCCAGAGGATATCGTGATTGCCCCATTGGATATCGAAATTATGATAGTCGCACAGTGTATCCATGATGATATGCGCACCGGGACCACGGTCATAGATGTCTCCCACGATGTGCAGCAAATCGATCGTAAGGCGCTGAATCAACTTGCACATGGCAACAATAAAGGCATCGGCCCGCTTGGTGGAAATAATCGTGCTGATAATCACGTTGATATAGGCGTGCTTGTTGGGTTCGATGCTCGATTCGTGCAACAACTCCTGGATGATATACGAGAACTCCTTGGGCAAGGACTTACGCACCTTGGAACGGGTATACTTGGAGGATACATTCTGACACACCTTCACCAGTTGGTTAAGGGTGATCAGATACCAGTCATCGAGGTCTTTCTCCCGTTCCTTAACCAGTTGCAGCTTCTCTTCGGGGTAATAAATCAGTGTACAGATTTCTTTCTTCTCCGACTCACGGAGTGTGTTACCGAAGATTTCATTTACCTTTCGTTTCACAGCACCGGAAGCATTCTTCAACACATGCTGGAACGCTTCATATTCGCCGTGGATGTCTGTCAGAAAATGCTCGGTCCCCTTGGGGAGATTCAATATCGCCTCCAGGTTGATGATTTCCGTACTGGCATCGGCAATGGTGGGAAAACTAAGCGACAGCAGTTGCAGATAGCGCAAATCACTGATAATGCTTTCAGGGGTTATGTTACTTTGGGCAGTCATTATATTTACGATTGAACGATTTACGGTTTACGATTGAAAATACTTCTATATGATTCTTGCATCAATACGGTTTACATTAACACGGTTTGCATCAATAAGGTTTGTGTCAATAAGGATTGTGTCAACACGGTTTCAGCCCATCAGGAACATGAGCAATATCTGGGCGATGATTACCCGCAAGAACATACACAACGGATATACCGTGGCATAGGCTACCGAAGGGTTGTCTCCCGGAATGGTGTCGTTCGCATAATTCAAAGCCATCGGATTGGCCATGCTTCCGCAGAGCATACCGGAGACCGAACCGAAATCTATTTTCATCATCTTAAAGGCAACGGCTCCCACGATTACCGTAGGGATAACGGTCAGCCCAAAGCCCAAACCAACCCATAACAGTCCTTCGGGACGAAATACGGTATCGAAGAAATGCGCTCCCGCATCCAGCCCGAGGCAAGCCAGATACATGGACAGGCCCAATGCACGAAGCATCAGATTGGCACTGCGCGTGGTATAGGTAATCATGTGCATACGGGGACCGAACGTGCCGATAAGGATGCCGACAATGATAGGTCCGCCCGCCAGTCCCAACTTTACGGGAGCGGTGATGCCCGGAATGGAAATCGGAATGGCTCCAAGGGCCAATCCTAAAATGATGCCGACAAATACAGCAACCAGATTCGGTTCTTTCAAGCTCTTCACGGCATTGCCCAGGACTTTTTCTACATTCTGAATGGCAGCCGCCTCACCTACCACGGTCAGTCGGTCGCCTAACTGCAGTGTCAGTTCCGAAGTGGCAAGCAATTGCACGCCCGAACGGTAGACACGGCTGATATTGATGCCGTAATGATTGCGCAAACGGAGCGCTCCCAATTTTTTGCCATTCAGTTCGGGACGGGTCACCACGATGCGCTGTGAGATAAGCTGGCTGTCGATGGCATTCCAATCGATGTCTTCTTTATTCCAGTCCGTATTTTCCTGCTCGCCAAAGAGAACGGTCAGCGCCAATACGTCTTTCTCGGAAGTAACGACCAACAGACGGTCTCCCTCTTTCAGAATCTTCTCGGAGGTGGGAATGCTGACATTACCGTCCCGCCACAAGCGGGAAATCACAAACTTGGGATAGCTCATGTGGGCAATATCTTTGATACTTTTATTGAAAATAGCCGGATTGTGCACTTGAAAGGCTGCGATATAGGTATTGTTGTTATCGTCTTTCTCCTTGACTTCCAGATCCTGCTTGCGCACCAGCGTTTTGCGGATAAGCAGCACGGCAAAGATCACTCCGATCACTCCCAACGGATAAGTCACCGCACACCCCAAAGCGGGAGTACTGCTCTCCAGACCCATCTGCTTCAAGGCCTGTTGCGCCGCACCTAAGGCAGGGGTGTTGGTAGTAGCGCCGCAAAGGATGCCTACCATGTTCGGCAGAGAGACACCGGTCGTATAACTGCATATCACCGCAAGCAATGTGCCCAGCAACACCACTGCAAGCGCCAGCATATTCAATGTCACTCCACCTTTGCGGAAAGAGCTGAAGAAACCCGGACCGACCTGCAGCCCCAAAGCATAGACAAAGATGATAAGACCGAAACTTTCGGCATAATTCAGCATTTGTGCATCTACCGAAAGACCGAAATGACCGGCAAGGATGCCGGCAAAAAATACGAAAGTCACTCCAAGCGATATGCCGCAGATGTGTATCTTGCCCAACCCTAACCCGATGGCAGATATCAGTGATAATACGACTACGGCCTGCAAAGCAGAATGCTCGATGAACAGACTATATAACCATTCCATAAACAATAATTATTCGACGCGTGCCCTTTGGCAGACGAAACGCGTTATTTCGGGTACAAAGATAGGAACAATTTATGCTTGTACAAAATTTTTATGTACCCATTTCATGCTATACCAACGACGGACAAAAATAATTCCACGGATGTTCTCGTCCAACAGAAAAGCGACCCACATGCCACACAGCCCCCAGGCCCAATGAACGCCCAACAGATAACCTCCGCCTACTGCCACGCTCCACATGACAATCAACCCGACATAGAAAGGATAGTTCACATCGCCTGCCGCCCGTAGCGCATTCGTGGCAAAGATGTTGATGGGGCGCCCTATCTCGAGAACGGTATCTATGATGAGCACAATCACTCCCATACGGATAATATCGGGATTGGCAGTCAGCCAGCTCAGAATGGTATGCCCGAAAACGGCAAGGAGACAAGAGAGGATAAAAGTAATCATCACTGACTTCTTCATGACATACTTTCCTAACAGAAAAGCGGCACGGGGCTTCTTCTCCCCTATCAGATGGCCGATGCAGATAGCCCCTCCCTGAGCCATCGAAATGCTGAACAGATAGACGAACATTATAATATTGACGCAATAGGTACGGGTGGCCAACGCTTCGACTCCCAACATATTAATAAAAAAAGTGATGACCACTTGCGAAGAGCTGTAAGAGAGCTGTTCGCCGGCCGAGGGTAACCCGACTTTCATCAGATTTTTCAGTTCTATCCAGGGGAAAGGCCGGAAATAGGCCAACGGGAAGCAATGGATATGCTTGCGGAAAAGGATTATAAACAAAATCACCATCGATACTCCCCGACTGAATGCCGTCGAGATAGCGGCCCCTTCCACCCCGAGTTCGGGAAATCCGAACTTACCGAAAATCAGTGAATAATTTCCTATGATATTCAGGATATTGACGACCACCGTGACAAGCATCGGATAAATGGCTTTGTTCGCACTGCGAAGGGAGGCGGACAAAGTGAGGGATATCGCCTGGAAGAAGGCAAAAGCACCAACGATACGCATATAACCGGCCCCATCGGCCATCAGTTCCGGCCCAAGCCCCATCCATCCGAGTATGGTCGTATTCATCAAACAGAGGAAAAGGCTGATAATTCCTCCTACAATCAGATTCGCCAGCAACGAGACGCCGACTACCTGCACAACTTTCTTCCGGAGTTTTGCCCCAAGATACTGGGAGCATAAGACGGACGTACCTAAATTGATTACCTCAAACACCAGGAATGTCAACATGATAATCTGGTTGACAACTCCCACCGCAGCAACGCTGTTGTCGGAATGGCGGCTCAACATGACGGTATCTACCGCGCCAAGCATCATAATCAGTAATGTTTCTACAAAGATAGGAGCAGCCAGTTTTACCAATCTTCTTTTAATGCTCTCCTGTTGTATTCTATGTGTCACCTTTACCCTATTTATTTTTCGGGGTGCAAAGGTATTCAAAATCAACGGAACCGTAAATTGATTTACATCAAATAAATAACGCCCGTCTCCACACGAACTTAGCATAATCCGGGAAACAAAATTTAAGCAGACTCTAAACAGATCCTAACAGGAACGGGTAAATACTAATTTATGTTATAAAACATAGATTTCTCGCCCATTTGTTTGCCATTCTACAGAAAGTCCGTATATTTGCAACGTGTTTTTCATAGTATTAGATTTAAGGTTAACAAAAAGATTGGCTGTCTGGGATAGATAGCCTTTTTTTATGCCCGTAAAAATCTCAGGGATCTTCGAGATTTCACCACAGAGTTCACAGAGTAACACTTTTTACGTGTATGTTTAAAACACCTTCAGAAATAATTCCCCAAAGAACTGCCGGACAAAATTCAAACAGGTCCTTATTTCAGGCCGGACAAACTCTAAAAAAATATTACCGTTTAACATTTGAGACATAGACAATTAACGATAATCAGAAAAAATAGTTGAAAAAAATCTTTCGGAAAGGTTTGCATAGTCCAAAACTTCCCCCTATATTTGCACCGCATTTGAGAGAGAATGCGGGTTCAAGGAAGTTTGGGTGAGTGGCTGAAACCACCAGTTTGCTAAACTGACGTACGGGTTACCGTACCGGGGGTTCGAATCCCCCAGCTTCCGCAGAGTCTCAAAAGAGCTAAGTTATAAGACTTGGCTCTTTTTAAAATCTCAAACCGGTGGGTTCGTCTAACGGTTAGGACACATGCCTCTCACGCATGTAATACGAGTTCGATTCTCGTACCCACTACTTTACAAGCAATCAGCCTCTTAGACAAACCTAAGAGGCTTTTTATTATTATATTAATAAAAAATGGGCTCAGTTAAGAATGTATATTCATCTCAGGTTTTCCGATTTAACACCTGAAAAATCAGCAAATACGAGAGATTTGAAAGGGTTAGTAATTAATCATGGTTGTATATATCACCGAAGCTCGCCTCAACAAAAAATATATAGAAAATCTTCCCTTTTTGGAGACCTACAAAAGCTCTATTATCACCACAAGCACGAAATACATCAAGTTCAACCTCTCTTGTTACAAACGAAGGCAGTTTGTCTTTTGGTTTAATGACATAATATGGAATAGACTCCATCCCGTATGAATGCTTATGAGACATCCGAATTTCATTCCACCCCAGTTCGCACAACTTGTGTAACCTTAATATAAATTTAAAAAAGAAAGAATGGTCTTGACAATCTTTTATAGATACATCTGAAAAATAGGGTCAGTCCGAAAACCCTGTGGGTATGTTAAATTTACACAGTTAGCTTGCATA
>CAUEFX010000049.1 GCA_958477465.1 uncultured Bacteroides sp.
AACTAACTCGCAATGAATTAGTTGCCTTAAATTTTATTATTTTAGGAATATCCCTGTTTTAATGATTGGTGTCTGGAACTGGTTGAGGAGTTATACTATAGACATTTACTGAATGTCCCTGTATAGTGTCGATAATATTAAAGAAAAACTTGTTATCTCCCTATATGCCAAAGGAATGAGCGTGTCAGACATAGAAGAGGAGATGCGTGAAATCTATGAGATAGAACTGTCCACATCAGCTATTTCCATCATCACGAACAAAGTCAACCAGGCTGCTCAGGAATGGCAGAACCGCCCTTTGGATCCGGTCTATCTCATCGTTTGGATGATTCTACCTATTTTGACTTTTCAGCCTATTAATTGTTTTGGTAACTTCGTTCATTAGCTTTTGATTGGAAGTTCTAAATGTGTTAAGTTCTTTGATTATATCTGCTTTATTATAGTATAAATTATACCAGCCTAATGTTTCAGCAGCCAATATGCGAAGTTCTTCTTCTTGGCTTTCATTTTTTATAATGTTCAGTAATGGCTCAATAGCTTTAGCAATAGGTTTATTTCGGAACCTACTTATTTCGCTTTGTATCTGTTTGGTAGTACTTTCCGGACTGTCAATAAGTGCAAAATCTCTTTCAAGTCCTTTCTTTTGGCGAGGAAGGTATTCTAACAATTCATTCACATAGGAAGAATCGTAGAAAGACCAATCGGCAGCCTGTTTCTTCAATTCATTCAAAGCCATATCATGGTCGAACGTGTTGATAGCACTAAAAATTCTGAAACGATGGCGGTTTTCATGTCCGCGTAATAAATAGCTTTCTATCCATGCCGGCAACAATTCCGGATTGCAATTCTTTTCAACGTATTCCACCGCATAACGACGGATCAGTTCATAACTGTCGTTCATGGCTGTCTGCAATACATCGGCAACCTCTGTCGGATAGTTCAAAGCTAATAGGCGTAATGCTTCCAACCGCACAACGAAATAGTTCGATTCGTGGTAACTTTTCTTCAGCAACTCAACGAGACCACTATAATTTGCCATTGACAATTGACGGAGCGCCATTGCCTGCATGTCAGCCATAGGGGAATTCAGCTGTTTTTTCCAGAATGTAACATTTCCTTCCTGCGCAACTAAAGCTTGGTTGATGTCCATATCCAGCCCGGCATTATTGGTGAAGTGAAAAGTCGGGTCACCGATCAGATGATTTTCCAAGAAGCAGGTAAAACGAGTGAACTGCCCGATGCGCATACCGGCAGCTAACAAGCCGAGAAATTCATCCGGCCATTTATCTTGAATGGTGTTAACCGTACATCCCATAGTAGCAATGGTCTTACCCTTATTGAATATATAAGAGCCTACAATGTTGTCATCCAAATGGAAAGAACCGTTGAAACAAGCATCGAACAATATAAAACGCGCATTAGGAGTCAAAAGACGAATATCTTCAGTATAGATATCCATATTACGGTTTACAATGGAATCCGATTTTATTTTCTCCTCATCGAAAGCTTCCGCACACCAACTTTCAGGCACCCCATACTGCTTGGCATATTCTTTGATAGCAGCTTCACGCCCATGTTTCTTGGCGTATGAAGGCACTTTGCTTCGCAAGAATATTTTGGCATTCTCAATACTCAAATTAATACCGGAACCATTTTCATAGCCATTGATATACTGCATGGTGGGGCCACCGTGGTGATGGAATAGCATGACATCTAATCCTTCGCGCTGAATCTCGTTCAAGTATAATGGTTTCATCGGATAGCGCATGTTAAAATCATAGAACTTCACTGTATTACCCGATTTGAATATTTGCGGCAATTGCTCACGTAAGGCTATTTGCTCACCGCTCCATGCCAAAGGATCTTCAGAATTGTAACCATGGCCACGGGCCATAGTCAGTTGGTCAAATGCATTTTGCTTTGCTTTTTCGGCAACTGCCTTTTTTAAGTAATCGCGTAGCATCTGATAACGGTTCTCACCTTCTAAATGTAATGGACGGATACGGGCCGAATAAATATCCGGTGAAATATACTGTTTAGAATCAGCACGCAATGTCATATAATGATAGTCAGGTATCAAACTGTCTTGTTTAATATAATCAAATTTTAATCCGAAGTCATCATAATAACGGTCGGAAGGAACGCTTGATTTCTGCCAATTGGCTTTGGGAGACCTTTTGAAAGCCGAAGATAGATGATGTGCATCACGAATCATTGGAATAGGGATGTCACCTATAAATACGCAACCCTCCAAAGGCGTTTTCTCATTCTCATGCAATTTGACAAGTTGCTCACGAATAGGTTCGGGCCTTTTCCAATCATCAATTAGCAAGTAAGTACCTAAACCTTCTTTTTCTATACTGGTACGATAAGCATCAATTTCACTTTTCGCTTCATCATAACTTTTCTGATCGACTACAATTGCAAAAGTAGTCTTTGTTTTTATACTAGGATGTACAACTGTTTGCGCCTGCATATCCTGTAAGCACAAAGCGGTAATTGCCAAAAGGATGTATTTATTCATATTTATAAACTTAATCTTTTGATTGTCTGTTCAAGCTCTGCTTTTAAATCTTCCGGAAGATTGGCTGTTTGTTGCATCTTCTTTATTTCTTCAAGAATGTGTGGCCGTTGTACAGAATTAGTAAACCAACCTAATGCTTCGGCCATTACTACACGTACTTCCTGTGGATTACCGGCATCACGAATTACATTCAAATAATCATCCACGTGGAAATGGAATGTATAGTTACGCACATTGCGGATTGCACTGATACGTTTTGCTTCCGGTGCAGCTACATCCATCAAGGTCTGATGGACTTTTGCCTCTTGTACAAACATTCTTTCCAGGCTTCTTAGTAATCGTTTTTTCTCTTCGTTTTCATTCAAACGGTCAACTTTTGCATAAAAGTCTTCTATTGTCTTTTCTACTTTCTCTTTCGGATAAAGGCTTAAAGCCTTGTTGGCACTCATTTGTACGCGTAAGCGTTCATTATGTTCGACCAATGCTTCCACAATAGCGGGCAATAAGGAATCGTCACCTACAAATCCAGCATAAATGGCACTTTGGCGAGCTACCATTTCATAAGTATCGTTCAAACCTTCGCGTAATGCTTCGATGAAGTTGTCGTCCTGATAACGGCTCAACAACTTGATAGCTTCCATACGAACCGTATTGAAGCCACTTTCCCGGTACTTCTTCAGGAGCAACGGAGATAATTCCTTTTGGGTATCGGCGTCAGCCAGCATACGCATGGCCAAACTTTGTACATCAGCGTATGGGCTGTTTAACAAATTCTTCCAATAGGCTTTGTCATCTTTGTGTATTGTTATATCGGTACTTAAAGTATTGGCTTCGATAGGAGCAAAACGGAAAGTGGGATCACCAAACAAATGACCTTCAAGTGATACGATTAGCTTATTGTATTGCCCGGCTCGTACACCATGGGACAACAAACCAATCATTTCAATAGTCCAGCGGTCTTGCAATACGTTACGGGTATTTCCTTGTGCTACTAATGTCTGACCGTCATTAAAGATATATTGTCCTGCTATATAGTCGTTTTCGTGAAAAGAACCGTTGTAGCACGCATCAAACATTATCATCTTCGGATTAGTGGAAAGATTTCTCTTCATTAAATCTTCCGTTACGATACGTTCATCAGCGTAGTGAAGAGAGTCTGCTTCCCAGAACTTAGGATTGTCCAGGTCTTTAAAAAACACCTCATTCACTTGTCGTTTTTCCTGCATCTGAATACGTAAGGTGTCTTTGTCACGTTTTCCAACATGGGACATGACTGCATTATAAAGTGTACTCTTCAACATTTTATAACGATTATTGAAATCAGTGCATGCCAATTCATCATTAATAAGCTGCCCTGTTGGCATTCCATGTTCATGAAACATAAATAAGTCAAGGTCCTTTCGTTGCAATTCGCTGAATAACTTATATTTCATAGGGTGTTTCATTCGGAAGTTCCAATGTTTGAATCCCATTTGACGACCAAAAGCTAATGGAAAGTTCTCCATATAAGCTTTTTCGTCATCCATCCATACAATCAGGCAATCGGAATTGTAAGAAGCACCATTGAATGAGAATACCCGATCTAATTGATTATGCTTATCTGCCTTGGCAGCAGCAGCTTTCTTCAGATATGAGGCAATGGCCGCATATTTATCCCCTTCCTTTTTTTCCGGATACTTGATACGAGCTGAATAGAAAGTAGGATTTAGCCGCTGGGGACTGTCTTCTGTCAATTTGTAGTAGAAATGCTGATGATTTACTGAGTCTTGCCTGATGAACTCAAACTTTAAGTTCAGATCATCATAAAAGCGGTCGGTAGGTACGGAAGACTGATCCCAAGGAAAGGCTTTCTCATTCATTTTGAATGCAGTAGTCATGTGTTGCGCATTACGTACCAATGCGACAGGCACATCGCCGATTAAAACCAGACCTTCCAATGAAGGGCATTCTTGATATGTTTTGATGATTATCTGTTTGACTTGATCTGGATTTTGCCAGTCACCGCTGATCAGATAAGTTGCCAAACCATCATCTTCAACCGCAGTTTTGTACTGATGCATGGCATCTTTGGTATTTGCATAAGTTTGGTTATCTGTTATGATAGCAAAAGCGGTAGGTTGTTTGACCAATGGCTTTATGACTGTTGTTTGTGCATTTCCTGCCAATGGCAAAAGAAATGCCAGATATATTATTTTTTTAATCATGGCCAATTAATTTTTAAGTCTGTAATATGTACGGTCGGCTTCTTCACGAAGGTTCTCGGATAAGCTCTTATCTTTTCTCAGTTGATCGCATACCCGAAGGATGTCAGGCTTCCGATAAGAATGAGTGAACCAAGCAAAAGCCTCCAATAAACAGGTTTTTAGCTTTTCACTTTCACTGGAGTCGGTAAGTAAAGCCAAGAGGCCGTCTACACAGGCATGTGCCATATGATTTTTCAGAGAATTGCAATAAAGGATGCGCCAACGTTCGGAAGTTTCTTTGCTTAATAACTCTTTTTGCATGCTACGACTATTATTGGCATTCTCCAAAACCTTACGCATCTCCTCCTTGTCTTGCAACACATAGGTCTCAGCCATTACTTTATCAATTGCCGCCTGTACGGCTGCCTGATCAAAGACTTGAAGCCCCAAACTCACATTAAATGCCACACGCTCGGATAGGTTGTCTTCTACATAGGCTTTGATTTGCGGATAAACATACTCGTTCAGTCCCACATGTTGCATCATACGAACAGAGGTGCGACGAATAAATTCATAGGAATCCGTAATGGCCAAGTGTAAGACTTCCCGGAAGTTTTTGTCACTAATCTTCTCAAGCAATGCCAAGCAGGTGAAACGTACCATCATGAACGAGGAAGTTTCAAAAGTTTTTCTTAATAAATCAGAAATACCCGGATAGTCATTGCGATAAAGGTTGTGCAAAGCAAAATTCTGTATGTCGGCATAGGGCGACTGTAATAACTCCAACATGCGGGACTCGCTATATGGTTCTTTGAACAAAGCATTGGCATCTACCTCATTGATAGATTGAAAACGTAGAGTAGGGTCACCGGTAATGTGCGATTCGAGAATATTCGTCAATTTAGCCCATTGCCCCACTCGTGCTCCCATACCTAACAGGCCGAGCATCTCGTTTGCCATTTTATCTTGCAGTACATTGACTGAATTGGCAAAAGTAGTTACGCATTTTCCTTCCGACATGATATAACGTCCGGCAATGTAATCTTTTTCCCGGAAATCACCATTATAGCATGCATCGAAAATTACCATACGGCTATTAGGCTTAAACTCTGTAACTTCCGACAGGATAATACCGGTGCGCAGGTCTAGTAAAGAATCTTCTGCAATTACTTTGGGATCATCATAGCCTGCAATCCAAGTAGTGTCCAAACCGTATGTGTTTTTCATCATATCCAGCATTTCGTCGAAAGACTTTTTGTTGTTTTGCTTTCTACGCGCTAAACCACGATAATAGTACTTCATTGCATCTACATGAGCATTCCACCTATTAGTAGCGGGACTACCGGAAAGATATTGACGTTCGGGCATACCATGCTCATGAAAAATAGACAAGTCCAGATCTGTGCGTTTCAGCATATTAATGACATCGTCCTTGGGATAATCGCTGAAATTATAACGGATGAAACGGGCCCGTCCCTCTTTATCGAATACGCCCGGCATTTGTTCGCGAATAGTAAAGGTTTCCGGTGTCCATGCAGTCAATGAGTTAGAGTAAGAGCCATCACCTGTATAGGAGAAGAATTGGTCTAATTTATTGTTTATCTGGTGCTCAGCCACCACTTTTTTAAAATAGCGGCTGATTTGCGCATGCGGTTCTTCGCCGTTATCAACAGCTTTGACACGTGCAGAATATATGTCACACCGAATTTGCTGTGGAGATTTTATAGCCAAATTATAATAGAAGAAATTATTTTCGACACTGTCCTGTTTCAAAAAATCGAATTGTAGGTCGAAATCATCGTAGAAACGGTCGCTGGGCACTGAAGAATCTCTCCAGTCATTGTTTTTCTCATCCATTTTAAAAGCGGAAGTCATATGCTGGGCTTTGCGGAGCATTGGAATAGGGATATCACCGACAAATACCACTCCTTCCAATTTATCCTTTTTGTAGAGCTTAACAATAACTTTCTTTACATCTTCCGGTTTATTCCATTCATTGTATACGATGAACGTAGGCAACCCTTCCATTCCTAGAATCTCCTGATAGGCTTTAAGCTCGGCTTCACAAGCCTGAAATGTCCCTTTATCTGTAATTACAGCAAAAGAGGTGTCCTTTACTTTCACAGCCGGTTTAACAAATGTCTGTGCCCGCAGAGATAATATGCTGCAGAGCATCAAACTTCCAGTTATTAATTTACGCATGTTTTGTAATATAGATTTCGTTATGTAGCATTAAAAATTACATCCTAAACTTATCGATAAATGAGTACGCCCATCATAATCATAGTCAGAGGTATTTACACGATCGAATACAACTTTTGCAAATAAGTTCATACGTCTGTTTTCTCTGACTTGTTGCGAATACGTTATCGACCCGCCAATACGATAGTAATCACAGGTATAATAATTAGTCAGCCCTTGTTGTAATTCGGTTACAGTTGGATAGTCTGCATGGCTGCCACCATATACATATTCACCTCCCAGATTATTGTTATACGCAACATGAACATCTATTAAAAGCCTGCGATTCAAACTATTGCCTAAAACAAAATTTTTTTTGCCACCTAAGCCTAAAGATAAATTTTCTGCATTCTGTACAGAATTAGGCATTAAATATTCATCGTCTTGCTTGGTATAATTCACATTTAATTCTGCTTTCCAACTATATTCATTCCCGCGGTTTCTGCTTAATGCATAATTAAGAGAAGCGGTTTGTGCCTTGTACGTAGAACGGATGTTATTATATAATTCCACCCAGCCACTTTGTGATTCAGAGTTATCGCGTTGAGAAATATACTGAATACCATCGATGTTACGATTTGTATATGTGGTTCTCATATAATTGGTATAGTCCTTTCCTTCCTGAATCATCGTTAAAGAAACATGAGCAGTTTTATCTTTTACACCGGCTATTTTTTTAGGAGTCGTATAGCTCTGCTGAACAGTTTCCGCTTTTACATCGTAACTGCCCTCAAGCAGTAAATTGAAAGAGGGCATACTGAAGTTGTACTGGAGAGCTCCACCGAAACGGTCTCCAATATAATTGCTGGTTACACCGCTGCCTATTCCTTTTATGGCTGTTCCCAAACCGTATAATATATAATAGTCCTGATCCACATAAGAGTTGACATTACTCATTCTTGAGTCTTCCTTGATAGAACTATACTTGAAACTTGCACCAAACTTGTGTGAATTATTCAACTTGTAAGTAATCCCCGGCGTCAGTCCCAGCGTATAAAAACGGGTATCCACACGCGGGTCGCGCTGTTTGGCAGCTAATGTAGCTACATAATTACCTTCCAACCCCAATGCCCAATGATTACCAAGTAAAGGAGTAGCTGCACGAAACTTCAGATCGTAATATTGATTTCTCCATTTGCTTAAGTGCTGGTCTGCGACATAGTAAGGCATTCCCCTGAATGGATCGGCAATGGAGGCGTTATATCCGGCATCTGTCAGATTTTTTTGTGCAAAATTAAATGCTCCCCACACATATGCATTTTTCAGATTGATAAAGCCTTCACTGGATACACCTACGATAGCCTCTTTCTGCCCCTCTTGCGGACGGCAATAGTTTCCGTCCTGTAAGTCATATCCCAATATAACATTCGAATAATTCTGAATATCATCGAATGGCATACCGGCAGCATTCTGTGAATGAGACCATAGTCGTCTTGTTTTCAATTGTTCCATAGCGGCGGGAGAGAAGCCCTGTGCCGCTCCCACCATACTTACAAGGCAGGCTATCATTACCAGCAGGCAGCTTTTCATATAGTTCATATATTGTTTTTTCATTGTTCTGTCTTTTTAGTTAATTATTACAATGTGTGATTCCATGAAGGCATTTTTGCTCCATTACGACGCATTACAGGAACAACGCCACGTTCAAAGTCATCCGTACTGTTGTTTGTATCCTGATATATATATGTACCTGTTTCTTCGCGAATAATAGGATTACCTTCTTCGTCTGTGGACAATTTGCGAGCAATACCTAAACCGCAATAAGTAGCTCCTACCCAAGTAATACCTGCATCAAGTACACCGGGGACACGTTTTGCATTCATCTTTGACTCATTGTTTACTGCTTCAACAGCATCCAATACATATTTAATAGGTATTTTTGCATAATAAACATTGCTGTTCGGTTTGCTAAGATCTGTTGTCTTCATATTTTCATCGTTGACCGGATCCCAAGCTTCTCCTTCAGGAACACGAAAAATCACATAAGCACCTCCGAATACGGATGTCAAATATTGTGGTATACTTCCCATCTCTGCTTTTCCTTGGTAGAAAACATGTTGCATATCATAAGCTGCCTGGTCAGGGAAGTTTGGATTATTCATATTAAACTCAAACTCAGAACTACTGCCGTCTATAGGACTTTGAGGGTTATAGATGTCCAACTGATGGTTAGCGGCAAATTGAGAAATGATGCAAGATTCACCTGGCGCTAACGGATATTCGGTTCCATTTCCTGGAAATTTCCACACACGTTCTCCATATGCATAATTATTACCGTCCGCTTCCGGCCAAATAGGTAATTTAGTGGTAGCTGTACCCGGAGTTAAATTTGCGAAATAAATACCGTCCAAATACAAAATGTCAGCAGAGTTATTGTATATCTCATAGAACTGGTCTCGGAAATAGACTCCTCCTTTTTCCGGACGGCTACCGCAATAATAAATCTCCTTGAATATTAATGGGCTCACTTTAAGCCCTTGTACTTCAATATTCAATGCGCTACCATGCTTAAATAATGCCGCATTTACAGAATTGCCATTGATGTAGTATTCATTGTTTTCTGTATCGATCGCTGTACCGGATACTGTTACCGAATAAATTCCGGGGATAATTCCGTCAACTTTCACACTATTATCAGTTACTTCTTTTACATAATGTAAATCTTCATCGTAATTGTCGAACTTTACAGTCAGATCTTTCAGTGTGGATATATTTTCAACGGTAATATCCAAATATACATCCACTGTGATAGGATTCACTTCTGCTGTGCCAGACATGTCCCTGAACGAATCGCATCCTATCAAAAGGGTACTTGCCAATGTAAACAAATATATTAAATATTTTTTCATAACTTCCTAAACATTATAAAGTGAGTGATAATTCCAGCCCAAAGAAAAATCGGTTATTCAATTGAATATATGAACCCGGATTACGTTTGGATTCTCTGCGCGGATAACTTCTGAACATATTGTTGGCAAAGAAAGAAACACGTAGCATATTGCTAATTTCTTTAGTTACATTCAAGTTAAAACAAAAATAAGGACTGTATGATTCTTTTATAGCATTATTATGACTTACATTATTCAACATATATCCATATCCTGCATCCTTTACTTGCTGGGTAGTGGTATATTTCCCCTTGGGAAACATATTTACAGACGCATCTTCCAATGCTAAATAGCCCACAGGTATAGAATCGTTTCCAAATGTATTCCAATTAGACTGCTGCCAAATAGCTTGTGCTGTCATCGTAACAACAAAACCGATACGCGGGATATTGTGAGTGGCACGTAAAGTCGTTACAAATTGTTGTTTGTAACTTGCATTGCCTTCTTGAGAATAAATGGCCACCGGTTTACGGGCTGAAGCAGCATCTTCGCTATTGTCATAGAAGCTATAACCCTGACGCCAACTCTTAGTACGCATCCATGAGCCATTTATTTGGAAGGCCGTACGGATAGCATCAATACGTCCGATATTCAAATCAAATTCTAAACCTTTAGTTTCTATATTTAAATTATTAGTTGGTTTTGCATAAGTAGACAATACCGGTAGGCTACTACTAAGCTCTATCCCGTTTTCTGTGCGCTGGTATTCATTGTAGATAAATGTATTGAAGGTGTTGAAGGTTTGGCTCATTACATAACCATCCTTCAGACGCTCCTTATAAGCTATTACATTCAGATTGGTTTTACCCACTCGTAAATTAAAACCGACTTCTGCTTTATGATTTTGGGCAATCTTCAAATCTGAGTTATCTACTTGCCGAACTTCTGTGGTAGTCATAAACAAGCGCTGGCTTTCCGGAATATTTTCATTGGTAAGCTCATTTATATTGATATATTCAAAATATGCATTTTCTGGATATAAATAGAGAAGAGAAGGCATCTTTGCAGCAATACCGTAACCTCCCTGAAGACTTAATAGATTCGGAATCAAATCAATGGATGCATTTACACGTGGCGAGAAAATGCCTCCTACTACTGAGGTATGATCATAACGCACACCAGCCTGAATGTTCAAATCATGCGTACCGCTTATGGACCATTTGAAATTATCTTCCACATATGCACCAAATTGGTTAATGAAAGGAATATCCTTATAGTTACGTGGACGGAAAGATGAATTATGACCGTATTGACTACGATAAGGAGGAGTACTTGGGTCATAAGTTTTTCCTTTACCAACGTTACCGTCACTCCGGAAATCCGCACCAATCAAGATGCGGTTGTTTACATGACCGCTCGCCTTGAATAGAGAACTCGTCACTTTAGCAAACAAATTAACTTCACGACTATCGATCTCATAGTGTCCCAAATAGCTGCTTGGTAGATAAACAGCATAATGATTTATGTCTTCCGGTCCAAAATTAGTAATTTGATTACCATTGGCATCATAGATATGCTGACCTGCAAAGTTACTAAGTACCGCACCGTTTGTAGTGGTCATGGAATAAGGAGATGTAGCAGAACTGTATACGGTTTCATAATAACTGTCTTTATCCATATACGTACCTGACAATACATAGCGTAGTGTTTTTAACCAGCCCTTATTTATATTCCATGTACCATTGGTATTCAAAGTAAAACCTATATCGCGGCCTTCCGAAGCTGTTTTAGTTTGTTCATCATCAGGATTACGTTCACGTTGATCCTTACCATAAATAAAATCAAAGCTGGAATTGGTACGTAACTTATTATTAAAGAAAGTATTTGAATAGAGCAACTTTGTTGTGGCACGCTGATAGTGCTGGTAACTGGATATTGGATTATTCGTATTATAAGCATAATCTGCACTTACATTTAAAGCGCCTTTCTTTTTTCCAAGTTCAAAACCGGTTCCCATAGACACCTGATAGATATTGGGATTGGCTTTTGCTTTGACACGTAGCGGCTCACGACCAGCTTTTGTATTAATAATTACTGCTCCTGAGGTCAGATCACCATATTCAACAGAAGGGATACCACGAACGATTTGTATAGACTCTATATTTTCAGTAGAAATACTACGAACATCGGTTCCACCAGCCGGCGAGGCACCTCCGGCCAATGAAGCGGGTGTTTCCGTACCACTTAATACCGTAGGGCTCATCGCAGATAGATTAGCATTATTTGAGATGGGGGCACCATCACGAATTATTGCGGTGCCCATAGCATTCATCGGAGCTTCCGGACCACTGGAACTGGAAACTTGACGGATGTTAATCTGTTGTGCCGAACTCATATCTTGATTCTGTGAAATTCCACCTGGCATCAATGACATTACATCATATAAACTGGTCGCTTGCATATGGTCCATAGCAGAGCGGGAAATGTGAGAAGATGTGGATTTGCCTGAACGGCTGTTGGTTGCAGTTACTGTAACTTCTTTCAACTTAAAATCCTCATTCCTCATTGTAAAATTAAGAACCAAATCCTTATTTACATTTATTAAGGTGTCAATGGAGACTTTGCCCAAATATTGAATTTGCATACGAATTTTACCAGTAGGTACGTTTTCCAGTATGTATCTACCATTTTCATCAGAGGTTGTCCCTAGTGCAATTTCAGGAATAGACACAGCTGCAAATTCTAAAGGCAAACGCTTGTTGTTGTGGTCGTACTCATAAACAGTGCCTGTAAGTTTTACTTTGTAATTGTTTTGCGATTTGATAGGGAGGGCAATTCCTATGCAAATAAGTATAAACAAGTATATAATATTACACCCCAAAATACCTTTTTTCATAAGTAACATCATATTTATTAATAATGCAAAATTATATGTAAATTTTAAATTAAAACAAACCATTGTGTGTAACAAAACTAAAATTATTAAAAATACATGTTGTTTTTGTTGGTGCCGTTGCATAATCTCACAGACCTCAACCGTCTGTTGTCTAACAATATAGCAACTGCATTATATTTAGGAAAATCCAATATATATTAGTACTTTATTTAAGTTCCATACATAGTAATACGGATCTTGAGTGATTAAAAGCAAACTGCAAATCTAAATAAAAAACGGGATGGTTGTAGTTCTGATATGCTATATCTTAATACAACGCAGATAAATACTTATATTTTCATTGATAGATCTAACTAAGTTAAAAAACGGATTTTCTCCAAAATTCTTCTGATAGCTCCGTTCCAGCCTCATATTTATCGCACTTTACAGAAGCCCCAGTTCAAATATAAGGAAACTGTATCTCTCTTCGATAAAAGATCTATTTTAGGACGCAAAATTAGATATTACAAAAGATTATAAAAATACCATTTTTTGGGTATAAAAACGCATCTAATACCTATATATAGGTATTAAATATCATTGGCAATGTATGTTCCATTTCATTAAGCAAACAATTTTTTGTATAAAATACAAATAGTACTTTTTTACCCACTTAAAAAGTGCAAGAATGTATAAAAGTCCATGTGTCAGCTATAATAGGGGCATGAATAGGCATCCGTTCCATACCTGTCCCTATTTGAATCGGTCACCCCACAGTGACCGGACATTACTCACCCAATTCGGATTCTCATTACAGTAGGCAACGAAAATCTGTATCAAGTTCCAAAGCCCGAGAATCATTCCATTAAACCTGGCAGGAATTGTGACAACATGTCTGCTTGAAACAGCTACTATTATGGTATCATGCTGTATTGTTATGCTATATACCATGTTCTAAGTCAAAACTCTTTTTTTTTAGAATTGAAGGTTTAAGGCTCCATCCGAAAGTCAATATCACTTTCTCAAAATTCTTTTCTACAGCACCCTTTGTATAAGTTAGGATGTCTTTCTCTAGAAAATTTTTGAAATCAGATGAACTCATGTCTCTAAAAATGTTTATATATTCTTTTTTAAGAAATTCATTTATGGCATGTGCCGATATCTTTTTTTGCGTGCACTTTTCTATAACATATAAGTTGCTTGGTACCGGTACCATCGTGTCCAGCCCCATGAAGATATTACAGTCTACCATAAGAGTATAAGCGCCGCTCTCGGCAAGAGGTGCGGAAATGCAGTAATTGGCTTGCTCAAGCAGAGAATCCACCAGTTCTTTTGTGGAAGAACTGATACTATTGGCCAATTGTTCATATCCTCTTAGATTCAGTTGGGATATGGTCTTTTCGATAGCCGGGATGAATTTCATTCCTGGACCCAGGTTCAAATCAAATCTTTTGTAATAGACAAGAAGCTCATTCCAATCTTTGTACCGTGAAGGTTTGATGATATTTACATTGTCTATACCATGTTGTTTAAGATACTCGCCGGAGGAAAATGCATCTTCTTTGAAGGTCTGTGTGTTTCCATCCGGGAAACTTAAATAGATGGTCTTATATGTGTCTCCAGTGTTGGTCCTTGCAAAAGCTTTACATTCCTCACCTTTGAGATAATATGCTGTGGTGATGTCAAAACCATTACCGCTGGCATCATTGTCATAGCAACAATTCCACTTTACCTTATCAGATGGGAATATACGGCTTATATTCTCTATTTGGGATTTGGTGACATATCCCCCCGTGCTTATGAATGCGCATGTGGTTTCTTTAGTATAATGGTTTATTTCGTAGAAACTCATTGCGTCAATAGCGGATTCAAAGAGATATATGTCTGTAACCTTGTCAAAAGGAACAAAATTGGCCATCCAACAGCTTTGTGCCTTGTCACCACCCGTGGCAAAGGCTTTATAATTGGTATTGGTCTCTGCAAAATAGTTCCTCATTTCAAAGTTAAGGATTTCCATCTGGGAGGGTTTGCGGAATGGAAAGCCGATATGATTGTTTTTTCCTACCTGGTAGATGAACAGTCTATTGGCGAAATCCTCCACAGTCTGTGGAGAGAGCTTCCTTTGGACGGTCAAATATGGATTATCCTTTTTGATAGGACGAGGATTCCAATAATTCAAATTGGATTCAATATCATTTGGATTCAGTCCCAGCAGAGGATTGTTTACCGTTTCGGTATCTTCATTGGTGATCTGTTGAGTAGGCATTGGTACACCATCAATGACGAAGAGAGGCTGGGTTCCTCCTGTGACGGAGTTGACACCTCTGATTCTGAAAGTCATTCCGCTTGACAATGAACCGTCTGTGGGGATAATCTGTACTCCGCTGATTTTGCCTTGTAGTGCTTGCAACGTCTGCGTAGAACTACTGTTTACAATATCTTTTATATTCACAGAAGCAACGGCGGTTGCAATATCACTTTTTCGCTGGCTACCATAGCCTACAACAACCACCTCATCCATCTCTGTGACTGAAGGGTCTAGAATGATATCAAATCTTCGGTTCTTTCCGATAGTGATAGTTTTGGGCTTATATCCCAGATAACTGATGACCAGTTTTTCAGAAGGAAGTACTTTTATCGTGAACTTTCCTTCTAAATCGGTGATTACTGCATTGGTGGTACCTTCGATATTTATCGTGGCACCGATAAGAGGTTCACTCTTCTCATCCAACACTTGCCCTGAAATAGTTACTTGCTGTGCTAATGCTACAGTGAAATGTAGTATTAGAAACAATGTGCTTAATAGTACTTTTCTCTTCATAGTGCAGATATTAAAGTTTATAATAAGGATTAATACAATTAGATTTAAAATGGTAGTGCAAATAAAGCGAATTATAATATCCATGTTTTGACCTATTGTACTTTTCTCTTGACCAAATTACAGACTTTTTCTTCAAAGGTAATCGCTTTCTATTAATTTCATTTATCACCGCGTAAAATTATTCGATTGGACTTTTTATAGTGAGTATTATCATGGGGAGTATTAAAAAAGATTGGATATGAAAAATAGTATGTTAAATCATTCTGTTTTCTCAAATATGCAGTGGGGTGTGAGCGCAAGGAAAAATATCTGTAGAAATTGATAATAATGTATTTTATTCAAACTTTCCATTTATCCAAACTCTATCAGTTATCTGCACTTAAATCAGGCTTTGATATTTCAAGAGTTTGGATAAATGATTAAGGATTCAGTCTGCATTAATACCGAACATAGCAGTCAGTGAACGATTGATACCTTACGTTCGCATCGTGCGAAGTCTATTCCTTTCCACACGGTTTTGCGTCCGGCTGAAGATGCACACTCGGCTTGCGCCTTGTTCCTTTGCTGTTTCTTTATACTTGAAGTTCTACAATTCGTTTCACAAAGAATTACCCTGTGGAAGTCTGCCCGCTTTCGCGTAGGGTGACGTTGAAACCTTTATCCAGGGCATTACACCATGGCATTCGCTTTCTCCACAATCCTTTACCCGCACCTCATTCGGCCGCTCTTACAATTGGCCACCCATCGGTTATTGGCTGACGGGAGAGATACGGGCTTACCAAGTTTCGCACAAATAACTGACGACCGACTTAGACTCCGCCTATCCACCAGCAGTGCGACATCCGTGTAGCACGATGTAACAGCGTACTATCCTGACTGCTTGCCTTTTGGAATGGCCCATAAATATCCGTGAGCTAATTCATAGTCACGATGGTACGGCGATTCACTTAGGTTACTCATATCAGTCAGCTTTGACATTCTTCGCCTATGATGCTTAGGTTGGAACGTCGTTGTCAAGAGGGCTTCGCACCCGACCGTTGCCAGTCACGTACGCCTCTTCAGGCTACTATTGATGGAACAATAGGTTCAGACACGATGCTGAACAATTACTTGTGTGACCTCTTGGCGCACATTACACTACTAAGGTAATGCTTTTATAGGAGAAGTCACATCTGTAAAAAACTTATTATCATGCAATTATCTTACTTTATCTTAGGCTAAAAGCCCTTATTCAAGGTGTCTGTATCCTATCATCCGCTACCGCTCGGTATCGGATTCCTCCAGACCGATGGCATGGCATATCTCCTCCACCAGTTCAGGAAGGCCGGAGTCTTTCTCCTGACGGGGATCGGGTGGAAACAGCGTGGAACGAAAGACACCCTTACAGACAGGGTCCGCCTCCTTGTTGTAGCGGAGGGTGTTCGGAATGTGTGAGGACAGCAGCCGCAGCCCCATCCTGTGGATGACCCGGTTCCAGGCATCATACAAATTCTTCCGTCCCCTTCTATCCACCATGTTCCAGAACAGCCGGATTCCTTTCAAGTTGCAGTTCCCCTTGGCGATCAGCTCCTCTTCCAGCACCTTGGTAAACTGCAGGGAACTCTGCATGACGATATTGTCCGCCTTGAGCGGGACAAAGATATAGTCCATCGCGGCAACGGTATGAACCACCCCCTCGCTGCGGAGCGTTCCGGGAAGGTCGAAGAGCACGATATCGAAAGTCTCCCCTTTTTCGTCCATATAACGCCGCAGGTCTTCCACCCCCTTTTCCGGGTCGCTTTTGATGACCGGATAGGCAGGCTTACGGATTCTTTCGTACTGCCGGTACAGGTTCACCTTCAGGTCGTCATTTTTCATGACATTCTCCATGTCCCTCTCACGCATCAGGGCGATGCTGTGCTGCGGGGAGTCACAGTCCACAACCGCCACACGCACGTCTTTGCGGTAATGCAGGACACTGGCCAGCAGTACCGTAAAGACGGATTTTCCCACGCCACCCTTCTGGCTGGCGATGGCAACCAACAACTCTTTTTCTTTTTTCATCATACTTCTTTTTCATTAAAAGTTAAACACTATTGTTTCAGAAACAAAAATAATGCTCCCATCGGGGGAGATCCCCTGTCATGGGGGACGAGCCTTTATGACCGGCCGGGCAGGGACTCCTCCAGAATCATGTCCGTCGTTTCCCTGTATTCTTCCAGATGCCGCGAGACAAGGTGGTTGATGAACCCCTCCAGAGTGACCTTTCCGTTTCTCGAGGCTCCCGCCAGGATGGACAGTTTCCGGTGCAGGGCGGCGGGAATATGCAGCGACCGACGCTGCACGCCCGCAATGCCATGCAGGTATTCCTCCCCGTAGACGGACGGTTGCATGGGGCCATTTTTCCTTGCGGGACGTATAATGTCGTTACCGGACGTTCCACGTCTCTTCCGGGGACAGGCAGGCGCTTCCCCCATGATCTCACGGATGCGGTCCGCGTCCATCCCGCCAAGACCAATCCGGTCTTTTACGTTCTTTCCTGTCATGATATATCTTCTTGGACAATGACAACGTTTTATCGGCGAGGTGTTCCTCCCGGCTGTCCGTCCTCATCCCAGGGACGGTAGACCTCACCGAGCAGGGAGGCGATGTCCTCCCTGTGTTCCTCCATATGGAGTTCCAACAACCGGATGATAAAACCGGAGATGCTGCCGCAGCCGGCGGCCCTGACCAGCATGGCGATCCGGCGGTGCAGTCTCCCATCAATGTAGGCGGTCTTCCACTCAGCGGCTCTGGGAGCGGGAACCAGAAACCTCCTCTTGTATTCCTCCGGACCTGTCACTTTCCCTGCCCGGACCTGACTTCCATGACTTGGTATCTCCACCACTGGTTCCAGGGATGGGGAAACGGGAGCTGACAGAAGGTTCCCCGTGAGTCCGACCCTCTCGAGAACGATATCGGAAAGCCGGTTCTTTTCCTTTTCTGAATCCATATTTTAAAATCTTAAATTATTAAATTACACAACTGGTATTGTCTCGGAATACAAAATAAAGGAAGAAGAGAACAGGATGAAACCACCTGTCACTTATAGTCATCCAAAGTCAGTTATTGTCATGATACACATGACGGGGGGGACGGAGATGCCGTTCCGTTCGGACGGTTCTTCCTATGCGGAGGCGACATCAGAGGCCCGTAGTGGTGTGGAAAAGCGAGCGGGATTCCGTTTCCTTGTCCACCGTTCCTTTTTAATCCTTATGGGCAGGCGTGAGAGCGCGCATCCGTCCGGATACGGATTCTTAAATTATCGGTCTATGGGAGTGTAAAAGTATTAATCCGTTAATGGAGAATTATGAAGGAAGACCATAAGGTGTACACGGCTACATTCTCCATTTGCAGAAGTGTAGAAGTAGTAATCCATTAATGAAGATAATGCAGAAAAACCATAAACCATATACGGCTCACTGCCGCTCTCCATTTGTAGATGTGTAGAAGTAACAATCCATTAATGGACAATAGGGCATGTAAAGGGCAGATTTCCCGTATATTCGCCTCCTTATTCCCGAATTATGGACGTAAGTCATATGATTATGGAGAGATATCCACCCTTTTATGGGGAGAGCAGCCGGCAAACACCTGATGGAAATGCCTCGTAAATCACAGGAGAATAGCCATACAATGGGCTAATACACAATAATTATTGGATAAATGTGGTCCGCTCCTGCGGACAGCAAGTTGTGTTTTCGTTTAACGAAAACAGGACGGTTTAACGGAGAATACACCGATAAACCGTTACTTATTTCAAGCTCCAGCGTCGCTTTTTACATATCTAACTATAATTCATTTGAAATCACAAAACAGATTGAACCGAATGTGGTTAGTTTGTCTGTTTATTTCATGTCCGAATCATTAGTATGCTATGTTGCAAAGTTCGTATTCATTATGAAAAAATCCGCTTACGAGAACAAGATATTCAGGTAATTTGCCATCCTTTCCCCAAAGAAGTTCGATGTTAAAAAGTTCAGAAAGCGTTTTGGCTATGTCAAATCCGAAGGCTTCGAGTGACGGACGCACTTTTTCCGGGTGTCGGCATGGTGTGCCGCAGTTACGCGTACACTCGTTATCTGAGCAGTGAAGACATTTACCTATATAGGCAAATGAACGCCCTCCATATTTCCGTTCCATATCCAATAATTCGCTCTCGATTCGTATCCGTTCCGGTAAAATGAGTTTTTGTGTATATTCAATCGGAATATCTTTGTCTTCAGGGATTATCTTCGTTGCCATAAGATGTGCATACTTGTATTGTCGGAGAAACGATTCCGTATCAAAATCAAATGGAGGACACCCCCAACTTTTACCGTAATTGGTACATTGTTTGCAAAGTTCAAGAAAATGTGGTTCGTCACGGAATTCGGCGATGTATCCTTCAACAGTGATGTCTGAAGTAAAATTTTCTACAGTGTATATACTCATTGTTTCAAAATCATTGTACCGCATAAGGAGTCGAAACGGATGTTTTCATTTTGGAAAAGTCTGTCAATGTATCCGCTTTTCTGCATTTCAGACGCGGTCAAGCAACTTAAATTCGGGGTATCTAACAATGCTATCGAATCGCACATGGACAACGCGATGTCAAGTTCATGTGTCGAGAACATGATACATTTTTTCTCGTCGTGGACAAGCCTACGAAGCAACGCCACAAGTTCGTAGCGATTAGGCATGTCAAGAAAGGAAGTCGGTTCATCAAGGAGAATGATAGGAGTATCCTGTGCCAATGCACGAGCAATCATCACACGCTGGCATTCGCCATCCGACATTTTATCCATCGTGCGGTTTGCATAAGCCTCCATTCCCACCGAAATGAGCGATTGCATGACTATCTCCTTATCTGTTTCTTGCATCCTACCTATCCAGTTGGTATAAGGAGCACGGCCTATGGCTACGACATCCTTGCACCGCAGGTTGGCGATGCGCGTGCGCTCGGTCGTGACGACAGCCAGCGTTTTTGCCATATCTTCGGTTTTCATGCAGGCGATGTCGTGCCCGTCGAGAATGATTTTTCCGGAATAACACCGGTTCAGACCGGCTATGGCGCGGAGCAACGTCGATTTTCCTGTCCCGTTTCTTCCGATAAGGGCTGTCAGTTGACCTTTTTTTATCGTGGCATTTACCTCGTGGAGCAACGAGTTTTCTTTGTAACCTATGGAAAAATGCTGTAATTCTATCATGCGGTGATGGATTTGTTGCGTAAAACCACCCATACGACGATTGGGATTCCCAATAGAGCTGTAATGGCGTTGATCGGCAAGGTGAATATTTTAGAAATGATGTCGCAAAGAAGCAATATCGATGCTCCCGAAAGAATTGTTCCAGGCAGAAGGACATGATGATCGCTATTTTGGAAAAGCATTCTTGTGACATGAGGCATAGCGAGACCTATGAAACCTATCGGACCGCAAAAAGCGGTTATCGTTCCGGCGAGCAGCGTTGTCGAGAGAAACAACAGGCTGCGTGAACGCCGAATATTCAGTCCCATTGTTACGGCATATTCCTCTCCGAACAGCAGGAGGTTAAGCGGTTTGATGGTCAGTACCGCCAACAGCAGTCCGGCAAACACCGATGGAACAAGAATCAGAAGTTGTCCGGAGGTGACGTCACCCAAAGCCCCCATCGTCCAAATGACAAAGGCTTTCAGCGATTCCTCTTTGCTGAGGTACTGCAATATCTGCACGACAGCACCTACGCCCGATGAGAACATCATGCCCAGAATCAGGATTACCATGATGTCTTTTATTCGCTGTCCGACGGCAGTTATCACGAGCAACACGACAGCCGCACCCACCCACGCTGCTCCGGCAATGCCTATTGATGAACCGATCCCGGCAAGTACCACAAGTGCCACACCGAGACTTGCACCGGAACTGATGCCAAGGACATAGGGACCGGCAAGAGGATTACGGAAGAGGGTCTGCATCTGAAGACCGCTGACCGATAAGGTAGCCCCGGCCAACAGTGCCACTATAGCTTTTATGAGGCGTATGTTGAGTACGATTTTTTCCGTGGCACGGGAACAATTTCCCCCGGTCAGTGCTGCCCATACATCGCGGATCGGAATGTTGACAGCTCCCACGGCCAAGTCCAGTAAAAAAAGACCGACCGTGAGCGTAATCAATATGGAGAATAATATAGTCGAACGGGAACGCATCTATTTCAGTTGCTTGTAATACACACACTCTTCCTGCACCAGTTCAGGATGGAATATCTTCACGAGGTCGCGGAGCACGATGTCAGGATTCACGACGGCAGACTCGTAATAGTCGTTACCCCCGGCTGTGTTGGTACGGGCGTTGTTGTTATACACCTCTCCATTTTTGAAACATCGGGTATCGGTGAATTTCGGACATGATGCCTTCAAGTCGTCAAGGGAGTTCGCCATTCCCACGTTCAACCACATGTCCGCATCCGACGCGAGCAGATATGCTTCTTCTAAGTCAATGGGGATAGAAGCGTTTCCCGTGTTCTTCTGGTAGATATAGCGGCCTCCCGCATCAGTAATCAAGCGGGCTACATAACTTTGGGTTGAAGGCATGAACCACGAGTCGCCATAGGGAACATTAAGCATAACCGAAGGAGTGCCGAGGGTACTGTCGGCCACTTTCTTTTTCAAGGCGTTGTATCTGACCGGGATTGCGGCAAAGGCTTTTTCACCCTTCTCACGTTTTCCTGTGACTTCTGAAAGCACTACCATCCATTCGGCCTTGCCGAGAGGCGACTCTTCAAGATAATCGCCGACATACATGAACGGTATGTCGAGTTCTTCGAGTTTGCTTTCCATTGCGCTTGCGCCGTTCACCCCATAGAGCAGAACGAGGTCGGGATCGAGCGAGAGCAGCAACTCGTAGTTGATGTTCCCTTCATAGCCGACATCGCCAATACTGTCGCGGCGGGCTTGGATGTCTGGGTTGGAAATGTAGTCGATTCCCGAAACGCCGGTTATACACCGGACTTCACCGATTGCGTCAAGCATGGCGATATGAGTGGAAGACATCGCCACGATACGTTTGGCGTCTCCTTTGAGTACCTGTCCTGCAAACCCTTCGGGAACCTCTTCACCGTTGCGGACGATAAACAGCCATGTGGTTACACTGTCCGCTCCCTGCCAGGGATTCCTGACGGTTATCAGTACGCTTTCCTTCCCGCCCGCCCCTTTGATGTCGAAGCCGGAGGCATATTCGGGAGCATAAAGCAGCAGGTTGAAATCATTGATTTTTGAGCTTTTGTTGTGGCAGCCTGTAAATGCCAGAGAAAGCAACAAAATCAGGCTTAAATTCTTTAATGCGTTCATATTGATGCAGATTATCGTTTACTATTTTTGTTTTTTCCGAACTTGGGTGTTATGCCGATGAATATCTCGAAATTGATGCCCGGCATGGGACGGGACAATACGGAAAGGTATTCTTCATCGAACAGGTTGTTGATGCTGCCCTTTAGCGACAGATCGGCCCATCGGAAAGAGAGCTGTTTTTCCAGTGTCACGTTATTCATGAAGTAAGGGGGCAGATAGCCCGTCAGGGTATAGTCATTACTCGACATGGTATAACGCTGGCTGTAATAACACCATTTGTAAAGCAGGCTCCATGTCCGCCATGACAGACGTCCGGTCACCGTTGCGGAAAACTCCGGCACGTATGGCAACTGTTTGCCGACGGATTGGTCTGCCGGACTCATCGGTTCGCTCTCGTTGATCGAGGGAGTCCACGAGAAAGTTCCGTTCATATCCAGTTTCCAGTCCTTTCCGAGCATTATATCAAGGTGGGCGTTGGTCTCTGCCCCGTAAGCATGTACCTTTTTGAGGTTTCTGGGGGAGAAGAATCCCTTGGTTGTGGGTAGCCAGATGATCCAGTCGTCGATGTGCGAATCGAACCAGTTGATACCACCGCTCAAAGCATATACATTTTCTTTCCCCACCGAGAACGACAACCCCACGTCGTATGTGAAGCCGTGCTCGCTTTTCAGGTCGGGATTACCGCCCGGCAGAAAATAGAGGTCGTTCAGCGTGGGAAAACGGTAGTTCCGGGAGATGGATGCTTTCGCCACGATATTGCCTTTTTTCGACAGTACCCCGTCGATGAAGAAAGCCGGGATAACCGGGGCCCATTCCGTACCGAACATATCCTCGCGAAGGACAAGCGAGGCGGCAAAACGATCGACAGGCCGCCATTTCGCAGAAACGGAACCGGAAAACTCGACACGTCCCTTGTCATACCCGACAACAGCCTTGTTACCTTCCTGCGAGATGATATTTTTGTCCGCGCTTTCCACCAAATGCTGGTGTACGGAAACACCGGCCGTGAACAGCCATTTCTCTGAAGGAGCATAATCCCCGTCCGCACTTCCGTAGAACGTGTTAATCTTACTGCGTGAGCGGGTCATCGAAGCCATTTCGCCGTTTCCCTTGTCCCGCTTGTAATCATAGGCCATCCATGTGTGTATATAGCCGCCTTTTACACCGACCTTCCATTTCTCCCGCACGCGATCCCACGAGAGGACGCCGCGAAACGTCTGCTCCCTTTGGCGGTTCTCGAAGTCCATGTCGTTCCCGTAATCCGTGCTGAGCATCGCCAGTTCCCGGTTGGAATTGATATACCAGGCGTTTAGCCCGAACTTGTCGCCTTCGCCCGTGTTATAATAAATTTCCTGCAAGACGTGCAGATCCTTATAAGCCCCGCTGCGGTTGCGTTCCGTCGGGTAATAGGAACCGATGATGTTCTTGTCCTCGTCATAGATGTTTTCCTTCTTGTCCCGGTTTCGGTATTTGTAGTCGTTGGGGGAAGAGGAATACACCACACGGGTGGAGGACTGCCAGTGTTTGTCACCGTAGGTCAGGCGGAGAAACTCGTCGAACGTGCTGAACGACCCCACTCCCTGCACGTACTGCAACCCGAACCCTTCATGGTTGGCCGGAGAAGTGGAGAGCCTGACCAGACCACCCAAGCCGCCGCCCGTTTCGTTTACCGATGACGTTCCGTGCAGCAGCGAGGCATCATCGATAAAGTAAGAAGGGATGGTGGAAAAATCCGTCATGCCCAGCATCGGGTTGTTAATGCGCATACCATTCCACGTCACTTGGGTATGCGAGGGAGAGGTACCCCGGAAAGCCACGGTGGATAACGTGGCGCGTCCGTAGTTCTTGACAAAAACGGATGAGTTGAATGTCAGCACATCGGCCATAGACAAGGCGATGTTCTCTTTCATGGCGATGGAATCGAAACGGGTTCGTTGCACGCCTATATCCTTCATAGGTCGTTTGCCCACCACCGTAACCTCCGGAATACGTAGTACCCTTTTGGTAATGCTGACGGAATTTTTCTGCTGGGCGGCAAGCAGAAAGGGCAGGCTTACCCCCACGAACAATAGAATAAGATGTCTTTTCATTTTTGTCCTCCTTCCTCGTTATTTCCAGCAGAAAGCTCCCGGAATGATTCCCACGTAAAATTCATCGATCAGCTTGCCTTGCGGCGAATAGCGATACACGATACCTTGTTGCTGGTAATCAATAGCGTCGGCCACATATACCTCCCCGTTGTTGGGATTGACCGTAAGGCCGTAGTATTTGGTGTCCCGAAACTCCAGAAAAGGCCGGACGGGAACACGGTCGGCTTCCACCGGCATTCGCCAAATATCGTTGTTGATCCAGTAAAGTGTATCCCGTGTACCGTTGAGCTGGACTTCCGAAGGCCAGTCGCCCAGCTTAAACTTGAACTGTTTCTCTACGGTGAAAGTCTCGGCGTCTATACGATAGAGAGACGGTGCCTCGTAACCGTATGGGCTGCCCTCGTAACCGCCATCCGTGATGGTCCACATCTTGTTGTATTTGTCCATGACCAGCGAAGTAGGTTGTATGCCGATGGTCAGTTCGTCCACGACCTTGTCCGTCTCCGTGTCGATTTTCAGGATGCGGTTCTGGTACGACCAGCAGTTCACATAGACGTACTTGCCGTATTGTACCATTTGTTCGGTGGAACCCGATTCCATGTCCATGTCTGGACATTCGATATAGCCGGTAATCTCGTATGTCTTGGGGTTGATGATGAAGATACGGTAGTCCCATATCTGCGTCACATAGGCTTTCTCATCCGACAGAAAATGGATATACCGGGGTGAGGTGAAACCTGTGATACGGCCCACTTCCTTGAAAGTATTGATGTCGATGGCGAAAATCACATGCGAGTTGTTCACCACGATCCAGCCTATACCGTCCCGGATAACCATAGACTGGGCCACATCGCCCAACTTGAACCCGTTGGCACGGTAAAACACTTCATTCTCCACTTCGCACGTGGCGGGATCGTAGTAGGAAAGCGTGGCATTGCTGTACTGGAAATTCCCCTCGTTGGTAATGAAAAGACCAGAGGCCGATACAGAGAAATCTTCCATCTCTCCGTAATCCCATTTCATGCAACTGCCGAAAACTGGCAGGCAGAAAAGAAAAAGGCAAATCCGTTGTATTGTTCTGCTCATTGTCATTCGGATAAAAAAGAGTACCCGAATCATTACGGGTACTCTGGTTAAGGTATAAGGTTTAATCCTGCTGCGTATATTGTTTGTCCTTCATATTTTGGAAGGTTGGGTTATACCCACATTTCGTCACGCTCCAACTTTCCCCCGTAATCATTCCGTTTTCTATAAACTTGCCGAAGAAAGTGTAGTCGGTAAATTTCGTCAAACCGTCAAAAACAACCCCATGCAAGGTCTCCAACTTCTCCATGGAAAGTGTTTCCTGAGAAAGAGAAGTCGCACTTTTTATCTGTAGCGTACCATCTATAGTCTGTAATTTATCACAAGTAATGCCTGTTGCTTTATTAACGAACAACCCTTCACCTCCTACGTGAAGCAATTCCGGAATATCCAGCGATTTACTTTGTAAAGATATTGCTAACGAACCCTCTCCCTCTTTATAATATACAGGAGAAGCTGAACAACAAACTTTGGATAGTAAGGGCAAGTTACAACTGGTAAAATTTCCAGATAAATAGAACTGTCCTCCCACTTCTTTCAAGACTGGCATTGTGATTGAAGCAAACATGGGGATTTGGATATATCCATATCCATCTATGATTTCCAAGTCGGGAAATTTGGCATTGCTTCGCATTTGGCCTGTCACATTTAGATTTCCATATACATGTTGAATTGTCGATATGGTATAATCGGTATTGTTGGTGGTTGGCTTACAAGTGAAGTCTTTGATATTCTTGAACGTGATTTCAGGGAACTTATTATTCGTGAGACTGGTGATGACAAAATTTACATTTGACAAATCTTCGGCTGTTTCAATTTTGGAGAGCTGCACCTTGTTTATAATTTCAATCTGGGGCGCTGTTTCTCCGAAGGTTTCAAATCGGGCGTTCGGCAACAGCAGTGTTCCGCTCACATCTTCAAGATAATCCAGCGTGATGCTTCCAAGTGTGGTGATCTTGCTCCAGTCGGGAAGTTGTTTGAGTGCCGTGAAATTCTTTATCTTTATCTGTCCCTTTATCGTTGTCAGTTTGTCCATTCCACCGAAAGCCTGAAGCACGTCATTTCGTTGGGGAACAAAACTACCGGTAGGAGGAGCTTCCATATTGGCTTCCATAATAATACTTCCGTTTACTGTTTCGATTTCCGGAAGGTTGATGGTTTCCAACATCACGGGGACGGTATGGAAATCAAGGCCACCGGTCTCTTTCAGCTTAAGGAAGCTCATGGAAGTCAGCTTGGCAAGATTGTTTACGGACAAGACCCCTCCGACACTTGTCAGTTCCGGTATTTCCAAAGACGCAATCGAACCGGCTGCTGTGTTCTCTTCATTGAGTCCTTGAAGATTCAGATCCTGACCTACAGTAGTCAGAACCGGAAACTCAAAACTCTGTAACGACGACGCATTGAACATCACGCTTCCTTCAATAGTTGCCAGTTTCTCGAATAGGACATACGTCACTTGGTCGTTATATACCGATATGTCTCCGGAGAGCGTTTCCAATGCTTTCATGGAAATCATGTGAAGTTCCGTAGCTTTCGAGGCGACATCGGTCGAACCTACCTGTAAACCTCCGGCAGAAACGATATTATCCAACCCTGTCAAGTCTGCACCGTTGTAACTGTTACGAATGACAATGTTGCCAGTAACCTCTTTCAAAGATGCCAATGCAGATATGTCAGTGATTTTTTCTGCCTCTTCCGCATCAGAGCCGATAATCAGGTTCCCTTTGACAACGGTTGTTTTGGTTGCGGCAAAAGAAGCTACCTCCTCGGTGGTCTTCAACTCCACATCTCCGTCAGATTCTATCTCGCTTTTCACGACCTTATAGGTATATTCGCGGGCATCTCCGTTATAGGATGTCACCCGGAAGGTTCGTTCGTTATCCCAGTCCGTTACCGTTTCAGGATCAGGTATGATTGTTGCAGAAGTTGTGTACTTGAATTCCACTTCGGCGTTGTTCAGCGATACCGTATAGGGAACGGTTATTGTTACTGTATTGTCCGTAATGTCGGCCGTGTACGATTTCCCGTCCACGGTCATCACGACCGATGTGATGAAATTTTCATCTGCATCTTCAGGTATAATTTCATCGTTTTTGTCACACGCTCCCAAAAAGAACAAGGATAGGAGCATGGGAAGAAAATAAATTTTCATACTTGTAATTTTTATTATTTGGTTAGATCCTCAAAAGAAAATACCTCCGTAGAAACTTCGCCCAGCCAGCCGCTTTTGGCCAGAACACCGCATTGTATTTTGATAAAGTCAATATATTGCAGATTGGCTTCCGTTCCATCGGCATGGATGGCATTGGAAATTTTGAAACCGTTCCTTTGTCCGCTTCCATCCACCGTACTGCCGCCTTCTATCTGGTCGTTTCCGAAATTATCCACGTACCCCCAGTCATAACTCTGATTATCCCAATAACCGGTTTGAGAATCTTGGGTGTTGCGGGCGGCCAGACAAGTGCCTGTCAGGGTATAACTGTTTTCCGAAATCCAAGCCGGATAATAATAGTCTTGTGTATGATAAGCGGACAGATAGTCTACCCAGCCGTTTCTACCGTCGGAACTGATCCATTGGACATCCATTTTTTTGCCTTCCGGACGGTAATAGGTCACTTCAAAATTCTGTATTGTTTCTTCCTTGCCTGCTTCAGATCCTTTCAGTTCGTACCACTCGTCATCCGGCAATCCGTTTCCGTTTATATCTTGCATGACCCATACGATACCCGGTTCGGAACTGCCGTCAAAGGCGTTCCCCTGAACACAGAAATCATATTGGTTACCCGAATTGGGAATACTGTGGTCGAAGCCGACGATGATATAACCCCCGAAAGAACCTAAAGAAACGTGCAGTTTGTCTTTCAAACGCTGTGTTGCCCATGCGACAGCCGCTTCAGGGGATGTTTCGTTGCCGGTCATACCGCCTATCGTGCTCGTCTCGTTGATAAATTGGCCGGGAGCTGGGGTATATTCATAGACTTTATTCCAGAGCTTGGAACTTCCCGAAGCCCGGAAGCCGTCTTGTTCCTTTTTGTCCACACAAACGACTTTTACGGTGGCAGTGACAGCCGTTTTCCCTTTGTCGATATTCCTGCTTATTTTTTCCGTCGGTGTGTCTTCCGACACAGTACAGGAGACGGTGTATTCTCCGGGTGCGGACGGCGTGAACTTGAACATGCGTTCCACTTCTCCTTCCATGACCTGACCGTCCACACTCCACTCAAAACGGGGATTGTCGAAATACTCCAACAACGGACGCAGGAAAACAGGACGGTCGGCAAAAGTGTACCTGTCCGTGGATGTTTGCAGGTAAGACGGGGTCGGGAATTTGACAACGTAGGGCATCGTTTCCACGACCTCTACGCTTACGTCTTTCGTTGTTGTCCCATCTATATTGGAAGCGTTGATTGTCACCGTATAAACACCGAGTTCTTTTTCATTGAAAGTATAAGTATTCTCGGTGGAAACGATTTTTCCTTCCCGTACCCATTCGATTTTGAACCCTTCGACATCCGAATGCTGAATATCGGGAGTAAATGTGTAATCGGTATTCCGGACGACTTTTAGCCCCTGCGAAGGTAGTGCCAGTGAGATGACCGGAGGGGTGAGTTCTTTCACTTCTACTTTCAGTTCCTCTTCGGCATAGCCTTCCGCATTGTCTACTCTTAGTTTGACATAAAAATCCCCGCATTCATTCCATGTACGTTGAAGAGACGGACCCGAAGAAACCAGCGTACCGTCTATCGTCCAAGCAAAAAGAGCATCTTCAACATTCTGGTATGTCGGGGCGATAGTCAATTCGTGATCGACCTTGACCGTGTAAATACCGGTCTCGCTGTCAAGTTCTATTATAGGTTGTCCTCCTACTTCTTCGGTAATGACTTCATCCTTGTTGCAGGAGGTGAACAGCATACAGGCAGAAATAATAAAATAGTGAAAACGATGCATGATGTGTGGATTTTAGAAAAATAACAGGGATACCCCCGACAGAAGGGATATCCTTGTATTCTTTTTATTGTATGGTGATATCATCAATACAGATATAAGCCGGAGTATTCAAACCGTATGCTCCCGAATCCGAACCCTCGAAGTTGAATTTCACACTTTGCACCCCTTCGGCATTGATTTCCCAATAATCCCATGTCGTGATAGGATCAACCTGTTGTTGGCCGTTACGATAATCGGCTAAAAGACGTTTGTAAGTGCGGATCAGACCGCCATTCGCATCATAACATTCCAGATTCACTTGGAAATACCCTTTCATCTCTTTCAGAGGAGTCGCTACCCCCGTAGAACCGAACTGATTACCATAAGTAATGACACCATAAGTGTATGAGGTGTTGCAGATCCACAGGCCGACCAATTTCCGGGGAACATTGAAATAAAATTCTGGTTTAGCCATCCATGCCTGATTGTAAGCATCCACATATCCGTAAACGACACCGAAATTGGAACCGCTGTGCCCGGCTTCCTTATTCTGTCCTTCCGCTTCCACCGCAGTGTTATAGACAGAACATTGGTTTAGATAAGAATACCACCAGTCTCCGGTATTTCCCGACTGATTGGAGCGGATGTTCCAGTTGGAAAGTGCGATGCCGCCGCTGGAATACTCTGTGCTTCCACCTACAGTATTAAACATTGAAAGGAAGAGATATTCTTCCGGAGTATTGTCGTAAATGGTGGTTACTTGAGGATACCCTTGGTACGAATAAAGATTTTCTCCGGCCGAGGTAGGTCCTGCTAACATGCCGGGATCGAAATCATCGAAAGTGATAGTTAAAGTACCGTCCGAATTTGTCACAGCACGGGTTTGCGAAGTTCCGGAATCAACCGGGTCCATCAAAAAGTCATCGTCCGAGCTACAGCCAGAGAACAAGGCGGTTGCGGTAAATAGACAGGCACCTGCCAGAAAGCGTAATTTTCTTTTCATAGGTCACTCATTTTAATGTAAAACATATTATTAACAAACACAAAAAATTCCCGTTCGTGCGGACTTACACGAACGGGAATATGTCTGTCTTCAAATATTGAATGGCCGATGAGCTATTCCTTATTTGATTACGACCCGTATATCCCGCAGGTGTAAATCTCATTCCGGTCATGGCAGGTCTTCTGACTCGTCCCGGTCATCGTGCCTTCCCGGTATTACACCAGTGGCAAAAGTTCGATGTCCGTTTTTGTGGACTCACAGCAGCGGGTACTGTCCCGGATTTTCACCGGGTTCCCTTTTCATTCGGAAGGCGTAAACCTCCCGAAACCATTTCCCGACTGCAAAATTATCTATATTACATATCAATTCCAAATAATTCATAATATTTATAATAAAACCCACAAAGCATGACAACCGTACTGTTTTAATTAGAGCATTCAAGTTTACGACAAACGAAGACGGTAATTATCATACACAATATCCATAAACCAACAAAACAGCTTGCCATTTTCCATAACAATGCGTTCTGGAATAGATAACTGTTAGCTGCAATTATGCAAGCAAAAAAAGCAGACAGAATAATGACTATTAATATCATGCACCAGAAATTAATCCTATAAATTTATGGAAAACAAGTAAGGGAATGGAAGTTCCGTTGCCGCATGGATGCAGGTGAAGGACCTTCTCTTTTAACGTTGGATACGCCAATGCACGCCAACGGAAGACTCTGATATTATCTGTTTGGAAAGGATATAGGATGTGCGTTACTTTGTCGCATATTCAGAATCTTAAAAAGAATTTTAGTATGGAACTGACAATTATTGAAACAAGCGCGTATTAGGAGTTGAGAAAGCTGGTCAGCACGCTGGTCGTACAGATGGGCGACTTCCAGAAAAAGATTGCCCCGCCTGCGCCGGACAAGTGAATGGATGCGCAGGACGTATGTGATGGACTTATGCCCAAACACTTTCTGAAGAGTTTCCAGCAGCATCCCCTTGAGTATGGCCAGAACGGCAAATGCGTGGCGTCCGATGTGCGGGGTGACCTCGCCCCGGAGTTGCATTTCCTGCCTATGATTCCAAGACTGAGCCGCATGGCATTGTATTCACCTACCGGAAAGACACATTCGGGGAGTCTTTCTTTTCATCCGTACCCCTATATTTTTCAATCAGTTCGATAGCAATGGGCAATAATTTTACGACATACGCCACTCCCGTTTTTATACGGTTGCCCATCAGCCATGTACCGCCGTCGGAGTCGGTATGGATATTATCGTATGTTATGGCTTTCAAGTCCACATAGGAAAGACCGGTGAAGCACATGAACAGGAACATGTCGCGCATGGCACGCTGGCGTTTGTATCTCGGTTCTATATGGATTATCCTTTGCAGTTCCTCTTCGGAAAGGAAAGAACGCCTCTTGTATTCGGGCATACACTCGAATGATGCGAACGGATGAACCCGTATCCAGCCTTTTTCCTGCGCGATATACATCAGCCACTTCAAGGTATTGACACGCCCGAAGACAGTGGAGTTTGCCAAAGCGCATGTACCGAGCATCCAGTTGTAGTAATCCTCGATGAATGATTTCTCAAGTTCTTCGATGACAATATCCTCTGCATTCTTCTTGCTTTTCATGAAAAGCAGGAGACTCTTGTAATCGGCAACCAGACCGCAGTAGGTGCTTTCGGCTTTCTCTATGCCGATTTTCTTTTTATACGGTTCCAGCTGTTCCCTGAAAAGGTTCATAAGGGTGTGGCATTCCTCTGAGAAGCCGACATAGCGGTTATAGACTTTCTTGGCTGTAACAAAACTGTCGTGGTCGCAGATGTACTGGTAGTGCCTGGTGATTTGCGCCTTGATATTGTCAAGCTCCTGATTGAGTGTACGGGCCTCCTCGGACTTGCCTTTGGCCCGGTTGGTTTTGACGTCCCACAAAGCGAGGGACACTTCTTTCTTACAACTGAAACCGGCTTGGGTTCCATTGATGGTGATACGGCCCA
>CAUEFX010000050.1 GCA_958477465.1 uncultured Bacteroides sp.
TTTTTGAAGAGTCCCCTTGCACCTGTGTGGTGTCAAGGGGATTTCTGTTTCCATAGGACACCAATACGGCACCACAGGGTAACACAGGGTTTCACAGAGTTTTTTTATTCGATGATGAGACGTGTATGACCGCGAATTGACTCCCGATAATAAGACTTTGTGAAACTCTGTGTCACTCTGTGGTGAATTTTCTTCCTTCTCTCGTGTCCGCTCCCCACATTAATTTGGAACGGAGTGTATCGAAGAATATATGGTCATAGCGCTTAACCACTTTTATGGCATAGGGAGCTTTACGGATGGTTAGACGGGTACTTTCTTTACATGTTTCACTCCGTCCGTCAATAGCGATGAGAAAGTTGTGGCTACGGCTTTCCACATCAAGGGTTATTTCCCAATCATCACAAATGACGATTGGCCGTACATTAAGACTGTGTGGAGCGACGGGGGTGATGGCTATTGTTTTTGAATGCGGTACGATAATGGGACCTCCTACACTTAATGAATAGGCAGTAGATCCTGTCGGAGTAGCAATAATCAATCCGTCGGCTTGATAAGTAGTGAGGAATGCTCCGTTTATTGCAGTCCGTATGCTTATCATAGACGAGCTATCGCGTTTCAGTACTGCTATTTCGTTCAATGCAAACGGAGAACATTGCAGGTGTTTATCTTCACAGATCAGTTGAAGCACACTCCGTTCTTCTACCGTATAGCGTCCGGCATAAATCTCCTCAAAAGTGGCCTCTATTTCAGCCGGTGATATATCAGCTAAGAAGCCCAGGCGTCCTGTATTTATACCCAAAATGGGAATGTTCTTGTCGCCCACCCTGCTGGCAGCCTTCAAGAAGGTACCATCTCCGCCAATACTGATAACCATGTCTACAGAAAAATTATTGCCATCAAACAAACCGGCCGGATGAATGTTTAGTTTCATATCCGACACCAGAAAGTGATAGAATTCTCTGCATAAATAAACCTCTGCCTCGTGTTTTTCTAATATTTGAAACAGAGTTTCTGCATGTGATGATTTTTTTGCCTGATATGTATTTCCGAAGATAGCAAATTTCATACTGAACAACATTAGTTAGGGTGCAAATTTGGGATTTTTTTTCCGTATTGCTGTTATGGTGTTACTAATATTTGTATTTTTGCAGCAAACAATTCATGTAATGATGACTAGATTAAGTGTGAACATAAATAAAGTGGCTACTTTGAGAAATGCTCGTGGTGGGGATGTACCCAATGTAGTAAAAGTGGCGCTTGATTGTGAGACTTTCGGAGCGGATGGGATAACCGTTCATCCCAGACCGGACGAACGGCATATCCGTAAAGCCGACGTATATGATTTACGTCCGTTGTTGCGGACGGAGTTTAATATCGAGGGGTATCCTTCTCCCGAATTTATCGATCTCGTATTGAAAGTGAAACCTCATCAGGTGACCTTGGTTCCCGATTCTCCTACTCAGATTACTTCAAATTCCGGTTGGGATACAAAGGCCAATATTGACTTTCTGACAGAAGTCCTTGACAAATTTAATACAGCCGGTATCCGTACTTCCGTGTTTGTCTCGACAGATACGGAGATGATAGAGTATGCGGCTAAAGCCGGAGCTGACCGGGTGGAACTTTATACCGAACCTTATGCCACCGCTTTCCCTAAAGATCCGGAGGCGGCCATCGCTCCGTTTGTAGAAGCTGCGAAGGCGGCACGCAAATTGGGATTGGGATTGAATGCCGGTCATGATTTGAGTCTCCAGAATCTGAATTTCTTTTATAAAAACATACCTTGGCTGGATGAAGTGTCCATTGGGCATGCTCTGATAAGCGATGCACTTTATCTGGGACTTGAACGTACTATTCAAGAATATAAAAATTGTCTCCGTTAATGAATACACTGTTGTTACTGGCCCAAGGGGCTGCAAATATGGCTGATTCACTGACAACAGCCAATCCGGTGCTTACTCCTGTAAATGCACCGGCAGAAATGAATATGCTTGATATGGCTATGAAAGGCGGTTGGATCATGGTACTGCTTGCCGTATTGTCTGTAGGATGTTTCTATATTTTGTTCGAGCGTATGTATGCTATTCGGAAAGCCAATAAGGAAGATCCGATGTTTATGGATAAAATCAAAGATTACATCCACAGTGGAGAGATAAAGTCAGCTATTAATTATTGCCGTACGGTGGACACTCCTTCGGCGCGTATGATCGAGAAAGGTATCAGCCGTCTCGGCCGTCCGGTGAATGATGTGCAGGCAGCTATTGAAAATGTCGGGAATATCGAGGTGGCAAAACTGGAAAAAGGCTTGCCTGTGATGGCTACGATTGCCGGCGGTGCTCCGATGCTCGGTTTCTTGGGTACGGTTACCGGTATGGTGCGTGCTTTTTATGAAATGGCCAATGCCGGCAGCGGAAATATCGACATCACACTTCTCTCCGGAGGTATCTACGAGGCTATGATTACTACCGTAGGCGGTTTGATAGTGGGAATCATTGCTATGTTTGCTTATAACTATCTTGTTATGTTGGTAGATCGTGTCGTGAATAAGATGGAAACGAAAACGATGGCATTCATGGATTTGCTGAATGAACCTGCACAGAAATAATGAACCTGCACAGAAATAAGGTATAGAACACCTATTGAATAAATTGATATGGCATTAAAAAGAAGAGCAAGAATATCACCCAACTTCAGTATGGCTTCCATGACGGATGTTATATTCCTGTTGCTGATCTTTTTTATGATTACTTCCACAGTGGTATCGCCCAATGCTATTAAAGTATTGTTGCCCCAAGGAAAACAGCAGACTTCTGCAAAGCCGCTGACAAGAGTGATCATCGATAAGGATTTGAACTTTTATGCAGCTTTCGGGAATGAGAAGGAACATGCTCTGGCGTTGGATGAACTGACTCCCTTTTTGCAGAGTTGTGCAGAAAAGGAACCGGATATGTATGTAGCACTTTATGCGGATGAAACGGTACCTTACCGTGAAATAGTAAAAGTGTTGAATATAGCGAATGAGAATCACTTTAAAATGGTGCTGGCTACACGGCCGCCCGAAACTGGTAAATAATGAACGGAAAGAGAAAGGGTGAATATGTAGGAGTGCTGGGTGCGCTGTTGGTGCATGTGGCGATTATTGCTCTTTTGATTCTGGTGAGTTTTACTGTTCCCAAGAATCAGGATGAGGGCGGAGTGCCCGTCATGATGGGGGATGTGGACATTGCACAAGGAAATTATGATCCCGCCACAATGGTGGATGTGGATGTGCTGCCCCCCGAGGAGGTGCCGGAGGTAAAGCCTCAGGAAACAACGGAACAGGAAATGATAACACAGACGGATGAAGAAACGGTTGCTATAAAACCTAAAACGGAGCCGAAGAAAGAAAAAACCAAGGAAGTGAAAAAGCCGGAGAAAACGGCTGCGGAAAAAGCGGCTGAAGCGAAGAAACTGGCCGAAGAAAAGGCGGAAAGAGAACGGAAAGCTGCTGCGGAAGCCGCCGCAAAACGGGTGTCGGGAGCTTTCGGCAAAGGGGCTCAGATGGAAGGAAGCAAGGGAACTTCTGATAACGGAACGGGCGTGGAAGGCAGTAAAAACGGAAATTCTTCAACCGGTTCTAAAACAGGAGCGGGTGGTTATGGAACGTTTGACCTTAGTGGGCGTTCTATAGGAGAAGGAGGACTGCCACGCCCGGTGTATAATGTTCAGGAAGAAGGACGGGTAGTCGTTTCCATTACTGTGAACCCGGCCGGACAGGTGATTGCTACGAGCATCAACCGGCAGACAAATACGGTTAATGCCGCTCTGCGTAAAGCAGCGTCAGATGCAGCCAAGAAAGCTCGCTTTAATGCGGTCGATGGTGTAAACAACCAGACCGGGACAATCACCTATTATTTTAATTTGCGATAAGATAAAGAATTTGATGCAATGCGCAGTGCTATAGTGGATTGCCGTTGTGTCAATGAGAGAGAATAAAAACGATTTGTTAGATATAAACTAATTAACGTGCCGATCGGCCGGTGTTTTACCATTGGCATATTGACACATCATTAACATTATGGGAACTGTATATGCCTTTTTTGCAGATGGCTTTGAGGAAATTGAAGCCTTTACTGCCATTGACACGCTGAGACGTGCCGGATTGAATGTGGAGATTGTGTCTGTGACACCGGATGAGATTGTTGTTGGTGCACATGATGTTTCTGTGCTTTGTGATGTGAACTTTGTGAACTGCGACTTCTTTGATGCAGAGTTGCTGTTCTTGCCCGGTGGTATGCCCGGAGCATCGACACTTGATAAGCACGAAGGATTGCGTAAACTGATTCAGGACTTTGCGGAAAAGAATAAGCCGATCGCTGCTATTTGTGCGGCACCGATGGTGCTTGGTAAGCTGGGACTTCTTAAAGGCCGTAAGGCAACTTGCTATCCGGGCTTTGAACAATATATGGAAGGTGCCGAATGCCTTGACAAACCGGTTGTCGTGGATGGGAATATCATCACAGGTATGGGGCCGGGTGCTGCCATGGATTTCGCATTGGCAATCGTAGAGAAGCTTGCCGGTAAGGAAAAAGAGGAGGAACTGAGAGAAGCGATGTGTGTAAGATGTTGATGTCATGACACGTACTGTCTTGATTGTAGCCGGTGGCAAGGGTTTGCGTATGGGAAGCGATCTTCCCAAACAATTCCTTCCCATCGGTGGAAAACCTGTGCTGATGCATACCATTGAAGCCTTTTACCGCTTTGATGAAAAAATGAAAATCGTCCTTGTGCTGCCGCAGGAGCAACAGGCTTATTGGAGAGAACTTTGCCGGAAGTATCATTTTTCGATTGAGCATGTGATTGCCGATGGAGGTGAGACTCGCTTTCATTCGGTAAAGAATGGTTTGGCTTATGTCGAATCGGGGCTGGTAGGCGTTCATGATGGGGTGCGTCCGTTCGTTTCACGGCAGGTTATCGAGCGTTGTTATCAATTGGCTGAAATCAAAAAAGCGGTAATCCCTGTCGTTGATGTGGTAGAGACGATTCGTCATCTCACGGATACAGGGAGTGAAACTGTATCCCGCAGTGATTACAAGTTGGTTCAAACTCCGCAAGTCTTCGATGTGGAGCTTCTGAAACGGGCCTACGCACAAGAATACACTTCGTTTTTCACGGACGATGCTTCTGTGGTGGAAGCGATGGGAGAGTCAGTTTATCTGACAGAGGGCAATCGGGAGAATATCAAGATTACCACTCCTTTTGATTTGAAAATAAGTAGTGCTCTGGTGAATGTTTGATTTAACTACACGTGACATAAAATACATATCCGGCGTAGGTCCGCAGAAAGCGGGTGTACTCAACAAAGAGTTGGAGATATACTCCGTACGTGACCTTATTTACTATTTCCCTTATAAATACGTAGATCGCAGCCGCATCTATTACATCCATGAAATCGACGGGAATATGCCCTATATACAACTTAAGGGGCAGATCTTAGGCTTTGAGACCTTTGGTGAAGGGCGTCAGAGGCGGTTGGTCGCTCATTTCTCGGATGGTACCGGTGTGGTAGATTTGGTGTGGTTTCAAGGCATCAAGTTCATTCTCGGCAAATACAAAGTTCATGAAGAGTACATCGTTTTCGGCAAACCGACGGTTTTTGGCGGACGGATTAATGTGGCGCATCCCGATATAGAGAAGACGGCGGAACTTAAACTGACGGCTGCCGGTTTGCAACCCTACTACAATACGACGGAGAAGATGAAGCGGAGCTTCCTCAACTCTCATGCAATAGCCAAAATGATGGCGACGGTGCTTCAACAGATACAGGAGCCGCTTCCTGAAACTCTATCTCCAAAGATACTGGCGGACCATCACCTGATGCCGCTCACAGATGCTTTGCAGAACATTCATTTCCCTGTCAACCCGGAGTACTTGAGAAAGGCGCAGTATCGGTTGAAGTTTGAAGAACTCTTTTACGTGCAACTTAACATCCTGCGATATACCAAGGACCGCCAACGGAGATACCGGGGCTATGTCTTTGAAACGGTGGGAGAGGTATTCAATACCTTTTACTCCCGCAACCTGCCTTTTGAATTGACGGGAGCCCAGAAGCGTGTGTTGAAAGAGATCCGGCAAGATGTAGGTTCGGGACGCCAGATGAACCGCTTGTTGCAGGGAGATGTCGGCAGCGGGAAGACTTTGGTGGCGTTAATGAGTATGCTGATGGCGCTCGACAATGGTTATCAGGCTTGCATGATGGCCCCTACGGAAATTCTTGCCAACCAGCATTACGAAACGATAAAAGAACTCCTTTTCGGCATGGATATCCGGGTGGAATTGCTTACCGGCTCGGTGAAAGGCAAGAAACGCGAAGCCATCCTTTCCGGTCTGCTCACGGGCGACGTACGTATCCTGATCGGTACTCATGCCGTCATAGAGGATACGGTCAATTTCTCTTCTCTCGGCCTGGTTGTTATCGACGAGCAGCACCGCTTCGGAGTGGCACAACGTGCCCGCTTGTGGAGCAAGAACATCCAACCTCCCCATGTGCTTGTGATGACGGCTACTCCTATACCGAGGACTTTGGCCATGACCCTTTATGGCGATTTGGATGTTTCCGTCATCGATGAACTGCCTCCGGGGCGGAAACCGATTACTACCATTCATCAATTTGACAATCGCCGCGAGAGCCTCTATCGCTCTGTGCATAAGCAGATAGCCGAAGGACGCCAGGTCTACATCGTCTATCCGCTTATAAAAGAGAGTGAAAAGATCGATTTGAAAAACCTCGAAGAGGGGTATCAGCAGATATGTGAAGAGTTTCCGGACTGCAAAGTCTGTAAGGTGCACGGAAAGATGAAACCGGCCGAAAAAGACGAGCAGATGCAGCTTTTTGTCTCTGGAGAAGCACAGATAATGGTGGCTACTACGGTGATCGAGGTGGGGGTAAATGTGCCGAATGCCTCTGTGATGATTATAGAGAATGCCGAACGGTTCGGCTTGTCGCAGCTGCACCAGTTGCGGGGGCGTGTCGGTCGTGGGGCGGAACAGTCTTACTGTATTTTGGTGACCAATTATAAACTGACGGAAGATACCCGGAAGCGCCTTGAAATCATGGTGCGTACCAATGACGGTTTCGAGATAGCGGAAGCCGATTTGAAATTGCGTGGTCCCGGAGATCTGGAAGGCACTCAGCAGAGTGGCATTGCTTTTGATTTGAAGATAGCCGATATAGCACGGGATGGACAACTGTTGCAATATGTCCGCAACATTGCCCAAGGTATTGTGGATGCCGATCCGGAAGCATGCCGTCCGGAAAATGATATATTGTGGCAACAGCTTAGAGCGCTTCGCAAGACGAACGTTAACTGGGCTTCGATAAGTTGAAAAACGGTTAAACATGCAGCTTATTTGCAAAACATGTTGCAAAACATATATTCTTCTTAGACCTCCTATTTATAGCACTTTAAAGTACTTTTTTCTTGCTTTTCCTTTCGTCGGATATAAAAAAAAAGTTAAGGAGCTATCCGGCTTTTCAAAGGAAAATAGTACCTTTGAAAGAATTTTATAATAAATGTATCGTTTAACACTTTGATAACAATCCCATTATGATTGAGAAAACATTGGTTATCTTGAAGCCCTGCACCGTACAACGGGCGTTGACAGGTGAGATTATTCACCGTTTCGAACGTAAAGGCTTGCGCTTGGCAGGAATGAAGATGATGCAGTTGACAGATGAAGTGCTGAGCGAACATTACGCCCATCTCAGTACAAAACCGTTCTTTCAACGCGTAAAGGATTCTATGATGACTGCGCCTGTTGTCGTTTGTTGCTTTGAGGGGGTGGATGCAATTCAAACAGTCCGTACGTTGGCAGGTCCTACTAACGGACGTTTGGCAGCACCGGGAACCATCCGTGGAGATTACAGCATGAGCTTTCAGGAAAACATTGTCCATGCTTCTGATTCACCGGAAACCGCAGCAGCCGAATTGAACAGATTTTTTAAACCGGAAGAAATATTCGACTATAAGCAGGCTGTGTTCGACTACCTGTATGCAAATGACGAATATTAATTGAACTTGAGAAACGAATGAATTTCAATTGTATTAAAACCGTAATGATTGCCGCAGCGGCTATGATCAGCCTGAACTCTTTCTCTCAGGACCTGATAGCCCGACAAGCCCCGATCGATAAGAAATTAAAATCAGTAGACTCTCTTGCACTGCAACGTCAGATCCGTGCGGAGCAGTCCGAATATCCTGCATTAAGCCTTTATCCTAACTGGAATAACCAGTATGTGCATGCGTATGGTAAGGATGCTGTCATCCCGGAATCGTATGCGATTGACTTGACAGGTTTCCACATGCCGACTCCGAGCACACGTATCACTTCGCCTTTCGGACCCCGTTGGAGAAGAATGCACAACGGACTGGACCTGAAAGTAAATATAGGGGATACGATTGTTGCTGCATTCGATGGAAAAGTACGTATCGTGAAATACGAACGTCGCGGCTATGGTAAGTATGTAGTCATTCGCCACGACAATGGATTGGAAACCGTATACGGACACTTGTCTAAACAGTTGGTAGAAGAGAACCAATTGGTGAAAGCCGGTGAGGTAATCGGTTTGGGTGGTAATACAGGACGCTCTACCGGTTCGCATCTTCACTTTGAAACCCGTTTCCTGGGAATTGCCATCAATCCGGCTCTTATGTTCGATTTCGCAAAACAGGATATCGTAGCAGATACTTATACATTTAGAAAGGCAAAAGGTTATCAGCGCGCTTCCGGTTCACATGACAGCCAGGTGGCAGGTGACGGAACGATCCGATACCATAAAGTGAAGAGCGGAGACACGCTTTCGCGCATCGCTAAGTTACGCGGAGTCTCTATCAGTACGCTTTGCAAGCTGAACCGCATTACGACCAAGACCATTCTTCGTCCCGGACAGGTTTTACGCTGTTCCTAACGAAATAGACCCTATTTGAATTACAAGTAGCCGGGCAGTTATACATTGCCCGGCTATTTTTTTTCTTTTTTCTTCAATTATTGCTACCTTTGCGCTCTATTTGTAAGGATATGAAAGATACCAAACAACAATTTGAGCATGTCATCGCTTTATGCCGTGACTTATTTTCCAAGAAACTGCATGATTACGGCCCTGCATGGCGTATCCTGCGTCCGGCTTCCGTAACCGATCAGATTTTTATTAAAGCCAACCGTATTCGCAGTATCGAGACCAAGGGCGTGACACTGATAGACGAAGGAATTCGCTCGGAATTTATAGCAATTGTCAATTATGGTATTGTCGGACTTATACAGTTGGAACTCGGTTATGCCGATGCCGCCGATATAAGTAATGAAGAAGCGATGGCTCTTTACGATAAATATGCCAAGGAAGCATTGGAACTGATGCTTGCCAAAAATCACGACTACGACGAGGCATGGCGCAGTATGCGTGTCAGCTCTTATACCGACCTGATTCTGATGAAGATCTACCGCACCAAACAGATTGAAAGCCTGTCGGGACATACATTGGTTTCGGAAGGTGTCGATGCGAATTATATGGATATGATTAATTATTCCGTTTTCGGCTTGATTAAGATTGAATTTGAAGAATAGTAATTTACATATTATCCAAAAGGTGTGGACCAATGCCTGCCGCTTTCTGCTGGCAGTGGCGTTCATCTTCTCCGGATTCGTGAAGGCGGTCGATCCGCTGGGGTTCCAGTATAAGATACAGGATTATCTGGAAGCTTTCGGCATGTTGTCCTGGTTTCCTTCTTTTTTCCCTTTGCTGGCGGCGATTGTCTTATCGGCCATGGAGTTCTCCGTCGGAGTCTGCCTGTTCTTCGGGATTCGAAAAAGGACAACGACTCTGCTGGCTTTCCTGCTGATGGTATTCATGACCCCGCTCACCCTTTATCTGGCATTGAAGAATCCTGTTTCCGACTGTGGTTGTTTCGGTGATGCATGGGTGCTCACGAATTGGGAAAGTTTCGGGAAGAACGTCGTATTGTTTATTGCCGCTTATTCTACTTTCCGGTGGAAAAAGGAGATCATACGTTTCATTTCGGCAAAGACGGAGTGGCTGGTCTCATTGTACACCGTTTTGTTTGTGTTTGCGCTTTCGTTTTATTGCCTGGCCCATTTGCCTGTTCTGGATTTTCGCCCTTATAAGATAGGCAAGAATATTCTCCAGGGAATGGAAATACCGGACGGAGTAAAACCGAATGTCTATGAAACAACTTTCCTTATGGAGAAGAACGGTGAGAAGAGAGAGTTTACGCTCGAAAATTATCCGGATAGCACCTGGACCTTCGTGGATACACGCACTGTTCTGAAAGAGAAAGGATACGAACCGCCCATCCATGACTTTTCACTGGTGGAGTTGAGTACCGATGAGGATATAACGGATAAGGTACTGACGGATATGAACTATACCTTTCTGCTGGTGGCGCATCGGATAGAAGAGGCGGATGACAGTAATATCGACCTTATTAATGAAATATACGACTATTCGGTGGAAAACGGTTATGGCTTTTATTGCCTGACCTCTTCTCCGATTGAAGAGATAGAACTTTGGCGTGACAAGACCGGGGCCGAATATCCGTTCTGCCTTGTAGACGACATTACACTGAAGACCATGATACGTTCCAATCCGGGATTGATGTTGATAAAGAACGGCACGATTCTGAATAAATGGAACGATACGGATCTGCCAGATGAATATGCCCTGACCGGTAAGCTCGATACCCTCGAGTTGGGCAAACAGAAGAAAGTAACAGACAGTCATACCATCGGTTATGTCTTTTTGTGGTTCGCCATTCCTCTGTTGTTAGTCTTGGGCATGGATATTCTGGTGGTGAGACGCCGTGAAAGGAAAAGTGAAGCTCTCCGCAGGCGGAATGCTGAATTGCTGAAAGCCGTGAAGCTTTCTGCACAAGAAGAGGCCCCGCTAAGTGAAGTCAGCAATGATGATAGTACAACGGATGGTGGTACGAAGAGTGACAAAATGAATCTTAATGACGTATAATTGATTTTAAATCAGTATCATGTAAATAAGAACAATATAACTTAAATCGTAAATTGCCAAGCGTATGTCTTGCATGACATTACCTCTTAATAATATTGCCGCTTAAGCGATATTGTATATTAAATGAAATGATATTGTATTTTAAATGATATAGTCTCTTGATTCATATATAGTGTAATTTCAATCGTAAATATATTAACCCTTTTAATAACAAAAACAAAATGAGAAAGAACATTGTAGCAGGAAACTGGAAAATGAACAAAACCCTTCAGGAGGGTATTGCTCTTGCAAAAGAATTGAATGAAGTATTGGCTGCTGATAAGCCTAACTGTGATGTGATCATTTGCACTCCGTTTATTCACTTGGCTTCTGTAACTCCGATCGTTGATGCTGCGGTTATCGGCGTAGGTGCAGAGAACTGTGCAGATAAAGTGGAAGGTGCTTATACCGGTGAAGTTTCAGCCGCTATGGTTGCTTCTACAGGTGCAAAATATGTAATCCTGGGCCACTCTGAGCGTCGTGCTTATTATGGTGAAACAGTTGAAATCCTGAAAGAGAAAGTTAAATTGGCTTTGGCTAACGGCCTGACTCCGATTTTCTGTATCGGTGAAGTATTGGAAGAGCGTGAAGCAAACAAGCAGAACGAAGTGGTTGCTGCTCAGCTGGCTTCTGTATTCGACCTCTCTGCTGAAGATTTCGCAAAGATTATTCTGGCTTATGAGCCGGTTTGGGCTATTGGTACAGGTAAGACTGCCACTCCTGCCCAGGCACAGGAAATCCACGCGTTCATCCGTTCGGCTGTTGCTGAGAAATATGGCAAGGAGATTGCTGATAACACCTCTATCCTTTACGGTGGTAGCTGCAAGCCTTCCAATGCTAAAGAATTGTTCTCAAACCCGGATGTTGACGGCGGTTTGATCGGTGGAGCTGCTTTGAAGGCTGCTGACTTCAAAGGTATCATCGATGCTTTTAAATAATTAACAGACTGTGAGTTGCAAGCTGTGGAGAATGCTCCGTTGGCGGAAGTGCTTCATGGCTTGTAACTCGTAGTTTATAATTATTGTAGTCTTTATCATTTGCGGTTCATGGCTGCATGGCAGTCTACGGTCCGCCCCAAAACTACTTTTATGAGAAAACTCAGTTTACTTTGGTTGTTGTTTGCTTTTACCGGTATCGCTCAAGCACAGAATATAGTCAATAGTCTGGAGCGGAATGTACCCGGACAGGGGAAGGTAACCATTCATCAAGATCCGCAGATCGAAGCACTGTTGGGAACGGAATATGTCGCTACCGGAGAACAGACGGTATTGAAGTCGCCCGGTTATCGCGTACAGGTGTATGCCGGTAATAATTCGCGTACGGCTCGTAATGAAGCGACTAATATGGCTGCAAAAGTGAAAGAATATTTTCCGACTCTGAAGACCTACGCCTTTTTTACTTCTCCCCGTTGGCTTTGTCGTGTGGGAGATTTCCGTAGCATCGAAGAAGCGGATGCTATGATGCGGAAGTTAAGAGCGACCGGTGTATTCAAGGAAGTTTCTATTGTAAAAGATCAAATAAATATCCCTTTATAATTTCGTATGTTAGAAAAAGAAGAAATCGTCTCTCCGGCGTTGGAGGATTTGAAGAATCATTATCGTAGTATTATTACTTTGTTGGGCGAGGATGCCGAAAGAGAAGGTCTGTTGAAGACTCCGGAACGTGTAGCCAAAGCCATGTTGAGTCTGACCAAGGGCTATCACATGGACCCTCACGAAGTATTGCGTTCGGCTAAGTTTAAGGAAGAGTATAGCCAGATGGTGATTGTGAAAGACATTGATTTCTTCTCTCTCTGCGAGCATCACATGTTGCCCTTTTACGGCAAGGCGCATGTGGCATATATCCCTAACGGCTACATCACAGGTTTGAGCAAGATCGCCCGTGTAGTCGATATCTTCTCTCATCGCCTGCAAGTGCAGGAGCGCATGACCCTGCAAATCAAGGAGTGCATTCAGGAGACTCTCAACCCATTAGGAGTAATGGTCGTGGTGGAGGCAAAGCACATGTGCATGCAGATGCGTGGAGTGGAAAAACAGAACTCGATAACTACTACCTCTGATTTTACCGGAGCTTTCAATCAGGCTAAGACCCGGGAAGAATTCATGAATCTGATAAATCGGTGAAGACAGCGGACGCTGATCGCTAATGAAGCACCACCCTGTCTCCCAGCCTTTTTGCCATCAGGCTTTCTATCTGCTTCATCTCTTTGTAGCGTTGCATAAGGGCGGCGCATTTCTCATCGTCGTCCTCATTGGCGGGATCCTGCAGGGCATACATGATATGCTTTAATTCGGCAGCAACGATTGCATTCTTGAAGTTGACCATCAGCATGGGAACCAATTCGTGGAGGCGTTCCTCATCCGGTGTTATCTTCTGCGTCTTTGAGTGGAACTTGCTCAGCTGATACCGGTCGCTGGCCAGTTCGGTGGCAATGGCGCTGATTTCCGGATCGGGATGAGCTATGAAGTAGCGTTCGGCAATGAAGCCCGGATCATGGACATGAGCCATTGCTTCGGTCAGGATACGGCGGTGCATCGGGTTATGGAAGGCAAGATCGTCTTCCTTCAAATCATAGACCACATATTCGATGACGCTGGTCGGAACCTCTTTCCCCTCCTCGTCTTCAAAGTTGCACATGATCTTCTCCCCATACCGTATGATCGCCTGGATAACCTGCCGTTCATATTGATAAAATTCTTGCCCCTCTTTTCCTTCCTGCGGGATATAAGACTGATAAGAATCTTCTGCATTATCAGAGGGAAACGGAGGGGGAAAATCTCCGTTCTGCACATCGGCCGGTACTCCCGAAGGAGTATTGTTGGGGTGAAGGATGGGCTTGTTTTCTTTTTCCGCCTGTATCTCCCTTCGCTTGGCAACCTCCGAAACGAGCAGTTTATCCTCTACACGCAGCAGTTGCCCGCACTCCTTGATGTACACATCGCGTACAATGGCTTCCGGAATGACCGAGATGCTTTGCACGATGTTGTTGATCAGCTCCGCCCGTTTGATGGGGTCTTTACCGGCATCTTCCAGCAGCAGATTGGTCTTGAAGCGGATAAAGTCCGTCTCATGTTCTTTGATGAACTGCTGAAACTCAGTGGCATTGTGCTTACGGGCAAAAGAGTCCGGATCATCGCCATCGGGCAGAAGGCAGACTTTTATGTTCATTCCCTCTTCCAGCAGCATGTCGATACCGCGGATGGAGGCCTTGATACCTGCCATATCACCGTCGTAGAGCACGGTGATGTTATTGGTAAAGCGGTGGATAAGGCGTATCTGGCCGGGAGTCAGAGACGTTCCGGATGAGGCGACCACATTCTCCACACCCGATTGGTGCATGGAGATAACGTCTGTATAACCTTCCACAAGGAAGCACCGGTCTTGCTTCACAATTGCCTGTTTGGCAAAGTAAATTCCGTACAGTTCGTTGCTCTTATGGTAAATCTCCGATTCGGGAGAGTTCACGTATTTGGCCAGTTTCTTGTTTTCCGTGCTGAGCACGCGCCCTCCGAATGCCACTACCTTGCCCGAAAGCGTGTGTACCGGAAACATGACACGTCCCCAAAAACGGTCGCGCAGACGCCCGTCGTCCGTTTCGTAGCAGAGCCCCGTTTTGACGAGGTATTCTTTTTTGAATCCCTTGCGGATGGCTTCCTGTGCCAGTGCATCGTGGCTCTCGGTGCTGAAGCCCAATTGGAACTTCTCAATGATATCGTCCCGGAAACCCCGTTGACGGAAATAAGCCATACCTATACTTCTACCGTCTACGTGGTTCTTCAGTATGTTCTGAAAGTAGTCACGGGCAAAGTTGTTGACAATGAACATACTCTCGCGCGTGCTTTGCGCCTGTTTCTCTTCATTGGTCAGCTCCCGTTCCTTGATTTCGATGTTGTACTTCTTGGCCAGATATTTCAGGGCTTCGTAGTACGACATCTGTTCGTGCTCCATGATGAAGTGTACGACATTTCCACCTTTCCCGCAGCTAAAGCATTTGCACAGCCCTTTCGAGGGCGAGACGCTGAAAGACGGGGTCTTTTCATTGTGGAACGGGCACAAGCCCACATAGTTCACCCCGCGTTTGCGCAGCGTGACAAATTCCGACACTACATCTACAATCTGTGCGGCATCGAGTATACGGTCTATGGTTGCTTGATCTATCATGGATTCTCCTTTGCTTTTTTGCAGACGCAAAGATATTATAAAAGTTAGTCACTATCAAATTTGATAATGACTAAAAGAGCCTGTCTGAATTTTCCCCGGTCTTGTTCTGATAGTTGAAATGGAGGAGAATTCAAGCAGGCTCTAACCCTGATTTGTCCCGGGTAATGCGGAAGGCTATTTGATGTTTTCCCGTATCTTCGTCAGATACTTCTTCATCCCTTCGGCATCCTTGTTCTCTATAATTTCCAGCAGATTCTTCAACTCCGTCCGGATGTTGGCTACCTGTGCCGGAGTACGGGGGTTGAAGAGAATCTCTTGCAAGAGATAATCGTCTTCGCTCAGAAGGCCTTTGGCGATGGCCATGTGCTTTTTGAACGTTGTCCCCGGAGCTTCCTGATGTTTCATGACAGCGGCAAATACAAACGTGGAAACGAAAGGGATGGAGAGTGAGTAAGCCACCGTCTCATCGTGCTCGTCGAAGGTGTATTCGAATATGTTCAGCCGGAGGCTGTTGTACAGGTCTTTGAAGAACACCTTTCCTAAATGGTCGCTTTCGCTGATGATAATGGCACTCTCATTGCTCAGGTTGCTGAGGCTGGCAAAAGTGGGTCCGAACATCGGATGGGTGGAGACGTAGCGGAAACCACTCTCCTCATAAAACTTCTTCAGACCGGTCTTTACGGAAGCGATGTCGCTCAGGATGCAGTCTTTGGGCAATACCGGCAGAACTTTACGAAAAGCGTCCAATGTATACTTTACCGTAGCTGCGTTGATGACCAGTTCCGGTTCGAACTCTTTGATCTCTTCCAGAGTGGTGAAACGATACGTGTTGTAGACGAAACGCAACTGGTGCGGGTTGACGTCGAACACGGCCGTCTCGTGCTGAAAACTCAGTATGTCAGTAAAAAAGGAGCCCATTTTCCCGGCTCCGAGAATTAAAATTCGCATACGATATGATTGGTTTAAGGAGCTTCTTGCTTTTGATGGCAGGGGAAGCTGAAAAGATACAGACGTAATTCCCGTCTCACAGTTGTGCGACGACTTTCTCACAGTTGAGAGACAGTCGTCTCACGGTTGAGAGACGAGCGCCTCACTGCTGTGAGACGCTACAAACTCCGGTACGGATTGTCTCTTTCTAACCATGACGGGTTTCTTCTCCCGTGATGAACTCTGTTTACTTATTGATAATCTCCATTTGCTGGCGGACCGATTCTTCGTGTATCGCTTCGAAGATGGCTTTCATGAACTCGGCTCCCATTCCGCATTGCTCGCCTTGTGCGCCACGCTTCTCAAGGATTTCGTTGTAGCGTCCTCTTTGAAGAACGGTGATGCCGTGTTCTTTCTTGTATGTACCGATTTCGCGTGCCACGCGCATGCGTTTTGCCAGTTCCTGGATGATGTTGTCATCACATTCGTCAATCTGCTTGCGCAGCTGGCTCAGATTCTCGGTGGTTTGTGTTTCCTTACGGATAACGAGCAGGTTCAGGATGTAGTCCAATACATCCGGAGTGACTTGTTGGGCGGCGTCGCTCCATGCGCAATCCGGATTGCAATGGCTCTCTACGATCAGTCCGTCGAAGTTGAGGTCCATGGCCTGTTGGCAAAGCGGTGCTATCAGTTCACGTTTTCCGCCGATGTGGCTCGGGTCGCAGAAGATGGGCAGTTCCGGCAGGCGGCGGCGCAACTCGATGGGGATGTGCCATTGCGGCAGGTTGCGGTACAGTTTCTTCTCATAGCTGCTGAAACCGCGATGGATGGCTCCCAAGCGTTTCAGACCAGCATTGTTGATGCGTTCCAATGCACCGATCCACAGTTCGAGGTCGGGGTTTACCGGGTTTTTTACCAATACGGGGATATCCACTCCTTTCAGCGCATCGGCTATCTCCTGTACGGCAAAGGGGTTGGCAGTGGTGCGGGCGCCTACCCAGAGGATATCGATACCCGCTTTCAGACATTCGTATACATGTTTGGCGGTTGCCACTTCGGTAGCGACATACATGCCGGTCTCTTTCTTCACCTCTTTCAGCCAGTCCAGTCCTTCTACGCCGACACCTTCGAAACCGCCCGGTTTGGTACGTGGTTTCCAGATTCCGGCACGGAATATTTTCATTCCTTTAGAGGCCAGGTCTTTGGCGGTGGTCATTACTTGTTCTTCTGTTTCCGCACTACACGGACCGGCGATAACGATCGGCCTTTTGGCTTCGACGCCCGGCAATAAAATTGATTCGAGTTCCATAATTTAATGATTTGCTTGTTGGCCAACGCTCTGTGTGGCAATTGGCCGGAGCTTTGATTTATTGTTATTTGTTATTTGTCTTTGTTGTTCTCTAAACGGCTGCATCGGCATCAGACGATCTTTTTTATTCTTTCCAATGCTTCTGCCAGCTTGGCGTCCTTGCAGCAGAGGGAGATACGGATGTATCTTGCGCCGTTGCTTCCGAAAATAAATCCCGGAGTGATAAAGACGCGGGCTTCATGCAGAATCTTTTCGGTCAGCTCTTCTACATGGGCGTATGTATCGGGAATCTTTCCCCACAGGAACATCCCAACCTGGTTTTCGTCATAACTGCATCCCAATGTCTTCATGATCTCTCCGGCCAGATGACGGCGGTTGCGATAGTTGCAATTGTTGCTCTCGTACCATTCTGCATCCGCTTCCAGTGCCTTGGCGGCAGCCAGTTGCATGGCGCGGAACATACCGCTGTCGATGTTGCTTTTCACTTTCAGTATCCATTGCACGAATTGCGCATTGGAAGCCAGCATACCGATGCGCCATCCCGGCATGTTGTGGCTCTTGCTCATGGAGTTGAATTCAATGCAGCACTCCTTGGCTCCCGGTACGCTGAGGATGCTCAACGGATGGTTGTTCAGGATAAAACTGTACGGGTTGTCGTTCACGATGATGATGTTTTTGCGACGGGCGAAGTCCACCAGACGTTCGTACATCTCCATGGTAGCGTTTGCTCCCGTGGGCATGTTCGGGTAGTTGGTCCACATCAGTTTCACCCGGCTCATGTCCATTTTTTCCAGCTCGTCGAAATCGGGCATCCATCCTTCGTCTTCTTTCAGGTTGTAGTTCACGATCTCTGCCCCTAAGATTTTGCTCAATGAAGTGTAGGTAGGGTATCCCGGGTTGGGCACCAGCACCTGCTCGCCCGGATTGACGAAAGCCAGTGTTACATGCAGGATTCCCTCTTTCGAACCTATCAATGGCTGTATCTCCGTTGCCGGATTCAGCTCCACGCCGTACCATTTCTGATACCAGTCGGCAAAACTTTTACGCAGTTCCGGAATACCGATATAGGGCTGATAGCCGTGTCCGTCCGGATTCTGGGCCTCTTTGCACAAAGTCTGCACGGTTTTCTCAGACGGTGGCATGTCGGGGCTGCCGATACCCAGGCTGATAACATCTTTGCCTTCCGCATTCATCTGCGCCACTTCTTTCAGTTTCTTAGAGAAGTAGTACTCGCTTACGCCGGCCAGCCGGTCGGCAGGAGCTACATTATATATTTGATTTTCCTTCTGCATATTCGCCTAATATTTTAAGTTCTTTGGTTAATGGAGTTATTGCGGCAATCGCCTGTTTATATCTCAAGTAGTCGTTGAATGCCACGTCTACATAAAATTGATATTCCCATTCCCGCCCGATGATGGGGAGCGACTGTATCTTGGTCAGGTTGATGTTGTAGAAAGACAGGATGGAGAGCACTTGCGACAGGCTGCCTTCCGTGTGAGGCAAGGTGAACACCATGCTTGCCTTGTTGATACCTGATGACTGGTAGCGGCGGAGTTCGTCCACTTGCCAGGGATCGGCCACCACGAGAAAGCGGGTGAAGTTATGTTTGTTGGTCTCGATGCCTTCCTGCAGTATTTTCATGCCGTAGCGTTCGGCGGCTACTTTGGAGCAGATAGCGGCGTGCCCTTTCAGGTGTCCGGTTTTTATCATTTCGGCGCTTAATGCGGTGTCTTCGCCTTCCACCACCTTGATGTCGGGATGCTGTTGCAGGAATTCGCGGCATTGCATCAGTGCGATGGGGTGGGAGTTGACTTCCTTGATGTCGTCCCAGTCCTCTTCGGGCAGGCAGACGAAGCTGTGTGATATGCGTAGCTTGTATTCTCCCATAATCTGCGTACCACTTTGGCGCAGCAGTTCGTTGTTGTGCAACAGACTCCCCGCGATGGTGTTTTCGATGGCCAGCATGCCGATGACCAGACTGTCTTTGTGGATCGCCTGAAACACATCCTCGAAAGTGGCGCAACAGATTAACTCTATTTCTTCTCCTTCGAAATACTTGTGTGCGGCGATATCGTGATAAGAGCCGAGCGTTCCTTGAATTGCTATCTTCTTCATTTCTTTCAGTGTGTGATATAAAAAAATCCCGCGTCCATTATGGAGCGGGATTTATATGATTACTTTCTTCATTCAGTTCTTAAGCATCACTGTCACTTGATACATACAAACTCCCGCTCTACTTTCTGGCTAAAGTAAAAGTAAAAAAAGAAGTAATATGTAAAGCGAAATGCGTTCATACTGACAGATGTTTCTGTTTTAATTCGGGGACAAATGTAATACTTTTCTTTTAAACTCAAGCAAAAAGTGAGTTTTTTTTGCATTTTCCTAAGAATATGTTTGTTTTTCCTTGCCGGATGGAGGTGACGAACATCAGAATATGCCGGGTATGGTCTCTTGTTTGGGGGCCAGATTATTGAATTGTCCGTTGATGCTCTCTTCCTCCTTAGGATTGATTTCGAGGGCTTTCTTCATATCTTCGATGGAGCCGTCTTTGTCACCGTTCAGCAGTTTGGCCCGGCCGCGCTCGTGATAAGCTTCTCCGAAGTTAGGATTTAGTTCGATTGCTTCATCGAAAAGGCTGATGGCCTCTGCCAGTTTCTTCTGCGTGATAAAGAGTTGGCCGAGATAGAGATAAGCCTGTTCGTTGAACGGGTTGATCTCCGTGACGTTCCGGTAATCGGCTTCTGCCTCTTCGGGCTTCCCTTCGGCTTCCAGCAGTTTCCCGTGCAGCAGGATGGCAGTCTCGTCTTCCGGTTTTTGGGTAAGCACAGCTTCGATGTCTTCGGCGGCTTCTTTGAGCTGGTGCATTTTCAGCAATGCTTCGGCGCGTAGCAGGCGGGCTTCTACAAAATCATCTTTCAGGACGATGGCTTTGGTCAGATGTCCGATGGCCATGAGGTCATCATTCATTCCTTGTGTGGCCTTGCCGAGCAGGTAGTGTGCCATGGCGTTGCCTTCTTCTATTTCGATGGCCTTTTGAGCGACGGCTTTCATGGTTTTATAATCCTCCTGCATGTAGCATACATTGGCCAAAGTAAGATAAGTATTGGTCAGTGTAGGTTCCAGCTCCACCATGCGGTTCAGTGTTTCGCGGGCTTTGTCCAGTTCGCCCAGTTGTATGTAGAGTTGGCTAAGATAGCTCAGTGTCTCAAAATCTTCTTCGATGGCGAGGGCTTCCGTGAAACATTTTACGGCATAATCCGGTCTGCCCATACGTTGGGCACGCAGTCCGTCATATTTGAATATCTCAAAGTTCTTTTTAGCGGTTTTCTGTTTCTCGTTTTCCGGGTTTTCGGATTTACCGGAAAAGAATGATTTGAAGAAGTTCGGCATATATATAATGTATTTATAAGATTATCTATGTATTTATAAGATTATCGGTTGCAAATGTAGTAATTCTTGTTTGATTTACCGCATGGATTTGTGCATGGATTTGCGCATCGGGTTATGCCTGATTTTATGCATCGGTTTGTGTCCGGTTTGCATGGAGTCTTTTGGGTGAGGGAGACTTCTGTACGGGGAGGATGTTTCTTGTGCAGTTGAGATGTTCCCGTGTGCTCCGTCAGCCGATGCTCAGTATGCCGTCTTTTATTTTTATTTCTCCTTCTTCGAGCAGATACTGAATGACCTGCGTCAGTAAATCCCGGTCGGCTTTTGTCTTTTCGGCAATTTCGACGGGAGTGAGCGCTTGTTCCTGAAGTACGGCCAACAACTCTTTCTTCAGTTTCTCGAAAGTGTCGGTAGGCAATTCGTTTGCTGCATGTCCGCTGAGGCATACATCGCATTGTCCGCAATTGTTCTTGTTCTTTTCGCCGAAATACCGGAGAAGCATGCGGCTGCGGCAGGCGGTCTCGGAGGTGACATAATCTACCATTGCCCGGATACGTGCTTCATAGCGCTCTTTGCGTTCTTCGTATACGGAGGGGGGGATGTGCAGATGGCTCAGTTCTACACGTTCGCGTGTATATATAATATAAGGTGTCTTTTTGCGTGGAATGTAGTCGACGATACGGCGTTTGGACAATGACACCAGGATGTTGTAAATTTGCTGGCGGGTCAGTCCGGTACGCAAACTGAGGGCTGTTTCGCTGATGTAGGCATAATCGGTGAAAAGTCCGGTGTAGGAGCGGAGGATGGTTTGCACCAATGTTTCCGCTTCATTTCCCATTTCGTGCAGTTTGTATAATTCGTCGCGGCGGATGGTGAAGATAATGCGCGAAGCGTTGTCCTGTTCATCGGTATATTCTATGTATCCTGCTTGGGTCAGTATTTTCAGTGCGCTGTCCGCCGGTACGGGAAAGTGCTTGAATTTCCGGCAAAATTCCTCCAGATTGAACTCTTTCGTACAGCCCAGTCCGTCTCCCATCGCCATCTGGTAGTAGTATTGGAGATGTTCGTATACCTTTTTTATATAGTCCTTGTCGGGAAAGGTGTCCGGAATACGTTTGTGAAGCGTCGTTTTATCCGATTGGGAATACAGGATTACGGCATACGCCTTTTCGCCGTCGCGCCCGGCGCGTCCGGCTTCCTGAAAGTATGCTTCTGGAGAGTCCGGAAGGTCGAGGTGAATCACCAGTCGCACATCGGGCTTGTCGATTCCCATCCCGAAGGCATTGGTTGCCACCATCACCCGGCATTCGCCGCTCTGCCAACGTTTCTGGCGGATGTCTTTGACGGCGTTGTCCAGACCGGCATGGTAGAAGTCCGCCGTAATTCCTTCGTGGGTTAATAATTCGGTCGTCTCTTTCGTGCGCCGGCGGCTGCGGACATAAATGATGGCGCTACCCGGCATTCTGCGGAGGATATGCAGCAGCTCGGCATTCTTGTTATCCGTCTTCCGTACGATGTAGGCAAGGTTCTTCCGTTCGAAACTCATGCGGAACACATTCCTTTCCCTGAATTTCAGCCGGCTTTGGATATCTTCCACTACATCGGGAGTGGCCGTGGCCGTCAGTGCCAGCAGGGGGACGCCCGGCAACAAATCGCGTATGTCGGCAATCTTGAGATAAGCGGGGCGGAAGTCGTATCCCCATTGAGAGATACAATGGCTCTCGTCCACCGTGATCATGCTGATTTTCATGGCACGGAGTTTCTGCTTGAAGATATCCGTATTCAGCCGCTCGGGAGAGATATAGAGGAATTTGTAGTTGCCGAAGATACAGTTCTCGAGTGCGGTGAGAATCTCCTGCCGGGTCATGCCCGAATAGATGGCAACGGCTTTGATGCCCCGTTGCCGGAGATTCTGCACCTGATCCTTCATCAAGGCGATAAGCGGGGTTATGACGATACACAAACCGTCTTTGGCGAGGGCCGGGACTTGAAACGTGATGGATTTCCCGCCGCCCGTAGGCATCAGGCCCAGTGTATCCCGTCCTTCACCGATGCTTTGTATGATCTCCTCCTGTATGCCGCGGAAAGAGTCATATCCCCAGTACTGTTTGAGTATCTCGTGATAAAGCATAAATTTTATTTACGATCCTCCAATCGTAAATCTATTCAATGGGTTTTATATCTTCAATCTGTAATTGTACTTCGCCTCGCTTATGTGTATTCTCTTCGATGGTGTAACAGATGTCAAACGAGCGTTTGGTTTTGATGTAGCGTACGTGCGAACTCTGTCCGAAAGCAATGCCGTTCATTACGTTGTTCGATTTGTTGTCCACCAATTCGAGTTTGATGTGCTCCTGGTCGCGGCCCACCACCTTGCTCGTTCCGTAATCGTAAACGTGATGTGTGCAGAATACGGGCTTTTGATTGTCGGGACCGAATGGATTGAACTTCTTCAGGTCATTGAAGAATTTCGAAGTGATGTCCCGGAAGTCTATCTCGGCATCGATGTCTATGACGGCGCTCGTCTGTTCCGGAAGAATGTGCTTCGAAACGTATTCTTCAAAGCGCTGTGTGAAGGCCTGCACATTCTCTACCTTCATGGACAGTCCGGCGGCATAGGTGTGTCCGCCAAAGTTCTCCAGCAGATCCCGGCAGTATTCTATGGCCTTGTATACATCAAAACCGGAAACGGAGCGGGCGGAACCGGTGGCCATATCGTTGGTCCGGGTCAATACTACGGCAGGGCGATAGTATATCTCCGTCAGGCGTGAGGCTACAATGCCGATGACCCCCTTGTGCCATTCTTCGTTGTAAAGAACGATGGAGCGGCGGTCTGCCAACCCTTCCAGATTCGCTACAATCCGGTTGGCTTCTTCCGTCATGGTTTTATCCAGGTCTTTGCGGGTTTCGTTGTATTGGTTTATCTGGTTGGCCTTTTCCAAAGCTATGGAGAAATCCTTTTCGGTGAGTAGGTCTACTGCTTCCTTTCCGTTTTGGATACGGCCGGAAGCATTGATACGAGGTCCGATTTTAAATACGATATCACTGACAGTAATGTCTTTCTCGGCCAGGCCGCATACATCGATGATGGCTTTCATCCCCACACTGGGGTTGCTGTTGAGCTGTTTCAGACCATGGTGTGCCAAGATACGGTTTTCTCCCATAATCGGCACGATGTCCGAGGCGATGCTGACAGCCACGAGGTCGAGCAGCGGAATGAGGTGGTGGAATTCGATACCGTTGCTGATAGCGAATGCCTGCATGAATTTGAAACCTACTCCGCATCCCGATAAGTGTTCGTACGGGTAGGTGTTGTCTGTCCGTTTCGCATTGAGAATAGCTACGGCAGGGGGTAATACGTCATCGGGAACGTGATGGTCGCAGATGATAAAATCGATTCCCCTTTCACGGGCATAGGCAATTTCATCAACGGCCTTGATGCCGCAATCGAGTACGATTATCAGGCTGACACCGGTATCGGCGGCATAATCCACTCCTTTACGCGAAATCCCGTAACCTTCGTTGTAACGGTCGGGGATGTAATAGTCCAGGTTTGAATAAAACTGCTGGATAAACTTGTAGACCAGCGCCACGGCTGTGGTACCGTCTACGTCATAATCTCCATAAATCAGAATACGTTCTTTCTTTCCCATCGCCCTGTTCAGACGTTCCACTGCGATATCCATATCCTTCATTAAGAACGGATCGTGCAGGTCGGGCAGTTGCGGACGGAAGAATTTCCGGGCTTCCTGCACCCGTGTAATCCCCCGTTGCACCAAAAGTCGTCCCAGAATAGGGCTAATCCCTAACTCCTGGGCCAATGTCCGGCTTATCTCTACCTGTTCTGATGTGATGGGTTGATAATTCCATTTGTGATTCATTTTATATATTGTTTTTTTCTTTTCTTATCTCAAGGGTGCAGAGAGGCACTTCTCTCCAACAAGCTGTAAAAGTACGAAAAAAACAGGAAGCGTAAAGGGAATGTTACGAAAATATTTCAGAGGGTGATGTTTTGCTACTCTTAAACTTTGTTATTACCATGCGAAAGTCGTATTTTTGTGCGTTATTCTCATCAGATATGAATCAAGAAATGATAGAAGATATTAAAAAAGCTTGCCAGGTAATGCGGGAGGGGGGAGTCATTCTTTATCCTACAGATACCGTTTGGGGATTGGGCTGCGACGCTACCAATCCGGATGCTGTACGGAGGATATATGAGATTAAACAGCGTGCCGACAGTAAGGCCATGCTGGTATTGGTCGATTCGCCCGTAAAGGTGGATTTCTACGTGCAGGACGTCCCTGATATAGCATGGGATTTGATCGAACTTGCCGATAAGCCGTTGACTATCATCTATTCCGGTGCGCGTAACCTGGCTCCTGAACTGCTTGCCGAGGATGGCAGTGTCGGTATCCGTGTGACCAATGAAGAATTTTCACACCGTCTTTGCCAACAATTCCGCAAAGCCATTGTTTCGACATCGGCAAATATAAGCGGACAGCCGGGGGCAGCCAATTTCAGTGAGATAAGTGATGAGATTAAATCACAGGTAGATTATATAGTCGGTTTTCGTCAGGATGACATGAGCCGTCCGAAGCCATCGAGTATCATTAAGCTCGGTAAGGGTGGGGTAATAAAGATAATCCGTGAATAGATGAAGCAGCTGATGGATTATATAGTGGCGGCGTTGGTGTTGCTGCTGTGTTGGCCATTACTGCTCTATATCGCTATCCGTATCCGTATGCAGGGGATGGGTAGTGTCTTTTACCAACAGGAGCGGTTGGGAAAGGGAGGCATCCCTTTTCGGATGGTGAAGTTTCGTACGATGGTGACGGATGCCGAAGACGGCACTCCTTTGCTCGCTGTCTCCGATGATTGCCGGGTGACGCCGTTCGGACGCACATTGCGCAAACACCACCTGGATGAGTTGCCGCAATTTTGGAATGTGCTGAAAGGAGACATGTCCATTGTAGGTCCCCGGCCCGAGCGTGCTTATTTCGTACAGCAGATTCTAAAGAAAGAACCCCGTTATAAACAGGTATTCCGTTTGAAACCGGGAATTACTTCTTTGGGAATGGTGAAATTCGGCTATGCTAACACGACAGAGAAGATGGTTGAACGTGCCCGTTACGACCTTTATTATTTAGAACACTATGGCTTTTGGCTCGATCTCAAAATCCTGCTAGCAACGGTTCGGGAGGTCTGGATAGGCAAAGGCATTTAAAGAAGAAGATGGGAAAAGAAAAAATTACTCTGATACAACGTTTTATCCGTTGGCGTGAAAACAACATCAAAGAGAAGCAGTTCATTCTGATTCTCAGTTTTCTGGTAGGTATTTTCACCGCATTTGCTGCACTGATACTGAAGTTCCTTATCCATCTGATACAGAACTTCCTCACTGACAATTTCAATGCGACGGAGGCGAACTACCTCTATCTGGTTTACCCGGTGGTGGGTATCTTCTTGTCGGGATGGTTCGTACGGAACATCGTGAAAGATGATATCAGTCACGGGGTGACAAAGATTCTGTATGCAATCTCTCGCCGGCAGGGGCGCATCAAGCGGCACAATGTGTGGTCGTCTACCATTGCCAGTGCCATTACGATCGGTTTTGGTGGGTCGGTCGGTGCGGAGGCGCCTATTGTGCTGACAGGCTCGGCCATCGGCTCCAACTTGGGGAGCGTGTTCAAAATGGAGCATCGTACGTTGATGTTGCTTGTGGGGTGTGGCGCTGCCGGTGCCATCGCGGGCATCTTCAAAGCGCCGATTGCCGGACTGGTGTTCACGCTGGAGGTGCTGATGATCGATCTTACGATGTCGTCTTTGCTGCCGTTGCTTATCTCTGCCGTCACTGCTGCGACGGTCTCTTACATTGTCACCGGCACGGAAGCCATGTTTAAGTTCCACCTCGATCAGGCATTTGAGCTGGAGCGTATCCCTTACGTTATTTTATTGGGAATCTTTTGCGGACTCGTCTCTCTTTATTTTACCCGTGCCATGAACTCGGTGGAAGGTGTTTTTGGCAAGCTCAACAATCCGTATAAGAAGCTGGCTTTAGGCGGCGTGATGTTGAGTGTGCTCATCTTCCTTTTCCCTCCGCTTTATGGTGAAGGTTACAATACGATTGAACTGTTGCTGAATGGAACGAGCGATGCCGATTGGGATACGGTGATGAACAACTCTTTGTTTTATGGTTACGGCAACCTTTTGCTGGTTTATCTGTTTCTGATTATCCTATTGAAAGTTTTTGCTTCCAGTGCAACCAATGGCGGTGGCGGCTGCGGTGGTATTTTTGCGCCTTCGCTTTATTTGGGGTGTATTGCCGGGTTTATCTTTTCTCATTTCAGCAATGACTTTGAGTTCTCTGCCTATCTGCCCGAAAAGAATTTTGCACTTATGGGGATGGCAGGAGTGATGAGTGGGGTGATGCATGCTCCGTTGACGGGAGTATTCCTTATAGCCGAGCTGACCGGTGGTTATGACTTGTTTTTACCGTTGATGATTGTGTCCGTCAGCTCTTATCTGACTATTATCGCTTTTGAGCCGCATAGTATTTACTCCATGCGTCTGGCAAAGAAAGGCCAGTTGCTGACTCACCATAAAGACCGTGCCGTTCTCACATTGATGAAGATGGAAAATGTAGTTGAAACGGATTTTGTAGTAGTCCATCCGGAGATGGATTTGGGCGAATTGGTGAAAGCGATCGCCTCTTCTCACCGTAATGTTTTTCCGGTGACCGATAAGGAAGGAATTCTGATTGGCATTGTTCTGCTGGATGATATCCGGAATATAATGTTCAGGCAAGAACTTTATCATCGTTTCACGGTTAATAAACTGATGACATCCGCACCTGCCAAATTGTTTAATAACGAAGGGATGGAGCAGGTCATGCAGATATTTGACGACACCAAGGCATGGAATCTGCCCGTGGTGGACGAAGAGGGAAAGTACTTGGGATTTGTGTCGAAGTCGAAAATATTCAATTCATACCGTCAGGTACTGGTGCATTTCTCGGAAGATTAAAATAATTTGCCAATGGAATAATTTGGCAATATGCTAATTTGCCAGTGGAAGAATTTGCTAATTTTTTAATACGACAATGAAAAAATGCGTTAATGTAGTAATATAATGTAGTAATATAATAATGTGTCAATACGCTAATGTACCTTTCATTGGCACATTTACACGTTGGCAAATTGCCGCATTATTTTATTCTTTCATTGGCACATAGGCTAATTATTAATTATTTATAGTATGAAGAAAGAAGATTTGAGAATCGTTTATATGGGTACACCCGAGTTTGCGGTGGAAGCTTTGCGTTGTCTTGTAGAAGGCGGATACAATGTAGTCGGTGTTATCACAATGCCCGATAAGCCTGCCGGGCGTGGGCATAAAATCCAGTATTCTCCGGTCAAGCAGTATGCGCTGGAGCATAATCTTCCCTTGTTGCAGCCGGAAAAACTGAAAGATGAGGCTTTTGTGCAAGCTCTGCGTGATTGGAAAGCCGATTTGCAGATTGTAGTAGCCTTTCGCATGTTGCCTGAGGTGGTATGGAATATGCCCCGGTTGGGAACTTTTAACCTGCACGCTTCTCTGCTTCCTCAATACCGTGGGGCTGCTCCGATTAATTGGGCGGTGATTAACGGGGATACGGAAACGGGTATTACTACTTTCTTTTTGAAACATGAGATAGACACGGGGGAGGTTATCCAGCAAGTTCGTGTACCTATTGCCGATACGGATAATGTAGGTATTGTACATGATAAATTGATGGCGTTGGGCGGTCGTCTGGTGGTAGAAACGGTAGATGCAATTTTGAGTGGAGAGGTAAAGGCGATCCCGCAAGAAGAGATGGCGGTGGTGGGCGAGCTTCGTGCTGCACCGAAAATATTCAAGGAAACCTGCAAAATCAATTGGAACCAGCCGGTGAAACGTATTTATGATTTTATCCGCGGACTTTCTCCCTACCCGGCTGCATGGTGTGAACTGACCGATGCTGCCGGTGAAACTGTTGCCGTGAAAGTGTTTGAGGCTGAAAAGATAGAGGAAGTTCATCAGTTGCTTCCGGGTACAATTGTCACGGACGGTAAAAAATATCTGAAAGTAGCTGCTACTGACGGCTTCGTGGGGATTCTTGCTCTACAACTTCCCGGTAAAAAACGTCTGAAAACGGATGAGCTGTTGCGGGGATATAAAATAGACAATACGGCATTGATGAAGTGATGCATCCGTTAGAGTAGTATCTCATTCCTAAAAACATCCGATTGCTCTATTTGTAATTATTTATAGTATTGCCTTTCCCGCTATACAGTTCCAAACACTCTGATTGGTATAGGAAAATATTATACAAAAGTGTATCTTTGTATCTATTTGATCTTCAGTGTGTTATAAAACTGCGTTTTTTCTCGTAGAGAATCGGGTTGTTTCTCGTAGAGGAACACACCGTTTCTCTACGAGGAACGGGGCGATTCTCTACGAGAAATAATCCGGATATTCGCAATATCTGACAGAGGCGTGTATACGGGAAAAGGTAAAAATATCATTTTGTAATGAATTTGGAAGTAGGTGCCATCGGCTGATACCGAGAAAGCATCGCTGTACTACGGACTTTTTTGCAATTGTTCCTCCAATGATTTTAAAGAGAATTAGTGGTAGTTTCGTCTCAAAAACAGTTTTGGATGCTATCGTACAGCCTAATAGAACCTCGATATTTTAAGTTCAAGTAATGAGTAAATCTTGTATAGTATTAAAATATGGTTAATTTGTATCTTATCTACAAAATTTATGGAATATATTTCGTGAATAGAGAAGATGATTTGCATTTTTGAAATTAAGCTACAATAATGACATAAATATATATTATATATATGATAAGAGATTTTTGGGTAAAGAATTATCTTTCCATTCGCGATAAGCAAGAGTTGAATTTTCTGGCTAAAGGGCCTTCTTCGGAACTTGTCACAGAGGTTGTCAAAGGGGTATTCTTGTACAAGTTGGGAATTCTGTACGGCTCTAATGCTTCTGGAAAATCAAATATGTTGATTGCCTTGAATGAGGTCTTCCGTTTGTTGGCACTGCCCAAATCAGATGCAACCCAAAGAATAAACGGTAGTATTCCTTTCGTTCTCACAAAGGATGAGCCTACTCAAATGCATGTGTCATTTTACGCGAGTGGCATTAGATACGACTATGATGTTGAGTTCAATGATAAGTATATTGATATGGACACGAAAGATGTGGAACCGGAGCGTTTTCAATATCAAAGGATAAAGGCTAAGTATGCCAAACCTATCAACCAACCCAAGAAAGGCATATACTGCAATGTTGAGTTCTTTGAGACCTGTCGCTGCACGGAATTGTTTTTCCTCTACTATTTCCGATACACGTCGCGTCCATACGAGAGCCAAGAGCCGCTGCTAAAGGATTTGAACCGATGTGTGGAATACCGGAAAACTATTGATTTCTTCACTAAGAGTAAGGGACTGCATAGCTATTTCGAACAAAATGGAGGAAGTCGCTGTCACCAATGCCAATCGCTCTATGGAAGAGAAGCAAATGAGTGGTAGAGAATACACGTATTCTGAGTTTGGAAGGTTATTTGAGAGATTGAATGAACTTGAAAAGTAAGAGATAACACGGCTGTTAGAGATTTTATCTCTTTCTCCTATACGAAGGATGGTTCAATCGGCGCCTCACAATAACAAAAAACGCAATCATCACCATATAATAAAGGAGAGAAACGCAAATCAGAAACCAAGAGAGAAAAGCGTTTTTCTCCATAATGTCCCAACCTAAGAAAAGTAGATAAAGTACAAGGGGACTGCCTACCTCCATTAATACCCCTTTCAGCAGAGGTGCTTCTTTGAACGAGTCGAGCCAGGAGACTTTTTTGCAGTTACTCATTCTTTTGCTGTAGATATCCATTGCAATACAAAACACAAGCAATACGGAAGGGATGAATATGAAAATATCCAATTCGTTGTCCCTGCAGAAAGACTGAGTATACATTAAGACAACAATAAAGAATTCAGATGTAAAACGTATTTCTCCCATATCCGGCCGTTTTTTAGTTAAGGAATCAATCTTACTTCCTTATTGAAAATTCAATCAAACAAATCTGCTTCCATTTTATCCTTTATACGACTTTTACGCATTTTGAAGGCTCCGTCAGAAACAATATTCATGCAAAGTATAATCGTCGATTTAGAATATCCTAATAAAGAGAATATACAAAAAAGCAAATCATCATGATTTAATGCATTACAAGCATTCTTTAAGTCAATCATTACATCGACAAATGTTTCATTAACGGCTTTGCAAATAGTAGCCCGTTCCAAAGCTGTCATCCGATATGTCCCTTTGCGTTCTGTACAATCCGTTAATCGCAAACGTTTACAGACATCCGTTGTTTGAAACAATTGTATACACAGGAGTAATTTCTCTTCCCGCAGTTGCTTTAAGTTCTGTTCATTCGGGATTCCATCTTTATCCATTTCCAATGTATCCGAACGTTTCTGCATCAGTTCACGTTGTAACGCAATATATCTGTCTTTTCTGTTCTGCTCGATCCAAGTCAGCCAAAATAGAAAAATAAACACCATGCACAGAAAGGTAAGCACTAATATCCATTCAAGATTTTCCTTTCCATGTACATTTACGGTTGTCGAATAACAAATGATATAAATGAAGTCCAATAAAATTACCAAAATTAAATGCTATATATTCAAATGTGTAACAAATATACAATAAATAGATATAAAAAAGGAAGAATCCGATTGTGTCCATCCTTTATCAGACTGAAAAGTGAACTCAATTGGGCTGTTGGGTTTCACCTGATACCTTACCCGTATCATCTGCATCTTTTTGAATTTTTCATTCTCCATCTCCGTACATGTAAATACACTCCCATAGAGTAGTAAACAGCAGATATTACAAAGCAAAAAATAGCGAGAAAATTCTGCCGGCTTTCCAGTATAAGTTCTACTCCAAGAAATAAGGTGTAAATAAAGACAGGGCTACTTATTAATATTCCGGAATCCCACTTAAGCGTATTTTCAATAACATCATGAGAACAAGTTTCCTTTGTTTCCGCTTCAGTATTTTTCAAATGAAGTGTCATTGCTTTATAAATAGTATAATTATAAATACTTAGTAACAGAATAGGAACCAATCCCATCAGATCCAAACCATAATTGACCGTTCTATCAATATAGTTGAGAAGCAAAAGTACGATAACTAAGAAATAATCTCTTATCCAATTTTTCATATCACGTTATTATTAGTACATGTATTACTGATGCAAATCAAGCCCTTTCATCGGAAATCATCAAATAATTTTGGTGACAGAAAGGTAACAATATGAATCAAAAGGTAATAGCGAAGATTTTAATTCGTTGATTGTCAAATATTAAATATTGGTTTACACCAGATTTGTATGGGGATGGGGATTTATCCGTGACCGAACAGGGTTAAATGAAAGAGCCGTGGACTTATAATGATTTTATTACTAATAATCTTGTTAGTAATAACTATATTACCTATCTCTGCATCAGAATAGGAACCAATCCTATCAGATCCAAATCATAATTGACCGTTCTATCAATATAGTTGAGAAGCAAAAGCACGATAACTAAGAAATAATCTCTTATCCAATTTTTCATATCACGTTATTATTAGT
>CAUEFX010000051.1 GCA_958477465.1 uncultured Bacteroides sp.
ACGCAAAAATTGCTACCGCACGTGCAGAAGCTGTAAAAACAATCCTTGTTAATAAATACAAGATTAATACGTCTCGTATTACTGCCGAAGATCAGGGAGTAGGTGACATGTTTACCGAACCGGATTGGAACCGTGTAAGTGTATGTACTATCGAAGATTGATGTAATAAGAATATTTGGAGTTGTTGAAGGTAAATAAAAAAGGAAGCCCGAAATCTGAGGGCACTGAAAAAGTTCTTTTTCTCCGTTAGCTCCTCTTCTTATGAATTGGCTCCAAAGTTGCATGGCGTATGATAAATTTCATTTGCATGCAACTTTTCCTTATATTGGTAGTGAGTAATCGTCTATTGGTATACATGCACGCTGGCAACGACACTCTCAAAGGAGACTTTGAAAGAATGCAACTTCAGTCCGCTTTTCCCATCTGCTCCGACTACGGCTCGGAGGCTATCGTCCTTCTGATCTTTGACCAAAAGAACTTCTTGGTCTTTGATTTTTTTGCTCATATTACTATGTATTTAATGACGTCAGTAGCGGTTTACAGACAAAAGTAAACAAAAAAAAGTGAGTGCTAGAGATTGTAAATAAGTGAGTATTTGTAGCTTTGATATGATTAGGAGTAGCATATTGAAAGTTATAAATTTCATTTGCTGAATTACCATAAATGGGGAATGGTAAGTAAAAAAATCATCATTTTAAGGTATTGCAACCGAAAAAATATGTGACTAATTTTGCGTTATAAAATAAAGAATTATGTTCTGACCTATGCAAACAACGAAGGATTATATACGTAAGCTATTGCTGGAAACAGCGCAGAAAGCTTTTTTCGAAAAGGGCTTCAAGTCGGTGTCTATGCGTGAGATTTCTAAGTTGTCGGGCATTGGTCTGAGCAATATATACAATTACTATCCCTGTAAGGACGATTTACTGGTTGATGTGTTGCGTCCTCTTTTGGCTGCTATGTACAGGATGCTGGAAGATCACAACCGACTGGAGAATTTCTCCCTTGACATATTTATCTCAGATGAATATCATCGTGCATCTTTGCAGGAGCTTATGGGCATTATAACTCGTTACCGAAGTGAATTAAATTTGCTGTTTTTCTCTACGCAGCATTCTCGCCTCAAAGATTATTTGGAAGAGTGGATTGAGAAGAGTGCCACAATAGGGATGGAATATATGGAAAAGATGAGAAGACTCCATCCGGAACTACATACCGATATTTCTCCGTTCTTCATGCACTTCACCTGCTCTTGGTGGATTAATATGATGAAAGAGGTGGTGCAACATAAGGAACTTTCCTGCGAAGAGATAGAGTGTTTCATCAGTGAGTATATTCGCTTTAGCACGGGAGGATGGAAGAAACTCATGAATGTAAAGAATGAAAGATGAAGGCAGAACTATTGAAACATCCTGTCTGTCAAGAGATAACTAATCAAAACATCCGTTTCTCGTCTTGTCTGCAATGCAAGCCTTGCGGAAATGATTGTACGATTGTAAACAATCGAATCTCTTTTGTATTTGATTCCGAGACAATAGGCATCAGCTACCTTCTGCTCGACTCCACACCTATAGCCTGCATGGACAGATGCTGCAATCTTGTCAGGCAGCGTTTCGTTTGATGCAGGAGTTGGAACGCCGAGTCATTCCAGAAGAATCACTAAATAATAATCAGCATATGAGTATCATCAACATCATCAGCAACGACGAATTAACACTCGTACAAGGAGTCAACGGGCTTTTCTTCTGCGAGGAGTCATGGGTTACGCAAAGCAGGGCAGTCTCCCGTATCGGAAAGGTTTTGCCCAAAGAAATTATTGGGACGAAAGATCAAAGTACCAACATCGTACATCCGCAGACTGACCGAACTAAACTTAGTTGCCAAAAGCATGAAACGTCTTATTTCTAAATCTAACTGTTTCTCCTACCGAGCGAGCCGCCTGCAAAGAGCGGCTCGCTTTGCTTCTGAACAAAACAAACTTTTGTTCTCTTTTGACGCACTAACTTCCAATCCATCATAGCCATGTCTCAACCAGTACTTATAGCATTTTTCCTAACATCGTTTGCCGGTATATCCACAGGGATAGGCAGTGCGATTGCATTTTTTGCTAAGCGCACCAATACTTCATTCCTTTCTCTTTCATTGGGATTTTCAACAGCAGTAATGATTTATATGTCTTTCGCCAATCTGTTTGCCTCTTCTTTGCAGACTCTTGCCAATATACATGGCAAGGACGACGGAACTCTTCATTCCACACTTTCTTTTTTCGGGGGAATCGTATTGATTCTACTTATTGATAAGCTAATTCCTCACTACGAAAATCCACACGAAATGCATCGGGTGGAAGAAATGAGCTTAAAGGAAGAACGAAAGACTGAAATAAAGCCTCAATTATTACGCGTCGATGTAGTGACAGCCTTGGTGCTGGCAATACACAATTTCCCGGAAGGTATGGTTACGTTTCTTGCAGCATTGAAGGATATAAACATTGCTATACCTATTGCCTGTGCCATCGCCATACATAATATACCCGAAGGCATTTCCGTCTCCGTTCCGATCTATTATGCTACAGGTAATCGTAAACGGGCCCTTTGGCTTTCATTTCTATCGGGATTGGCCGAGCCGGTAGGAGCCGTCATCGGCTATCTTATCTTGGCACCATTCCTCAATGACCATGTTTTCGGCGTTATTTTCGGGATGATTGCCGGTATCATGGTATTTATCTCGCTTGATGAGTTACTACCCGCTGCCGAAGAATACGGTAAGCACCATCATACTATCTATGGTTTGGTAGCAGGCATGGCGGTTATGGCACTCAACCTGCTGATGTTGTGTTAGCAAGACTAAGTAATATAAAAAACATAAGTAAAAAAAAGAAAGAATATGAACACTTCTCACTCCTGCCGTTGTCACGTGCATGATGCCCACAAAGAGCATTCTTGTGTCCACGCACATTGTCACCATTATCATATGTAGCCCCAAAGTGGAAAGCTATTTCTCGTCACGCTGCTGAATGTGTTGAAATGAATGAACTTACCAATAACAAACGATATGAAAATAGAAAGAATCAATGACTGGTTTGCCCGTCAGGGCAGATGGATGGTACAAAAACGATGGCTTGTACTAAGCTTGTTTATCCTCGTCTTCGCCATAGGATTTACAGGGTTAAGATATTTCAAGGTGAGTGCTTCGTGGGAAAACTACTTCCTCGAAGACGACCCGATGCTTGTCAAGACCAAAGAATTCAAGGATATATTCGGCAATGACAATTTTGCCGCCGTACTGACCCAATGCGACAATTCGTTTATGAAAGAGAACTTAGAGCTCATCCGCGAACTCACGAACGAAATGATGGATAGCATTTCATACGCCGACAAAATCACTTCGCTCACTGACATCGAATTTATGGTAGGGAATGAAGAAGGAATGACTATCGAGCAGATAGTGCCTGACCTTATTCCCACTGATGCGGCAAGTCTGGAAACGATACGTCGCAAAGCCTATATGAAGCCACATATTGCCGAGCGGCTTGTCTCCAAAGATGGTACGCTCTCGTGGATTATTCTCAAGTTGCGTACCTTTCCTAAAGATTCAGTGTGGAATAAAGGTAAGAATGCCGTTTCTCCTGAAGTGCTAACGGGGAATGAGCTGGAGCATATCATCACTAAAGACAAATACCAAAAGCTCCATCCCAAAGGCACAGGCTTGCCCTACGTTACCGCCATGAAGATGAAATGGATTGGCAAAGAGATGCCCCGTGTGATGGGCATTGCCGCACTCGTTTCCATTCTTATTTTGTTACTCATAACACGCTCCCTACGGGGCGTTGTCGTTCCACTTATCACGGCGGCAGGCTCAATTGTGATTGTGTATGGACTGTTGGGATATGTCGGCATGACGATAGACAGCGGTATGATGATGATACCTATGCTGTTGGCGTTTGCCGTCTCGATAGCCTATAACATACATATCTTTTCCTATTTCAAACGGCAATTCCTTCTACACGGAGAACGTCGACGAGCCGTAGAAGAGACCGTGGGTGAAATGGGCTGGCCTGTGTTGTTCAGTGCACTCACCACCTTTGCCGCCCTGCTGTCGTTTCTCGCTATTCCGATGCAGCCCATGCGGTTCATTGGTATCGCTACCTCCTCGTGCGTGATGCTGGCTTTCTTCATTGCCATTACACTGATGCCCGTGCTGTTGAGTTTTGGCAAGAACGGCAAACCTCATCCCAAAGTGCAGGAAACCGGCGGACGGTGGCTCGACCATCAACTGGGGCGTTTGGGAGAAAGCGTACTCCGGCATGGCACATTGATCCTATGGATTGCAGGGCTGCTTACCGCAGCACTCATTTATCAATTCACCAAGATAGAGACCGCCTTTGACATAGAACGCACCATGGGACGTAAAATAGCCTATGTAAACAATCTGCTGGAAGTAGGTGAAAGCGAACTGGGATCCATCTACACCTACGACGTCATGATAGACCTGCCCGAAGACGGCTTGACAAAATCGCCGGCAATGCTTGTACGCTTAGACTCTCTGGCACAAAAGGCCGAAAGCTATAAGCTAACCAAGCGAACGACTACAGTGCTGAATATCCTAAAAGACCTGAATCAAACCCTGCACGAAGGAGATGCGGCTTATTATCGTATTCCGACGAATCCGGAAGAGGTGGCACAACTGCTGCTCCTTTACGAGAATGCAGGCGGTAGCGAAGCGGAATATTGGATCGATTACGACTATCGACGTTTGCGCCTGATGGTGGAGATCAGCAGTTTTGACTCCGGCGAGGTAGAACGAGAGTTGAACGATATTGCAGCCAATGCCGCCAGGCTCTTCCCCGAAGCTTCTGTCACTACAGTGGGTAGTATTCCGCAATTTACCGTGATGATGCAGTACGTGGCTCGCGGGCAGATGGTTTCATTTGCCATCTCTCTCCTTATTATCGGCATCCTAATGATGTTGGTCTTTGGCAGTGTACGCATCGGGCTTATCGGTTTGATACCCAATATCACTCCGGCTTTGGTGGTCGGCGGACTGATGGGATGGCTGGGCTACCCGTTGGATATGATGACCGCAACCATTATGCCGATGATCCTCGGTTTGGCTGTCGACGACACCATTCACTTCATCAACCACGGGCATTTGGAGTTCGACCGTCGAGGTAATTATCGGGATGCCATTCTCCGCTCGTTCCGTACGATCGGGACACCAATCATTCTGACCAGTGTCGTGATATGTGCGAACTTCGCTATTTACATGACTTCCGAAGGCCTCTCTTTTATACACATGGGTCTGCTCTCCGTAGCGGGTATCGTATCGGCACTCGTGGCCGACCTCTGCGTTACACCCGTGTTATTCCAAAAGTTCCGGTTATTCGGGAAAGAGATAGAAACCAATGAAACAATCAATTAATATGAATACATTAAAGAAACTTCAATTTTACATGGGCAAACGCAAGGTGCTTATGCCCATAGCCCTGACACTGTCGGGATTAAGCGGTCTGCTCTCGCTTATGCCGTTCATCTTCATTTGGCTTATCGTACGCTCGCTACTATTGACTGGCAGCGTTGCCTCAGGAATCCCTATCAACGTCTATGCATGGTGGGCGGTAGGCACAGCCGTTGCCGGCCTTGTCATTTACTTTGCCGGGCTGATGCTTTTGCACTTAGCGGCGTTCCGGGTAGAAACCAATATGCGACGTACGGCTATGAGAAAAATCATGCAGATGCCGCTTGGCTTCTTCGACCGGAATACCAGCGGACAGATGCGTAAGATTATTGATGAAAATGCTTCTGAAACCCACACGTTTGTCGCACATCTCTTGCCCGACCTGGCGGGGAGTTTTATAGCCCCGCTGTCGGTTATAATATTGATCTTCGTCTTCAACTGGCAACTTGGTCTGGCGTGCCTGATCCCCCTCACGGCGGCTGTCTTCATCATGACACGGATGAATACAACTGCTCAGAAGGCGTTCCAAAATGAATACCTCGGAGCACAAGAGCATATGAGCAGCGAAGCGGTGGAATACGTACGTGGTATTTCGGTGGTGAAAGTGTTCCAGCAAACGATATTCTCTTTCAAACGTTTTTACGACAGCATCATCGCCTACCGGGATTTAGTTACCAAATACACGCTGGGTTGGCAAAAGCCGATGTCACTCTACACGGTGGCCATCAATAGCTTTGCTTTCCTACTTGTCCCCGTAGTCATATTGCTTATCGGCAACAAAAGCGAAAACATTGCCCCCATCATCACCGATATGTTCCTGTATGTGCTGATTACTCCGGTGATAGCAACCAATGTGATGAAAGTGATGTATCTGCAACAAGATATGTTTCTGGCAGATCAAGCCATAAGCCGGGTGGAAAACCTGACGAGTAGCGAACCACTCCCAATAGCCGAAAATCCGGAGAAAATCACCGCTTGCGATGTGACATTCGAGAACGTTTCGTTTGCCTATCCCAATGCCGGTCAAAATGCCGTAGACGGTATCAGCTTCCACCTCCCCGAAGGGAAGACTTTTGCCCTTGTGGGGCAATCGGGAGGAGGGAAGACCACCATTGCCCAACTCATTCCCCGCTTTTGGGACGTATCAGCAGGTAGTGTGACGATTGGCGGAATAAATGTGAAAAACATTGCCAAAGACAACCTGATGAACCACATCGCTTTCGTCTTCCAGAATACAAAACTCTTCAAGACCTCTTTGCTGGAGAACATCAAATACGGTAATCCGGCAGCGAGTGATGAAGCCGTGCAACGTGCCATAGACCTTTCCCAAAGTCGGGAGATCATCGACCGGCTACCCAACGGATTGAACACGAAGATAGGAGTAGATGGAACATTCCTTTCGGGAGGGGAACAGCAACGCATTGTCTTGGCCCGGGCCATCTTGAAAGATGCGCCGATTGTTGTCCTGGACGAAGCAACAGCTTTTGCCGACCCCGAAAACGAACACCTGATACAAAAAGCCCTGCACGAGCTGAGAAAAGGAAAGACAGTGTTGATGATCGCCCATCATCTGACTAGCGTACAGGATGCCGACAAGATACTGGTGATAGCACAAGGCAAGATTGCCGAAGAAGGCACACACAGCGAGTTGATAGCCCGAAACGGCATCTATAACAGCATGTGGAATGAATATCAACGAACCGTGACATGGACGGTATAAACCTCAGGAGACAACATTATGAATATTAGTAAATATTTTCAACACAGATTCACCTTATCGGAAGACGGGGCAAAGACCTTTATAAAAGGGGTTATAGCTTCTCTTTTTCTCAACCTGGCACTGATGCTGCCGGTAATCTTCATCTTTCTGTTCATCACCGATTACCTGCACCCTGTTATCCAAGCCGGGAACAGCACGACGCACGGGCTCTGGTACTACGTGCTGACGGCTCTCTGTTTTATGACGGTACTCTTTGTGATTGCGATGATACAGTACAAGAGCACCTACACGAAAATCTATACCGAGAGTGCCAACCGTCGTATTGGCATTGCCGAGAAGCTGCGTAAATTGCCTTTGGCTTTCTTCGGAGAAAAGAATCTTTCGGATCTCACCGCTACGATGATGGAGGATTGTAACATGTTGGAAACCCTCTTCTCTCACACAGTTCCACAACTCTTCGCCTCTGTCATCAGCATTATCTTGATTGCCACCGGGATGTTCTTCTACAACTGGCAACTGGCCCTTGCTCTCTTTGGGGTCGTACCGGTAGCGACAACGGTCATCTTCTTAGGAAAAAGGCTTATGGATAAAGCTAATAAGGAGTACTATCACGTAAGGCGTGATACGACCGAGCAGATACAGGAAGGGCTTGAAGCGGCGCAGGAGATTAAATCGTACAACGGAGAGGCAGCCTATTGCGACCGTTTAGACAAACAGCTCGAGATATATGAAGCCACTCTGCAGCGAGGCGAATTTCTCGGAGCGGGGCTTGTGGGCAGTGCACAGTCTATCCTGAAACTTGGTTTGGCAAGCGTTATCATTGCGGGAGCTTATTTACTTGGTTTGGGCAGCATCGACATGTTCACTTACTTGGTCTTCCTGCTCGTTGTAGCCAGCATCTACAACCCCATCATGGACGTGTTCAACCATATGGCGACACTGATACTACTCGATGTGCGTATCGACCGCATACGTGAGATGAACGACATGCCCGCACAGCAAGGCGATGAGGATTGCACGGTAGAGGGTTACGACATCTGTTTTGACAAGGTCGATTTTGCTTACGAGACAAGCAAGCAGGTGCTGCGCAACGTCTCTTTCACTGCCAAGCAAGGCAAAGTAACGGCACTTGTGGGACCTTCGGGGGGAGGCAAAAGCACTTCGGCAAAATTAGCTGCCCGCTTTTGGGATATTCATGGCGGAAAGATCACACTTGGCGGACGGGACATCTCAAAAATAGATCCCGAAATGCTCTTGAAAAACTATGCCGTAGTCTTTCAGGACGTGTTGCTTTTCAACGCTTCCGTCATGGACAACATCAAAATCGGGAAGAAAGACGCTACCGAGGAAGAGGTGAAAGCGGTAGCACGTCTTGCCCGTTGCGATGAGTTCATCGCCCGGCTGCCCAACGGTTACGACACCTTGATAGGCGAAAACGGAGAATCGCTATCGGGAGGCGAACGCCAACGCATATCCATTGCCCGTGCGCTTCTCAAAGATGCTCCTGTCATCCTCTTGGACGAAGCAACGGCAAGTCTGGACGTAGAGAACGAAACGTTGATACAGGCCGGTATATCGGAGTTGATCAAGAACAAGACCGTCGTCATCATCGCACACCGTATGCGCACCGTTGCCAACGCTCATCATATCGTGGTGCTGAAAGACGGAACCGTCGCAGAACAAGGAGCACCCGACGAACTGCTTGCCCGAAACGGCGAATTTGCCCGCATGGTAGCACGGCAGAAGGAGACCGGAATATAAATCGAATCAATCAGAATCAATTATAAAGAAAAAGGACAAATGAAGAGATCAATCGCAGTAGTAGCCATGCTTGTGGTGGGGTTCGCTGCCACAACATGCGCACAAACGGGCAGAGAGATTGCCCAAAAGGTAAAAGACCGTCCCGACGGCGATACCCGTCGGTCTGAAATGGTTATGACGTTAATCAACAAACGCGGAGCGGTGCGCGAACGCAAGCTCATTTCCTACTCCATCGATGTGGGCAAAGAAAAGAAAGACCGCAAGAGCATCATGTTCTTCCAATATCCCGGCGATGTAAAGGGGACGGGCTTCTTGACGTGGGATTATGATGAGCTAAACAAGGACGATGACAAATGGCTCTATCTGCCCGCCATAAAGAAAACGCGCCGTATCAGCGGTTCGTCTGCCAAGCAAGACTACTTTATGGGTAGCGACTTTACCTACGACGACATGGGCAGCCGCAACGTGGACGAGGATACGCACACGCTCCTGGGCGAAGAAACCGTCGACGGACAGAAGTGCTGGAAACTGGAATCCTTGCCTAAGGACAAGCGTGATATTTACTCCAGGAAAACGGCCCTGATACGTCAGGACTGTCTGATACCTGTCAGGGTGGAATATTACGACAAGATGGGCAAGCTGCACCGTCGTCTCGAGATGTCGGATATTGCCAAGGTAGAGGGCTTCTGGGTAGCCCGGAAGATGCACATGACCAACGTGCAAACCGAGCATCAGACGGTTCTCGAAATCAAGAATCCGACGTACAACATTCCCATGGAGGAGAGCAAGTTTAACGTGACCACGTTAGAGAAAGGCAGGTTCTGATGAAAGCGTTCAATCGTCTTTCCGCGGGGCTTTGCCTCTCGGTCTTTCTGTTTTGCCCCGTGCATGGAGTTTGGGGACAAGGAGCGGGCGAATCGTCGTGGCAGCTCAAAGGCCTTGTCGACACCTACCACGCCTTCCGCTCCGAAAAGCCGAACGATTGGATGTCTTCCCGTACCCGACTCAGGGGCGAGGTCGGCAAAAACTTCGCAGGCTCTTCGCTCTTCGTCTCGTTCAACGCTACCTACAACGCCTTGCTGAAAGAGCGCACCGGCTTTGAACTGCGGGAAGCATACCTTGACCATCGGCAGGAGCACTGGGGCTTTCGTCTCGGGCGACAACTTGTCATCTGGGGTGCGGCCGACGGCGTACGTATCACCGACCTCGTCTCACCCATGGATATGACCGAGTTCTTGGCGCAAGACTACGACGACATCCGCATGCCCGTCAATGCCCTGCGGTTCTTCGTCTTCAACGACAAGATAAAGCTCGAACTGCTTGCCGTTCCCACTTTCGAAGGATACAAGCTGCCCACCGATGCCGCCAATCCGTGGAGCGTGTTGCCTAAAGAAACACCCCGGTCCCTTGTCTGGGACGCGGAGGGAAGCCGCCCCGAGCTACGCCTCTCCAACGTAGAATACGGGGGCAGGCTCTCTTTCGCCCTGCCGGGGGTAGACTTCTCGCTTGCCGCGCTGCATACGTGGAACAAGATGCCCGTCATCGAGTACAAACCATCGGGCTCCCAACTTACGGTTTCGCCCCGATACTACCGCATGGGATTCGTCGGAGGCGATGTCTCAAAGCCCTTGGGACAGTTCGTGCTGCGCGGCGAAGCGGCCTTCAACCTCGGGAAGCATTTCAGCTACATACAGCAAGCCGCCTCCACCCCTCAAAAAGGATTCAACACCATCAATTGGTTGGTGGGGGCCGACTGGTATGCCCCTCATGAATGGACAGTGATGGCTCAGTTCTCTTCCGAGAGTATTTTCAAGTACGAAAGCTACGTCGCACAGCCCCGCCATAATTCGCTCCTTACGCTCTGCGTGTCGAAGAAGTTACTGGACAGCAACTTACAGCTTTCCGACTTCACCTATTTCGACCTCAACCACAAGGGCTGGTTCAGCCGTTTCACGGCTGACTATGCCCTGAACGACCACATCCACCTCTTGGCAGGCTACGACTGGTTCGGAGGAAGCGAGGGTATGTTCGGCCCGTATAAGCACAATTCGGAAGTATGGGCAAAGGCTAAATACTGCTTTTGAGATCCACACCATTTTAATAACCATAAACAAAATTTGAAAAGATTATGAAGAAGACATACGACAGCAGTTAAAGAGAATGCGGACTTAAGCAATCGGAATCGTTTAAGTTAAACGGTGAAAGACGTTCCAATGGAGCGATCAAAGCCGTTTACTGAAGCTGTTTAAGTAGAACAGCAAAATTATTCAAAGTATAACCATCAAAAACATCAAAAGTCATGTTACTATACAACGTAAAAAAAGAAGAGATGCGCATCGGTAAACACAAGGGCAAAACCATGTATTACGCCTCTCCCATTGCACAAGACAAGATTACCACCAAGCAGCTAGAGGATCGGATTGTCAATGCCACAGCCCTGAGCCGTGCCGACGTGCGGTCAGCCATCACCGCCTTGGCGAAAATCGTACGTGAAGAGATGCTCAGCGGCAGAACCGTTGACCTGGCCAACCTCGGGTCATTTAAGGTTGTATCCAACGGGAAACGCGTGGAAACGGAAAAAGCCGTTACCGCCGAAACTCTCAAAACACCACGCATTCAGTTTTTTCCCAAACTCGAAATGCGCAATCAGGCAAAAAACGTACAGCATGTGGTGATACGTGAAAGCGAGGCCGGATCGGCTAAACCGAGTCCGAATCCCGGAGATTTGCCCGAAGCACCCGATTCTGCTCTTTAATATTCATAACAAGAAACAATGAAGCAGCAAGTATTATTTTTCTTTTTCACGCTGATGCTCACAGGTATCAGCGTGTCCGCCCAAACAGGTGGAGGACGGATTGCAGGCGTGGTCATCGACAATGCAGGCGAAGAACCACTGCCCGGCGCAACCATCTTCATCGAAGAGCTGAAAAAGGGCATTGTGACAGACGGGCATGGCGAGTTCTTACTTTCCGATGTTCCCGCAGCCACTTATACGCTTACTGTAAGGTTTATAGGCTACCACACGCAAACCCGCAAGCTCACGGTGGGTAAAGAGAGAGGGAAAAAAATCATCATCCGCCTGAAAGCCGAAGCAAAATCGTTGGACGAGGTGGTAGTGATGGGTAAGAGCGAAGCCCGTAAGTTACGGGAGCAGGCCATGCCCATATCCGTTATCAGCATGAACCAGATACAAGGAACGGTTAACAATGTACAAGACATTCTGGCAAAAACCGCCGGAATCACCGTGCGTGCCACGGGTGGAACGGGCAGTACCTCTCGCATATCGGTGCGCGGACTGGAAGGCAAACGCATCGGGCTTTTCATTGACGGGAATCCGATGAACGACAATTCCGATTTTATCGACATCAATGATATTCCGGTCGAAATGATCGACCGCATCGAGATATACAAAGGAGTTGTCCCTGCCAAGTTCGGAGGTTCTGCCGTAGGTGGTGCGGTCAATATTGTCATCAAAGAGTATCCGCCTAAATATTTGGACGTGAACTATTCTTACGGCAGTTTCAATACGCACAATGCATCCGTTGTGAGCAAGATGAACATTGCCCCAAAAGGAATCGAGTTCGGGCTGGGAGGTTTTTATACCTATGCCGACAACGACTACAAGATGAAGTCTCCTTTTCAAGAGGGGCTTACTATAACCCGCGATCACGACAAGTTTAAAAAAACAGTCATCGGCGGTAGCTTTAAGGCACGGAAGTGGTGGTTTGACTTGGTGGAGTTTGAACCCGTTTTCATACATACTTACAAAGATATACAGGGGATAGAATCGAACATCCGGCATGCACACAGCCATTCCAACGCCTTTATTTTCGCCAATAAGATGGAGAAAGAAAACTTCCTCTTAGACGGCCTGGACTTGGACTGGCAGCTGGGGTATATCTATACCGACTATCATTTTGCCGATACCGCCTCGCACCGCACACATTGGGATGGAACGCATTATCCGGCAGTTTCCGAATTCGGCGGCGAAATCGGCAAATGGGCTTCATTATTGACGAATGAAAAGCATCAATTGCAGCACAAATTGAATCTCAACTATCTTGTCAATGAGAACCATTCGGTAAACTTCAACTCTTTGCTGAAATACGCTCATGCCAACCCTCGTGATGGGATGAAGGACAAGGTCATAGGTTATCGTACCGACTTTCCAAGCAATATGTTCAGTTGGGTGGCAGGCTTGAATTACGACTATCGCACCTCGAACGATAAGTTCCTTAACTCTTTCAACGTCAAGTATTACTACTACTCGATGAAAACGCGGATGGCAAGTGTCCTGGTAAAGACAGCAGAGGATATAGACACACACAAGAATGATTTCGGCATCAGCAATGCACTTCGCTACCGCATCACACCCAGTCTGATGGCAAAAGCTTCGTTCGGATATGATGTAAGGCTTCCATCGGAAGAGGAACTGTTGGGTGATGGATACGTGATAGCTCCTGCCGGCAATCTCACTCCCGAACGCAATATAAGTGTCAACATAGGAATGTTATTCGATTTAACTGGAAAAGCCTCCTCTAACTTACAGATTGAACTGAACGGATACTATATGCATCTCAAAGACATGATTCGCTTTACGGGCGGATTCTTGCAGTCGCAGTATCAGAACTTCGGCGAGATGCGGACTCTTGGTATGGAAGCAGAGGTGAAAGCCGACATGACACGGTGGCTCTATGGCTATGTGAACGCCACTTACCAAGATCTGCGAGATGTGCGTAAGTATGAACAAAATACAACTGTTGCCAACCCTACCAAAGGTAGCCGTATGCCCAATATACCCTATCTGATGGCAAACGCAGGATTGGAGTTTCACAAAGAAAATCTGTTCGGAGGCAGCGGGATGAATACGCGCATATTCACCGATGCTTCATTTGTGGAAGAATATCTGTACGACTTCGAACAAAGCCAATTCCAGCAGCATCGCATACCTCGAGCCCTCTCGTGCAATATAGGCTTTGAGCAAAGCTTTGGCAATGGGCGCTACTTCATTATGGGAAAAATAAACAACCTGACCGATACAAAAATGATCAGCGAGTTTAACCGTCCTTTACCCGGACGTAGCTTCACTATCAGATTCAGATACGTATTTAAGTAACAAATTAACAATCATTAAACAAAAAAAGAAATGAAAAAGAATGTATTTTTTGTAGCAGCGATATTCGCTGCATTGTGCCTTAACTCATGTGACAAGAATGATCCGGACAATCCTATTGCAGGAGGTTCGGGAAAGATTCTCCTAACAACAGCCCTACCCAATGCAACAGGTATGGATGGAACGGTTTATATGCAACTCATTGATGAGCCTGTATTAGGCAAGACGATGGCTACCAATAACAACAATGGTATAAATGTTCCCTTTGGCAGTTCTTATCCTATGATAATAGGTCAGGAAGTCTATGTCTTCCCAAGCTATCATTTGACAATGGACAAAAACGAACTGATTAAATACCGTCGCACGAATGGAATTTTACAAAGAGAGGGAAGCTTGCAATTGCCTGCCAATAACAGTGCCAACAATCTTGTCAAACTATCTTCCACAAAAGCCTATCTATCGCTTGCCGGACTAGGACTGATTTACATATTTAATCCCGAAACGATGCAGAAGACAGGAGAGATCAACCTGACCTCTTTGGGTATTCAAGATAATAATCCGGACATCGGAATCATGATTGAGCGTGACGGATATGTGTTTGCTGGTCTAAGCCAGATGGTGGGAGGTTGGACAAGCCCTGAGAATTACAAACAAGCAGATGTAGCCGTCATTGACACCAAGACGGACAAGTTGGTCAAGATGATTTCAGAGAAAACCAGTGGTTTTTCTCAAGCCACACGTCCGATCGACCCCAAGTCTTTATTCATGGATGAAAAAGGCGATATATACATTTCTTGTCTCGGGAACTTCGGAATGGTGGCAGGTCATAAGGCCGGCATACTTCGGATTAAGAAAGGAGAAACAGACTTTGATCCAACATACCATTGGACGATAACCGGAGCTTCTATCGAAGGAGAAGAGAAAGTAGCTGGTTTTGCCGCTTCAATTTGTTATGCAGCCAATGGCAAAGCCTACGGATACATTGATATTCCCGGTTATTACAAACCAGGAGAAACGGGACATGGCGCTATAGCGAGCCGAGCTGTAGTCTTTGATTTATACAATCAGAAGATGAAGAAAATAGAAGGATTGGATTTGTCCAATGGCTATGGCGTGTTAGTGTCTAAATATAAAGACGGTTTGGCAATCGCCAATGCTTCAACGACAACAAAAGGCATCTATTATCTCAATCCTCAGACAGATAAGATTAATCCTATTCCTATGATAACCACCATAGGAAATCCCATGGCTATAGAGTGGTTCGGCAACTAAACTTATAACGCGAGTTCGGGATAGCCTCCTTCCAAAAATAAAGAGGGTGTCCGACTGATGAAGTGACCCCAAAAATTTGGACTGGTTAAACACTATCCAGTTATAGAAAGAGTTCGGTATTGTACTGGACTCTTTCCTTTTAACCGGGACTTAATTCTTTTATTATTATAATAATCTATATATCCTTCCAAAGCCTTTGTGAAGTCTTCCGGAGACTCGAACTTTTCAGCGTATAGAAGTTCAGATTTCATAATTCTGAAAAAATTCTCCATCATAGAGTTGTCCAGACAGTTTCCCTTTCTCGACATACTTTGAATTATATGATGCTCTTCAAGCCTTTTCCGATATCCGAAGTGTTGGTATTGCTAACCTTGATCAGAATGAAGTACGAGTCCGTCAAGGTTATCACACTTATCAAATGCTTTATCGAGCATGTCATATACTTGTTCAAGATGAAGTGCACCCTCTTACATTTTATTTTTTTAGGAATATCCCCAAATAACTTGATGTCTGCTTTAACGATAGAACCTGTTAGGTGTTTGCAGCGGACATCACCATAACCCATTGCCATTACCACTACTTCTTGCAGTTGTTGTGAGCCCTCTCTTAAGTTGATGAAAAACTTCCGCTAATTGTTTACCGGAACTTCTTGTGTTTGATAACCAATGAATGAAATGACCAAGGTTTCTTCGGAAGATACATTGGCTAATGCAGTCGGTGATACAACCGTTGCTTGTACCTTTTACGAAGACTGACGCACCGGTAACCAGACCGAAATCATCATTCACGGTACCGGAAATGCTTAGCTAGAAATAGCTTGTGAGCTGATTCTATTTTAAAATATAAATGTTAGTTTTATGTTAGATAATTCCGGATACTTTAATCTTAAGAATTTGATTATAATACATATATAAATTTATTTGTTAGATTTAAAGTTTTTTTTTATAACTGTAAAATACAGATTTAGCCTTATATTTACAATATGATATTATTGATTTTATCTAGTAAAAAAGCTTTTGCATTATAAGGACATTCAATTCTTCTTCCAGAATTGTAGTATATGTTTTATAATCATACCAATAAGATAAAAAAGATAATGGTCAAAATAAAGCTCTCAAAACAAAATACTTGTTGTTCAATTATCTTATAATAGTAAAAATGAATTTGTTGATTCCGCAAAAGAGTTTGTATCAGATGTTGAGGTTTCAACAATATTAAATATTACTTTTATTTATAGTAACTAATTTGCATTAATATGAGAAAGGTATTTATTCTTTTGTTTATTTCTTTAGCATTGTTATCCTGTCAAAAAGAGGAAAACAATAGAAAAACAGAGTATCAAGTATTAACAAGTAAGGACGCATCCAAACCGTTTAGCTGTCTTGGAGAGAAACGTATTATTACGATTACGATTATAAAAAAAACATTAATAGATGATGTTTTAAGTTCAGAGGTTCCGATTATTCCCAGGGATGTTTCGGTAGAATTTGATAAAACTCTTTTTTCTGATATAGAAACAAAAGTGGAGGGCGATCAGGTAGTATTAAATATAACCTCAAATATTAATAAAGAAGATAAAATTTTGAATGCTGATTTACAGATTTCTTACTCTACTATTAATGGCATAAAAGTAGAAAAAATTCCACTAATTATAGATAAAGGAAAGTTGACATTTGTGTATAAAATCCATTCGGAACAGAATCCTTTTATTCTACCAGCTGAAGGTGGTAGATTTGAGTCACCTTTTACTTGTAAAAAACAGACATATTTGAATGGCCAGTTTATAGAGGAAACTTATTCATCATTAAACGGATTGAGATTTAAAACGATAAGTAGTGGTAATGTCTGGTTCCTTACAGTCAGAAAAGACGGAGAAAAAATTGGTTTTTACAAATTTTCTTTTGTGGGAGAAGGACCATATAACCAAAAAACAGATCCAGAGTGCTATTTTAACATATATACCCATGATGCAGATTTAATTACAGATAATCCTACAGAAATATTCAGACAAGATTTTATACAACCCCAGACCCCGGGTGAGGATTATTATAAACCTTCCCGGTCCTCTTATAAACATGGCACTTTTGACTTTTAACGTATTCAGTATTAACCTTAATTATATTAATTATAAAACAGTATACACGTTTGTTGATTTTGACAATTATGTTTTTAACTTCATATTTCGATGACAGAGAAGTAATGAAACAAGAATCTTCGCCACCATCTTTAGTAAAAAAAACTCGGCTTATCGTAACTAGTGTATATTCACTACTTTCTATATACTAATGCACTTCTTAATGTAGGTTATGTAGTAATTCATTATTTGAAAGCTGATAAAATATTTTTTTTTGAATATTTTATCAGCTTTGTATATTGCATAATATGATATAAATGAGATTTATTTTTGCTGCCTCTTGGCACGCAGCATTTCTGCCGCCTTCATTTCCGTCCAACGCTCGAAGTCCTCCACCTCTTTCCTTATTTTCCGTATCAGTTTCCTGTCCCTGTTCCACTCGAAGCAGTTCTCCAGTATGTCAAGCACCTTAGCGTCCATTCCCCCGTCACAGACAGCTTCCCCAACAAAACCCGTTAAATCATTGTGTTAATATATATTTCATGTATCTTTGCGGCATAGATATCTGTTGTGAAACAGGAATCTGCTTATATTATTCTTGCTTGTGACAAGCCGGAATCTTATAACTTAGTACAAAATAAAAAAATAAAAGAGGAGAGCTTCCGTTCTATGGAGCTCCTCTCACTTTTTATCTCTAGTGCCCGACTGCCTTTTATCTTTCTACTTTCCCAAAAGGAGTATCCTTCCCGCCAGCATACAGCACAGCGAAAACAGTATAGCCACTAAATTCTTCTCATTTGTGCAACCCCTTCTGTATTCATCTTCCAACCTTGTATATCGCTACCGAGATAGAAAATGGACAGATGCACAGCTGGTACGTCAATTATCAATACCAATATATACCAGTTCATACGTTCTCCCCAATAAAAAGATCCCCTAATTTATTTCTAGTTCACAGTCCAAATTTATACTTTCCTGTAAAATACAGGATATAGTCAAGTCTTCAAAGTTTTTCCCCTAAAGACACAGAAATATTACAAAAATCAATTATCACATTATATCTTATTTCTGATGATACAAAAGGAGATGGCAATCTATTTTTTAATTCTTTAGATGACATAAAGAATGCCTTTAAAATTAATTATTCAGAATCTAATTTGGGACTTCCTATTTTTTGTAAGGGATATTACAAAAAACAATTCCGTTTTTACTTTAACTATAAGTTCTGGTAGGGACCATCCAAACATGTTACCAGACCAACAAGACCAAGGGGAAGAGTTTAGAAGGATGTATTACAGCTACTAAAGATGATAAATGCCAAAACCAAATTCATTGCAATTGGAATTGGGGTAACAGTTATTTTTTATTTTTAGTTCAATCAAGCCGGGAAGAATGATTAATAATAAAAGAATCAAGTCTTTAAAGGAAGATATCAATAAATAACTCTTGCAACATGCAGTTTCTTTCTGGCTGAATTTGCGACTCTGGAGCTATATTCTGAGGAACGGTTTGGCGGCGGAATATGCCGTTAAACCGTCCGGTTTTCGTTAAACGAAAACACAACTTGCTGTCCCCTCTACGGGGACAACGTTTTTAAGTAGAACTGTAGATTGCCCCGACTGGTGCCTCCCTCCCGATGGCAACCTCTCCCGATTTCGGTCTGCTTCTTCAGGAAAGTTGGCGTTTTTTACCAATATTCCGGAGGCGGAATAGGCTGTAGCTTCCTGTAATAGTAGAGCATTCTACGATTATCCGACACATCAGATGGCTTCTTTTTCGTGATAATTGAATATTCAGAGAACTGAATATTTTGATAATCGGATAATCCGAATACTATTATATCTGTAGTCTCTTGGAATGTTACACAGTGACAACTGAATAATTGGCGTTTTGGATATTGCTATATTTGTATAATGGATAAGCAATTATAAAAGGCTACAATTATAATAGGCTGTTATTATACATTCCCCATCAGAGAGAAAGTTCCTTGAGCCTGCTGCCGTCCAGCCGGTGAACGGATACCGTATCGTCACAGTAAATAGCGAATGTTGGCATGTTCCCGTCCTTCGGGAAAGTGATGGAGCCGGTATTGCAGACCGCTGTATGCTCAGTCCGTTCAAGTTTCCACCGGTGGGTGTGACCATAAAAAAGACAATCGAACCTTCCCTTCGGCAGTCTGTCCTCATTGTAGATATGTCCGTGGGTGAGAAAGAAACGTTTTCCATTATCCACCAACAGGGTGTAATCGGACAGGATGGGAAAGTCCAGCAGCATCTGGTCCACCTCCGAATCACAGTTTCCACGGATGGCGACAATCTCACCGGCCATCGCATTGAGACGTTCTGCGATCCCTTTCGGGTCAAGTCCTTGAGGTATCCCGTTCCGGGGACCATAATTCAGGATATCTCCCAAAATACAAAGCATTCCGCATTGCTGCTCCCTGTAAAATGCCAGCACTTGTTCCAGTGCCGGTAACGAGCCATGTATGTCGGACACAATCAGGTATTTCATCATAATCTATTCGTTACGGGTTAAGTTTTCAATGCACAAAAATAAGCATAATTATCTAATCTCCCTAACCGGGGAAACGATGAGAAAAAAAGACAGGTTCCCTGAACTGTAGATTGCTGTATTGCTGTCCTTGTAGATTGCTGCAATGTTATAATCGGATACATAAAATAAGGGTATTTAGCCTTAGCTAAACTAAGCTAACAGTCTGACAATAAGGCTTCTAATACTATGACATGTGGGTTTATTATGCTACCTTAGTGGTATAATAATAAAGGATAAAAAGCTATGAACGAACAAGTTAGAAATATCTTAGAACAGAGTACCACCAAGACGAGCAAGATTGAGCAGCTGCTCCGTCTGGGCCTGATGCGCAGGGAAATTGCCGATTTGGTGACACGTGGCAACTATGGTTTTGTATATAATGTTGAGAAGAAAATGCTTGAAAGAGAAGGTGGAGTCTTGCTGAACAGGGCAGCAACCACCCTGATGGATTACACCTTCACCCACAAGTTCGGTATTGAGATTGAAGCCTATAACTGTAATATGGAAAGACTGGCACGCGAATTGAGGGAGGCCGGTATCCATGTTGCCGTTGAGGGTTATAACCACACGACCAGGGATCATTGGAAGCTGGTGACGGACAGCAGCCTGCAGGGAAATAATACTTTCGAGCTGGTCAGCCCGATACTGGTGGGTGAGAATGGCCTGAAAGAGCTGGAAACGGTATGCTGGGTGCTTGACATCTGTAATGCAAAAGTGAATGACAGTTGCGGGTTCCATGTCCATATGGATGCGGCTGGTTTCAATCTGGACACCTGGAAGAATCTGACTTTGACCTACAAGCATCTCGAACACCTGATTGATGCCTTTATGCCAAGGACACGCCGGAACAATACCTACTGCAAAACCCTCTCCGGTGTTTCCGACGAGAGAATCAAATCGGTAAGGACGATAGACGGCCTGCGGGAGGTCTTTAATAATGACCGATACCACAAGGTCAATTTTGAGGCTTATTCTAGGCACCGGACCGTTGAGTTCCGCCAGCATTCCGGTACGACCAATTTCACAAAGATGGAGAATTGGATCCGGTTCTTGAACGGATTAATTACCTTTGCGAAAAGATCCAGCCTTCCCAGCCGGATGACATTGGAGGAGTTACCCTTCCTGGACGGGAAACAGAAATTATTTTTTAAACTTAGAACTAAAAAGTTAGCGGTATGATACAGACTTATCATTTGCTGGATGGCGGTCAGATAACCGCCGCCAGCCCGGAAGAGTTCGTCCGGCTGCTCCGTGAGGGGAGCCGGTTCGACTATGATTGCACGGATCAGGAGTATATGGAGAACTTTGCCCGGCGTTACGGGGAGCTGCATGGCGTGTCAGTTGCCACCGATACCCCTGAACATTTCCTGACGGACTTGCAAGCCGCCGGTTACGTCCGGTAACCGGTATCGCTCCTTTATTATTAGTCCCTGCTTCAAAGATGAGGCAGGGATTTTTCTTTTTTCATTGCAACCTTTCCTGTCTGCCTGACGGCGTTTCCTCCTGTCAATTCCTGACTATCCATGACTATCCGTGACAGGGTATTTCATCTTTTCCCGGCATTCCTTTCTTTTGCAGTGTAGAACGATATACAATTATAAGCATTACAGTTTTACAGCATTATATTTTTATCTGATTATATAAAGAAAGCGTATGAAAAAAGAACCGTTATTAATTGCCTTTGCCAGCCAGAAAGGAGGAGTCGGAAAGTCTGCCTTCACAGTTCTGGTGGCCAGTATCCTTCACTACCAGAAAGGTTTGAAGGTGGGTGTCGTGGATTGCGACTCCCCCCAGCACAGCATCTCCCGGATGCGTGACCGGGACATAGAAAGCGTGCAGGAAAGTGATTTTCTCAAAGTGGTCCTCTACCGGCAGCATGAACAAATCCGGAAACGTTCCTATCCGGTAATCAAAAGCAATCCGGAGAAAGCGATAGAAGACCTGTACCGCTACATCGAAGAGCAGGATGCCGTCTTTGATGTCGTACTGTTCGACCTTCCGGGAACCCTCCGCAGCGAAGGGGTTGTCCATACCATTTCCGCAATAGATTACATTTTCATCCCCCTAAAGGCCGATAATGTCGTCATGCAGAGTTCCCTCCAGTTTGCCGAGGTGGTGGAGGAAGAACTGATTGCCAGGCACAACTGTAACCTGAAAGGCATCTATCTTTTCTGGAACATGGTCGACAAGCGTGAACGGACAGAAAGCTACGAGTCCTGGAACCGTGTCATACAAAAAGCGGAGTTACACCTGCTGGAGTCACGGATACCGGATACCAAACGCTATAACAAGGAGTTGAGCTCCCTGAAGAACAGTATCTTCCGTTCCACACTGTTCCCTCCCGACAACCGCCAGATAAAAGGTTCGGGTCTCTGTGAACTGATAGAGGAGTTATGTGCCGTAACACATCTGGATGCCTCCCATACCTTATAATAAAAGGAATTATGGACAGCGGAAAAAAGAAATTTGACCCTCGGAGCATTGATGAGAAGGCCATATTGGATATTGTCGCCAGGAAAGGGACGATACGACCGGACTCCCCTGCAACGAGTGTATCCCCTAAGCCGGAGGATACGGCAGAGGAGATTGCCGGGAGTAGCGAAGCTCCGGTCTTTACCACCGGGGAAATCGACGCTTACAGGGCATCCTTCCTGAATACGGTCAGGACCAAATCCCGTAAATCATTGCATATCGATGCCGACCTGCATCGCCGCATCTCTTCCTTGGTATGGGCGGTGGGACGTGGCGAGGTGACCGTAGCCGGTTTTGTAAACCAGGTGCTGGCACATCATTTCGAAGAGAACGGCGGATTGATAAACGCTGTGCTGGAGAAGTATTACCAATCACTAAAATCATAAGGACATGGAATACCTTTTTATTATCCTGTTCATCTATGCCTCTTACCTGAGCATTGAAAAGTATGTGCATACAGGCAGCATTTTCACATGGAGAGGCAGAAAGGACAAGAAGGAACGTCGGACTGCACCTGCCGCCATCCATCCGGCAATTGCTCCGTCTCAGGCGGGAATAATAGGCAAAAGCCGATACCAAATGCGACATTCACTGACAATAGATGACAATAGCGGACAGCCTGAATCAGGCATAGAAAAGAGTGATACCTTTACTCCCGAAAAGAAAACAGAGCCGGTTCTCCGAGTACACGAACCCCTTGATAAGAATACGAAATTCCCGGAAGTTCCGGCTCTTTTTCAAAAACTGAATTATCCTGAAATTGATTATATGCAGGAGCCCTCTCCTTCTTCCGGTGAAGAAAAAGAGGAGATTCCCGAACGCTACGAGATTACGGGATACGTACAGCGGAGCAATCCCCACCGGGCAACCGGTGTCACCTTTGACGATATGGATATGATTGAGAAAGCAATGGCATCGGACGAACTTACGGAAGCGGAACAGGAACAGGCCCGGCAGACTTTCCAAAAGCTGGAAGGCACGAACATGGAAAGGGTACTGCAGGCGAGCGTCTTGGGAAGCAGCGATAAACTGAAACGCTATATGCGTTTGTATGTAGACCGGGGTGAACCCCATTTATTGACTGGAAAGAATAGGGACGACATTCTCCGGGAATTTGATATTACGGAGCATGTGCCCCAATAAAATAGAACAAGTAAGGAATATGAGACAGTATTATGATTCCGGTTGATCCGGGTGCAGCGAGTTTTAAAACAGAATGTATAACCTAAAAAGACGAAAAAGCATGATAGATTTCTTTGACTCCGGTTGATCCGGGCAGGACGGGTTCTTGAAACGTAGTGTATAACCTGTTAAAAGGAAGATATAGATATATGAGAGGCTTCTATGATTCCGGTTGATCCTTACCCTTTACCGGAGCGAACATTAAAAGAGTGATTAACCCCTTAAAAACGGAGGTATCTATGATTGGTTACTATGACTCAGGTTGATCCTAAAAAGACATCGTGGTTGCAAGGACAAATCCGCAGGCAGGAAACTTCCTGCGGTTTGTTTGAAACAAGGTTTTTATTCACATTAAAAAATTAGATTGTATATGAAAAGACATTTTAAAAAGACGGTTGCTCTTATCGCATGAATAGCTGTTTCCACCCTGAGTGCCTATGCCGAAGGGGACGGAAGTGCCGGTATAACAAAGGCCACATCCATGCTTACCGGTTATTTTGACCCCGCCACCAAGTTGATATATGCGGCAGGGGCTATTGTGGGGCTGATAGGTGCCATTAAGGTATATTCGAAGTTCAGTAGCGGCGACCCCGACACCGGTAAAACCGCCGGGAGCTGGTTTGGAGCCTGCGTCTTCCTCATCGTCGCGGCGACAGTCCTTCGTTCCTTCTTCCTGTAATATAGCAGGCTATGGAATACAATATCAACAAGGGAATCGGACGCAACGTGGAATTCAACGGCTTGCAGGCACAATACCTGTACTTTTTTGTCGGGGGCTTGCTGGCCATTTTCCTGCTGTTCGTCATCTTCTATATGATAGGTATTGACCGGTGGTTCTGTATCGGTTTCGGTGTCCTCTCCGCTTTCTCTCTGCTCTTCGGGGTGTTCCACCTGAACAAGAAGTATGGTCCCAACGGCTTGATGAAGCTGGCCGCAGTCAAGTACCACCCGTCCTATATCATCAATCGCAAACGTATATCTTCCTTATTTAAAAAACGCATTCATGAGAAATATATTAAAAGCCGCAACGCTGGAAAGTAAGTTTCCAATCCTGTCCGTGGAGGAAGGGTGCATTCTCTCCAAAGACGCGGACGTGACCATCGGCTTCAAGGTCTTTCTTCCGGAGCTGTTCACGGTCACTTCCGCAGATTATGCATCCATGCACGGCACATGAACAAAGGCAGTCAAGGTACTGCCGAATTATACGATAGTACACCGCCAGGACTGGTTTCTGAAAGAAAATTACAAGGCCGACACGCAGAAAGACGGGATGAGTTTTTTGGACCGTTCTTTCGAACTTCATTTTAATGAACGGCCTTTCCTAAATCATTTCTCTTACCTGTTTATCACCAAGACGACTAAGGAACGCAGCCGCAGCCAGAGCAATTTCTCCATCCTCTGCCGGGGGAATATAATTCCGAAGGAAGTCCGGGACAAAGAAACGGTCAGCCTGTTTTTGGAGAGTGTCGACCAGTTCGAGCGCATCCTGAATGACTCGGCCTTTATCCGTCTGGAGCGGTTGACCACCGATGAGATAGTCGGCACACCGCAGCAGGCCGGATTGATTGAAAAGTATTTTTCTCTTTCGCAGCAGGACACGACCACACTGAAGGATATACAGATGAGCGCGTCGGAGATGCGCATCGGGGATGATATCCTCTGCGTACATACGCTTTCCGATGTGGATGATCTTCCCGGTTCCGTCCAGACGGATACCCGGTATGAGAAATACTCCACCGACCGCAGCGACTGCCGTCTAAGTTTTGCCGCTCCGGTGGGGCTAATGCTCTCCTGTAACCATATTTACAACCAGTTCCTGTTCATCGATGATTCGGCAGAAATCCTGCAACGCTTTGAGAAGACGGCACGCAACATGCACTCGCTTTCCAAATACAGCCGAGCCAACCAACTTAACAAGCAGTGGATTGATGCCTACCTGGACGAGGCGCATTCCTTCGGGCTGACCGCCATCCGTTGCCATTGCAATGTCATGGCATGGTCGGACAGCCGGGAGAAGCTCAAGGTGATAAAGAACGATACCGGTTCTGCTCTGGCCCTGATGGGATGCAAGCCCCGTTATAATACCATTGACGCACCTGCCTTGTATTGGGCAGGTATTCCGGGAGGCGAGGGCGATTTCCCTTCCGAGGAGTCCTTTTTCACTTTCGTCGAACAGGGAGTCTGCTTCTTTACGGAAGAGACGAACTATGCGGATTCCCTGTCGCCATTCGGTATCAAGATGGCAGACCGGACAAACGGGAAGCCCCTGCATCTGGATATTTCGGACGAACCGATGCGTCGTGGTATTACAACCAACCGTAACAAGCTGGTCATCGGGCCTTCCGGTTCGGGCAAGTCATTTTTTATGAACCATCTTGTGAGACAGTATTGGGAACAGAATACCCACATTATATTGATCGACATCGGTAACAGTTACAAGGGATTATGTGACCTGATTCACCAGCGCACAAACGGTGAGGATGGCATATATTATACGTATAGTGAAAAACATCCGATAGCTTTTAATCCATTTTTCACCGAAGACAAGGTCTTTGACCTGGAAAAGAAAGAGTCCATTAAAACGCTGATCATGTCGCTCTGGAAAAGGGATACGGAAGTCATTACCCGTGCCGAGGAAGTAGCACTCTCAATGGCGGTTAACCTGTTCCTTGAAAAGATAAAGGAGGACAATGAGCTGGTTCCTTCCTTTAATACTTTCTACGAGTTCGTACAGGGAGAGTTCCGTGGAATACTGGAGGAGAAGCATTACCGCGAGAAGGATTTCGATCTCACTAACTTTCTGAATGTATTGGCTCCTTATTATCGTGGTGGAGAGTACGATTATCTGCTGAACTCCGACGAGCAGCTCGACCTCTTGAACAAGCGTTTTGTGGTATTTGAAATTGACGAAATTAAGGAGCATAAAATTCTTTTTCCGGTAGTCACTGTCATCATTATGGAGGCTTTCATAAACAAAATGAGACGTTTGCATGGGGTGCGAAAGATGATAGTTGTAGAGGAGGCTTGGAAGGCAATCGCACGTGAAGGCATGGCTGACTATATAAAGTTTTTATGTGCGCCCGTAAAGGTTGCATCGTAAATATCTCTTTGGCAAGAGATTAGGAAAGTGTTCTTTGAAAATGACCTATCATCAGCCGACTTATCTGTTTAGGGAAAACTTAACCGAGCAGGGAGTGTAGCATGTCGGAAAAGTCATAAGTCAGTTAGTTACCAAACTGCGACTGAATGGCGAGATGAAAAGATAGATATGAGGATAAAGTCCGAATTGATTGAACGATAGTCCGAATGGTCCCCCTTGAGGCTATGGCGTAAGGTAACTATCAATCGCCATATCGTGATACTACTTCAGTGTATAGGAATGAAGGTAGCAAGAACTTATCACGACACAACCGCAGTAAGCGAGTAAAGGACGGAAGTCGTATCCGACAATCTATCATGCCAACAGTTACGATGTAATAAACGGGGATTACCTATCCCGAAGTGCCGAAAGGCTATTAGGTTCGACCTATGAAAATTCGGAGTGGTAACGGAGCTTCCATAGTAGTTTGAGCAAGGTAACGCCTTGTACATGGCGAAGGGAAGCAGCTAATTATTAATACAATTAACGGAAAATGTGAGAGACATTATGAGAAGTCCAGAAAGAGTATTAAACAGTCTATCAGAACACAGTAAGGATGCAAGCTATAAGTTTGAACGTCTTTACAGAATTTTGTTCAATGAGGAAATGTTCTACGTTGCCTATCAGCGTATCTACGCTAAAGAGGGTAACATGACTAAAGGTTCAGACGGTCAGACCATTGACAACATGAGCCTGAAACGAATTGAAAAGTTGATTGATACGTTAAAAGATGAAACGTACCAGCCCCAACCGTCAAAGAGGGTGTACATACCGAAGAAAAACGGTAAGAAAAGACCTCTTGGCGTGCCGACTTTCAATGACAAGTTGATACAAGAAGTAGTAAGAATGGTACTGGAAGCCATATACGAGGGAAATTTTGAATACACCTCGCATGGTTTCCGTCCCAATCGAAGCTGCCATACTGCATTAACTCATATCCAAAAGGAGTTTAATGGTGCAAAATGGTTTGTGGAGGGAGACATAAAAGGCTTCTTTGATAATATAAACCATGATGTATTGATAAACATTCTCTTGGAGCGTATTGCGGATGAACGCTTCATCCGATTGATACGCAAGTTTATGAAAGCGGGATATATCGAAGACTGGCAATTCCACAATACTTACAGTGGCACACCGCAAGGGGGTATCATCAGCCCGATATTGGCTAATATATACCTTGACAAGCTGGATAAGTATATAAAGGAATACACAGCCAAATTCGACAAAGGGAAGAAACGAAAATTCAGTAGAGAAAGTATGGACTTTGGCAATGCAAGAAAACGTATTGTGCGAAGATTGAAGTTCGTAAAAGACGAAAGGCAAAGGACAAAGCTAATCCTTGAACTGAAAGCAATAGAACAAGGACGGGCTAAATATCCCAACGGCGAAGAAATGGATGCCGATTACAGAAGAATGAAATATGCAAGATATGCAGATGATTTTCTTGTGGGAATTATCGGAAGCAAGCAGGATGCGCAACAGATAAAAGAAGATATTAAAAACTTCCTTGCTGACAGACTGGCATTGGAGCTGTCCGATGAAAAGACACTTGTCACTCACACGGAAAGACCGGCCAAGTTTCTCGGATATGAAATCACTGTAAGAAAGTCCAATGACCAAAGACGGGATAAACGGGGTAGATTGAGAAGAACCTATGGTAAAAGGGTCTGCTTGAATGTCAGTACGGAAACAGTCCGTAAAAAACTTTTCGATTGGGGAGTATTGGAACTGACAAACCGTAACGGAAAGGAAATATGGAAACCGAAATGTAAATCGGGACTGATATTCAATGACGACCTTGAAATCCTTGATAGTTATAATCGGGAAATCGTGGGGTTCTATAATTACTACTCCATAGCCAACAACTGCGCCCATGCCTTGAATAATTTCAAGTACATCATGGAATACAGCATGTACAAAACGTTTGCAGGCAAATATAAGTGCCGAACACGTAAGGTAAACAAGAAATATCGTAAGAACGGTAGGTTTATCGTAACGCACATGACTAAAACTGGTGTAAAGGAAAGATACTTTTACGACGGTGGCTTCAAACGAAAGAAGCCCACCTATAAATCGGAATGTGACATTATGCCACGAACAATTTATACTGCGGGGCGGACAAGCCTTGTTGAAAGGCTGAAAGCCCGTGAGTGTGAATTATGTGGAGCGACAGACGACCTTGTTATGCACCATGTAAGGAAACTAAAGAACTTGCAGGGAAAGGAAAGCTGGGAACGACACATGATTGCCCGTAAACGCAAGACGATTGCCGTGTGCAGGAGTTGTCACAAGAAGATACATGACGGAAAGATAGACTGAAATTAGTGGAGAGCCGGATACGCTGAGAGGTGTAAGTCCGGTTCGGGGGCGAGCATTTGGAAACCTACCATAGAAATATGATAAGGCGCTGGGTGCTTAGCCTACACAAAACGGTTAGAAAGTATTTTGGTGAGGCCGTTGTCGTCACTCAAGAACTGGACGATATTGTATCAAGTCCCATTATCAAAGACACCATTATCAACAATGCCGATTGTAAGATTCTGCTGGATCAGCGAAAGTATATTAACAAGTTTGACTCCGTACAGTCCCTGCTCGGATTGACCGACAAAGAGAAAGGGCAGATATTGTCTATCAATCAGTCCAACGATCCGGCACGGAAGTATAAGGAGGTTTGAATAGGCTTGGGAGGTGTCCGGTCCGCTGTCTATGCCACAGAAACCTCTGTCGAGGAGTATCTCACCTATACCACGGAAGAAACCGAAAAACTGGAAGTCACACAAATGACAGAGAAGCTGGGCGGCAATATGGAGCAGGCTATCCGAATGTTGGCAAGTGAGAAGAAAAAGAAAAAATAAACGATTAAAATAAAGAAGCAATGAGAAAGAGAATTATAAGCATGTTGTTTGTCCTGTCGGCCTTTATAGTACCGGCAAGCGTACAGGCACAGTGGGTGGTGTCCGATCCGGGCAACCTCGTCCAGGGTATCGTGAACAGTGTCAACGAAATAGTGGAGACCTCGGAAACGGCGCAGAATGCCCTCTCCACATGGAAGGAGACCTCAAAGATTTTCGAGCAGGGGCGTGAGTATTACGACAAGCTGCGCAAAGTGAACGACCTGATCAGCGGCAGCGAGAAAGTCAAGGAGTCCGTCCTGATGCTCGGTGATATCTCCGAGATTTACGTGAACAATTTCGGCAAGATGCTAACCGACAAGAATTTCAGCCAGCGGGAGCTGAATGCGATAGCTGCCGGTTATAACACCATCATGAAGAAGAGCAGCCGCAGCATTACCGAGCTGAAGAATATCATCAATCCCACCGGCATGTCCATGAACGACAAGGAACGCATTGACCTGGTGAACCGGGTATACAGGGAAATGACACATTACAAGGAATTGGCCAACTACTACACCCGCAAGAACCTGCATGTATCCTACCTGCGTGCCAAGGAGAAGAACGAGCAGCAACAGGTATTTGACCTGTACGGCAAGGATGAGCGTTATTGGTAGTCTACAATTTTAAAAGAATCAATTATGGTATTATTATCCATTTCATTTGAAAATATGCACCAGATTCTTCGGAATCTCTATGATACGATGACCAAACTCTGCCACCCGATGATGGACATGGCGATGGCACTCGCTGCATTAGGAGCTTTGTTCTATATCGCTTACCGTGTCTGGCAGTCGCTCTCCCGTGCGGAGCCCATCGATGTCTTTTCGATGTTACGGCCTTTTGTCCTGGGCATGTGTATCCTTTTCTTTGACGTGATGGTGCTGGGAACTCTCAACGGTATCTTTAGCCCCATCGTTCAGGGAACCGGAATGCTGCTCCGTGACCAGACCTTCGACTTGCAGAAGTACCAGCAGGAGAAGGACAAGCTCCGTGCGGACATGATGGCTAAGACGATGATGACCGGACGTGTCTTTGCTTCCAATGAGGAGCTGGATGCGGAACTGGATAACATGGGCTGGAGTGAGGAGGAGCATACGGCCTTGCAGACCATGTATGAGGTTTCGTATGCCTTCTCCCTGCAAGGTATTGTCCAGATGGTCATGCGCAAATTGCTGGAGATTCTCTTCCAGTCCGCTTCGCTGGTCATCGACACGATCCGTACCTTTTTCCTGATAGTCCTAAGCATTTTGGGACCGATAGCCTTTGCCCTGAGTGTTTTTGACGGACTGCAGAACACGCTTGTCCAATGGCTGGCACGCTATATCAGTGTCTATCTCTGGCTACCGGTGGCTGATCTCTTCGGGGCGATGCTTGCCAAGATACAGACGCTAATCCTGCAGGAAGAGATGAACCTGATGGCCGATCCGATGAGTGTCATTGACGTGGACGGTTCCTCGGCCATCTATCTGATATTCATGGTCATCGGCATTATCGGATATTTTTGTGTGCCCACTGTTTCGAACTGGATTGTCCAAGCGGGAGGTATGAGTGCCTATAACCGGAATGTCAACAATACGACATCCAAGGTGACCAATGTAGCCGGTGCTGCGGCGGGTGCTTCGACGGGAAATGTCGGTGCCGTATTATTGAAAAAGTAGAAATTGAAAAAACATAAAATTATGGAATTTAAAAGTTTTAAAAACATCGAATCCTCGTTCAGGCAGATCCGCCTGTTCACGTTGGTCTTTCTGGGTATTTGTGCCTCACTGACTACGTATGCCATCTGAAAGTCCTACCTCTTTGCTAACCAGCAACGGGAGAAAGTATATGTATTGGATCAGGGCAAGTCACTCATAGTGGCGTTATCCCAAGATGCGGCATTGAACCGTCCGGTGGAGGCCCGCGAGCATGTGCGCCGCATGCATGAACTGTTCTTTACGCTGGCTCCCGATAAGGCCGCTATCGAATCCAATATCAACCGGGCCATGTATCTGGCGGACAAGAGTCTTTATAGTTATTACCGGGATTGGAACGAGAAAGGCTATTATAATCGTCTGATCAGCGGTAATATTAACCAGACTGTCCTGGTAGACAGCATGCAGTGTGATTTCGATAACTATCCGTACCGGATCACCACCTTTGCCCGGCAGATGATTATCCGAAACAGCAATATCACCGAGCGTTCCCTGGTCACCCGTTGCTTCCTGCAGAGTACGGTCAGGTCGGATAATAATCCGCAAGGCTTCATGGCGGAACGCTTTGAGATTTTGGAAAACAGGGATATAAGGACCGTTGAACGCTAATATATTAAGGTAATGAAAAGCAGGAAGATAAAGACAGAGATCAGCGAAAAACTGAAGAACGTTTGCGAGGAGCTGTCCGAAAAAGAGCGTAAGGGAGTGCTTGTGGGCATGCTGGTTACCAGTACCGTTCTATGTGGTATCACCGTAGCACGCGCTTTCGGGCGTTTTCTCTCTCACGGCACACAAAAGGAGTTGCCGTTTGTCCATCCGGTGGACTCCCTCCACCGGGCGGATAAAGACAGTATAATGTATCACCCTAAAACCAACGAGTAATGGAAGATAAAGATTTGGAAAAGCCCGAAGCGGCAGAAGAAACGGCGGTACAGCCGGAAAACGGCAGAGCCTTGAAGGAAGAACCTGAAAAAGAGAAGAAGGTGCTCACACCGGAAGAGATGGAAAAAAGAAGGAAGTTCATTGTGATTCCGGCCTTTGTGCTGGTCTTCCTGGGAGTCATGTACTGAATATTTGCCCCC
>CAUEFX010000052.1 GCA_958477465.1 uncultured Bacteroides sp.
ACAAACTGGGTGGATATGACCGAAATGGCTGGGTGGGTATCACCGAAATATGCAATGAAGACGGCTTTGAGTTAACGGGTATTGGTTTTAGATACAGACAAAGCAGTTTTAGAATAAAGATTCTTTTGGGTTATGGTTATAATGATACATCTGTATTACTGAAATGTATGGACAGTTTGAATAACATAAAATATTTAGTATCGTATGAAACAGGTTATAAAAGCGACAAAGGACATCCAGCCATATCATTTAAGGATATAGACAACGATGAATACAGCCAAATCAAAGACAATTACCAATGGACTGAAATTGATGAGGAAAAAGCAAATACAATACGATTTATGAAGTTTTTATTTATTGTTGGAGCCTTGCTATTGCTTTTTATTATCGTCAGAAAACTATTAAGGTTTACGTGAATTATCACACGGAGGAGACTCCGTTCCCGCGGATTTACAATCCATCGTGACTTTATCCTTATTCCTGACTTTATCGTTTTTTGTCTAATATTTTTCAAATCTGCTTTATAGGTATCTGTAGCGACGATTTTAGCGTGATTTTGGGTGACGCAAGTAAAATCCGTACCTTCGCGCTATGTTTGTACGTAAGAAAAAGAACCGCTCCGGTTTGACCAGTCTCGTAGTTGTAGACAAGAGTACCAGTATCAAATGGATGTCGTCATGTTGCCCTTGACATTTTTTACATTGTGCGAATATCATTATTAAGTTCTTTTCTCCATATTAGAGTACCAATAATCGAAAAGATAATAGTGAACAATAAAGCAGCTTTGGCATAACCCACAGGTAAGTAATCTCCTTCAAAGAAAAGATAATCAGTTTTTGAAGAATAGTATAATTTAGGAAAATCCCCAGACTTTATCTTGTCCAAGATTCGATCTCCCGTATGTAATACATATTGTTTTGATTTATAGGTTATAAGAATTATATTTGAACTCTTATAGTTACTTTTTTCCTCAAATCCATTATATGTGTAACCAGTAATAGGTTCCTGTGTTTTTTCTATATAGTTGCCGTATAAATGGCATAGATACAAAACAAGAGTTAAAACTAATCCTGCGCAAAAAACTGTCTTAAATAATGTTTTAATCTTCATATTCTTATGATTTCATAATAGTGCTAATAAACCTAACTCATTATAAATAGGACTTCAATTGAATATCAAGAAGTTGGGTAAGCATCCGATAGACAACACAAACTTGCCTGATTAATCATAAATCATCTCTTTTCTAAACATTGATTTTATCTTTCCGACTTTATCAAACATAAATAAATATATATAACTTGTATTAAATGCCGCCACATGCCTGTATTCGGTTTTATTGTTTTTATTTAGATTTCTTTCGTATTCAAACAGTTCTGCGCATAAAATTGAATCATTTATAATCGGAGAAAAAAACAATATATTCTTTGAATATTGTACACTTTTATCGTTTAAAAATGTCAATTTGGAACAGAAATCAACGTTTTGATATATTTTATATAACAACCGGATCATTACAGAGCGCTTATCTTCATCTTTTTGTTTTAGTTCCTTATAAAACACAGAAATATTTAAGTCAACAAGTGAATCCGAAATTATCAAGCTTTTCCCCTTGTTTATAGAATCATTAATAATAGCATTATATCCCGCTAAATATTTAATAGAATCGGCACTATAATTTTTCTGTGCAAGCATATTATTTTGTAGAAAAAACAATATTATTATAATCAAAATATTTTTCATGGCAATCTGTTTCTATTTGAATTTTAAAAATTTATTAATAGGTAAAGATACAAATCCAAAACTTAATTGGTTTTGCGCCGAAATATTGAATGGAATATAGTTATAACTCCCTACGGAAGTTGCTCCATAATCTAACCTTTGTCCATAATTTCCTCCTTGTGCATTTAGTTCAGAACGAATAATATTCATTTGTGTCAGGTGGTATATCGTACTCGACCATAACAAACACATACAAAAACATCAAACATTTTACGTATAATATTAAACTAATTTTCCCTCTTTTACACCTCTTTCTAAATCACCGAGAGTTATTTTTTCCTTAACCTTTTTCTTCCGTTTTAGAATCAAATCTAATATTTCTAACAATATCCAGTCTCCTTCAGCATAGAAATATTTTTCAGAATTAAACTTAGCAATATTTACATTGAATTTTTCACTATACAAATAGATAAATTCGTAAGCATCATCTCCTTTGAGCTTTAAATCTTTTACAAGATCTGTTTCGCGAGTGTATTCACCATCCCATCGTTCTTCTTTGACAAACTGAATAATTTGTCTCCAGATATCATCTTCATTCATTGAATTAATTCGTCTATTAAATACCAATCATCATCTGACATACTTTCTTTCTCATCTAATGTTGCAATTCGTGCCCATGCATCTAAATTGCCATCATACTTTCTATATATTAAAATTTTCTTTTTATTAATCATAATTACTTCACTATATGACATATTATATTTAGCCATTTTGTTTCAAAATAGGATATTCTACTGTCCCCCAAATACTATTAATCCCAACACCTCGTGAACTCTGAAAAACATGTATGGTACCTTTAGCTCCTTTTGCATACACAGTTGATAATCGCTTCCACATTGGTTCTGCTTCGGACCATGGCATCCCTTTAGTCAGAGTCGTAAGATTTTTACCTACACGAGTCATTTCAAGAGTTGTCACTCCATTGGATAATACATCGGCAATATTTTTTGCAAATATAACACTTCCGACCACATTTGTCACTACTGAATAGAGACATTTAAGAATCACTTCCCATTTGTATATTCCCCATTCCATCATTTCATTACGACCAACCTCGCAGAGACACTTAGCCATAAACTTAAGAATCGTTCTTTTCATTGCAATTAATGTTATCCGGCAGGACAAAAAAGTTAATTCCTGCATTTTCTTATCACACTGGCACATAAATCGAGATTTATACCTAAATTTGCAAAGTATATACAGAAAATAAATATTAAATGATAAAGAAATGGGAAAGATTATATTAACAGGGGATCGCCCCACAGGCAGACTCCACATCGGGCACTATGTAGGTTCTCTCAAAAGAAGAGTAGACTTGCAGAATGCCGGACAATATGAGAAAATGTTTGTGTTTATTGCCGATGCACAGGCCTTGACCGACAATATCGACAATCCGGAGAAGGTGCGCCAAAACGTAATCGAGGTGGCACTCGACTATCTGGCGTGCGGCCTCGACCCGACAAAAACCACCATTTTTATCCAATCACAAATCCCCGAACTGTGCGAACTGAGTTTCTACTTCATGGATTTGGTTACGGTGTCACGCTTGCAACGCAACCCGACTGTAAAGACGGAAATCCAGATGCGCAATTTCGAAACAAGCATTCCGGTCGGATTCTTTACCTATCCCATCAGCCAGGCAGCCGACATCACCGCATTCCGTGCAACGACTGTTCCGGTAGGCGAAGATCAGGAGCCGATGCTCGAACAGGCACGGGAAATCGTACGCCGCTTCAACCACATTTATGGCGAAACACTGGTAGAACCGGAGATTTTATTGCCGGACAATGCGGCCTGCCTTCGTCTTCCGGGTACCGACGGCAAGGCCAAAATGAGTAAATCATTGGGTAACTGTATCTATCTTTCGGAAGAAGCAGACGATATACAGAAAAAGGTAATGAGCATGTTTACCGATCCCGACCACCTGCGCGTACAGGATCCGGGCAAGATCGAAGGCAACACCGTGTTTACTTATCTGGATGCATTCTGCCGTCCGGAACACTTCGAACGTTATCTGCCGGATTATCCGAACCTGGATGAACTGAAAGCGCACTATCAGCGCGGCGGACTGGGAGATGTGAAAGTGAAACGCTTCCTGAACGCCATCATGCAAGAGACACTGGAACCGATACGCAACCGGAGAAAAGAGTTTGAAAAGGATATTCCGGCCATCTACGAGATGCTGAAGCAGGGATGTGAAGTGGCAAGAGCCGCTGCCGCCGACACTTTATCGGATGTCCGCAAAGCGATGAAGATAAACTACTTCGATGATGCGGATCTGATAGCCGAACAGGTGAAGAAATTTACAGCGGAGAAATAAACGGAATAGAATAAACAGTATTAACGGAGACGTAAATAAAGGGAGGGTGGCAAAACTTTATTTCACCAAAGAAGGACTTCCTGTTTGAAATCAAGACATCCCCTAAAGGCAAAGGAAAGAGCCGTATCATTACTCTAAACAGAGTTTGATACGGCTCTTTCAGGTTTAACGGTTACGATCTGTAACTGTCTGAAGAGAACATTTCAATTTAGGTACCTTTCTTCACGATGGACCCTCCATCAATTGTTGGATTTCACCAATACGACACGGTTCAGGATCGGCTGACCGAATTTATCGACACCGCCATTACCGTCTATGCTTAAGCGGTCGGCTGCAATGCCGTACTGTTTGGTCAATACATTCACCACTGCCTGAGCACGTTTCAGACTCAACTCTTTGTTGAAGTCGGGAGTACCTGTTGCAGAGTCGGCATATCCGTTCACAACATACTTCGTATCCGGGAACTTCTTCATCTGTTCGGCCAGATAAGAGAGGTTCATTGCCTCACGCGGAGAGATCTCGGCAGAACCGATCTGGAAGAATACGGTGCGGGGGGCGATGTTGGCATCTACGACAACCTGCTGCTCGATGACCTCGGTAGTGGGCTGGCTTTCCGCATCCTGCAACTGTTGCTGCAAAGCAAGATTGGCAGCCGCCATTGCATTCATCTGTTCGCGCATATTCCTCAGCTCCATTTCGGAGATAATCTGCGGGAACGGACGTTGGAATCCGCGGTTCGGGAAACGATAAGTCAAGCCGACGGAAGCACCGAGAATACCGTCATAATCATGTTTGCCTCCATGCTCGCCGTCAAACTTCCCTTCCAGTCCCGTAGCGCTTAACTCCAAGTTGATGTCGACAGCATTGGAAATACGGAAACGGTTGATCAAACCGGCATTCATGGTAAAGGCCTGCATGTGAGGCTTGGTGTAAGAATGAGTGAAGCCGGCTCCCAAGTAAGGGATAATTTCGTAAACGCGGTGGGAATTGTAACCGCCGAAAAGAGCGTTCAAATTAAACATGACGTCACCATGCAGGTTCATATAGTCGAATTTCTGCTTGTAATATCCGCCGCCCAGCTCATTGCCGGTTACATACGGGGCTGTCTTGTCATACGAGAAGCCTTTAGCCTGCAGACCGCTATACTGTAAACGCAATCCCAATCCGGGAGTGAACCATTTACCTACGGCAACATTCAAGACTGGGCTGATGCGGTCCTTGAATTTACCTGCATTATCGCCATTTCCGTAAAGTACCTGGGCACCCCCGCCGATGGAGAAGAACCAGTTACTCCAGAAAGGATTGGTCAACACCTGATATTTATCCTGTACCTCAATTACTTCCGTTTCGGTAACAGTAACTTGCTGAGCCGAGGATACGGCCGCTACGCCGGCAAAAGCCAGCAACATTAGAATCTTTTTCATATACCTAAATAGTTAAAGTGGTTATTGTTTTTTCTTATTGAACTGTTTAAATAACACCACCGAAACTAAAAGGTTTTGAAAAAAATAAGATTTTATGTCGTTTTCCGGGGAAAAGAGAAAGCTTTTCTATTTAAAGAGCTTTTCTATCTCTTCTTCCCTGATAGTGGCAAGCACAGTTTTACCATCCGGTGTGTAATTGGGAGTGGCACAGGCAAAAAGACTGTCAACAAGGCTTATCATCTCCTCATTGGTCAGCACCTGCCCATAAACGATGGCAGCCGCACGGGCCAATGTCAATGCCAGAATGCTCTGAATCTCTTCTTTCACATCACTCCCCTTCTCCATGGCCGTATGCACCATGTTGCGCACCAGCTCCAAAGGATTGAGCCCCTCGATGCCGGAAGGGATGCCATTGATCGCATAACTTCCTCCTCCCAAATCGCTGAGGTCAAAGCCCACAGCCGAAAGATCGTCCATGATGCCTTGCAGTACAACCGCCTCGGAAGCCGGAAGCTGCAAAATCTCCGGGAAAAGGACTCCCTGAGACATCCCTTGCCCCTGCTTGATCTGAAGCATGTAGCGGTCGAACAGTACCCGTACGTGAGCACGGTGCTGGTCGATCAGCATCAATCCGGACTTTACGGAGGTCAGTATAAAACGCCCCTTAAACTGTAGATGGAGGTTTCCTTTTTCCACGACAGGCTCATGGGCATACAATGTATCCGAGACAACCGGCTGCCTGGTCTCTTCAGCCGGAAAAGATTCATCCGGTTCGATTTCCGTCTCCTCTGGAGGAAGATTCATCTTGCTGGCCTTCTCCAACCCGCTGTAAAGGTCTTCCCAATCTACTTTCTGACGGGAATAGCCCATACTTCCGCCACCGGAGGAAGAGGTCTTGAATGGATTGAAATCCGAATTATATTGCACCCGCGGAGGTTCCGGAGGGAGATTCTGTTCAAAAACCGGGATGTCGGGCATGTCTTCCGTATCAAAATCGATGGAAGGAACCGCATTGAATTTCCCCAGCGACTCTTTGACAGCTGCAGAAACAATCTGCCAGATAGCCTGTTCGTTCTCAAATTTGATTTCCGTCTTCGTCGGGTGGATATTCACATCGATATTGGCAGGATCTACGTCAAAATAGAGGAAATAGGAAATCTGCTCACCTGCCGGAATCAATTGCTCGTAAGCCTCCATCACCGCTTTATGGAAATAAGGGTGCCGCATGTAACGGCCGTTCACAAAGAAATACTGATGCGCCCCTTTCTTGCGTGCCGTCTCCGGCTTTGCCACATAACCGGAAAGGCGGATCATCGTTGTATTCACATCCACACTCAACAACTGCTGGTTTAGCTTCTTGCCGAAAATAGCAAGAATACGCTGGCGCAACGGAGACACCGGGAGATTAAACAATTCGGAGTCGTTGCTGTAAAGAGAGAAAGCGACATCCGGATGCACAAGAGCGATACGCTCGAATTCTGTCAGTATATTGCTCAACTCCGTAGAATTGGCCTTCAGGAATTTACGGCGTGCCGGAATATTGAAAAACAGGTTCTTGATGGAGAAGTTACTTCCTTTGGGACAAGATACCGCCTCTTGGCTCTCTACCTTGGAACCGGCAATGACCAGCTTGGTGCCCAGTTCTTCATTCTCAAGGCGGGTTTTAAGCTCAACCTGTGCAACGGCCGCAATGGAAGCAAGCGCTTCACCGCGAAACCCCATTGTACGCAAAGCAAACAGATCGGAGGCCTCGCGTATCTTCGAAGTGGCATGGCGCTCAAAAGACAGACGGGCGTCCGTCTCAGACATTCCTTTTCCGTCGTCGATCACTTGGATACAGGTCTTACCGGCATCCGTTACCAATACATGTATATTACCGGCTTCCGCATCGATTGCATTTTCCACCAACTCCTTAATGACAGACGCCGGACGCTGTATCACCTCACCGGCCGCTATCTGATTGGCAACCGAATCGGGCAATAAATGAATGATATCACTCATAATGTTTAGCAGTTAGAATTCAGTAAAATCACAATTTATAAATCACAACTCTCCCCAGCTCCAACTACCCGTTTGCAAATAATGCCACAGGAAGATCAATAAAACGATAATCACGAGAATAACTCCCAAGTGCACCGGCTTTCGCCCACTCTCCTTGCGGCGTTTCAGGTGTGTAGTTCCTTCCACGAATTTTCCACGGATATCCTCCGGAGAAAACTCTTTCTCCGGCAACATGCCCAAATCACGCTTGGCCTGTTCTTCCATCTTTTCGAGCTTTTCTTTCCGCTCGTCTACGTAGATGTACTGATGATTGAAACGACGCGGTTTTCTCATGCCGCTATTAAACATTCCCATAGTCCTATTTCATATTAATTAATTCACGCTTAGGCGCATTTAATGGCTTCCGGGTAGACTTGCGCAATACTTCACCGGCTTTTTTGCCCCGCCATTCAAATATATCCTCTTTATTCTGCGGCCGGATGTAATCGAACCAGACAAACGTGGGCAGTTTCATTTTATCAGCCGGAATCTGATCCATCGGATAAAGTACTCCGTCCGACTTGGGGCTCATAACCATACGCTTCATTTTGCGGTCCTTCAGATACATCGTCAGCAGACTGGTCTGGGAGGTGTTCATGCCAATCATCGTGCTATCCTCCTCCTGCGGGTAAAAGACAACCAATACATTGGCTATGACATCTACTTTCCGCATCTCACCGCTGTCAAAATAGGCTTTGATCTCTTTTCCCGAAACCTGGTTGTAGTGCAGCGAATCTTTCATCTCCACCGTCAGTGCCTGATTGATGATGTGCGCCCAATCGATCGTACTGTCATTCATATAGATCTTGATCTCTTCGCCCAACAACTGCTGGCCTTCGTTCCAAAGGATCGGATCGGTATACATCGTCACACAAGAATCTTTGGAATTATAGACCAATGAATCACAGACGCCCTGCAAGTCGGTGCGGAACATGCGCACCTTGTGATAAGCCCTCATCTCACGAAACATCGAATCCGTATTCAGATAAGAGGTAATCATCATTAAAGTATCGGCATGCATATAAAGGCTGTCGCCCTGAGAATAGTCGATAGCTACCGCCCGTTTTGTGGCGAAAGCGCTATCGGTCAGTTCATTGTAAAAGCAGTAATCTCCCGTCAGCATATTGCGATTGACGCTGTCGTTCATCACCACATTGTCGAAAGCCTCGCCATATCCCGATTTGCGGTCGTAGAACAGACTGTCGCCGGTCATCCGTTTCCCTTGGTTCGTCAATACGGAGCGGTCCAGCAATTCGGCCTGTTCGGTCAAGGTATTGTAGATCCCCCGCTCCGAGAAGATGTGGTTCTCATCACTCACAATTTCAGACGGACCGAGGATGGTTGCTGTTTTGGATACGGTATTATACTTCAGGGTATCCGAGGTCAGGATAAACTTGGGATTGACCAGTTTCACGTTATGATTGAAGACGGACAGCTTGGTAGACGGGCTGTATTCACCCCAGTCGGAAGTAAGCACGTTCTCTTCGTCCGTCAATGTACCTCCCTCGAAATAATATCCCAAATCATAAACGCGGTCGTAATTCAAACTGTCTGTCAGCAACGTCGTGTTACGGTTGATCATCTTAACATTCTCACGAAGCTGGGCCAACTGGGAGATTCCGTCATAGTAGAGGTAATCGCCATAGATAAACAGCGTATCTCCCTGCTCCATCCGCACATTGTCAAAGGCCTCTACCGAGTTCGTATTTTCATAGATCAGCGCACTGTCACAGTACATGTACATACTGTCATGGCGCAGCCTTACCGAACCGACAAGTACCTGCACGTCCGGACGCGCCATCTTATCGGCTCTACCCTCGTCGGCATGAAGAAGATCTACCTTCGTCTTTTTCTTCTGAGGTTTCTGTTGGGGCCGCTGATCCTGAGCCCAAAGGAAATATGCCCCGAACAGGCATATCACCCCCGTGAGGACGCTTTTAAAAAAGACATTATTCGTTCTCATTAATCTTTAATCCAACCCGGATATTTGAAATCGCAGTTTTTCCAGTTTTCATTGATACGCACATAAGTATGCTTCTGCTTTTCCAAAATCCATTTATGCAGCATCTCGTCCCGGCGTTTAGAGATAACGATCTCTTTCAGATTCTGATAATCTTCCGTAATGGTCGCCTTATGGCCGTTGATGCGGGTCTTTAACTTCACAATAGCGCAGATCTCTTTTCCGTCTTTCTCGTTGACCATGGTAAAGGCTTTCGAAATCTCACCGACGTTCAGCTTATCCACCACCTTTGCTACATCCTGCGGCAACTCCTGCATTTCGAACTTGGAGGTAGCCATGGCGTCATTGGAGTTGGTGTTCACCATCAGCCCGTGGTTGTTACGCGTATCCTTGTCGTGAGAAAGTACGGAAGCAGCATCATCGAATGAGAATTTACCGGAGCGGATATCATCGGCAATAGAGTCCAACCGTCCACAGGCCTCTACCAGCTCGTTTTCGGAGACTTTAGGACGCAGCAGGATGTGGCGGGTGTTTACACGGTCACCACGCTTTTCTATCAGCTGTATGATATGGAATCCGTATTCCGACTCCACAATCTTGGAGACCTTCTTGGGGTCCTGCAAACTGAAAGCGACGGCGGCATAAGCCGGGTCCATCATTCCCTTGCCCATGAAATCGGTTTCACCGCCACGCATGGCAGAACCACGGTCTTCTGAATACAGACGGGCCAAGGTGGAGAATTCCGTCTCTCCTTTATTCACACGGTCGGTATATTCGCGCAAGCGTCTCTTCACATCTTCTATCTCCTCGACTGGAATTTTGGGCTGCAAGGTAATAATCTGTACCTCTACCTGTGTAGGAACATAAGGAATGCTGTCCTGAGGAAGGTCCTTGAAATAACGGCGCACTTCGGAAGGAGTCACTTTTATATCTCCCACGAGTTTCTGCTGCATTTTCTGCACGGTAAGTCCCTCGCGTGCATTCTCGCGAAGAGTTTCACGTATCTGAGACGGGGTTTTGTTCTGTTGCTCAAAGAAGTATTCTTCCATCTTTTCTCTTGAGCCCAACATCTGTATCCAATGGTTGGTCATCGCATCTACCCGCTGAATCACTTCACTTTCGGGAACCTCGATACTGTCAAGACGCGCCTGGTGTAAAAACAATTTCTGTACGGCCAGCTCTTCCGGAATCACACAATAAGGATCACCGTCTATTTTACGTCCGTCATACAAGGCACTCAAGCGTGCTTCTTCTACTTCCGATTTCAGAATAGCTTCGTCGCCTACAACCCAAACTACTTCGTCAATCACATTGTCCTGTCCGTACATTGCCGTGTCAGCCAGTATTGCCAGCACAAATAAAACAACAAATCTAAAGTTTACAAACTTCTTCATTCTTTGTATTTAATAATTATATATAATCTTATTCCTCTCTACAGCGCGCTTATACAAATCATCTTTCACCCGCCGCATAAAATCGACCCGCTTTATGTTGACAAGCATGTCCTTCACCTCCGGCATCGCAAATTCATAAGGTGCTTCTTCTCCTATCGCCCGATAATCGGCCACATTAAGAAAGTAATGAAAAGCGGTATCCTTCAATTCCACATGGCGATTCTTACTGATATACTCTTCCGGCATCTCTGTCTGCAAGGGAATCATATCCAGCACTTCGCTCAACGGTACCCATTTATCGTAGAAGTATTCGTATTTCACCGCGTTCTGAAAACTGTATTTTTCCAGATGCTCCACAGCTTCCTGTGCATCGGACTTGTACCATTTCCGGACATTGGCAATTTGAGGAGCAGTTAAAGGCACTTTGATAAACAACCCTTTCACCAAGGGGCGGTCCAATTTGAAAAGTTCTTTGTTTTTCTCGTAATATTCGGCAAGTTCCTGTTCCGGAATCTCATTGGTAAGTTTCTGCCCGATCAGCTCTTGCTGGTAAGTATGCATAATCAAGGCTCTCCGGTAGTTTCCTACCAATCTTTCGATCTCTTCGTTATCGGGGATGTTATTCTCGGCCTTCTCATACAGCAGGACGTCTTCCGCCCAATCCCGTATATAGTGCTCGGTGAAAAGCAGACTGTCATCTTTTGACAATCCGGCAGGAAGCACGGATTGCAGGTCTTCCTTGTACAAAAAGTTACCATCCACCTCTACCAGAGGAGTTTTCCCCTTATGATCATGGCTGTCCGTACACGCCGCACAGAAAAAGAGAGAAACCAGTAAGAGGCCCGTTATTCGCATTGTCAACTGAATTTATACTTATATTCAAGGTACGAAGATAATGCAATAATCGGTTATATCAGTGGTTATTAACTGTTTTTAAAACCTCTTGGTTAATTTCAACCTTACTTTCGGCACGTAAACGCTTCACCCAAAGCGATTCAAGGAAATTCTGGTAATCGGCGGCAAGTGGTCCGCGCACCTCGTTATAGCTATCCGGACCTTTCCGTTTTCCGCCAAAAACAGTTGTAAAAGGATAAGCCTCCAAAGGTTCGAAGCTACCGGATTTAAAGACCAGCTTGTCTACATATTTATTGTCGCCCTTTGCAAACAGCCCTTCCTCCACCTTCACGATTTCCGCAACCGAATCATTATATGTTTTGGCAATGGTATCGGCCCAGACTTCTTCCGGCAGTTTCTTTATGAGCTTCTTTATTTCTTTTGCCATTTTCTTGTCGGCGCAATGCACCACGATGCCTTTATAACGCGGTTCTTTGTAATTATAATCCGACTTATGAGAAGCAAAATAAGCAGCCTGTCCGGCTTCGTCGGCAACAGCCCGTTCCCAAACCTCACGATTGCTGATTTCGAACAGCAACATTCCTTCTTTATACTCCTGCATCAAAAGACGGAAAGCCGGATATTTCTCTTCCAGACGGCTGTTCTCATAATCGAGCACCGACTTCACCGTGAATGCTTCCAACTGCATTTTCAGGCTTCTGGGATATGATGCGGCAAAGCGCTTGAAGTCTGCGCCGGTATATGCATGGTTGTCCAACGTGAAAAGAGTTTTCTCTGTTTCTCCTTTGGTCAGCAGTTCCTGCAAAGCGTCATTATCGGGCTGATAGTTATACTCAGCCTTCAGTTTCTCAACGCATGCCTCCGTGCCTTTGTCAATGCCGGACCTGCGTGCCAGACGGCGGCTGATCTCCTCCTTCACTTCTGCAAAAGGAGCCAATTCTTTCCGGTCGAGTACCTTAACGATATGCATGCCTTGGGGGGTAAAGAACGGTTTGGAGATCTCTCCGCTCTTCATTGCAAAAACGACATTCTCAAATTCTTCCGGAGTCTGAAGGAAGCCCACCCAGAACGGATTCTTATCATCAGAGAACTCACTGACGTAAGATGCAAAATCGGCATCCGGATTGGCAGATAAAACCTGGTACAGGGAGTCCATGCGAGCTTCGGTTTCGCTCACCAAGGATTTCGGGGAGGTTTGCGGCAAATACTTGAAAATATGCATGACCTGCACGTATCCCGCATGTGAAGCGGCTTTCATCTTATCATAAAACTGGCGTGCGTATGCTTCATCTGCCTCTTCATCCGTCAGATATGATTTTGCCAATTGGCGGCGATACCCATTCAGCTCTTCGCGAAAAGCACGGGTCGTATCGATCCCGGCAGCTTCGGCAGCTGCCACTTTCAACTTAAAGTTGATAAAAAGATCGACGTATTCATCCAACGTCTTAGCCTCCAACTCATTCAGGGAATTGTTCTTGTTATAGATGTATTCAAACTCGGAGCGAGTAATATCTTTCCCGTTAATCCGCATCAACACCGGATCTTCTTGTGCAAAAGCTGAAAGCCCGAACAGGCAGGTTAGCAACAAAACCAGATTTTTTTTCATAACAAAGTCTCATTTACATACATACGTTTTATTAAACGCTGAAAGAGAAAAAAAATTGTATCGCCCTAAAATTAAAAAGCCTGCCTTCAAAATATGACAAAGCATAATCAAAGGCAGACTGATTTATTTTAGCCGACAGATGTTTCTTATTCCGGACGACTGTAGTTGGGTGATTCACTCGTAATAGTCACATCGTGCGGGTGACTTTCCATCACACCGGCATTGGTGATGCGGGTAAATTTCGCATCATGCAGTTTCTCTATATTGGGTGCGCCACAATATCCCATTCCGGCACGCAGACCTCCGGTCAGCTGATAAATGACTTCATACAAAGTGCCTTTATAGGGAACACGGGCGGCAATACCTTCCGGTACCAGCTTTTTCACATCCGACTCACCGCTCTGGAAATAACGGTCTTTCGACCCGTTCTCCATCGCTTCCAATGAGCCCATGCCCCGATACGACTTGAACTTACGGCCATTGAAAATAATCGTTTCGCCCGGACTTTCTTCCGTTCCGGCCACCAGTGAGCCGATCATCACGGAATAACCGCCGGCAGCAAGGGCTTTCACCACATCGCCCGAATAGCGCAATCCGCCATCTGCAATCAGAGGGATACCGGTGCCTTTCAAAGCTTTTGCCACATCATAAACAGCCGACAACTGGGGAACTCCCACACCGGCCACCACGCGAGTCGTGCAAATAGACCCCGGCCCGATTCCTACTTTCACTCCATCGGCACCTGCATCGACCAATGCCCTGGCAGCTTCACCGGTAGCGATATTACCTACGACGATATCAATATTCGGGAACTTCTTTTTTGCTTCTTTCAGTTTCTCGATTACGAATTTTGAATGTCCGTGAGCTGTGTCTATCACGATAGCATCCACTCCAGCATCCACCAAAGCCTGCATACGCTCCATCGTATCCGCAGTAACTCCCACACCGGCAGCCACACGCAAGCGCCCTTTAGAATCCTTGCAAGCCATCGGCTTATCTTTTGCTTTGGTTATATCCTTATAAGTTACCAGACCGATCAGTTTATTGTCTTTATCAACCACCGGAAGCTTCTCTATCTTATATTTCTGCAGGATTTGTGCGGCTGCTTCCAAATCGGTAGACTGGTTGGTGGTAACCAGATTATCTTTTGTCATCACCTCGTCGATATGCTTGTTCATATCACGCTCAAAACGAAGATCACGGTTCGTTACAATACCTACAAGATAGCGATCGTCATCTACTACCGGAATACCGCCGATCTTATATTCAGACATCAAGGCAAGGGCATCACGGACAGTGGAACCTTTTTTGATAGTCACCGGATCGTAGATCATGCCGTTTTCGGCACGCTTGACCGTAGCGACCTGCTTGGCCTGCTCTTTAATAGACATATTTTTATGGATAACGCCAATTCCTCCCTCACGGGCTATCGCAATAGCCATTTTAGCTTCCGTAACCGTATCCATGGCTGCGGTCACAAAAGGAATCTTCAACTCAATGTTTTTTGAAAACTTTGTCGAGAGCTCGACAGTACGCGGTAAAACTTCGGAATAAGCGGGGATCAACAAAACGTCGTCATACGTTAATCCGTCCATTACAATCTTATCAGCAATAAATGACATAGGGCTATGCGTTTAAAATTTATTACGTGCAAATATACAGTTTTTATTCAACACAGACAAGGATAGAAATAAAAAAAATCCCCTTACCAAACAGTAAGAGGATTCTTCCATAAAATCGTATTCTATACAGTCTCGCTTTCTTAATTGGCCATTTCCGAAATGAACTTAATACGGACCAGACGTACCTCTTCTTCCGTGAAATCATCACCCAATTCATCAAGAGCATCATCTATCTTATCGGTGGTCGATTCTTTGAAATAATCATAAATATCGAGCATGTGATCCTCATCCATGATTTCGTCAAGGAAATAATCTATATTCAACTTAGTACCCGAATAGACAATCGCCTCTACCTCATCCAACAATTCTCCGAACTCGATCCCTTTCGACAAAGCAATATCATCCAAAGCCACCTTGCGGTCGATAGCCTGAATAATGGAAACCTTCAATTTGGATTTATTTGCTACCGTACGTACACGCAAATCTTCGGGACGCTCGATCTCATTCTCCTCGCAATGGCGCTTGATCAGCTTGCAGAACTCCTCACCATAGCGTTTGGCCTTTCCTGCACCGACTCCCGGGATATTCTGCAATTCTTCAAGCGTCACCGGATAAATCGTAGCCATCGCTTCCAAAGAAGGATCCTGGAAAATCACATAAGGCGGCACTTCCAACTTCTTCGACAACTTCTTTCTCAAATCCTTAAGCATCGAATAAAGCGCGGGATCCACCGCACAGGAACCACCTCCGCGAGCCGGAGTCTCTTCTTCCACTTCCTCAAAATCATTGTCTTCGGTTATCTTGAACGACTTCGGTTTCTTCAGGAATGCATGTCCCTCCTCCGTTACTTTCAACAGGCCATAGTTCTCCACATCCTTACTTAGATACCCGGCAATCAGCGCCTGGCGGATCACGGCATTCCAAGTCTTATCCTCCTCGCCCATACCGGAACCGAATACTTCCAAATCCTCGTGCAAATGTGCTTGCACTTCGGAAGTTTCCCTTCCTTGTAAAATATCTATTATATAATCTGCTTTAAAGTTTTCTTTTACTGCTATGACCGCTTCAATCACAGCACACAATAATTCTTGAGCCTCCACTTGTTTTTTAGGGTTTAAACAGTTGTCACAATTTCCACAATTATCTTCCAAATACTCCTCACCGAAGTAATGTAATAAAGTCTTACGACGGCAAACGGATGACTCGGCATACGCAGCAGTCTCTAACAGAAGCTGCTTGCCGATTTCCTGTTCTGCCACCGGTTTTCCCTGCATGAATTTTTCCAGTTTCTGCAGGTCTTTGTTTGTATAAAAGGTAATACACCGACCTTCACCGCCGTCTCTGCCGGCACGTCCTGTCTCCTGATAATATCCCTCCAGGCTCTTCGGTATATCGTAATGTATCACGTATCTTACATCCGGTTTATCAATACCCATACCGAAAGCGATGGTTGCCACAATCACATCGACCTTCTCCATCAGGAAATCATCCTGATTCTGAGTTCTCGTCGCAGAATCCATTCCTGCATGATATGCTCTTGCATTGATGCCGTTAGCCTGAAGTATTTCGGCAAGCTCTTCTACCTTCTTACGGCTCAGGCAATAAATAATGCCGGACTTTTCCGGGTTGTTCCGGATAAACTTGATGATATCCCTGTCGATGTTTGCAGTTTTAGGGCGTACCTCGTAATACAAATTCGGACGGTTAAATGACGATTTGAATATTTGCGCATCGACCATGCCCAGGTTTTTCTGAATATCGTGTTGTACCTTCGGGGTTGCCGTTGCAGTAAGTGCTATAAGAGGTGCTTTCCCTATTTCATTGATAATAGGGCGTATCCGCCGATACTCCGGACGGAAGTCGTGCCCCCACTCCGAAATACAGTGAGCTTCGTCAACCGCATAGAATGAAATCTTAACCGAACGGAGAAATTCTACATTCTCTTCTTTCGTCAATGATTCCGGAGCGACGTATAGCAATTTTGTTTTTCCGGCAAGGATATCAGCCTTCACTTGGTCTATCGCACTTTTATTTAATGAAGAATTAATAAAATGAGCAATGCCGTCTTCTTCACTAAAATTGCGCATAGCATCCACCTGGTTCTTCATCAATGCAATCAACGGAGAAATAACAATCCCCGTACCTTCCATCAAAAGAGAAGGCAACTGATAACATAAAGACTTTCCCCCTCCCGTAGGCATCAACACAAAAGTGTCTTTTCCATCGAGCAAGTTCTGAATGATCGCTTCCTGATTTCCCTTAAATTTATCAAACCCGAAATACCGCTTCAGTTGGTCTGTCAAATTAATCTTCCCTGCCATCTTTAAATAGGTTGTTTTATTCAGTTCATGATTTTACGTTAGAGTTCCTCTTGCAAGAGACTGCTTTGTACTTCTACAAATGCTTTCTATGGGCTCTCGCTGATGCCTTGCCGCCTTTTCAGTCCGAAAACTCATTTCAGACCGGCAGACGGCAAATTCAAAACAGTTTCTAAAAGAACTCTAACAAAGTTATAAACAACTTCTTAAATATCAAGCATAATCTGATTAATATTTTTCAAGAAAAAACAGAAATAAATCATCCTGTGCCTCTTACCTTTTGATTTTAAGCAGTTTGCAGTCTCGCAATATTTGCTTTCTCCAGTTGTTGTTTCGCATAATCCAAGGTCACTTCGTACTTTTTCGCCTTTTTCGAAGGGATCTCGAACATTACATCCATCATGATCGTCTCTACGATAGAGCGCAATCCGCGTGCGCCGAGTTTATATTCCACCGCTTTATCGACAATATATTCAAATACTTCGTCCTGGAATGTCAGCTTAACGCCATCCATTTCAAACAGTTTAACGTATTGCCGGATAATGGAATTCTTCGGCTCGGTCAGGATAGCACGGAGTGCATTCCGATCCAACGGATTGAGATAAGTCAGCACCGGCAAACGTCCGACAATTTCCGGAATCAGTCCGAACGATTTCAAGTCTTGCGGCGCTATATATTGCATCATGTTACTTTTGTCGATAACGGCAGACTTGCGCGAAGCACTATATCCTATCACATGTGTATTCAACCGTTGGGCTATTTTTTTCTCAATGCCGTCAAAAGCACCGCCACAAATAAACAGAATGTTTTTCGTGTTCACCGGAATCATTTTCTGATCGGGATGTTTACGGCCACCCTGTGGCGGAACATTCACTACAGAACCCTCCAACAGTTTCAGCAATCCTTGCTGAACACCTTCACCGCTGACATCACGGGTGATGGAAGGATTGTCGCCCTTGCGGGCTATCTTATCGATCTCATCGATAAAGACAATTCCCCGTTCGGCTTCGGCTACATTATAGTCCGCCACCTGAAGCAACCGGGTCAGAATACTCTCGATATCTTCGCCTACATAGCCGGCTTCCGTCAACACCGTAGCATCTACAATAGTAAACGGTACCTGCAATAACCTGGCAATAGTACGGGCCAGCAATGTCTTACCGGTTCCCGTGCTTCCCACCATGATGATATTTGATTTTTCAATCTCCACATCATCAGCGCTGTCTTTCTGCAAAAGCCGTTTATAATGATTGTATACCGACACGGACAGGAATCGCTTTGCATCGTCCTGTCCGATCACATACTGATCCAGAAAAGCTTTTATTTCTACCGGCTTAGGTAGTTCTTTCAGATTTAATTTTGTAGCTCCTGTGGTCTTTTTTCCCATTCCAAGAGCTTCCTGGGTTATCTCATAAGCTTGTGTGGCACAATTGTCACAGATATAGCCGTTCATTCCCGTGATCAGGAAACCGACTTCATTCTCTGCCCGGCCGCAGAAACTACATCTTTTTTTAGTTGTTTTCGATTCCGCCATTTTTATTTTTTAATCAACACTTCGTCTACCATACCGTATTCCTTGGCTTCTTCAGCAGTCATCCAATAATCGCGGTCCGAATCGGCCCACACCTTATCAAAATCAGTATGAGAATGATCGGCAATAATAGTATAAAGTTCTTTTTTCAATTTTTGAATTTCGCGGGCAGTGATTTCAATGTCCGAAGCTTGTCCCTGCGCACCTCCCATCGGCTGATGAATCATCACACGGGAGTGTTTCAACGCCGAGCGTTTTCCCTCTGCACCTGCCACCAGCAAAACAGCTGCCATCGATGCCGCCATCCCCGTACAAATGGTAGCCACATCGCTCGAGATAAACTGCATCGTATCATAAATGCCCAATCCGGCATATACCGATCCGCCCGGAGAATTGATATAAATAGAGATGTCCTTGCCCGGATCTACCGAATCCAGATACAACAGCTGTGCCTGCAACGTATTTGCAGTATAATCATCAATCTGAGTGCCTAAAAAAATAATACGGTCCATCATCAAACGCGAAAACACATCGAGCTGCGTCACGTTGAGTTGTCTCTCTTCGAGAATATAAGGATTTAAATACCCTGCTTGCGATTTAATCACATCGTCCAGCACCAAGCCATTCATTCCTAAATGTCCGGTTGCGTATTTTCTAAAATCATCCATTTTCAAATTCCTTTCCTTTTTATTTATAATGTTGATGCAAAGAAACGAAAAAGAACACAGAGACAAAAAAAACACAGAGTTATAATTTTATAAAAACTCTGTGTTCCTATGATACTATGTTCTTTCCACAAGGGAAGTACTATTCGAACATTTTGTTGAATTCTTCCAATGAAACGGTTTTATTGTCCAGTGTCACCTTATCTTTCAGCGCTGTAGCCAACTTGGCTTCTACAACACGACCAACCAAACCGTCTATGTTTTCCTTCTTCTTCAGCATTTCCTGAGCGTAGTTTTCAAGAATATCTTCAGGCACAGTCATCATACCATACTGAGCAAACTGAGCTTTTGTTGCATTTTTGGCCATATTGACAACATCTTCCTGCTCTACTTTGATCTCATTATCTTTAACCAACTGCTCCTTAATCAAGTGCCATGTCAGCTCTTCTATGCTCTTATCATAGTTTTCGGCCACAAATTCTTCGCCTTTCTCCTTGTTATTGAGGAGCATGATACGTTTCAACAGTGTATCCGGGAATTCGAGCTTACCAACCTTCTCCATCAACATCTTACGAACATCGATCAGGAATTTGTAATCGCTGTCGGCAACAAACTGTGCAGCAATTCCTTCTTTTATTTTAGCCCGGAACTCTTCTTCTGTCTTCACAACATCCTTGCCAAATACCTGATCAAAAAGTTCCTGATTCAAATCACCCGGAACAAAACGAGTAATTTCTTCTACCTGGAAGCTGAAGTTGGATTTCATCTCTGCAGCAGCTTCTTTTTCTATCTTCAGTAAGGAAGCGATCTCTGCCTCATGACCGTCATAAGCTGTGTTCGGATTGAATACCAGCACATCATTCACCTTAGCATTGGCAAAAATGGCTTTCTGCTCGTCGTTCTTCATATAAGAAGGCATCAGCACAGCACCTTCTACCTGAATACCACCTTCTTTGGTATTACCATTTTCATCCAATTCGGCAATCAGGCCTTTCAGCATATCATTATCCTCATAAGCTGAAACCTTGTCATATTTACCGTTACGTTGGGTATAAGCCTTTACCTGACTCTCTACCATCTCGTCCGTAACTTCGATTGTATAGTAATCAACCTTATCCGCTTTGTCAACTTCTGCTTTAAATTCCGGCGCCAAAGCAATATCGAATACAAATTCGAACTCTTCCATGGTATCGAAATCGATCACCGGTTGCTTTTCTTCATTTGGCAACGGCTCACCCAGTATATTCACATTATTATCCTTAATGTAATCGTATACTTTTTCTGAGAGAAGCTTATTCACCTCTTCGGCAATCACCGATTTACCATACATCTTCTTCACCAGACTCATCGGAACCATTCCTTTACGGAATCCAGGAATCTGTGCTTTCTGACGGAATGTCTTCAACGATTTATCTACTTTTTCTTGATAATCAGCCTTTTCCAGCTTTACAGTAAGCAAAGCGCTTACTTTGTCAATGTTTTGAAATGAAACGTTCATTCTGACAATTATTTATTTGATTTATACTTTATTCCATATTTAAATGAGGGTGCAAAATTAGCGCTAATCTTTCAATTATCAAAAAAACGCGAAAGAATTATTCTTTATGAAACGAAATGAGACCTATTTTTATAATACAACAGTTTATTAATCACGTACATAAATCATACACGGTTCTTTCATTCAAATCGCTTTTAATGGAGTAAGAGAATCTGTTGAAGCCTTCTGAGATTTGTCGCACAGCTTCACAAAAATAGAACAATCCATTCCGTTCATGATCTTATTGGAATTACAAAATTTCAACATAGACAAAAGTTACAAGAAACGCAAATAGGCTGACATAAATTCCTCATATCATGCTTTTTACTAACATGCACTTCGACTTAAAAGCGACAAATAGAGAAAAAAGTGCATAAATGAATGTATAATATCCACTTTTTCCTGCATATTCTCAGGTAAAAGAGGATGAATATGCAGTTTCCCCCGGCAGGTTAACACACTTTTCCCCGGTGGAAAACTTCAGTTTCTCGTAGAGGAACGACTCGTTCCTCTACGAGAAACCATAAGAGTCTCTACGGGAAAAACATATTTTGCCCTGTCGTGGGTGCTCTTTATGCTAACAGCAGACAAGATTCAGCCAGTTTTGAAATAGAACAAAGAATGAGATACACGCATTTTTAAAACAAACTGCAAGCGAAATACAAAAGTAGCGATCTTAGTAACAGAGAATCGTCCATACGGACATCTTTTAGGTACATTCAATACGAAAATACAGAAGGTTTTCTGCGTCAACCCTGTCATCTGCTTTAATAAACAGATTCTACAACAACTAAAAATAACATATTGACATTTTGTAAAAGTACCCCAGTTTTTCGGAGAAGCCCGACCGTATGCTGCTATTATCAGAACCGTATACTGCTATTATCAGAATAGTGTCACCTGAGTACACTTGGCAAAAGAGGAGCGCAAACAAGCGTGTACTCCTATTATAACAATTATCATTAACAGCTATCATAACAGTTATCACAACAGCATCCACTTTATCACAATCAAACAGCCGTTCCATTTTTTGTCTGCAATGAGTCTTTTCCTTGGTAAATGTGGCAGTCCTTCCAATCACCTTTTATTTCATAAAAGCATTTTGAATGAAAGAACCGTATAAATCATAGAATCACTACAGATATATCAGAATTTTAAAGAGAAAGAAATGGAATTTCATTTTTTATGCTTTTCTTTGCATCGGAATGATGATGTATTAGTTTCTTGATTTCTATTGCAAGTTTTTACCTCGTCCGAAAACGTCTATGTAAACTCTCTGTCGTTTTAATCTTTTTATTATCTGTCATCTTCCCGAGAGTTTTATTTCATTATTTATTTTTATCTTTTTTCACTATGAACATTTATGTTGGAAACCTTAACTATCGTGTTAAGGAAGCAGATTTGCAACAAGTTATGGAAGATTACGGAACAGTCTCTTCTGTAAAAATCATTATGGATCGCGAAACAGGCAGATCAAAAGGTTTCGCTTTTGTTGAAATGGAAGACGATGCCGCAGCTTCAAAAGCCATTGCCGAATTAAACGGTGCAGAATACCACGGACGCACCATGGTGGTAAAGGAAGCTAAACCTAAACTCTAACTAAAAGAAATTCAAAGCAACCTTCCGATACCCCAAACAATCGGAAGGTTCTTTTTACGTATCCCCCAGCTACGTACCCTCCTGCAAAATATGAAACAACAAGCCGACATAAGTATCTGCGAAATCAAGGAAAACAAAGAAGCCTATCTGAACCTGTTGCTCATAGCAGACCCGTCGGTTGATATGATACGGCATTATCTTGACAGAGGAGATTTATATGTTATGCAACTGGAAGAAACACCTGTATGTGTAACCGTTGTGGTATCAGACAAAGGGACGGCTTTGTCGAATCACATATTATCAAAAATTTCTTCATCAATAACTACCCCGAACCGATCTTTGAAGATAATGGCGAACAATGTATCGACATGATATATCTGAGATATACCCGATAAAACAGAATTTAACCCTTCTCCAATTGAAAGTCCTTACGGCGGAGAACAAAGCTATTACTAAGATATTTTTCCCGCACAATCTTATTTTCTGCAAGTTCTTCAGGAGTTCCCTGAAAAAGAATTTTTCCTTCAAACAAAAGGTAAGCACGATCGGTAATGCTTAGCGTCTCCTGCACATTATGGTCGGTAATAAGAATACCGATATTTTTGTCTTTCAACTTCCAAACAATCTGCTGGATATCCTCCACCGCAATAGGGTCTACACCGGCAAAAGGTTCATCCAGCATGATAAACTTCGGGTCGATGGCCAAACAGCGGGCAATCTCCGTACGACGGCGTTCACCACCGGACAACTGGTTACCTTTATTCTTCCGAACTTTTTGCAACCGGAATTCCGCAATCAGACTTTCCAGTTTTTCCTTCTGATATTCTTTAGGCTTGTTGGTCATCTCGAGCACAGAAGCAATATTGTCTTCCACACTCATCTGACGGAACACAGAAGCCTCTTGCGCCAGATAGCCGATACCGGTCTGTGCACGTTTATATACCGGATATTTTGTAATTTCAAGATCATCCAAAAAGATACGGCCTTCATTGGGGGTAATCAGTCCTACAGTCATATAGAATGAAGTAGTCTTACCGGCACCATTCGGCCCCAGCAAACCTACGATTTCGCCCTGCTTCACATTGATGGACACATGGCTGACCACAGTTCTCTTACCGTACTTCTTCACCAAGTCTTCCGTACGAAGCACCATCTTGCTTTCTTCCATATCTTTGTTATTTTGCGGCAAATGTAGCAAAAATAAGCTGAAAAAACGTACATTTGCAGACAAATATACGAAGTTATGATCAAAGCATTAAGAACCGTCGGAAGATATATGATGCTGATGGGACGTACATTTTCACGGCCCGAGCGCATGCGTATGTTCTTCCGGCAATACCTCAACGAGATAGAACAGTTAGGAGTGAATTCCATCGGAATCGTACTGCTGATTTCATTTTTCATAGGTGCGGTAATCACCATACAAATCAAGCTCAATATCGAAAGCCCCTGGATGCCCCGTTGGACAGTGGGTTACGTAACGCGTGAAATTCTGCTATTGGAATTCTCATCCTCCATCATGTGTCTGATTCTTGCCGGTAAGGTGGGATCCAATATCGCATCGGAATTAGGTACCATGCGTGTCACCCAACAGATCGACGCCCTTGAAATAATGGGGGTAAACTCTGCCAACTATCTGATACTTCCCAAAATAACCGCCATGGTAACCACTATACCTATCCTTGTGACTTTCAGTATCTTTGCCGGAATCATCGGCGCTTTCGCCACTTGCTGGTTCGGAGGAATCATGACGGCTACCGATTTGGAATATGGTCTGCAATACATGTTTGTGGAATGGTTTGTGTGGTGCGGTATTATCAAATCACTATTTTTCGCTTTTATCATCGCCAGCGTGTCGTCATTCTTCGGCTATACGGTAGAGGGAGGTTCGATAGAAGTCGGAAAAGCATCTACAGATTCTGTTGTATCCAGTAGTGTGTTAATCTTATTTGCCGATCTGGTATTAACTAAACTTTTAATGGGATGATTGAAATAAAAGGACTCTATAAATCATTCGAAGACAAAGCGGTATTGAAAGACATCAACGCCACTTTTGAGAATGGGAAAACCAACCTGATTATCGGGCAGAGCGGTTCAGGAAAAACGGTACTGATGAAATGTATTGTCGGCTTGCTGGCTCCCGAAAAAGGAGAATTACTATACGACCACCGCAATTTCCTGGCGATGGGCAAAAAGGAGAAGAAGATGTTGCGCAGAGAGATGGGAATGATCTTTCAAAGCGCCGCCCTGTTCGACTCCATGTCTGTATTGGACAACGTAATGTTTCCATTGAACATGTTCAGTAACGACACATTACGGGACCGTACCAAACGAGCCATGTTCTGCCTCGACCGCGTGAATCTGACAGAAGCCAAAGACAAGTTTCCGGGAGAGATCAGTGGAGGTATGCAGAAGCGGGTAGCGATCGCACGGGCCATCGCCCTCAATCCGCAATACCTGTTTTGTGATGAGCCGAACTCCGGACTCGACCCCAAGACCTCATTAGTGATCGATGATCTTATACACGACATCACCCGGGAATACAACATGACGACAATCATCAACACGCATGACATGAACTCCGTGATGGGAATCGGAGAAAAGATCATTTATATCTACGAAGGAAGGAAAGAATGGGAAGGCACAAAAGACGACATCTTCACTTCCAGCAACAAACTGCTGAATAATTTCATATTTGCTTCCGACCTGCTCCGTAAAGTAAAAGATGTGGAAATACAAAATATAGAAGGCTGAAATTCGACCGACCCAGGCCGATAAGATCATCCACTGCAGCTAAAAGAATAAAGGGCGCACCCGTTTTATCGAGTACGCCCTTTTATTGTAAAAAAACCAGTTAATAGAATTGACATATATCACCACGACATATTTACTGTCCTCTTCTTCTTCACAAAGCTGCAAGAGAGAGTGATCTCAATTAGCGCTTCAAAGATAGGCAAAAAGTTGCATAAAAGCATCACAATAGTCGCTATATTTCAGCAAAAACACGACAAGAAGCATCATGAAGTGTGCTGGCTTACATCATTTCTGACGGATATAGATATTTACAGGCGTTCCGGTCAGATTCCATTTCTCACGCATCTTATTTTCAAGGAAACGTTTGTACGGATCCTTCACATATTGCGGCAGATTGGCGAAAAAGACGAAAGAAGGCACCTGTGTATTAGGAAGCTGGGTTATATATTTAATTTTGATATACTTACCTTTAACCGAAGGGGGCGGATAGGCCTCTATCAACGGAAGCATCTCCTCATTCAACCGTGCAGTAGGAATCTTGATCGTCCGGTTTTCGTAAACGATACGAGCTTCTTCCAGCACTTTCAGGATACGCTGTTTGGTCAATGCGGAAGCAAAAACAATAGGGAAATCCACAAAAGGAGCAAAACGCGAACGGATAGCTTCTTCAAAAGTCTTCATGACCTTTGCCGTTTTATCCTCTACCAAATCCCATTTGTTCACCACCACCACAAGTCCCTTCTGATTCCTCTGGATCAAAGAAAATATGTTCAAATCCTGGCTCTCGATACCGCGGGTGGCATCCAGCATCAAGATACATACGTCTGCACTCTCGATAGAGCGAATGGAACGGACCACCGAGTAATACTCCAAGTCCTCATTCACTTTACTTTTCTTACGGATACCTGCCGTATCGACCAGATAAAAGTCGAAACCGAATTTGTTATACCGGGTATAGATAGAGTCACGCGTAGTGCCGGCTATCTCAGTCACAATATTCCGTTCTTCACCGATAAACGCATTAACAATAGACGATTTTCCGGCATTCGGACGTCCTACCACCGCAAAGCGAGGGATGTCATCATCCAGAATTTCTTCTGATTCCCTCTTGAATTTGCTGACGATCAAGTCCATCAAATCACCCGTACCACTACCGCTTATTGCAGAAATACAGTACGGATCTCCCAATCCCAAACTGTAAAATTCGGGGGCATTATATCTTAATTCATTATTATCCGTCTTATTGGCTACCATGATTACCGGGCTCTTTGCACGCCGCAGAATTGCGGCGACCTGCATATCCAGATCCGTAACCCCATTCATCACATCTACCACAAACAAAATTACATCGGCTTCATCCACCGCCATCAATACCTGTTTGCGGATCTCCTCTTCAAAAATATCATCCGAATTGACTACCCATCCACCGGTATCAACCACAGAGAACTCACGGCCCAGCCATTCCGACTTGCCATATTGTCTGTCACGGGTCGTTCCCGCTTCGTCATTCACGATTGCCTGACGAGTTTTAGTCAAGCGATTAAACAAAGTCGACTTTCCCACATTGGGACGTCCCACAATTGCAACTAAATTTCCCATAGTCTACACGTTATTTTTACGACTGTCACAGTCGTATGAATATACTTCTTAATCTAACTGATAACCGAAATTACGGAGTTCCTTATCCGAACTACGCCAATCCTTATCCACTTTCACATACGTCTCCAAAAAGATCGTTTTTCCAAAGAACCGTTCCAAATCACGACGAGCCTCCGTGGCCACCTTCTTCAGTGCTTTTCCCTGTTTCCCGATAATAATTCCCTTTTGCGAATCACGCTCAACGTAAATCACTGCATGGATATGTATCATCTTCGCCTCTTCTTTGAATTGCTCCACGACCACTTCCACCGAGTAAGGTATCTCCTTATCATAGTACAACAGGATTTTCTCACGGATAATTTCGTTCACAAAGAAGCGTGCAGGCTTATCCGTCCATTGATCTTTTCCAAAATAGGGTGGTGAATCCGGAAGCAACTCCTTCACCCGTTTCATCACATAGTCAATATTGAACTTCGAAGCCGCCGAGATCGGAATAATTTCGGCCTGCGGGAGCAATGCTTTCCACTCTTCCACCAGCTGAATCAGTTTTTCCTGATTGGTAAGGTCTATCTTATTAATAAGTAAAAGTACCGGTACGGTCATTTTACGTACTTTCTCAATAAACTCGTTATTTTTGTCAGGAGTCTCTATCACATCCGTTACATAAAGCAGAATGTCCGCATCCGTCAGTGCCGATGTTGAAAAGTTCAGCATCGATTCCTGCAACTTATAGTTCGGTTTCAAGACTCCCGGAGTATCGGAGAAAACAATCTGCATGTCATCCGTATTATAAATTCCCATAATACGATGACGAGTGGTCTGTGCTTTAAAAGTCGCTATCGAGACCCGTTCGCCTACCAGTACATTCATCAATGTCGACTTACCGACATTCGGATTACCTACTATGTTTACAAAACCTGCTTTATGCATCGCCCTTCATTTATTGGTTTAGACAAAAAAACGCATCGAATCGAAATAAGATGCGTTTTATGTGTTATATATCAGTAACGTCCGTTACTATTCCTTCTTTCCATCATAGCCCCACTTCACATAAACAGCTCCCCAGGTAAATCCTGCGCCGAATGCTGTAAAGATCAAGTTATCACCTTTTTTGAGTTTATCTTCGAAATCCCAGATACAAAGCGGTAAAGTACCCGCACTGGTATTTCCATACCTGTCGATATTTACCAATACCTTTTCTATCGGGAGTTCCAACCGGTGAGCCACCGCATCGATAATACGCATATTAGCCTGATGAGGAACGACCCAGTCGATATTGTCTTTATTCAGATTATTACGTTCTGCAATCGCTGCACAGCTATCCGACATGTTAGAAACTGCATATTTGAACACAGTTCTACCTTCCTGATAGATATAGTGCATGTGGTTATCCACCGTAAAATAAGAAGGAGGACAGACCGATCCGCCCGCTTTCATGTGCAAAAAGGGCAAGCCCTTACCATCGGTTCTCAAAAGAGCATCCATGACCCCTACATCTTCAGTAGTAGGTTCTATCATAAAAGCAGCTGCACCATCACCAAAGATAGGACACGTAGCACGGTCCGTATAGTCCACCATCGACGACATCTTGTCTGCACCTACAATAATGATTTTTTTATATCTTCCCGAGCGAATAAAATTAGCAGCTGTTTCCATCAAAAACAAAAAGCCGCTACAAGCCGCTTGCAAATCAAAAGCAAATGCATTTTTAAGTCCGAGTTTATCGCAAAGAATAGAAGCAGTGGAAGGGAAGTGATAGTCTGGAGTAGTAGTAGCAACAACAACCAAATCAATGTCGTCAGGATTAGCACCGGTTTTCTTCATCAGTTGCCGGCAAGCCTTACGGGCCATGTAAGAAGTACCCAATCCTTCTTCATTCAGGATTCGTCTTTCTCTTACCCCGATACGAGTCATAATCCACTCGTCATTAGTATCTACCATTTTTGATATCTCGTCATTAGTCAAGACATAATCAGGTACATATCCACCGACTCCTGTGATTACTGCATTTATTTTTTCCATTAATTCAATTTTAATTTAGCAATACATCTTAATACTTAAAGCAGCCGGAGAGCAAAGCTCCCTGGCTGTCTGATTAAGTATAAGTCTATTCAGACTACGCTGTAATTATACAGCAGCCTCTTTTTCGATTGCGAGTTTACCTCTGTAGTATCCGCAAGCTCCACATACAGTGTGATAAACATGCCATTCTCCACAATTCGGGCAAATAGCCAATGTCGGAGCTACAGCTTTATCATGAGTTCTTCTCTTCGCAGTTCTTGTTTTTGATTGTCTTCTCTTAGGATGTGCCATTTTCTTAAAACTTTAATTATTATCTAATATTTTTTTTAATTCATTCCATCGGGGATCTGTCTGTTCTTCGGCTTCATCTACAACAATATCATCTGCGCCATCTGATTCAAACGTTTCATCTCCATCTTCATCCGCATTTGTCCTCAAATGCTTGCTTAGCTTGCTGGTCATTGCCTTATTGCATTTTCCCGGAGCATGTACATGCTTCATCGGAATAGCCAAAGCAATGAATTCATACATAAACCATGCAACATTGATTTCCCCTTCTTCTTCGGGAATCACAATCAGGTTGTCCCCCTCTTCTGCATATTCATGGCCAAACTTAACCATCAGTTTATCAGAAGAGCTTACAGGTTGTTCCATTTCATCCAAACACCGGTCACAAGGCACCCACACCACGCCATCGGTTTGGAAGTTCAATTCAAAAGCACGAGACGTTCTTTTCACAGTCAACTCTACGTTAACCTTACCTTTCTGAACCTCAGGGCCATCAATGTGAGCGAAATACAGGTTATCCAGTACAAATTCATATTTCACCGAATCCGACTGCATTCCTTTCAAATCTATTTTGTATTTATCAAACTTTCCCAAAGCTTCACTTTTTTAATTGTTGCAAAGGTACGAAAAAAGCCTAAATATTCTGTTCTTCATCTTTCATTTTCCCTACAAGAACAAGAAGATAGACAGAATTCGGGCGACAAAGATACAAATAATAATCCTCATAACACACAAATTATCAGTAAATATTCACTTTTTAAGTTCTATTCTAAATACTGTACCTTTATTTAGCTCCGATTGTTTTACGTAAATACGCCCTGAGTGGTACTCTTCTACGATTCTACGGGCCAATGACAATCCCAGTCCCCAGCCTCTCTTTTTCGTTGTATAGCCGGGCGTAAAAATAGTTTGGTGCTTACTTTTAATAATTCCTTTTCCCGTATCCTCCACGTCGATATACCAACGGGTGGCAGCCTCCGTAACAGACACTGTTATCTTTCCAACCCCATCCATCGCATCTATCGCATTCTTACACAAATTCTCGATTACCCATCCGAACAACGAAGCATTCAGAGGGATAATAATATTCTTTTCGGGCAAATGGGTAACAATCTCCACCTTATTCGAAGTACGGCGTGCCATGTATTCAGTTACTTCTTTCAGTAACTTACCCAAATCCACCTGTTCCATTTCGGGGGCAGAGCCGATCTTCGAAAAGCGATTGGCTATCATTTGCAACCGGGCGACATCCTCGGTCATGCAAGGAATCAAATTATCCGAAGGGTATGCACTTTTCAGTAATTCCGTCCAAGCCATCAGAGAAGAGATAGGGGTTCCCAACTGATGAGCCGTCTCTTTGGACAGTCCGACCCATACTTTGTTCTGTTCGGCCTTCTTTGAACTAAGTAAGGCAAATATGGCTACCAGCACAAAAATAAGCACTACCCCTAACTGCACGTAAGGATAAACGGAAAGGCGTGTCAACATCAAAGAATCCTGATAATAGACATCAATATAATCGCTACCGGAGGATAAATTAATTCGGATTACACTTCCGCTATGCTTAAAACGTCCCAACTGTTTATAGAGGAAAGCAACCGAGTCATTGGAGGCAATCTCTATATTCCGATAAGTCTGGATATTCCCCTCCGCATCGGAAACGATCACCGGAATCGTATTGTTGGCATTCAATACTTTCAAAACCAGATTAAGGTCTACATTCTCATCAGCAACGCTGAAAGCACGCATTGCTTCAGCCCAAACCTCCATTTTGAGCCGTTCCTCCATTGAAAGGTCCTTTACCAACCGATGAGAGAAATACAAAGAAGCTACCGCTATGATAACAGCAGAGATCACTAATATAACCTTAATACGACGGATATCAATAAATTGCATACAAAACTGATTTATTAATATATAAACGGGCTGTTCGGTGCAATATTATGCAAGAAGGTGAGGAATTCACCACAGAGTAGCACAGAGTTCCACAGAGTTCTGTTGTCGGGAGGCAATTCGTGGTCATACACGTCTCATCAACGAATAAGAAACTCTGTGGAACCCTGT
>CAUEFX010000053.1 GCA_958477465.1 uncultured Bacteroides sp.
GGCTGGCCGCGTAAAGCGGCTTAGCCTTTATCTCAAATTTTAACGAACTATTGATACGGTATAACAGAGATGAAAATAATCGATTTTAGTAAAACAAATTCAATTCTGAATCAATATGTGTCAGAAATAAGGAATGTGGAGGTGCAGAATGACCGGTTACGCTTTCGCCGCAATATCGAGCGGATTGGCGAGATCATGGCGTATGAGATGAGTAAGTCATTTGCTTATTCGACAAAAGAGATCCGTACTCCTTTGGGGGTAGCACCGGTTTGTACGCCGGACAATCAATTGGTCATAAGTACCATTCTTCGTGCAGGATTACCTTTCCATCAAGGTTTTTTGAGTTATTTCGACAATGCGGAGAATGCTTTCGTGTCTGCCTATCGCAAATATAAGGATACATTGAAATTCGATATTCACATTGAGTATATTGCTTCACCTCGTATCGATGGGAAAACATTGATCATCACCGACCCGATGCTCGCTACCGGAAGCAGCATGGAACTGAGTTATCAGGCTATGCTAACCAAAGGGCACCCGTCGGAAATTCATGTGGCGTCTATTATTGCCAGCCGGCAGGCTGTAGAGCATATCACGTCGATATTCCCGGAAGAAAAGACGACTGTATGGTGCGCTGCCATCGATCCGGAGATTAATGAGCATTCGTATATTGTGCCGGGGCTTGGAGATGCCGGTGACCTGGCTTATGGGGAAAAGGAGTAGTTTCACTATATACATATAAAAAGAGGGGGACGATCCGAACGGAACATCCCCCTTTCTTCTACATATATTAATGTGGTTATTTCACTTCCCAAGTGTCATTGGTCATCAGCAATTCTTTGAAATTGTGATATTTCTTTTTACCTTTCACCTCTTCGATTTGCTCCACAACTGCATCGTTGTATGTGGGAGCTTCCACATCGCGGATTACTCCTAAGGCTATCGGGAACTCCGGACCTTCCATCAACGCCAGTTTCAATTGGAGGGTGTTGTCCATGCAATGGGCATCATGTACCAGGATGTCCTTTTCGGTAATTCCGTTTTCGCCTAACTTCACTACTTTCAGGCCGAATCCTTGTTGCATCAATCCGTATTCTTTGTTCTCACCGAACAGCATCGGCTTTCCGTGTTCCAGATAGATGGCGTTTTTGGCACGGGCTTCTTTCGTCGCCACACACTCATGAGTACCGTCGTTGAAGATAACGCAATTTTGCAGCACCTCTACTACGGATGCGCCTTTGTGGTTGGCGGCAGCTTTCAATACTTCCACGGAAGCGGCACCGTCAACGGCCACGCAACGTGCAAAGAAGCGTCCGCGTGCGCCGAAGCAAAGCTCGGCCGGACGGAAGGGGTCTTCCACTGTTCCGTATGGAGAAGATTTGCTGACAAAACCACGTGCGGACGTGGGTGAGTATTGTCCTTTGGTCAATCCGTAGATACGGTTGTTCAGCAATATCATATTCAAATCGATATTACGGCGGATGGCATGAATGAAATGGTTACCACCGATAGCCAAACCATCACCGTCTCCGGATATTTGCCATATAGTAAGATCGGGATTGGCCACTTTGGCACCTGTAGCTATGGCAGCGGCACGCCCATGAATGGTATGGAAGCCGTAAGTGTTGACGTAATAAGGTAAACGTGACGAACAACCGATACCGGAGATGACGGCAATATTGTGTGGAGCTACTCCCAGTTCGGCCATGGCTTTGTGCAGAGAGTTCAAGAAAGCATGATCGCCACATCCCGGACACCAACGCGGTTGTCCCGATTTATAATCCTTTGCTGTATATACTGTTTCGCTCATTTCTTATTCCTCCAATAATTTAGTGAATGCATCTACAAGTTCTGCTGTAACGAAAGGCTGTCCTTTTACCTGATTAAACTGGCTGATGTTCAGTCCGGGAACTTTCATTCGCAGGTATCCGGCAAACTGCCCCATATTCTGCTCGGCTACGATAATCTTTTTGTATCTCTTCAGTATGTCTGCTGTGTTTTTGGGCAGCGGGTTGATATACTGGAAATGGGCAAACGCTACTTTTTTGCCGTCCTTACGCATGTGTTCTACGGCAGAGTAGAGATGTCCGTATGTTCCACCCCATCCTACTACCAGCATTTCAGCATCCACATCGCCCAGTACTTCCTGTTCGGGAATACAGTCTGCAATCTTATCCACTTTGGCTTGACGCAATAACGTCATCTTGTGGTGGTTTTCCGGTTCGGTAGAGATAACGCCGGTCTCATTGCTCTTTTCCAGACCACCGATGCGGTGCATGAAACCCTCTGTTCCGGGAACGGCCCAATAACGTGAACCCGTTTTTTCGTTACGCTGGAAAGGTGTCCAGGTACCCTTCATGTCGGGAGTGACATAGGGCGGGTTTATGGCCGGATATTCATCCAGGTCAGGCAGTTTCCATGCAGCGGAGCCGTTGGCGATGAAGGCATCGGTCAGCAATACTACCGGTGTCATGTGCTCCAGCGCGATTTTGGCAGCCATATAAGCGGCATCAAAGCAATTGGTCGGTGAGGTGGCGGCTATAACCGGCATCGGACTTTCACCATTGCGTCCGTAGAGCGCCTGCAGCAAGTCTGTCTGTTCAGATTTGGTAGGCAGACCGGTTGACGGACCTCCGCGTTGTACATTGACCACAACCAACGGAAGCTCTGCAATGACGGCAAGGTTCATGGCCTCGCTTTTCAGGCATACTCCCGGGCCGGAAGTGGTAGTGACAGCAAGGTCACCTGCAAAGGCAGCGCCTACTGCAGAAGCGCATCCGGCAATTTCGTCTTCACATTGTACGGTCTTTATGCCGAGTGATTTGTGCTTGGACAACTCGTGCAGGATGTCTGTAGCCGGAGTGATCGGGTAAGAACCCAGGTAGAGTTCCAAGCCGGCCTTTTCTGCTGCTGCAATCAAGCCGTAGGAAGTGGCTTTGTTACCGTTGATGTCCGTATAGAATCCTTTTGCTTTGGAGTTTTTACTTTCTATCTTATAAGTAGATGTAGAAGCGTGGGTGTTTGCACCATAGTTGTAGCCGTCGTTCAACACCTTGATGTTGGCTGCTGCAATTTCCGGTTTCTTCGCAAACTTTTGGCGGAGCATGTTTTCGGCAGCTCCAAGATTGCGGTTGAACAGCCAGCAGACTAATCCTAAGGCGAACATGTTTTTACAACGCAGCATGGCTTTGTTGTCCAGTCCGGAGTCTTTTAGGCTTTCCTTGCACATAGAAGAGATCGGTACTTCGAGAACTTCTTGTTTGATGCCTAATTCTTCGAACGCGTTATCTGTTGTAAATTGCGCTTTTTCCAAGTCCTTTGCTCCAAAAGAATCGGAATCGGTAATAATCAGTCCCTGTGGCTTGCAGAATTTGACCTGCGTTTTTAGAGCTGCAGGATTCATGGCTACTAATACATTACAACGATCGCCCGGAGTAAATATTCTGTTTGCTCCGATATGTACTTGAAAACCGGATACGCCGGTCAAAGTCCCTTGCGGGGCGCGGATATCTGCCGGATAATCGGGGAATGTACAGATGTCATTCCCTACTGTTGCCGACACGTTCGAGAAGATGTTACCGGCCAACTGCATACCGTCGCCGGAATCGCCGGAGAAGCGTACTACCACTTGCTCCAATTCTTTAACCATCATTTCGTCTGCCATAATTTTACTTACTATTTAAATTTTAGGATCGACTTGTCGCATTCTTGCATAAATATAGCCCCTGTGCTGGTTGCTTTTGTATATTCATTTATTATGCAGAAGGTTTCGCAAAGGTCGTAAAGTTAGACGACTTAGCAAAATCTTTTTTGGTTTATCTATTGCTGTCTATCAAAAGAATTGAAATATAGCCCGTGTCTGATGCAAGTGTCAGTGCATTGGAATGGTTTTACCTCATCATTACGCTTTTTGATGTCATATTGGTACCTGTGTTTCTGCTATGAAATGACGAATTGCTGCTGTTTTTGCGTGATGTGTAGTCTTTCTGTTACTTTTTATTGCGAATTATTGTGCAATGATAAGAATAATCCCCTTCTTTTCTAACTCTGTATCTTTGGAATCATTGATGCTTGTTCCCTTATTGTCCGAATACGCCATAAATCTGTGTGCTCTGTCTTGTTAAATCGATAGAATACATTATCTTTGCACACAGAATTTAAAGTAGGTCCTGTAGTTCAACGGATAGAATAGAAGTTTCCTAAACTTTAGATAGGGGTTCGATTCCCCTCGGGACTACTTATATTTGGGTTATCTGATTTCCTCTATTATCCAAATTCATTTACTCTCAGAATATATATTCGGAATATAACCGGTTTTCATTTTCAAGGAGTGCTGGGTAACAATCTTTTTGCCCTTTATTGCATAGTCAAGAAGCGGATTGCCGGAGGTGCTTGTAAAAGTATGTTAGGTAATTGCTGTTGCTCCTGACAGTTTCCTCGCATTAGAATTCTGTCAGTTGGAAAGCTGTCATTTAAAATAAATAAGGAAGAGCTTTCTGTGTTTATAGTTAAACTATAATCTCAGAAAGCTCTTCGGATTCAATCTTTTTTCCTTGTTGAGGTATATTTCCAACAAGAAAACTTGTGGGTGAACTGTGAATTTCGTTCCTTTACAAAATATTCATCATTAGGCAGATAGAAATCATTAACATATAAACAAAACAACACTATGAGTATGAAAAACTGGATTTATGGGGTAGGTATCTTTTTATTATTGTTACCCACCTCCTGTATTAAAGAGAAAGATCTGTCGGAGCCTGATGGAGAGCCTTCCTTGGAGAATTTCGATACTTCTTTTGATTTTCGGATGCGGACACAGCGTCTGTTGACAATAACTGCCAGGCATGCAGACGGCGGAGCGGCATCGGAAGTGCCTTTCAATGTTTATCTGGAGAATCCTTATGGCGATGAGGGGAAGTTATTGGAAGAGGTACAGCCGATTGCCGGATCGGTTACCGGGGAAGACGGTGTCTGGGCGTTTCCGGTGGATATTCCCAATCAGGTGAAAATAGTGTATGTCACCACTCCTTATGTGGGATACGGAGGTATGCAGACTTGTGAAGTCGGTGACTATATGGAACTTGTTTTTCAAGGTACGAGATCGCTTGATGGGTCAAGAGCTACGCGTGCTGTTTCTGCAACAGGCGAAATTACACGCCCGGGCAGACTGTACAACCGTAATACGAATGTGTATGTGTTCTATCAGAATGAGTTCTTTGATACGGGTACGAAACTGTTTTATGACGGTAAAAGCGTGGATCCAGAGTTGATTACCTCAGAAGATGTCACTCATATCTCGGCTATTGCCAATCAGATATTTCCGGAAATGAAAGCGGTGGATGATGAGAAATATTTTGATTACAACACGGATCTAACTGTGGTTGAACCGGTCTTGGGCGATGGCGAGACTTATGGAGGAACCCAAGTATGGGTAACGTTTTTAGGTGACGGAGGCTTCTCTGTCAACAACATCTCTGTTGTCAATTCATTGTGCTATTATACGTATCCGACAGCGAATCCTCCTACGGGACAAGATGGTATCCGGATGCTTCACAAGACATTGATTTATCCGAATACGAATGAGAAAAGATTTGCTCAATACCTGGTAGGGTCTAAAATTCAATTGATGTACTGGGATGCAGAGAAGCAGGAGTACACGACTCAATTCCCCGAAGGGATCAGCATTGGGTGGGCTTTGGTTTCCGGCAGCAATAAAGATGTAAGCAATAATACCGAGAATATCGGTGATCTGTCTGCTTTCCGTTTTTCCACTCCGGTGCTGAATGATTACTTGGATCACCCGTATCATGGTGTGTATGCCAATGGCATCGGGCGGTGGAGCGAAGCAGGAAAATGCAACATTGTCGGTATGGAGAACCGTCTGCATCTGGATGAGAGCCTGTTTAATGACATGGATTACAATGATATTCTTTTTAAGGTGGAGTCAAATCCGGTTATTAAACCGAAAGACGTGATACCGGTGCCCGAGAAGAAATATGAATATGGAGTCTCCGGGACGCTGGCTTTTGAAGACAGTTGGCCTAAGAAAGGCGATTATGATTTCAATGATTTTGTGACGGATTATACATATACTTTGGTGAAGGAATCTGAGAAATCAAATATATTGGAAACGATCCGGCTGGTCTTTACTCCAAGAGCAGCGGGGGCTGCCTTTATGAGTGGTTTTGGTATTCAGTTGCCGATAAGTCCTGACGCGATAGAGAGGGTTGACGGAGCGAGATTGGAAGTGGATGAAGATCCGGTCAGCTTGATTGTCTGTGCAAATACCCATTCTGTATTTGGAGTACAAGAGGGTATCGTAAATACAGTAAAGGGACAGGCAACACTTGTTGCCGATCCTATAACAGTGACGGTTGTCTTGAAAAAAGGTAATGTGCAGGACGATGTGTCTCCAACTCTGATTTCCCGGTTTAATCCTTTTCTTTTCGTTCAGACCCGAAACAGGGAAATTCATTTGGTGGATATGCTTCCTACCGGAAAGATGGACCTGAACCTGTTTGGCACGGAAGATGATGGTTCGGATGGCATTGGTTATTATCGGTTGAAACAGGGACGTTATCCTTGGGCTTTGGATATACCTTGTACAACAAAGAATGGTACATGGAGGTATCCGCAGGAAAGTATGGATGTCACAAAAGTTTATCCGGATTATGTGAGCTGGACGAATGTGGATGGGCATGAAATGGACTGGCTACAGAGGGTAGAGGGGGATTTACTTTATTGATATAACTTGGAGATATTTTTACATTCGGGAGTGTTTGTACCTTGTTTTATATGGTGTTTACGACCGGTGGCCAGCGTGCTTACGACCGCTAACCAGCATGCTTACGGCCGGTGACCTGCATGCTTATGGCTCGTGAGAACTGTGTTTACGACTCATAAAGGCCGTGCTTCCAAGAGGAATTTGCCTTGTGTTTATGCCCGATAAAGGTCCTGATAAGAAAGATGTTATATGTTTTTCTGAAAGATACTAAGTCTTTTTTTAAAAGATGCTATATGTTTTTTTGAAAGATGCTAAGTCTTTTTCTGAAAGATGTTATATGTTTTTTTGAAAGGCGCTATATGTTTTTCTGGAGGACATTACATTTTCTGAGAAGGGATAGTCTCAGTTGATCGCTGGTTGTGTGAAGGTAAAGATGAATTTACCAGCCATAAAAGGAATACAGGAAAAGAAAAGAGAATACAAAAGAGAAAGAGGATACACCCGTAACGGATGCACCCTCTTTCTCTTTTATATATGAATTATAGATTATTCAGCTTCCGTAGCAGTAGCTTCTGTATCTTTCTTCTTGCTCAGCATTGTGTAAGCAATCGGAGAAGCAACAAACAGTGAAGACAATGTACCGATGATAACACCCAGAATCATTGCAAATGCAAAGCTGCGGATAGAATCACCACCGAGGATGAAGATACACAGCAATACGATCAATGTACTTACTGAAGTATTGATTGTACGTGCCAGAGTTGTATTCAGTGAATCATTGAACAACTGGCGTTTGTTGCGTTTCGGATATAAACCGAAGAACTCGCGTACACGGTCGAAGATTACCACTTTATCATTGATAGAGTAACCGATAGCTGTAAGGATAGCACCGATGAATGTCTGGTCTATTTCCAATGAGAACGGAACAATACCCCACAATAATGAGTATGCACCGATAATCATGATCGTATCACAGGTAAGTGCCACTACAGAACCGATACTGTAAGCAATGTTGCGGAAACGGAGCAGAATGTACAGACCGATAGCGATCAATGCTAAAACTACCGACCAGATAGCCGATGTCTTGATGTCGTCGGCGATACTTGGACCTACTTTCTGAGAACTGATGATACTACCGCCTGTGTGGTTGTCGCGGTCAATGAAAGTTGCCAATGAAATATTCTGTGTCAACAGCGGTTTCAATGTCTCATATAAGTACTCCTCAATTTCAGAATCCACATTGCTGCCTTCTTCCTCAATGCGGTAGTTGGTGCTGATACGGACAGTCTTCTTGTCGGTACCGATTGCAATAACACTTACGTTGGCATCGCCGAATTTGCTTGCGATCAGTTCACGTACTTGTTCCGGCTCGATTTGTTCTTCGAATTGTACCTTATAGTTACGTCCACCCGTGAAGTCGATACTCTGGCTTAGACCACGGATTGCGAATGATGCTACACATACCAGAATAATGACACCTGCAATGATGAAAGAACGCTTGTTGTTCTTCATGAAGTCGAAATGAGTATTTACCAACAGGTTCTTGGAGATACTGGAAGTAAATGTCTGGTTCAACAGTTTGTCTTTATTCATGTAATGTTCGTAAACCAAACGGGTCATGAATACTGCTGTAAAGAATGAGCAGAGGATACCGATAATCAGTGTAGTGGCAAAACCGCGGATAGGACCTGTACCGAAGTTGAACAGGATGATACCGGTAATGATAGACGTTAAGTTGGAGTCGAAGATTGCAGAGAATGCGTTGGAATAACCGTCAGCCAGTGCTTTTTTCACACCCTTGCCGCTGTGCAGCTCTTCTTTGGTACGTTCGTAGATAAGTACGTTCGCATCCACTGCCATACCGAGTGCCAATACCATACCGGCGATACCGGACATTGTCAGTGCGGCCTGGAAGGATGAAAGGATACCCAGTGTGAAGAAGAAGTTGAGGATCAAAGCACCGTTGGCAATCATACCCGGGATGAAGCCGTACATAGCGCACATGTAAATCATCAGAAGGATGAGTGCCACTACGAATGAGAAGATACCTGCATTGATGGATTCCTGACCCAATGACGGACCGACGATGTCTTCCTGCACGATGTGTGCCGGTGCCGGCATTTTACCTGATTTCAATACGTTTGCCAAGTCTTTGGACTGTTCCGGGCTGAAGTTACCGGTGATGATTGAGTTACCGCCGGTGATTTCCGTGCTTACGTTCGGAGCAGAATATACATAGTTATCAAGTACGATTGCAATGGAACGTCCGATGTTCTGTTTGGTCAGCTGTGCCCAACGGCGTGCACCGTCTGTGTTCATAGACATGCTTACAGAGGGCTTGCCGTGTTGGTCGAAGTCGTCTTTGGCATCTGTTACTACATCGCCTTCCAACGGAGCTTTCCCGTTACGTTCGGTAGACTTGATGGCATACAGTTCGAAAATCTGTCCTTTTTTGTCGAAATCGGCAGGAGCGACTCCCCATTTCAAACGGAGATCTTTGGGAAGTTCTGCTATCACTTCTCTCATGGCCAGGTATTTGTTGACCTCAGCTGTGTCTTTGTAATTGGCATAGCCGATGATCGGGCCTTGACCGCTTGAGTTTAATTGGAGGATGGCCAGCAAAGGATGTTCTTTCTTGATCTGTTCCATGTTTATGGAAGTTTCCTGCTGGTCGCCTTTCAGTGCGGCTGCGATACTGTCGGCAGCACTGATGGCTTTTGCCGGTGTTGCTTCTGCTACTACTTCCTCGGCGGTTGCTTCTTCGGCAGAATCGGCCTCTACGGTAGTTGTGTTTACAGTCAGAACGTCACGCAACTTGCTGTCTGCAGACTGCATGGCCGGCAGTAATTCTTTGGCAGTATAAGTTTCCCAGAATTCCAGATTGGCAGAACCTTGGAGAAGTTTTCTTACACGCTCCGGCTCTTTGATACCCGGAAGTTCTACCATGATACGTCCCATTCTGTCTTCAAGACTCTGGATGTTCGGCTGAACTACACCGAAGCGGTCGATACGTGTACGGAGTACGTTATAAGAGTTTTCTACGGCAGCTTTTACTTCTGAACGCAATACTTTTTCTACGTCAGCATCAGATGATTTCTGGTTAACTTTGTCTTTTAACTGTTGTGTTGCAAAGAGTTCGGAAAGTTTAGCGTCCGGTGCTATTCTGTGGTATTCTCTGATGAAAAGAGTGATAACGTCGTCCTGGCTGTTGGTAGCTTGTTTAGCTGCGGTTGCCAGTGCCTGATTGAAATTCTCATCGGGCTTGTTATCGGCCAGTGCTTTAATAACATCGGGTATGGATACTTCAAGGATAACGTTCATACCGCCCTTAAGGTCCAAACCTAAACTGATCTCCATTTCACGACACTGTTTCAGCGTATAATTACCCAACCATACTTTCTCGTTTGAAAGAGAGTCGAGGTAGTCCTGTTCTACTTTTGTATCACCGTTCGCTATCTCTTTTGCCTTATTGGTATAATGGCGGGTAACGAAGGAGAAAGAGAGGTAGAACACGCATACCAGCATGAGTAATACCGCAAAAACTTTTACAAATCCTTTGTTTTGCATTTTACTTTTAATTTATTATGATTACTTTTTTAATTAATTCTGTCGTTATAAGGCTGCAAATATAGTTTTTTTTCACATCAAGTGGCAATTAGCAGTCAAATATTTGAGTTTAAAGCCGTATTTTGCCGTTAAGCTGATATTTCTCTCAAAGAAATAAAATTTATCTCCGGAGGATTGTTGTTCTCTTCCGGGGATAAATTCATCGGCTTTAAGTCCCTGTTTGATGCCCCCTCTTTGAACGGGCTCTTAATTCATCCCTCTGTTTCTTAACATCGGTTCCAGTTGCGGCTCTGCTCCCCGGAAATTTTTGTAAAGTGTCATCGGATCTTCGCTGTCACCTTTTTCGAGCACATTGGAACGGAACAGGTCGGCTGTTGTCTTGTCGAAGATGCCGTGTTCCTTGAAGGCTTCAAATGCGTCGTTGTCCAGCACATTTGCCCAGAGATAGCTGTAGTATCCCGCAGCATATCCGCCGATGATGTGGTTGAAGTAGGTGGTGCGGTAACGCGGGGCTATTTCGGGGATAAGCCCTAACTTGTCCATGGCTTCTTTTTCGTAGGAGATCACATCCAGATTCTTTACATCTGTCAGGTTGTGCAGGTTCATGTCGAGGATGGCGGCAGCCAGTAACTCCGTGGTCATGAATCCTTGGTTGAAAGTCTTCTGTTCTAATATCTTATTGATAAGTGAGTCGGGTATCACTTCTCCCGTCCGGTAGTGTTTCGCATACATTTTCAGCACTTCGGGTTCGGTGGCCCAGTGTTCGTTTATTTGTGAAGGAAGTTCTACAAAATCACGGACAACATTGGTGCCCGAAATTCCTTTGTAATTACATTTGGTCAACAGTCCGTGGAGTCCGTGTCCGAATTCATGGAAGAGTGTCTCCACTTCGTCCATCGTCAGCAAGGAGGGCGTATCGCCTACCGGTTTGGTGAAGCTGGCTACATTGCAGACCAGCGGACGGATATCTCCCTGTTGTTCCCGGTAATTGCTCATCCAGGCACCTCCGCTTTTCCCGGGGCGCGGGAAGTAGTCCACATAGAAGATTCCCAAGTGGGAGCCGTCGGCATCTTTTACTTCGAAAACTTCCACATCGGGGTGGTAAACCGGAATGTTCGGCAGTTTTGTCAATGTGATTCCATACAGTTTATTGGCTACCGCAAAAGCACCTTCACGTACATTCTCCAGCTGGAAGTAGGGCTTGGTCTCTTCCTCGTCCAGATTGTATTTCTCTTTACGCAATTTCTCGGTGTAGTACCACCAGTCCCAGGCTTCCAGTTTTTCACCTTTGCCCTCTTTGTCCATCAGCTTTTGCAATTCGCTGGCTTCTGCTTTGGCTTTGGGCAGGGAGTGGTTCCACAGGTTGTTGAGAAAGTCCATTACAGTGGTTGAGTTTTTGGCCATTGTATTGTCCAGAACGAAGTTCGAGTAACAGTCAAAGCCCAATAAATTGGCTTTCTCAAGGCGTAGGCTGACAATTTTGGTGATTACTTCCTTGTTGTCGTTCTTGTCATTGTTATTGCCGCGGTGGGTGTATGCTTTGTACATCTTCTCGCGGAGCGGGCGGTTCTCTGAATACTGCAGGAAGGGCAGGCGGCTGGCGTTGTGCAAAGTAAACAGCCATTTCCCTTCTTGACCGGCGGCTTTGGCTTCTTCCGCCGCGCTTTGGCGGAACCATTCGGGCAGTCCCGCAAGGTCTTCTTCTTTCTCTACAAAGAGCTGGAAGGCATTGTTCTCATTCAATATATTGTTGCTGAAAGTGATGCCGAGAGTCGACAGCTCTTTGTTGATTTCGCGCAGACGCGCTTGTTTGTCGGCGGGCAGGTTGGCTCCCGAACGGACAAAATCCTTGTAAGTCTTATCCAGCAGACGCTCCTGTTCGGTGGTAAGGTGCAGGCTGCTTTTCTGCTGATATACGGCATCTACCTTCTTGAACAGTTCCTGGTTGAGGGAGATGTTGTCGCTGTGCTCGGAAAGCACCGGTGCTATTTTTATGGAAAGCTCGGTCAGTGCGTCTGTTGTTTCTGCATCTGTCATGTTGTAAAAGACGGCACTTACTCGGTCTAATATGGGCGAACTGTTGTCCAGCGCTACGATTGTGTTTTCAAACGTGGGCGCTTCGTCCTTTTCAATGATTGCTTTAATGTTCCGGTTTTGCTCTTCTATACCTTTCAGAAAAGCCGGTTCGTAATGTTCCAGCTTGATTTTGTCAAAAGGCGGAACACCATACTCGGTTTGAAATTCGTTTAGAAACGGATTACTCTCCGTTTTCGTGGTGCAGGAGTACATCATACAACTTGCGGCTAAAATGATTACTGTTTTTTTTAGTTCCATAGGTATTATAATTAAGTTATTGTCGTATTATTTAGTGAATTATCTTTTTGATACATAGCACCATATCGGGTAATGGTCGGAGGCTTTTATAGAGCGGTCCACCGTGCAGTTGTACGCCCTCAGGTTTCTGCTGATCAGGATATTGTCTATCCGGAAATAGAACTTATTCTGATTATAGGAGATCCCCAATCCTTGTCCCGATTCGGTGAAAGCATCATTCAGATTCTCGGCTATCACCCGGTGGGTGTAAGAGATTGCCGTGTCGTTAAAATCACCGCATACAATCACATACGGATGGCGGGAAGCTACAATTTCGGCTGCAATGACATCGGCTTGCCGGGCCCGGATGGCGGAAGCCTCTGCCAGCTTACCGACCAGATGTTGGGCACCGCTTTTCACTTTATGGGCATTGGGCTCTTTCAGCATCTCCTCGTATACCGCTTTGTCTGCTTTAGTCAGTTTGTTGGACTCCAGATGGTTGTTGATAAGGGTGACGGTGTCTCCCTTTATTTTCAACTCATAGACGGCAGAACCGTTGTAGCTGCTGTCGTATTGCAGCTTTCGTGCCGAAAGGATCGGAAACCGGGAATAGAGAGCTATCCGGTTATTGCCCTTCTCCTGGCCTACACGCAGAAAATGGCGGTAAGGGTAGGCTTTCATGCCCTCCTCCACTTCTTTGGCGTTCAGATGTATTTTGGCCGTCGGAGAGACGTTGTGCTCCTGCAGGCAGATAATGTCGGCATCGCTCTTGCGGAGGTATTCGAGTACCGGATTTTTCCCGTTCTCTTTTTCCATGTTGCCAAAGGACATGATGTTGTAGGACAGTACCTTAATGCTTCCCTCCGGAATATCTGCTGCGTGGAGGTTGACGGGAAGATAGGCCCGGATTTGCGGATAGCAGAACACAAAGCCGAGTATAGGCAGCAGGGCGAACTTGTAGTGTACGATCAGCCAGAATACGAAGAAACAGAAATTGACGGACAGGAAAATAGGAAAGGTAAGCCCCATGCATGATTCGACCGGATGTATCATGGGGGAAAAGTAGGGGCTGTAGGCTGTCAGCAGGAGCATCCCGACAAAGAATGCATTGACAGCTAAAATCAGATAAGCGAAGACTTTTCCGACGTGTTTCATACTTTATTTTTTACTTGCATCGAAGAGGCTTTTCTTCTCTTCGGTAGTGAGGCTCTCGTATCCTGACTTTTTCAACTTATCGAGAATGCGGTCCACTTCATCCGACTGTGCCTTCTTACGGGCATTGTAATCATAGTCCTGTTCGCGACTGTAATTGCTGTAATGCACTTTCATCTTAGGCTTGCGCTTCCACGTATCTTTGCGGAAAAGAGAACCCGCTCCATCCAGTATCTTGTTTATCCAGGCAGTGACATCTGTGCCTTTGTTCAGGCTGGCGGCAAACCAAAGGCCTGCCAGTGCACCGCCCAAATGGGCTATGTGCCCTCCGGCATTGCCGGAAGTGATGAACAGTAGGTCGGTCAGGACCACGATAGCGGCCAGGTATTTTAAGCGGATGGTGCCGAACAGGAAAAGGCGTATGGGGTAGTTGGGCTCGCGATAGGCGGTTGCCACCACGATGGCAAGTACGGATGCGGAGGCGCCTACCATTGTCGACCATTCCACCATGGGGCGGAAATAAGGAAACAGGTTGTAGGAGATCATGTACAATAATCCTCCGCATACACCTCCCAGAATGTATAGACCGCGCAAATGCTTGCCGGAAAAGAAGTAAAGGAACAACTGACCGAACCAGTAGAGCCAAAGCATATTGAACAGGATATGCATCAGACCGGCATGCATGAACATATAGGTGAACAGCGACCACGGTTGCAGGATGAAGCGGGTGAAAGAGGCCGGCAGCGCCAGCAACTCGAATATCCCGGCTGCACTCCTGTTGAACAACTGCAACAGGATGTTTACCAGAGCCGTCGCTACAAAAACGCCTACATTGATGTATATAAGCTGTATAAAGATATTTCCCCTGCGAAAGGCTTCTTTAAGATCAGTTATAATATGTCCCATGATTGTTGTTTTTTTTCTTCCAATACATAATCAGGATAAATCCGAATATCATTCCTCCCAAGTGGGCAAAATGGGCTACGTTGTCATTCGGATTATTGGCGAATCCGGAATACAGCTCGATCAGGGCATAGCCGATAACAAAATATTTGGCCTTGATCGGGAAGGGAAGCGGGAAGATGAACAATTGCTGATTGGGAAACAGCATTCCGAAACCTAACAGGATGGCATATACGGCTCCTGAAGCACCCACGGTATTCATCAGGTTCAGGTAGTCGCTCATGGGGATGGTTCCGCTGAAAGTCTGAACCATGGAATATCCTGAAAGGGTGGTCTGGTACTCGATGAATTGCACGATCTCCTGAATAAGTCCGGCGCCGATACCGCAGAGGATGTAGTAGAACAGGAAACGTTTCGGCCCCCATACCTGTTCGAGAATACGTCCGAACATCCACACGGCGAACATGTTGAAGAAAAGGTGCGTGAACCCTCCATGCATGAACATATAGGTTATCAGCTGGGCGGGGTTAAAGTCCTTGGCCATGAAAAAATGCAGGCCTAAATAATTGGCAAGATCTATACCGTAACTTTGTGCAACGATTGTTCCTAAATAAAACAGTACATTGATAATTATCAGGTTTTTAGTAACTGTAGGCATCATATATTCGAGTCTCTGTTTATACTAAATGCAAGTAATGGTTGCAAAAATACGAATAAATTCTGTTTTAAAGCAGAAAAACGAACTCCTATTAGCTCTTTTTCAGCAAATTGATGTGTTTTTTTGATGTTTTTATTTGATATATTGTTTGGTTACTCTATATTTGTGAGGATTTTATGTCGTCTATCTTTTTGTCTAATACATATATTAATTAATCATTTACGAATTATGAATAAGGCTGAACTTATTAATGCTATCGCAGCTGAGTCTGGTTTGAGCAAAGCTGACTCAAAAAAGGCACTTGATGCTTTTGTGTCTTCAGTAACTGGCGCTTTAAAAGGTGGCGACAAAGTTTCTTTGGTTGGCTTCGGCACTTTCTCCGTTTCTGAGAGAGCAGAAAGAACCGGCATTAACCCTTCTACAAAACAGGCTATCACTATTCCGGCAAAGAAAGTTGCTAAGTTTAAAGCTGGCGCAGAACTTTCCGAAGCTGTGGAATAAGCTATATAGTTGAAAGATTTACAAAAAAGGAGACGCGCTAACGTCTCCTTTTTTGTATCTTTGCGCGCAGAAAATAATTGTAAGATATGAATATAGAGAATAAACTTGTGGAGTCCGTAATAGTCGGACTGAAAGCTCTTTACGGTCAGGATGTTCCTGCCGCACAGGTGCAGTTGCAGAAAACGAAAAAGGAATTTGAAGGACATCTTACCTTGGTGGTGTTCCCTTTCCTGCGTATGTCGAAGAAAGGACCGGAACAAACTGCACAGGAAATCGGTGAGTACTTGCAAGCCAATGAGCCGGCAGTAGCTGCCTTCAACGTGATAAAAGGCTTTTTGAATTTGACAATCGCTTCTTCTGCATGGATCGAACTGCTGAATGTGATCCATGCCGACGAACAGTACGGTATAACGGCTGCCGATGCCAATTCTCCGTTGGTGATGATTGAATATTCTTCGCCCAATACGAACAAACCTCTGCATCTGGGCCATGTACGTAATAATCTGCTTGGAAATGCATTGGCCAATATCATTATGGCGAATGGAAACAAGGTTGTCAAAACCAATATTGTAAATGACCGTGGAATCCACATCTGCAAGTCCATGCTGGCTTGGAAACTTTACGGAAACGGTGAGACTCCCGAATCATCCGGTAAAAAGGGAGACCACCTGGTAGGGGATTATTATGTGTCTTTTGATAAACATTACAAAGCGGAGGTGGCTTCGCTGATGGAGAAAGGAATGACGAAAGAAGAGGCGGAAGCTGCTTCTCCGCTGATGAATGAAGCCCGGGAGATGTTGGTGAAGTGGGAAGCGGGAGATCCTGAAGTGCGCGCCCTGTGGACGATGATGAATAACTGGGTATATGCCGGATTTGACGAGACTTACCGTAAGTTGGGAGTCAGCTTCGATAAGATTTACTATGAGTCGAATACTTACCTTGAGGGAAAGGAGAAAGTGCTGGAAGGATTGGAAAAGGGACTTTTCTACAAGAAAGAAGACGGCTCGGTATGGGCCGACCTGACGGGAGAAGGGCTCGATCATAAGCTGCTGCTGCGTGCCGACGGTACTTCTGTATATATGACTCAGGATATCGGTACTGCCAAGTTGCGTTTTGCCGACTATCCCATCGACAAGATGATTTATGTGGTGGGCAATGAGCAGAATTATCACTTCCAGGTGCTTTCCATCCTGCTCGATAAGTTGGGATTCGAATGGGGCAAAAGCCTGGTACACTTCTCTTATGGTATGGTCGAACTTCCGGAAGGTAAGATGAAGTCACGGGAAGGAACCGTAGTGGATGCCGATGACTTGATGGAAGAGATGATTGCGACTGCGAAGGAAACGTCTCTGGAACTTGGCAAGCTGGACGGACTGACACAGGAGGAAGCAGACGATATTGCCCGTATTGTCGGTTTGGGTGCACTGAAATACTTTATCCTTAAAGTGGATGCACGTAAGAACATGACATTCAATCCGAAAGAGTCCATCGATTTTAACGGAAACACCGGACCGTTTATTCAATATACCTATGCGCGTATCCAATCAGTGCTTCGCAAGGCGGCAGAGAGCGGCATCGTTATTCCCGCACAGCTTCCTGCAGGTGTCGAACTGAGCGAGAAGGAAGAGGGGCTGATTCAGATGGTAGCCGATTTTGCAGCGATTGTCAAGCAGGCAGGAACGGATTACAGTCCGTCTGTCATTGCCAATTATACTTACGACTTGGTGAAAGAGTACAACCAGTTCTATCATGATTTCAGTATCTTGCGCGAAGAAAACGAAGCGGTAAAGATATTCCGTATCGCATTATCTGCCAATGTGGCTAAGGTAGTACGTCTGGGAATGGGACTGCTTGGTATTGAAGTGCCGGACAGAATGTAAGAGCTTGCGCAGGCAAAATAATAACGGGAATTCTTCAGGCAAGGCCGACTTGCTGGAGAATTCCCGTTATTTTATGTTTTCCGTTATTCTGTTTTTACCGGTGGTCCTATTTCGGTGCGTTATTTCTTTTTGGCCGCCCTTGCCTTTTTGGGAGCTGCTGCCGGCTTTTCACTCTGCAGCTTGATAATCTCCATGCAGGTCTTCAGATTCAGATCGGCAGGAACCACATCTTTGGGAATTTTATAGTTGCTCCCTTTGTAAGAGATGTAGGGCCCGTATCTTCCGTTCAGTATTTCCAGTTCCGGCTCCTCGGCGAATTGCTTGATGTGGCGTTTGGCCTCTGTGGCTCTTTTCTCTGTGATAAGTTCGATGGCCTCTTCCAGAGTAATGGTCATCGGATCGAGTGTCTTTGGCAGAGAGATGTATTTCCCGTCGTGGCGTACGTACGGTCCGAAGCGTCCCGTTCCGATACTCACTTCTTTGTCTTCATATTCACCCACGACCCGTGGCAGTTTGAATAAGTCCAATGCCTCCTGCAGGGTGATTGTCTCCATCGACAGACCCTTTTCCAAGCGTGCAAAACGGGGCTTTTCCTCCGAGTCTGTGCTGCCCACTTGTACAACAGGTCCGAAGCGTCCGATTTTAACCGATACGATCTTTCCCGTTCCCGGCTCTTCGCCCAGGATACGTTCACCTACCTTATGTTCTGTTTTGGTGGCCAATGTCGATTCGACAGAGGGATGGAAGCCTTTATAGAAATGCTTCATGATTGCCGTCCACTGTTTCTCACCGTCTGCCACCTCATCAAATTCCTTCTCGATATTGGCCGTGAAGTTGTAGTCCAGAATGTTGGGGAAATACTCGTTCAGGAAGTCGTTCACTACCGTTCCGATATCGGTCGGCATTAACTTCGATTTTTCCGCTCCAACAATTTCGGTATGTATGGTGTCGCTTATCTTTTTGTCTTTTAGTGTCAGTATGTTGAAAGAACGTTCTTCACCCGCTTTGTCTCCCTTCTCTACATATTCGCGTTGCTGGATGGTAGAGATGGTCGGAGCGTATGTGGAAGGACGGCCGATACCCAATTCTTCAAGTTTGCGTACGAGACTGGCTTCCGTGTAGCGCGGCGGACGCTGGGTGAAACGTTCGGTAGCAACAATGTCGTTGTGCTCGAGCACCTGGCCTTTTTTCAGCGGGGGAAGCAGACGGCTTTCATCTTCCTGCTCGTTTTCATCGTCATACGATTCTTTATATACCCGAAGGAAACCGTCGAATGTAATCACCTCTCCGGTTGCCGTAAATACATCATCACTGGTGCTGATGCCGATGGTTGCAGTTGTTTTCTCCAGTTCGGCATCTGCCATTTGCGAAGCGATGGTACGTTTCCATATCAGATCGTACAGTCTTTTTTCCTGTGAGGGCGCCTCTACGGTGGAGTTTTCCATATAGGTGGGGCGGATGGCCTCATGCGCTTCTTGTGCACCTTTGGTCTTGGTGGTAAAGTGGCGCGGATGTACGTATCGTTCTCCCATCATGCTGATGATAGCCTGTTTGCTTCCTTCTGTTGCATATTCCGACAGGTTGACAGAATCGGTACGCATATAAGTGATTAATCCGGCCTCGTATAATTTCTGTGCCAGCATCATGGTTTGTGCCACGGTATATCCCAGTTTGCGCGCCGCTTCCTGTTGTAGGGTAGAGGTTGTAAATGGTGCAGCCGGCCCTTTCTTTATCGGGCGTTTGGTGATGTCTTCGATTGTGAATGTGGCATCTTTGCAGCTTTCCAGAAATGCTTTGGCCTCTTCTTTCGTCTTAAGGCGATGAGCCAGTTCCGCTTTCATCTCAGTCAGTTTGCCATCGGCATCGGGCACGAGAAATATGGCGGTAACACGATAGGATGCTTCGCTTTTGAATGCCTGTATCTCCCGCTCCCGTTCAACGATCAGCCGTACGGCTACCGATTGGACGCGTCCGGCAGAGAGGGCCGGTTTCACTTTCTTCCACAGCACCGGAGAGAGTTCGAAGCCGACGATACGGTCGAGAATCCGTCGTGCCTGTTGTGCATTGACCAGGTTGATATCGATCTCCCGTGGATTTTCGATGGCTTTTAATATGGCATTCTTGGTGATCTCATGAAAGACAATTCTCCGGGTCTGTTCCGGTTTCAATTTCAATACCTCATAAAGATGCCAGGCGATGGCTTCTCCTTCGCGGTCCTCATCGGATGCTAACCATACGATGTCTGCTTTCTGGGCTTCTGCTTGCAGTTTGGTTACCAACTCTTTCTTGTCTGCCGGTATTTCATAATTGGGCTTGAAGTCTTTATCGATGTCGATACTGAATTCTTTCTTCTTCAAGTCTCTGATGTGACCATAGCTGGAAAGTACTTTGAAATCTTTCCCCAGAAACTTTTCAATGGTTTTGGCTTTTGCTGGAGACTCGACAATAACAAGGTTTTTCTGCATAACTTTTACTTTAATAAGAATGCCGAGAGTGGTGCTTTTCTAAGTTTCAACTCCCTTTTATTCTGAAATTCGCCGACAAAAGTAGGAAAAAACATTTTCCTTACCTTATAATATAGAGAGAATCTGTCTCTTTTTTGCAAAAAAAGACTTTTTTTAGGAGTCAGGAAAGCAGGAAAATAATACGGTTTTATCGTATCGGCATCGAAAAACGTGGCGGTGCAATGGTCGGGCCGCTACTGTTGGATCTGTCAAAAACAGTCTCACGGAGAACTTCGTATATCAATCCGCCTACATCCAGTCCGAGCTTGGCATTCTTAAAACGGTAATAGGGAATCACGATCGGTACTGTTTCCCAACGCCCTCTGATGGTATTATAGTAGCGTTGCACTCCTACTTCCATGCTGAATCGGTCGGACATGTTGACGCCCATCGTGGCACCGTATTGATGAGTGCTCATGCCGTAGCTGTTTCCAATGTCATACGAGCCGAAGAATTTGAATTCGACCCGTTCCGATGGGCGATAGAGTAAGGTTCCCGAGGTACTGAACGCTTGCCCGGTGATATGGCTCATGTTTATCTTCATGGCATTGACATTCAGTTGCAAGGCCAGTTTGGAATTTAAAGCATGTTGGTAGCCGAAAGAAGCGTTTCTGATGAGTCCGATGCCCGGTAGACTGGTCTGCCCTCCGGATGCGGACAGGACGCCGTGGCGGAATTGCCGGATAATACCTTTTGTCTGGTAGTCTCCTCGGAAGAGCGGGGAGGGGTTGGTATGATAGGGCAGATAAATCTCTTTTTTCAGTGAGATTTCCGGTAGATGATTTACCGGGTTATATGGATACGGGGCGGACAGAGACAAGGGGTTTGTCGCTGTCCGCTCCATAAACGGGTCGGGTAGAAGGTATTCGAATGAAGTTGCGGAGGGATTATGCAGGCTGTCGTTGATAACGTGTGTATCGCTTTCCTGAGCAGAGAGAGACAGTGCACCCGAAATCAGCAGGAAAAATATTCCCGAACGGATTGAAAGACGTGATCTGCCGGTCTTTTGTGCCATGGTTTTTGCCCTCCTTTGTTTTTAGAATTGGAAACTCAGTCCGCCTACGAAGTTGATGCCTTGAGTCGGATAATCCAGATAATACTGATATTCCTTATTCAGCAAATTGTCTGCTTTGGCATAGATGGAAACCCCTTTGAACAGGTTGTATGTCGCCTTCAATCCGAGATTATTGACGGGCGGCAGTTTGGCTCCGATAAAGAAATAGGGTTCCGCCCGGGTGATGTACTGATAACTGATGTCCAATGACAGTGCACGAATGGGGCGCATTTCTATCTGTAATCCGAGTTTAAGTTGGGGTTTCATGAGTAGGGCGTTATTATAGTTGACTGTTTCCGAGTCGATGCTGGAATCATCGGCATCCCAATGATAATAGGTAGCATCGGCAGCGAAAGAGAACAGATCTTTATAGGCATAGCTGATTTGTGCTCCGGCATGGAAATTGTAACTGTCCGTCTGGTCATAGTCTGTAAATACGCCTCCATACTTGCCGTTTATCTCGCCTATGTATGGATACAGGTCGTTTTTCAGATTCTGGTATCCACCGAACAAGTCAAACCAAAGCCCGGTCACCGGACTGGCTTTGAAGCCGATGCGGGCATTGACCTGCTCATACGTATCTGTAATGGGGGTTGAAAAACAGGCGTATGGGTTTATCTGCTCCAAACGGCGGAAATCATTCAGCAATCGTCCTCCGGTTGCTTTGGCATAGAGTACGTAGCTGTCCGAGAAAATGTAGGCAAGGTCAATATCGGGAGAGGCATAGAAACTTTTACCGTTTTTGAAAGACAGATCCACGTTGGCTCCGATATGGAGTCGCCAACTGTCGCTGTTCAGTTCATAATACGGGTTTAAGTTTACCGTGGTGCGGTTGTAGAATAATGTTTCTTTGTCTTTTCCCATTTGTCGCGGGTCGTAAAGGAGGTTATCCACTTCTGCGGCAATGCTTATCGTTTGTTCCTCGTCTATCAGTCCCGTCACACATCCTTTGGTGCGGATCTGGGTTTCGCTGACTCCTAACTTGTCTATCGTCGGGAATCCCTGCTGCCGGTTGTACAGCAACAGATTCGTTTCTGCCTGAAATTGAAACGGTAATGTTTCATCGGTCGACTTTAATCCGGCGTGCATGTCACCGGAAGTAAACTTTTGTTTGTTGAAGAGGGAGTACGGGCGATAGTTGAAGTTGCTCAGCCCGAAACGTCCGGCTATGTTCAGATCCACCCGGTTGAACTGGTGCAGGTAATCGATGCTTGCCCGTGTGCGGTAGTAAGACGCATTCCATTCATCGGGCTTTGAGCTGCGGTAAGAAGGCATGTCCAATGTTCCCTTCATTCCCGTCATGTTGAAATTCACGTTCAGCTTGTCCCGACCGGAAAGGTGGAAGAGATAATTGGCGTAGGCATCCAGATTATTATAGTTACCGTATCCTAAACGTGCATATCCCGGCTGGCTCTTGGCCTGCGTCTCTTTTCCCATATAGGCCTGCATGGTTCCTGTCGGGATGTCGGAAGCCGGTGTAGAGCTGACGGCATACTCCACCTCTTTCTTATTGACTACGGGTTCTTCTACCTTCGGCAGCACATTCACCTTGGCGGCATCCATGATGATGGGATTGTATTCCTGTTCTACCACTACCGTGCGGCTCAGGGTGCTGTCTTGGGGCAATGCCTGCTCCTGCGCCGATGAGGAGACGGCCATCAAAGCCATTCCCCAAAAGATATATTGATTACGTTTCATACTTCGTTAATTATTAAGTTTTTCCAGTCTGCTCTCAATCATACTCTCGATATCGTCGTCGGCATGGTAATTCTGTTGCAGGCTCAACAGGTATTGGCGTGCATCCAGTTTTTTATCCATGGCTACGTATACATCCGACAACAGGACGAAGCTCCGTGCCAGCCAGTAAGCATGTGGTGTACTCTGTTCGATGTAGTCGAGCAGCTCTTTCTCGGCTGTTCCGTATTCTCCGGAGATGTAATATTGCTGGGCTACCAGATATTTGGCTTCCGCACCGTAAAGGTTTCGGGTATCTTTGGCGAGTGTTTGCAAATCTGCCAATGCCTTTTTGTCTGCTTTCTGGTTCATATATGCCTTGGCACGATAGTAGAGAGCTTCATTGGCCAGTTCCGGAGTCAGCTTGGTCTCTGCCAGCAAATCGGTTGCCGCATGAATGGTCTCCGTGTCGTCTTTGATGAGATAGGCACAGCGTAGTATTCCTGTCTCTGCCAACAGACGGCGGTCGGCTGTTGTCGCCTTCTCTTTCAGCATCTTGTACGAAGCCAGTGCATCGGCAAACTGCTGCATGTTGAATTGTACCTCTGCACGCATCACCAATGCCTCTTCCGAGAACGGGTTGTCCGGATATTCCAGCAACTTACCCGAATGAAGCAGAATCATATCGTAGTTTTTCTGCTCTTTGCCGATGAGGCAGAGATAATAATGGGTATTCAGTCCGAAAGCCCCTTCCGGGAATGTCTGCAGGTATTTGTTGAAGCTGTTTTTGGCTTCTTCGATACGGCCGCGCCCGTAAATCTTTTCGGCAGCGATGTAGGTCAATGAATCTTGTTCGCTGGCATCAAAACGGATATTGCCGGGCATGGCAGCCGCCAAAGCGGCAAATTCATCGATACGGTTCATGTCGACATAGATGGACTTGAGGTCGAGCATTGCCAAACGTGCCTCTTCGCTTCCCGGATATTTGTTGATCACTTGTTTGTAAGCCTCGATGGCCTGATCGTAATTTCCGTCCTGATAGTATAACAATCCGATTTCGGCAGCGGCTTTTCTTCCAACCGGACTTTCGGGGTATTTGTTTAACAGCTCTTTGAACGAAGAGATGGCTTGGTTGTTGTTGCCCATCAGCACATACGAACGTCCTTTCTCGTAGAGGGCACTGACTGCATAGGGTGATGACGGGTACTTTCCTACCAGACGGTTCAGCAAAGTGATTTTCCCCGAATAGTCTTTCTGCAAGCCCGAAACAAGGGCGAGCTGGTAGAACGAATAGTCACCCGAAGGTGTTCCCATGTTTTCTGCCTGAGCATAATATTGCTTTGCCTCGTCAAAACTGCGTTCGTTCAGGAAGCAGTCGCCGATGCGGTTGTAAGCATCCGCCAGGGCCGTTCCGTTTTCTCCTTTTTCCAATTGTATGTATTTCAGGAAGCGGCTCCGTGCCTGTGCATAGTTCTTCTGGTGGAAAGCGGTGTAGCCCAGGTTATAGTGCGCCAGTGCATACATCTCATTGTCTGTCTGACGTGTCAGTTGCAGGTATTCGTTGAAGTCGCGGGCGGCTTCCTGCATCCGGTTCAGACGGTAGTAAGATTCTCCCCGCCAGTAGAGGGCATCCGCCTTTATCTGCCAGTTGTATTGTCCGATGGCGATAGACCGGTCGAAATATCCGATGGCCTGTTCGAAAGAAGCATTGGCAAAAGTCTGTGTACCCAGTTGGAACAGTATCCTTTGCTTGGCTTCCAGGATGCGTGTACCCGGATGTGCGATGCGGTCGATTGATTTCAGGGCAGCATCATAACTGCGGGTATTCAGATAGACCTCCACCAGATAGTTGCTTACCATGTCGGCATAGGCAGAGTTCGGAAACTCGTTTAAGAATTTTTCGAATACGGTGACCGATTCTCCGAAAGCGGAGTAAGACGTTTCATGGATACACAGCGCATAATTGTAGGCTGCCTGTTCTTTGATTTTCATATCGGCATCGGAGGCGGCTGCCTGTTCGAAAGCCATGCGGGCTTTGTTTTTCTCGGCCAGCTGCAGATAGGCAAGCCCCATGTGCAGATAGGCATTTTGCGTCAGGGCATCGTTAACGGTGGTCACCTCTCCCAATGTCTCTGCCGCCTTAGAGTATACACCTATCTGAAAGTAGGAAAGCCCCAACATATAGAGAGCGTCCCGGCGGGGAGAAGCATCGTTTTCGAGGTAGTTTTCGAATGCCTTGATGGCTTCCTGATATTTGCGGAAATGGTAAGACGCGTCTCCCAAAATGCGGTACATCTCGGCGGCATGTTCGTTTTGCGGATAGGCCGACAGGTAGTTCTGCGCTACGATCTCTGCTTTATCGTAGTTTTTCTTGACGATGTAAATCTCGGCTATGTAATAGGGCACGAGTGCTTTGTATTTCGGATCGTCCTGTAAAGGCAAAAATCCTGCAAGGGCTTCGTCATAACGTTTTTGTGTATAACGGATGTATGCGATGTAGTAAGCGCAATCCTGCTCGTATCTTTCGCTGCTGGCTCTCAGTGTCTCGAACCAGATGGCCGCTTCTTTCAAGTTTCCTGTTTTCAGATAACAGGTGGCCAGGAGGTAGGTCATGTCGTCACGCTCGGTGTCGCTCAGCAGGTCGAGTCGGGAGGAGTTGAGCAGTGCCAATGCTTCATCGTATTTCTCTTCGTAGTAATAGCAGGCGCCTAACAGTGCATAGATCCGGTTGGCATAGGGGGTGTCCGGATACTGTTCGAGATAGCCTCGCAACAGGGTAATGCGGCTTTTATCTTTCAGTTCGTAGGCCGAACATACAAGCATATACTCCGTCTCTTCGCATAGTCGGGTAGTGGGCTCCTGTTGGATGAAAGCTTTCAGAGAGGCGGTTGCCGCTGCATAATTTTTCTGTTCGAACAGGTATTTCCCTTCCTTATATAAGTTGACGGGCGAAGTGATCTTTTCGCTGGTTTGTGCCGAAGCAATGATAGGTGCACAACATATCAGGGCACATATAAATCGTGAAATTCCTCTTTTCATAATTTAGTGTTTTGACAAAAGTACTTGTTTTTGTAGATTTCACAGCAAACAACCCTTCAGTTTTACAGGTTTTAACGTCAACAGAGAAAAATGCTTCTGTTATCCGACGAAATGTATTTGTCTGTAATTTGTTTCTGCCATCCGGCCGGACAGGTACATTACCGCTTGATGCATAAGTTCAGTAAGGGATGTCGGCCAGAATTCATGAATGGGTGGGAGAGTAGCTGCGGATAAACATGTCCAGCCCTTTCCGGATAGACCCCAATCCGAATTCTTCCGGATGTATTTCCGCAAGAGGGATGAAGAAAGCTGCTGCCGCATCATCCATAGCGGTAATGTGGGTGGTGTCCTTTACTCTGCAGAGGAAGAACATGTCCAGTGTGTGAACCGGGAATCCCGAATAGACATAGATATTCGGCAGCGTGAACAGATAGGTTGCTTTTTCTACTTTAAGTCCGGTCTCTTCCGCGACTTCACGGGCCACTCCTTCTTCTCCGGTCTCATTCATATCGATAAATCCGCCGGGGAGGTCGAGTGTACCTTTTGCCGGGGCTTTTGCCCGGCGGCATACAAGTAGTTCATTCTTCTCGTTCAGAATTAGTGCGACAGTGGCGGATGAGGGGTTGAAATAATAGGTAAACCCGCAATCGGCACATTGTTTGGATTTCGCATTATGTATCTCAAAATGCTCTGAACCGCATTTCGGGCAATATTTGAATTGGGATAGAGGATGTTCCATATCTGACAAAGATTGACTCATTACTGCTTTTTTGATGAGGATTCTATAAATACCTGCTGCAAAAGTATTTTATAAAACGGAGAAAACAATGTTTTTCCTGTTTTATTTGACCGGAGTTTGATGGTTCTGCCATTATGATTAGAAGTCACATCTGCTCCATAAAAGCTTCATCCCTTTTCTTTTAGAGCCTGTTTAAATTTTGCCCGGTATTCTTTAGAGAGGAAAATTTAACAGGCTCTTAATTGCTGCGGAGTCTTTCCTGTATGCTTCTTGAAATACCGGCAAAAGAAGCTGACGTCGGTAAAATGATAATTGTATGCTATCTCCTTGATATTTAGTGTGCTGTGCTGCAACTGCATCTTGATCTGTAGGATGACGTACTGGTCTATGATGGTCTTGGGAGTGTGTCCTGTTACCTGTCGGACGATATTGGTGAGATACTTGGAGGTGATATTCATCCGCTCTGCATAGTAGTTGACATCCCTCGATACTTTGTAATCCCTTTCCATCAGCATCATGAATCGGTTGAAGAGTTCCCTCACCCGAAAAGACTTCACCTCGTCAGGGCGGTATTGCGGATTACGTTGCAGGTATTCATGGAAGCCGATGAAAAAAGCCTTCAACTGGCATAGTACTAACTGCGAGATGCAGGTACACTCCGACTGGCCGAAATATACTTTCAGCAGGGAAAACATATTGTTGATGATGTCGGTCACTACCGGTGTGTCTTGACGGCACCGGTCTTCCCGTAGGGAGGAATAGACGGTTTGTTCCAACTGCAAGCTTGCTTCTCGCAAAAGTGAAGGATTATACTTCAGTATTTCAAATTCCCCGGCATTCTCCACTTCCTTCACTTGCTTCAGCTCCACGACATCATTGGGAAAGACAATAATCACCGCCCCCTCATACAACTCCCATTCCTTATAGTTCACATGCAGTACAACCCTCCCCTTGCGGCATATCAATATCGCTCCGTAAGTTAACACCTGCGGACCATCCTGCCACTCTTCCAGACTCGAAGAGAAAAGCTCTGCCTCTTGTCTGCTGCTCAATTCCGATAATTCCATGTATTCACCTTATTCTGTTGCATAAGGAAGTATTCACTGTTTGACTTTCCTTTTATTCCTTTTTCGTTTGTAAAAGTACATAAAAGATGTAATATAAAAGAAGATTTGTTCCCAAAAAGTCCATGTGTTGCGAAATATGTAAAACGGTTGTTTATCCCAAACACCGTAACTTTGCACCCGATTTCAAGAGATAAAAATCATAATAAAGATAAGACGGATGATAAAGAAAATCTTATTAGTAAGCCTCCTTTTATCAGGAAGTTCGGTTGGGACTATGGCTCAAATATCCGGTGAAGAGACGGTATCGGCTGCATTTTTCACACAAAAGCAGTCGATGACCATCGACCAACTCTTCGAGAAGATAGAGGAGAACAGTAAGAGCCTTCGTACTGTGAAGTCGGGTGTAGAAGCTGCCGGTTTCGGTGTTGAGTCGGCTAAAAGCAAACGGTTACCCGACCTCGATGCGTCGCTCTCTTTCAGCTACATCGGCAACGCCCTCCTCACCGACCGTGATTTTTCTAATGTTCACGGCTTGAGCTCTCCTCACTTCGGCAATAACTTTGCTTTTCAGGCACAACAGGTAGTCTATGCAGGTGGTGCCATCAATGCCGGCATCAAGCTCGCCGAACTGGGCAGGCAACAGGCTGAGGTTGGCGTACGGCTTACTCGTCAGCAAGTTCGCTTCATCGCTCTCGGTCAGTATCTTGACCTCTTCAAGATAGACAACCAGATACAAGTGTATGAGAAGAATATCGGGCTTACCCGGCAGCTCATCGCCGATATCAAGGAGAAACAAAGCCAGGGCATGGCACTCAAAAACGACATTACCCGGTATGAACTGCAGATGGAGTCGCTCAAACTCGGTTTGACTGCCCTCCACAACAATCGCAGTATCCTCAATCATCAGCTTTGCAATACGCTCGGTATGAGCCGGGAGGGGCAAGATGTACAGATTATCCCTGATGCTTCTATTATAGATAAGGTGTATGATAAGGATGGTGAGGCTCATTGGCAGGCTGTCGGCACAATGAACTCCCCTCTCTTGGAACAGAGTTCGAATTCCATTCGAATCGCTGAACAGAAAGAGAAGCTTGCTAAGAGCGAATTGTTACCAAAGGTCGCTTTTGTTGCTGCCGACAACTTCGATGGGCCTATTACCTTCGAGCTTCCCCCTATCGACAAGAATCTCAATATCTGGTATGTAGGCGTAGGCGTAAAGTACAGCCTCAGTTCACTTTTCAAGAGCAACAAGCGCATCAAGCAGGCCGCCGTTGAGACTCGCCAGGCCAAGGAGGCTCACGCAGTACAGGCAGAGCAACTCAACAACAACGTGCAAGCAGCCTACGTGCGGTATCAGCAAACCTATGTGGAGTTGGAGACACAGCGGAAGAGCGTTGAACTGGCTCATCAGAACTATGATGTGATGAATGCCCGTTACCTCAGCCAGCTCGCTCTCATCACGGATATGGTAGATGCCTCCAATCTCCGTCTCAACGCAGAGTTGAAAGAGGTGGATGCCCGTATCAACATCGTCTATGCCTACTATTGCATGAAGTATGTGGCAGGAGAGATTTAAGTGAAAAACGAAGAGTAAAGAGTGAAAGAGATCCTTTTCTTCTATTATAATAAATTCAAGAAAATAAAAGACTGAACAAATGAACAAGAAGATTATCAAGAGAACATATAATGTAGTAGTCATTCTCTTCTTAGTGGGTGCAGCGGCATGGTGTTTTAGCCATTTCGTACATGGTAGCGGAGTGGAATATACCGATGATGCACAGGTGTGCCGTCACATCACTCCTATCAACACCCGTGTGCCTGGTTTTATCAAGGAAATCAGATTCAAGGATTTCCAGCATGTGAAAAAGGGCGATACCCTCGTTATCATCGAAGATGCGGAATATCGCTTACAGGTGGCACAAGCTGAGGCTGGGGTACGTGGCTCGAAGTCGAGCTCTTCGGTCGTTTCGGCAAGCATGGGTACGACAGCAAGTAATGTGCAGACGGCATCGGCGGGCATCGAGGAGGCCCGTGTAGATATGTTGAACGCCAAACAGGACTTCGACCGCTTTGCAGCCTTGATGGAGAAGGATGCGGTTACCCGCCAACAATACGACAATGCTTACGCCCGTTACCTCGGAGCCAAGGCACGTTATGAGCAGGCTAACAGCAGAAGACAGAGTGCCGCATCAGTAAAGCATGTACAGACTCAGCAGCTCGATGGCTCTCGGGCCGGCGAGAGTGTGGCTGAGGCACAGCTCAACTTGGCTCGTTTGAATCTCTCTTACACCGTCATCGTGGCTACTTGTGATGGTGTGATGGGCAAGAAAGATATTCATGTAGGTCAGTTGGTTCAGCCGGGACAGATGCTGGCTCGCATCGTGGATGATAATGATGTGTGGGTATTGGCAAACTACCGTGAGACTCAGATGGACGGCATTGCCGTGGGTAAGACTGTGGATTTCACTGCCGATGCCATCCCGGATGTTGTATTTCATGGCAAGGTAGAGGCGTTATCGGCAGCTGCCGGCAATGCCTACTCCATGATCCCGGTGGATAACGCCACAGGCAACT
>CAUEFX010000054.1 GCA_958477465.1 uncultured Bacteroides sp.
CATGATCATCATGTTCAACGTGGTGGGCGTGGCGATGCCATTCCCCTTTCTCTTTAGGATGAAATTCCGCTTCACCAACCGGCAGCTTTTGCTCAATGCTGCTTTGGTGATTGCAGCTTGTAATTTCCTCATTATGTGGACAGATTCTGTTCCGGTGATGTGTATTCTCGCCTATATCACGGGTTTCTTCAAGCTCTGCGGATGTTTCGAGTGCATGAGTACCATCCAGTTGTGGATGACTCCGAAGCGGGATTTCACTATTTTCTTTCCACTGCTCTATTGTTTCGTGTTGGGAAATATGTTTTTGTCTCCTTGGATCACCGAACACCTGATCTATATCTGTCAGGATTGGCGTATCATCAACTGGGTGATGACCGGAGCGCTGCTCACCGTGGCACTCATCGTATATGTCACCACCCACGATTTCCGCTTCATGAAACCGTTACCGTTCATCAGCATCGATTACCTTGGCTGCTTGCTTTGGTCGGCATGGATGTTGGAGTTCATCTTCTTCTTCAACTATGGTGAGCATTACAATTGGCTCGACTCGAAGGTCATGCAGATGAACTTGCTGCTCTTCGTCATCACAGGATACTTCTGCATCCAGCGAATGCTCCATATCCGTCACCCATACATCGCCCCTGAGGCATGGAAATATAAACGGCTCATCCCACTGCTCATCCTCTTCGCTTTCGTCGAGTTCATGGGCAGCACCCCCAAGGTATTGCAGACTGCTTTCACAGGCGGTATCTTGCATTTCGGAAGCATCACCACCAATGTACTCAACTTTGTGGAATGGGTAGGAGCTATCGCAGGCTGCCTCTTCTGCCTGTTTTGGTGCAAGGTACTTCATCAGAAATACACTCGCTTACTCACCCTTGGAGTAGCGGCTATGGTGGCATATCCCGTGATGATGTATTTCCTTATCGACCCGGGTTTACCACTGGAGGCGCTCTACCTCCCTACCTTCCTCCGCTCGTTTGGTAATGCGATATTCTTCTGTATGCTGACGGTATACTTGGAGGAGCTGATGCCTTTCCAGCATTTCTTCATGGGACTGACGATGGCAGGTATCATCCGTAACGGTCCTGTCGCTACCATGTGCTCGGGACTCTATAGTTTTGGCCTTCGCCATCAGATGGCTGACAACATGGCCCGTGGTTTGCCATACGATGCCGCTAACCTTTTGATGATCAGTATTCGTCAACTCTACGGTATCACTTGTCTCATCGGTATCGCTGTACTTCTCATCTTTCTGCTTTGGGATATCCAACCTGTACGCAGTACCTTAAAGAAGATGCCGACATGGAACTTTGTGGGGAGGATGATAAAGAAAATGGCTAAACAATAGTGTTGTGTGTGTCCAAGAAAGAACTCATGCAAGATATTAACCAAAAGCTGCAATAAATGCAAATAGGCTGACACAATTCTTATTTATTGCGATTTATACTAACAGAAACTTCGCTCTAAAAACGGCAAATAGAGAAAAAAGTGCATAAAATAATGCATAATATGCGTTTATTCCTGCATATTTTCCTATAAAAGAGGATGAATATGCACTTTTTCCCAACAGATTTATCCACTTTTCTCCGGTGGAAAAGTTCAGTTTCTCGTAGAGGAACGATCCGTTCCTCTACGAGAAACCATAAGAGTCTCTACGGGAAAAATAAAAATTCTTCGTAGAGATTACTTTTTATGCTAACTGACAGCGAAATTCAGATCGTTTTGAAATAGAATAAAGAATGATATAGGTGTGCTTTTCAGATAAATTGTACATGTAATACGAAAAGAGTAAGCAAAATAGAAGAGTATTCTCTGTAAATGTGTCTATTTGGAATATCCTATTTGGAAATGAAGGCTGTTTTCGGCTTCCTATATCATTCTCGGCTTAATAAAGAGACTCTCGCGAAGTAGAAATATCATTTTGACAATATGATACTTGTTGGTTAATTACATACACTTATGCAGCTCTTATGGATTTTGTCTATCGGGGCATAGAATTATTCGATTGGACTTTTTTTGTTCTTCCGGTAGCCATCCCCTTATCTTTGTGCCGAAATCAAAAACAAGTTTAATCAGTAAATAATAAATTTAGTATGGAACCAATTCTTAATTCTCAACTTCCTGATTTCAGTGTTCAGGCTTTTCATAACGGTAGTTTCAAAACAGTGACCGACAATGACGTTAAAGGCAAATGGGCGATCTTCTTTTTCTATCCTGCCGACTTCACTTTCGTTTGTCCGACAGAACTGGTGGACGTGGCCGGGAAATACGAACAGTTTCAGGCAATGGGGGTCGAAGTGTACTCCGTAAGTTGCGATTCACATTTTGTGCATAAGGCATGGCATGATGCTTCCGATAGCATCCGTAAAATTAAGTATCCGATGTTGGCGGATCCTACAGGGGCTTTGGCGCGTGCTTTTGGGGTATATATCGAATCGGAAGGTATGGCTTACCGCGGCACTTTCCTGATAAATCCGGAAGGTCGGATTAAGGTGGCAGAGATGCATGATAATAATATCGGCCGGGATGCAGATGAATTGCTTCGTAAGGTAGAGGCGGCTCAGTTTGTGGCTACTCACGCTGGAGAAGTTTGCCCCGCCAAATGGAAGAAAGGGGAAGCGACCTTGAAACCAAGCATCGATCTGGTTGGGAAGATTTAAAGCTCCCAACGTCTGCTCCTAATGTCTGATTCCTAATTCCTAACTCCTAACGATTACACTATGCTCGAATCTGCACTAAAAGAACAACTGAAAGGTATATTTGCCAATTTGGACGGTGATTTTACTTTTGATATCTATGTATCCCCGCAACATGAGTATTGCAATGAACTACTTGAGCTGCTGACAGATGTAGCCGATTGTTCTTCTCATATCTCTTGCCGGGTGAATGAGGGAGAGAGGCTGGAATTCACTTTGTTGAAAAACGGCAGTGAAACCGGCATTACTTTCCGGGGAGTACCTAACGGACATGAGTTCACCTCTTTGCTGTTGGCTATTCTCAATCTGGATGGGAAAGGTAAAAACTTTCCGGATGAACAGGTCTGTAACCGGGTGAGAGCTTTGAAAGGGCCGATACGACTGACCACTTATGTTTCATTGACCTGCACCAATTGTCCCGATGTCGTACAGGCGCTTAATGCCATGACTACATTGAATGAGTCTATTGTCCATGAGATGGTGGATGGCGCTCTCTATCAGGATGAAGTAGAGGCTTTGAAAATTCAAGGGGTACCTTCTGTTTTTGCCGATGGAAAGCTGCTGCATGTAGGACGCGGTGATTTCGGTGAACTTCTGTCTGAACTGGAAGCCCGATACGGAGTGGATGAAAGCCGGATGGAGACAACGGTGAAGAATTACGACGTTATTGTTGCCGGTGGAGGCCCTGCCGGGGTTTCCGCCGCCATTTACTCGGCTCGTAAAGGTTTGCGCGTCGCCATTGTTGCCGAACGCATCGGTGGCCAGGTGAAAGAGACGGTCGGCATTGAAAACCTGATTTCCGTGGCACATACCACCGGGAGTGAGCTGGCCGATAATCTCAAAAGCCATCTCTTGCAGTATCCGGTTGATTTATTGGAACACCGGAAAATTACCTCCGTCGAGGTCAGGGGAAAAGAAAAGATACTGACCACCTCTGTCGGTGAAAAGTTTTCCGCTCCTGCTTTTATCATTGCCACGGGGGCGAGCTGGCGCAAACTGAATGTGCCGGGAGAAGCCGACTATATCGGCAAAGGAGTGGCTTTCTGCCCTCATTGTGACGGTCCGTTCTATAAAGGAAAGCATGTTGCGGTAGTGGGTGGCGGAAATTCTGGCATAGAAGCGGCTATCGACCTTGCCGGCATCTGTTCGAAAGTGACCGTCTTTGAGTTTATGGATGAGCTGAAAGCGGATAGCGTTTTGCAGGAAAAAGCAAGAAGCCTTCCCAATGTCGAGATTTTTGTAAGTTCACAGACTACCGAGGTTATGGGAGACGGTAATAAGGTGACGGCCCTTCGGGTCAAAGACCGTAAAACAGAGGAAGAGCGTTTGGTAGAGTTGGATGGAGTGTTTGTGCAAATCGGTCTGGCTGCCAATAGTGCATCTTTCCGCGATGTCGTGGAGACGAACCGTCCCGGTGAAATTGTGATCGATGCACATTGCCGTACCAACGTCCCCGGTATTTATGCTGCCGGCGATGTTTCGACTGTCCCTTATAAGCAAATCATAATCGCCATGGGCGAAGGGGCAAAAGCGGCTTTGTCTGCGTTTGAGGATAGGATGCGCGGAGCTATCTGACAAATCTCTTTTTCTCGGGAGATTTTTTAGGGGAAGGATAACCGGTATTTCACGAAAAATCACCAACTTTACTCACTGTTATGATAACCCTAAAAAGACAGACAGTATGAGGATCGTATTTCAATGTGTATGGTTGGTTGTGTTGTTGGCAACACCTTTTGTATCCGGCAGGGCCACTTCTGCGGAAGCCGATGAATTTGAGATGCTTATGAGCAAGATCCGGAAAGATTTTGTGCATAACCCTTCCATAGAATCCGCTTTATCCAAATACAATCCGGCGGATGGCTCGTTTACCGATATCGATTACAGCCGTACGGACCGCACCAACTGGGAGCCGTTGACTCATATCGAGCGTGTTTCTGATTTTGTCTTTGCTTATACGAATGAGGAAAATAAGTATTTTCAAGATGAGGCGCTCTATCATAAAATTGTCACGGCTCTTGAATATTGGTATCAGCGTAATCCGAATTGCAGCAACTGGTGGTACAATCAGATTGCCGAACCGCAGAAAACAGGTGTGCTTCTGATTCAGATGCGGGCAGGGAAAAGGCAGATACCGGCTGACCTGGAAAGCAGGACACTACAACGGATGAAGGCGGAGGGTGGCGATCCCGGCAAATGGACCGGAGCCAACATGACCGATATTGCCCTGCATTGGATTTACCGGGCTTGCCTGACGCCTGATGAAGATTTGCTGAAGACGGCTATCGGCTATTCGTACAGTACGGTTAAGTACACCACGGCTGAGGGATTTCAGTATGATAACAGCTATTTTCAGCACGGCGTGCAATTGTACATCGGCGGATATGGCGATGAGATACTGAAAGGGGTGACGCAGGTGGCAATGTATACACAGGGCACTCAGTACGCCTTGCCCGCTGAGAAAATGGCTATCCTGGATAAGTTCATGCGAGAGACTTACTATCAGACGATTCGGGGTAAGTACATGCTGTTTGATGTATTGGGGCGTGGAATGAGTCGTCCGGGCATCACCGACAAGAGTGCGATGGCTCTGTTCGCCAGACGGATGACCGTATTGGCACCGGAGCATGCCGATGAATACCGGGCGATTGTAGAACGCCTGGAGGAACGGAGACCGGCCGGTTATGGAATCACTCCTCTGCATACACATTACTTTCGGGGAGACTATACCTTACATGTACGTCCGGGCTATACATTTGATGTCCGTATGGTCTCTGCCCGTACGGCCCGATGTGAATATGGCAATGGCGAGAATCTGAAAACTTATTTCCTTTCGGACGGTTGTACGAATATGGTTATTGACGGGGATGAATATTTCGGGATTTTCCCTGTGTGGAACTGGACTCGGATTCCGGGTGTGACGGCCCCGCAAATGCCTGTTGTGCCGAAAGCCGCCAAGGACTGGCAGGTATCAGGGACTGCAACATATGCCGGTGGGGTTTCGGACAGTATTTACGGAGTAACCGCTTACGCTTATGATGACAGGTATGCCGGAATAAATACGGCAGCTAAAAAGGCGTGGTTCTTTTTCGATGATGAGATTGTGTGCCTCGGGGCCGGCATTTCCTCCGCAGCAACAACGGATTTGTGCACTACCGTCAATCAATGCCTTCTTAAAGACCGGCCGGTTACCGCATCTGTAAATGGTCGTGTCACTGCCTTGGGAATGGGAGATTTCTCTTATGAAAACAATCTGGACTGGGTCTTGCACAATGGTATGGGATATCTGTTCCCGTCAGGTGGCCGCCTGTCTCTTACCAACCGTGTGCAAGCGGGAGACTGGTACGATATCAATACTTCGGCCCCTAAGGGAGAGCTGGAGAGAGAGGTGTTTACATTGGGCTTTGAGCATGGACGGTCTCCTCAGAATGCGGCTTATGCTTATATAATTGTTCCGAATAAAAATACAGCGGAAGAGATGAAGGCCTATCGGGCCGATGATCTGGAGATATTGGCCAATACCGATTCCGTACAGGTAGTCAGACATAAGAGATTGGGCATCTGGCAGATGGTATTTTACCGGGAAGCGACATTCCGGCATAAGCAGATGAAGGTAACGGTAGATAAAGGGTGTGCCCTGCTTTTCAAAGAAACAGACCGGACCGTCACACAGTTTCATATTGCAGATCCTGCCCAGACACAATCTGTTATTAATGTGGATATTCGCATGCCGGCTAAAGCGAAGAAAGTTCAAAGAGTGGTATGTGATTTTACCGGTACGGGAATTTATGCCGGAATGTCTAAGGTATATTCTCTCAAATGAACTACTTTCGCCGGAAGAAACGGAAAAATAAATAAAAGAAGATATGTTGGATTTAGAGCAACTGACAGCGGATGTATGCCGTATAGCGACTGCTGCCGGACATTTTTTGAAAGAAGAACGAAAGAACTTTCGCCGTGAATCAGTGATCGAGAAGTGTACGCATGATTACGTCTCTTATGTCGATAAGGAATCGGAGCGCAGGCTGGTTGCCGAACTTTCGGCTCTGCTTCCGGAAGCGGGATTTATTGCAGAGGAGGGCTCTGCTACGTATAATGACGAACCCTATTGCTGGGTAATCGATCCTTTGGACGGTACTACCAATTTTATTCATGACAATGCGCCTTATTGTGTCAGTATCGCTTTGCGCAGCCGGGATGAACTGTTGCTTGGCGTTGTCTATGAAGCTTGCCGTGATGAGTGTTTTTATGCCTGGAAAGGTGGAAAGGCATGGCTGAATGGCGAACCGTTGCATGTCTCTGACATCGGTGAGGTGACCGATGCTTTCCTGATTGTGGAACTGCCCTATAATGACGCGGCTTATAAGCCGGTTGCCATGCACTTGCTCGATGATTTATATGGCAAGGCGGGTGCTATCCGTATGAACGGTTCTGCCGCGGCAGCCATTTGTTATGTGGCCGCCGGACGTTTTGACGGTTGGCTGGAAGCCTTCATCGGCAAATGGGACTATTCGGCGGCGGCACTGGTTGTACTCGAAGCCGGTGGAGAGGTGACCGATTTCTATGGAAACAGAAATTTCATGGAGGGGCATCATATCATCGCTACCAATGGCCGCCTGCACACTTATCTGCAGGGTTTGGTTAAGGAGGTTCGTTTTTAGGACTGAGTGCCGGCAGTGATAAGCGATCAGCATCGTGCGGAGTAAAAGTATACTGATAAGAGACTGGCTGGATGCCTTCCTTTCCCTCTTCTTCCCACGGTGCTGCCTGGTATGCGGCAGGGTGTTGGCAAAAGGGGAGGAGTGCCTGTGTGCCCGTTGCAACATGGATTTACCCCGTACGAATTATCATAAAATGAAAGATAACCCGGTAGAAAAGCGTTTCTGGGGGAAATTTTCCTTGGAACGGGCTACTTCCTATTTCATCTACCGACGCGGAGGAGATGTCCGCCATATACTCCATTCGCTGAAATATGGCGGACAGAAAGAAATCGGGGAAATAATGGGCCGGCATCTGGCTGCGGAACTGCTCTCTTCCGGCTTTCTGGAAGGAGTCGATCTGATTGTTCCCGTCCCCCTTCACAAAAAGAAAGAAAAACTCCGCGGGTACAACCAAAGTGAATGGATTGCCCGTGGGGTTTCGGCGGTAACTGCCATACCGGTATATACTTACGGGGTGATACGGGAAAAGAACACCGGGACCCAGACTCACAAATCGGTATTTGAGCGGTGGGAGAATGTAGATGGCGTTTTCCGGGTTACGGCTCCTGAGTATTTCAAGGGAAAACACATACTTATCATGGATGATGTGCTTACCACCGGAGCGACCACCGTAGCTTGTGCTTCCGCTTTTGACAAGGTGGAAGGTATCCGTATCAGCGTTCTGACACTGGCGGTAGTGGAGTAGTGCTGTATCATGGTTGCTCAAAACACCCGTAAATAAAAGAACACCCTCGTCACAGATAGCTGCAGGCGAGGGTGATCTTGTTAAAAGGAGAGTCTCCTATTTGAGGTTAACGGCGCTTGACGACGTAGTAGACCACGGGGAAGGTCTGACCCCCGAGGCGGTATTTGTACCAACAGAGATTCCAGTCGAAGAACTTGCGGTCAGAGGAGTGGTCGCCGGGAGCGAGGCCGGGGACACAGGCCGAAACAGTGAAACCTTTCGACTCCTCATGGGTTGTCTCGTTGGAGTGTCCGTAGCCGGCACCCAGACCGATTTTTGCACAGCCGATGGTGGTGACCAATTCTGTCTCCACGCCGAACGAGAATGACTGGGACTTTGAGGATGTCTCATCGAGCGAAATCTCGCGGATGGTAGAGCCTCCCGAACCGGTTGTCACAAAATCGTCCCATTTGTTTGCCCCCCAGAGTATTTTACCGTCGACATTGGCAGGGATCTCATCAGCGCTCTTGGGATAAGAAAATGGGTTGCCGATCGTGTGGCGGAAAGCCTGGTGAAGATCGGGTGCAAGAGGACTGCTGCCCAGAAGACGGTCATAATCCGACAATGCAAGACCGACAGTCATCGGCTTTTTCGGAATTGCAACATACACTTCGCCTCCAACTTCGTCGATGTTGTCTGATTGCACTACTTCATAGATGTAAGAGTCGTATGGAGTGATCTGCATCACCACGCGGTCATCGTCGCGAGCCTCGTAGAGTTGGCCGAAAGTCGTGGTCGAACTGCTGCCATGTGTCCATTCTACCTCCGTCTCGATCGTCGCTGTGAATTCCACTCCTCCCAGTTTCGTGCCAAGCAGCGGGGCATTGATCTGGTGCTCGAAGCCGGTAATCAACGAAGCCTTCACGCTGTTGGAAGAGCTCGTCGTGGTGCCGGAGCTTGTTGAGTATCCCCATGAGGTGACAAAATCATAGTCGGGCCGGGAGTCCTCACCATAGTCGTAAGTCGGAGGTGCGGCCAGGAGGGCATGGATTCGCGGTTCTGAGAACGATGGGGTATAATCCTTATATTTGAGTTTTTTGATTCCGGGACGCTCGCGCACGGCGCAAAGCGCGGGGTTAGCTCCCCATTCTATATCGGTCTTGTTGTTCCACCACATCAGTTCATAATCCTTCTGGTCTTTGTTCCAGACGGCGCCGTTGTCGCAGTATTTCATAAGCTGGGCATTGAATGTGACGCTGTTGCCGTCAAGCCACGTCTCCTGAAAGCGGGCAAAATGGAATTTGTTGACATTAGAGTCATAGGTCGACCAGGTCTGGAAATAATAGAGCATTTCCTTACCGGTGCCGTTGGGGTCGGCTGCAATGATATTGTCGGCAAGGATAGAGGCCACCTTGTCGTAATCGTGGCTCATATCCGGAAGAATCTGCTTGTATTCCTCGAGTCTGTTTCTTTCAGAACTCCATCGCCATACATAGTCGCCCGCTACAATATCGGCCGTATACCCATGGCCGCGGAAGTTGACAAGAGTCAGATTGGCATTCTCCATACGCCCATAAGAAGTCGAACTCAGACGATACCATAATATGAAGTCATTTCCGCGACCCATATTACCCGGTTCGTTCTTGTTAAACATGAATCGATGAAAGAAGAGATCTTGAATCTCTTTGCCGCTTATCCACGGTGAGGCACGCAGAATAAGAATATCATTGTACTGTCCACCCGAGACATTTCCTATTTTCGCATCAAGGAATATTCCGCTTTCCGTATTTTTTTGACCGGTAGGGATACAGTCGATTACCGGCTGTTGGTCGAGATTGCCTTTGCTGTAGCCTCTGACACGAATGGAAGTATACTTTTGTGTGTCAACTCCGGCCTGAACGGCAAGAAGGTCACACAGACGGTCGCCGTCGAAGTCGCCTACTGCCAAACGCGTTACAGGCTTGTGAAGATAAAAATTGGATGACGGCACAATCTTGTTGCCGTTATCATCGAGGTTGAAGTTCTTATAATAGAGCAGGCCGTTCTCTACTGTCGGTTCGAGAGAACCGCTGTTTCTTATTTTCTCCAACAATACCGCCCCATCGAATACCCACACCTCACCGTCTACATTGATGATGATTTCATCCACGCCGTCACCAGTGAAGTCGGCCGTCAGGAGCTGGAATATGCGCTGGACATAGTCATAGCGAGTTTCAGTGGGACGTTTTCCGTCGTCCCATTTAAACCACGGGAGCTCGTTGGCCGTCAATGGCTGCATCGTTGCATTCAGATTGATAAAAGTCCCTTTGTGGCTGTCGGTCCAGTTAGGTTCATTGAGCATTGTGAAACTCTGGGTCCAGTTTTCACCACGGTCATTGAGTACGGTGAGATACACTCCTCCCCGGCCAAAGATTTCAGCTTTGGTCGGATCCCATTTCTGACTACCATCACTTTTATGGTAGGACCAGAGTAGCATGGGTCGCGACCACTGCATCTCGACAATATATTGTGATCCGCGGTTGTTGGTCATTGATGCCATTTTCCGAAGCCGACTGACACCTGTATTATATTCTCCCACGTCGCTCAGGAAATTGCCGTCACGTTTTTCATGGAGGTGCCAGTCGAGGTTGGTCTCATCTTTGTAGAGCAGACCTGAGCGGTTTTCACGTTCCCCTGAATTCAACTGTCCTGACGTGAAGTTGTATGCAATGCTTTGCGGATGCAGATACATGCTGTAGGTTTCGCCTAACGGAGGCACGGGTTCAGTCGAAGCGGCTGTTCTGGAAGGCACATTCCGACTCGTCAGACCGAGCGTCTCGAGCATTTCAGTATACTCCGAAGGAGCCGTACGGACGCCGCGCACCGGATAGAAATCATTGTCGGCATAAGTATCCGTACTCAGTCCTTCACTGTTTAATCTGAAATGCCGCGCTACACCGTTTTTGGTGCTTCTGGTCAGGAGATAATAATAGTCGTTGTAGGTTTTCAGTTCTCCTCCTTCACACCATCCCCGGGTAGTGAGTCCCACTCGTGTACTGTCGGTACCGCTACCGCTCAAGTCAAGAAAATAAGCCGGTGCGGCCGAATAACTGCCGCATACCTTTTTCACCGTGTTGTCAACCTCTCCCTGAGTCGGCAGTCGCCATCCCTGGGGGAGGGCGGCAGTCGCCCCCTTCAAATTGTAGAAAGCTTTGCCTGAAACGGTGCTCACATCCGCAGCATCCGCATCTTCCACATAGTGAAGATCTTCGGTCATCCATAAGAGGTCGCCCATGCGGACAGTGGTATAGTTATATCCGTTGGTATCTTCGCATCGCAGGAAGTCAAACCATACCTTAGCATCGGTACGCGGTTTGAGCATCGTAATAGTGGTCATCTTACCCGATGAACCGGTGAAACGCAACAGGTCGCCTGGCTCAAAATAAAGCTCGACCGTCTTTTTATTAGTGGTCGCATTACGCATAATATCGGGTGTCCGGATATCAGGTGTCTGGAAATCTGATGTCTGATTCTCAACGGCAGATGCCATACAAAGGGGATTGCCTTGACGGTGCAGCCATTTGATGCTTTTCGTTGTCAGACCATCTGAAACATTGGCAATATAGATACCGTCAATAAGCCCCGAGAAATCTACCTCAGCCGGACTGCTGTCCAGCATGACTTTGCACGACTTAATCATAAATCCAGTAGTCGAATAGATGTTGATCACAGCTTCACGCCCTCTGCTGCCATTCAGCAACAGTCGCCCGTCGGAAGCCTCGACGGTAAGCCCGGCATCTTTGTCGGTTGGTTTGTCGATGCCGGTGGCTTTAGGTGTAAGAAGTAAGACGTCATCGCCATCCATTTCGACCGAACAGCCGCGTGTGATGTTTTGTACGACTACTTTATCGACTGTTTCACTATCGCCTCTTCCGCCAAAGGTGAGGAGATGAGTCACTTCATTTTGCGTCGTGGCATTGCTTGCCAGACTGACAAGCGTCATGGCAATGAATGTCATGCGCATCAAGTGAGTAGGTATTTTATTCATAGATTGGGTAGTTTGTTACGTACTTTGTGATTTGGTACGAAATTAGCCTGTTCGGTCCTTCTGAATGTGGTATTTGATATGGTATTTATTGCCATTTAATAAAATACCACTGACTTAACGTGTAAATACCACCCGGGCGGTTTGCATGATTTTTCATATTGTGCATAAAAAAAAGAAGGTGTGCATCGGGGCACACCTTCTGATGTATGTACTGAGAACGCTTGGCTTATTCGTCTACCACGGTAACTATTACCACACGGTTCCAATCATTCTCTTTATAAGGCTGGTAGTTGATTCCGATGCCTTGTGTCTCTATCCGTTTGGTATCTATCCCGTAATTGTCGATAAGCAGGCTTCTTATTTTCATGGCTCTGCGCATGGACAGATGCAGGTTGGCATCGGCATTTCCGGTTTGCTTATCCGCATATCCTTCCAGTCTGATTTTGGCTTTCGGATATTTCTTCAGATATTCTGCAATGTTCACAAACTGGATCTCTTGTCCGTTGATCGGCTCGGCCTTTCCGCTGTTGAATAAGAATGATGCTAACGTGAAAGGTTCGCCTTTGGACTTCACCGGTTCGGCAGAAACTTTCTGAGTGACCACTACCGTGTCCCTTATCCCGTTCCGGTTGTAAATTATCGGAGCCTGAGTTTGCAGCTCCTCGTGGATAATTTCCCGTAAAGTCTCTCTCAGATCTTTCTCCGGTGCTTTGATGGTCACCGGTTTGAAACTCCGCTTCTTGAAGTGATAGGTAACCCCTACGGTCAGTGCGCAATTGTTTTCGTATGACTTCCCTACGATACGTCCGTCGAAACGGTCGGGCATAAGGGCTGTCTGCAACTCCATATTGACATCAAATCCTTTGGGCAATTTATATTTTCCCATTAGAGAGAAATTGGTGGATATGGAATTGACCTTGGCCGTCCCCTTGTGAGGGAAGGAGTGTATGTATCCGATACCGACAGCAGGAATAATGTCCCATTTGCGTTCCGGTTGGTAACCGGCAATCAGGTTGATGAGGCTTACCTGAAAATCGGCGTGCAGGTTCATATAGCGCAGATAACGTCTGTAACTGCCGTCCGGACGGACAGCCACGATGTCGCGAACCGGATCATTGGGACCATAAATCAGTCCGTTGTCCAGCGGATCGTTTACATAAAGACCTTGGGGCGTGCTGAAACCGTTGAGGCTGTATCCCTGTGCCTGCAGGCGTGCTCCCCAGAAAGGAGAAAACCATTTACCGCCGGTGATCGACAGGGCCGGGGTGATGCGTTTGCCGAATTTAAGGATGCTTGCATCTTTACTGAAAAAGACTTGGGCGCCGACTCCCATTTCAATATACCAGTCGGTTCCGAGCGAAGACTTTTCCGGTTGTGCCGTCTCTTTGGAATTCTCTATTGCCATTACCGGCATACTTAACGCGAATAATGCGATCGTTATATTAAATAGTCTCTTTTTCATCATTATTCCATGTTTATGAGGTTAAGAATGATGGCTTCGTCTTCTGTCCCGTATTGCGAGAATGCTTTAAAAACTACATTTGTCGCGTCCTCGTACATGTAAGAATTCCGTGCACTGTAGTACTTGAAATGTATGATCTGATCGGGAGTATTGGAGCCGATAATTTCCATTGAGAAAACAACTTGTCCGTATTCATTGCTGATTACTTTTCCTATGCCCCGGCAATCATCGCCGACAAAGGCTGCCAGCTGGTCGTTTGCCTGGAAATAGGGAGCGATGTTACCCGGCAATGCAACAACCGCCTTCATCTTTAACGGGTATTTGCCGCTCATGCTGATGTCAAGGGTTTGAGGGGCGTCTTCCGTCCCGTATGCCGATTCCGCTTTGAAATCTATCAGATCTTCTGTCTTATAGAGATAAGTGTTGGTGGCGCTATAGTACCGGAAACTGATTTTTGCACTCGGGTTGTCGGTGCTTTTGATGACCATTTTGTATACCGGTTTCTCATCGATCATCGTCAGTTTTCCTACTCCGCAACACTCTTCACCGATGAAAGCAGCCACTTTGTCTTCGTTGTTTGCATAAGCCTGAAGTTCGTCCGGTATGCGTACTACTGCCGTCATACTGTTCTCCAGCAGCAGATAAATCTCTTCCGGCTTTTCTTCCGTACCGAATCTGCCGTTTGCTACAAAGGGTACTGTTACCGGATATTTATAGATATTATTCTTCTCCGTCGAATAATATTTGAAATAAATATTCTGTACCGTTTCTTCGGTTCCTCTGATTTCAAATTCGTACGTCCGTTTGCCGTCTTCACGGATTTTCAGTTCGCCTACGCCTCTACAATCGTTGTCGACGAATGCCGCCATAATATCGGCATCTTGCGGAGTGGCTGTGAAGTTATCGGGCATCACGACCGTTGCATTCATGTACCGGGGGTATTTCCCGGATAAGTCGAATGGAGCGATTTCCGGACTTTCGGCAGTACCATAGTTTGCATTCTGCTCGAAGGTGAAAAGATCTTCACAGGTATACATTTTCTTGTTCTTGGCACTGTAGTACTTCAATGAAACCTTATGGGCTTCCGAGTTATTCCCCTTGATATAGATGAAAAATAATTTCTGGTTGCCATTATACTCCACGCTGCCTACTCCCCGGCAATCATCACCGACGAAAGCTGCCATCTGGTCTGCATCGTCTGCGTATGTCTCGAGGTAGTCGGAAAGGCGTACAATGGCTGTCATGCTGAATTGGAATATTCCACTTCCCGGTTCCGTCCATTGTGGCGGCGCTTCGTCACTCATAAGATCCAGTTTCCAATCCGGAGTTCCCTTGTTGCCCTCCTCACTGGCAATCCAGTTGGGCGTATCGACGTAGCCGTTCAGATCTACTTTCCAGTCCGGTGTCGGGAAAGTGGCATACACAATGTCTTCTTCTTTGCAATTGCTCAGGCACAGAAGAGTGATTGCCGAAAAGACGATATATTTGAAATGTTTCATTTTTATTCGTTTTATGTAAATATCGGAAAGGGCAGAAGCGCTCTTTCCGATATTTTCAGTTCATACTATTTCTTCTCAACTTTGTAGATGTTGTTGACACCGTTTACTTTCACATTCAGCATGTAGACACCGGAAGTGAGGCCTTCGAGGTCGGTCAGGGTCATGTTGATATAACCGCTGGCACTCTTTTCGGCGCTGTAGTTCTTCACCAAGCGTCCGGAAATGTCATTCATACTTATTTCGAAAACAGCTCCCGGTTCGACAGACATTACAATGTGCAGTTCGTTTTCGAAAGGATTCGGATAGACGGTACCCATGTCTTCACTTGTAAAGTTCAGCAGGTACGGTTTCTGAATACTTCCCTTCACAGAGTTGGAAGAATAATCAAACTCTGCACCGGTTTGCGCTACAACCTTGCCTTTGCGTTCCAATGCGAATGATATGGTCTCTTGTCCTTCGCCATTGATATTGATGAAGTACAAAGTAGAATCGTTGGCAGGATTCTTCACGGTTTCTCCGACACCTCTTAATTCGCCGCCGGCATAAGCAAGGATGCGGTCGCCTGCTTCGATGATACCGTTTGCGGTAGCTACCACAGACATGTTCTGTGCATATTGCTTATTCTCATAGCCTGTAGTCACCTCGGTCATGGCCATGGCGCGGGTTCTGCCTGCTGTTGTACCGCTGATGCTCGGATAAACCAGGTTGGTCGCTTCACCTCCTCTGTACAGCATGTAACCTTTGCCGGCTTCCATGTAGGTAAGGTTACCTAACCAACCTAAATTACCGCCGAACATAGAGAATCCGTTTTGTCCTTTTACAATATCGCCTTCTTGCGCATTGTATCCGGCCAAGGCCTCTTTCAGTGTCAGATTGACGTTGGGCAGATAACCGATATAGTTCCAGCCTTCCTTAACAGACAGGGTCAGGTCTTCTTTGGATTTAACGGCAGTTCCGATAACGGATACGGTTTGCGGCTCAGAGGATTTGATCAGGTACATGTGCTTGTTGTCAAATCCGGTGGCAGTCATCGTTCCGATCCATTGAGACGTTTCCGGCAGATAGGAGACGAACTTGCCGTTTGTCTCGTCTTTCACGAAGTCTCCGGAGCTCCATTCATTATTCTTCAGGATTTCCTGTACATTCTTCAAAGACTCGGTAGCTACGTTGAATGAAACCCAGTTCCATCCTTCGTCTACTGCAACGTTCTGAACCATCATCTCTTTAGCGTCGAAGATGAGCGGATTGACCGCACTTCCTTTCACTGCGTCACTTTCGAAGGTGATTGTCTCGGAAGTGGTTGCCATGTAGATCTTGCCTGTGCTGGCATCCCAGATTCTGAACTCAAGGTTGTCATTCTTACTGCTGTTATTGTAGACAGTCAGGAACGCATACCACATGTCGTTCACTTTCAGGTACTGATTGTTGGCTACTCCTACGCATTTCCCGTTGCTGAATGCAGCCAGCATATCCTCCTTGTCGATGGAGAAGATGTTGTTGATTCGAAGTTTACCGTAAACATTCATGCTGTACTTGAAGTCTTTCGGGTTGACGGTCCAGTCGGGCTTTTCTCCGTTGACTTTGATGTTGATGGCCAATGCTTCGGATACATTGTTATCGTTACGCATGTAGATTACTTCATCATAAGAACCGATGTTCAGACCTTCATCGATCGTGAATGTGATGTTCTGGTGCGATTTGGGGTTGATAGAACCTTCAGACGGAGTAACATCCATCCATGACGGCATGTTCTCGATTGTGAAGTGCTGGATAGAACCTCCCAAGTTCTGGGCTTGTACGTCGAAGGTCAGAGGTTCGTTCACTTTCTTTTCGAGGTTCAACTCTTCCTCGCTCCATTTCAACTGATTACGGTCGATGTATGCAGACCATGTGATCGGTGAAACGATCTCATTGCCGTTAATGTCGCGAACTCCGTCTACGGTGAAGGTAACGATGGTCTTTTCCACCTTTTCCCACGGTTCGTTCAAGTTGATGATCAAAGCATCGTCGTTGACAACGAAATCATACAGCAGGTTGGCAACCGGACCTTTGTCTTTGACCGGTGCGATGTCTGATGCTTCCAGATTTCCTTCGTTGACAACTCCATCCGGAATGATGCGGGTAGGATCGTCCTGAACTTTCTTATCCGAAAGGGTGAACTGGAGTTCTTTGGTTCCCTGCCATTCGATGTAGTGTTCGAACGGATAGTAAACCAACAGACCTTTTTCCGTACCGTCGAGTCGTTCGTTGTTGCTTTCCGAAACAATGGATTCACCTTTATATAAATTCCAGAAACGGAAGTCATCGATAGAACCTTTAAAGAAGTAATCTTTGTTGGTAGTGGTCAGGTCTTCTTCCGAAGTCCATACACGTGCTCCCAGGTAAGTTTTGGCAGCGGCAATGCCACCCAGATCCTGTGCCTCGAAGTAACTGTTGAGCTTACCGTCGATCAATATCTGTGCACGTCCGGTAGTACGGTTTACTGCCAGTGCAAAATGGTGCCAGTTGTTATCCAGATAATCACCGTTGGCGGTCGCTTTCACTTCGTTGTTGCGGAATGTCAGGATACCGTCTTCAAATCCGATGAAGAACAGATCCTTGGAACCTCCCATGTCTGTACCGTCACCGCGTCCGCTGGCTACGAGTGCCGCATTGGTCTGTCCCGGCTCGCCTTTGAACCAGAATTCGATGGTATAATCCATGGAGCTGGTCAGAACGGCACTGCTTGTTGTAATCGTCAGATACTGGTTGCCGTTAAAGTGTGCCGAACGTCCGTCGGGCAATACCCATTCGCCGCCCTTCATCTCAAGATTGGCTCCGCGTGCTTTGTCTTCGATAACCGAGCCTTTGGCCTCGTTCATCGGATAATAGGCCAGCAGGTTGTTGTCGTTTCCGGACAACAGGTTCAGGCTGTTGGTCTGTAAACGTCCGGAAGTCAGCAAGGTATCCCAGATACGGACATTGTGCATCTTACCGGCATAATAACCGCTCTCTGTCGCAATGCTGCGTCCGAAGACGAAGTTACCTTCTCCGGTATACGTTTCGGCTTGTATGCTGTGGATGAATTCAACGAAGTTGTAATAAGCGGAAACGCGTCCGTCTTTGTCGAGTTCCACTGCTACATGTGCCCATGTGCCCTGGTCGTAAGGAACAGCCTCTTGGCTGATAATTTCGGTAGAGCCGACTTTTACTTTCAGTTTATTGTCGGCGGTGATACCGAATTCAAACGATTCGTTTCTGTTGCCATGACTGAAGAATACGGCATCTTGCGGCTGGTCTTCCAATACCCACATTTCGACGGTGATGTCTTTTCCGTTCCAGTTGCGGTCGAATTGCGATTCGAAATAATCGTTGATACCGTCGAAACGTACGGAAGTGGAATGATCGGTCTTGGTTCCGTTACGTACACCGGTTACCTGGAAGTTGTTGACCGTGAGCAAACCGTCGGAAATCGTTTCGTTGAAGTTCAGACGGATCTCATCGTTGATGGTCAGGATTCCGTTGGCAGGCTGTGCGCTTCCGAACAGTCTCGGGCAGTACATATCTTTGATACCGCTTCTGACTTCTGAAATGTTTTCTACTTCTACATTGTCAATCAGACACACACTTACCACACGGAGGTCGTAACGCTGATCGGACATGTCATCCAAGAACCATTTGTAGTTGATTGTTCCGGCATCTTTGGCGTCGATCATGGTAGCGCTCATGCCTGCGTTTATTGCGGCGTCATAGTACTCCTGCTTGTTGTAGAAATTCATTAAAGTACCTTTGTCCCAGTCGTCATCCGAACCGGAAGCGGCCTTGTACTGAAGTTTCAGGTGGTGGAAGTTATCATAGTTCACATCGAATCCGTCGATAACCACATCCATATAATGTTTTTCCACGCCGTTGACGAGGGTGGTCGGCAACTTGGTGTTGTAGGTCCAGTTGTTGCCGGGCTTTTTGATATTCACATCCGAACAAGACGGGGTAAAGTGAACGGAGAAAGTCAATGTATCACTGATCACCGGAGTCGGAGAGGTGGGGTCGCATTGGCATTGTGAGAAGATGGCAATCTGCAGATTGTCGTAATTCATCACTTTACCTTTCCGGATTTCCAGCGTTTTGTTCAGTACTCCTTCGGCAGGAATCATGATCGAACGGCCGTTTCCGATAGGGGCACCGTCCATGAACAGCTGGGCGCCGTCCGGGTTGGTGTCATCCAGAATCTTCAGGTCATACCATCCGTCTTCGTTGATAGCCGATTCGTTGGTCAGGACGATCGGTAAATAAGCGCTCTTGCCGGAAGGCACGTTTTCTATCAGCGACTGCTGACCTTCGGGAACGCTGATTTTCGGCATTTCAATCTGTAAGGTCGCTTCGTCGATGACGTGGTTCTGTTCCGGTTCATAATACCGGGCCACATATTCGCCTTCGTAAGGACAAGCCGTAGCACCGGCACGGGTGATGAATATCATCGTAGAGAGCTGTTTGGCATCACTGTCGATATCCTTATACTCGATGTACTGGTTGTCTTTCTCGTATCCCACTTCGTGGAAAACATCCACTGTCAGGTAGTCATCGTCACCGTCTTCTGCCAATACGAATCCCTGTGTCTGAGTCGTCTCTTCGGATTGGCTCCAGGAACCTCCGTGCTCGGTATTCAGCTCTTCTTCCAAAAGGAAGGAAGTACCTGTTTTCATCAAGGTCATTCCCAGTTCGCCGGCTGTCTTGGCACCGAGGGTGATGTGGAACTCCTGTGTGTTTTCCTTTGTCTGGGTAAATGATTCGTTGTACTCGATATTGGATCCGGCATGGAATGAGTAGTTCTGCAAAGGCTTGCCGGAGCCCTTCGCTTTTACTTTCGCTTGCTCATTGGCACGCAACTGCTTCTCCCAGTTCTTGATGGACTGGTTGATGACGTTGATCGTATCATTGTCCGTAACGATGACGTTTCCTTTGTCATCTGTCTTGGAAAGCAATGCGTCCGGATAGATAATGCAGTAGCTCGGACCGTTTGTCGGGTCGTTCGGATCTCCCTTGGTCTTGTCTTGTATGGTCTCGTCGGTGTTGCTCTTTCCGAAGTCTTCATGGTCTTCGGCAATATATGAAGCATATACGGTCTGTCCCGTAGAGTTCGCTCTGGTCTTCATGGTGTCGTAGAATTCCGCATCTTCAGTGATATTGGTTGCAGAACCTGTGTATGGAACCAGCCATTTGTTACGGGTATCTATCAGATTGGGAATCAGCTGTCCCTCGATGTGCAGTTGAGGATAAGCGAACAGCGTGCTGAAGCGTTCGGATAATCCGATTCCCTCTGTTTTGACCAATACATAATCTCCGGTATAATTTCCGGCGTCATCTACACCGGCGAGTATTTCATCACCGACCAGCTTGTACATCTCATGCTGCTCCTTGGAACGGATGGTCAGGTTCTCTGTTTTGCCTAATACGATGTTCGTAGAGTATCCGACATACAGGTCGCCGCCCGCACCTACATACAATGGGTCATCGCTCGTCTGGAAACGGGTGGTCGTGGTCATGACACGCTCGGTACCGACACTTCCCGATACCTGCTCTTCATGGGTGAGTCCGATGGATATGTCGTTGTTGACTTCGGTCTCCGTAATCATACCGGCACCTACACCGGTAAACGTCATGACTTTACCTCCTAAATAGGTCTTGTGCATTTCGCTTCCGGAGTTTGTAACCGCACCGTTGTAGGTCGATGTCGTTTTGCTGCTTGCTCCTTTTTCCAGATAAGCATAACTCTTGCTTCCCGGCGGGTCGCGCAGTACGAACATAATCTTATCGGGTCCTTCCGTCACGAAAGAGTTGCCTTGTTGGCGTTGTCCTATAAAATAGGCTGAGACGGGATCCGGCCACGGACTGGCTGTTCCTTCATCGCCAATTTTGAAAGTGGCTTCTATGTTGGATATTCCTGTTGTGAAATCCGGCTGTAAAGCCTGTACTTCGAAAGTACCCAGACCGTTTTCATCGCATTTCACAATCTCTTGTACCCCCTCTTTGTTGCAGAATTGCTTACTGAATGAAACTTCCGCATCGCTGACGGCTACTTCATCGGTGTTGACACTTGTCTTCAGACTGCCGTCTGCATTGTAGTAAGGATATGCTTCGAATATTTTGGCCTGGAATTTATACCATTTGCCCTGTTCGAATACAGGTTTCTCCAACAGATAACCGTCGGTCTCTGTCCATAAGGGAACCTGGGTTGCCTCTCCTAATGCATTCAGCACGCTGACCTTGGAATTTCCCATGTAGGGGAGGTCTTTTCCTGTAGCATCCTGCTGGGTGATTCTCAGGGTCGTATTGGTGCGTGCAATAAACATTTGCTGCTTGTTGTAACGTACGGTGTCCGAATAATCGGTGTACTCATAAACCGGTGCATTGAGGTCTTTGTTTACCTGTATGGAATCTCTGTATTCACGTACGGATTCTGACAGGTTGAAGCTACTGGTAAGATCGAGCTGCCCTTTGCCGCCGCTGAACGACTCGTAGCTCTTGCCGGGAACAGACAGTGTGACACTGAATTTCTCCGGGATGATGTCGGCTACGAATTCTCCGGTTTCTGCATTCGGATAGATCACGATGTCCTGACCTGCCGTCCATTTGACGCTGTTCTGTTTGGCTTTGTCCTGATTGGAAGGCTTGAAGTGGTTCATTACTACCGTACTGTCTTTAAGAGCCACCTTGTAGGCTTCGTTGATGTATTCCAAAGTCAATGAAACTCCGTCGGCGAGGTTGTTCTTGGACAAAGAGTGTCCTATCGGATAGGCCTCCTGGATGGTACCGCCGGCTATACGTCCGATATAACGGATGGTGGTGCTGTCTTTCAGTTGGAGATTGTTGAGGTCATCCTGGTAGTTCCGATCGGTACCGTTACTGTTCGTGATTTTTCCTCCATTGGCAAATATGTGGTTCGACTTCACGGCTTTTACTTCGTGAGTACCTACCGGTACCGATATGGTGAATTCACCCTTGCTGTCGGTCTGGATGATGCTGCCGTTGCTTCTTACCACAGTGACGCCGTCTACGGTAAACGTAACTCCTTCAACCGGAATCGTACTGTTGTAGTAAGTCACAAAACCTTGAACCTTGAAGGATGATTTATCTGTGAAATTAACCGTGTGGTTTTGGGCGTCCGCATTGATGATACGTACTTCCTGGCTGGGAGAGAAGGTGTGAATGCCCATGCGCGGGATGATCGAATAGGATGTGCCGTTGCCGGTATATGGTACGGCATGAATCGTATACGAACCATCTGCTGAAGTGATGCCCTTGTAACCCAACTGTTCGGGTGTGGGAATGTTGGTTGCATCCAGCACTGCGTCACCTTCTATTGTTCCGTGGTTTTCATTGTAATTGGTTCCCTTGTAAGAGGTGTCGTAGAATTCCTGAGCGGTCGAATAGTCGAATGTATAGTAACCGATCAGGCCGCTTTCGTTACCGGCAAGATAGCGGGTGTAGTCACGGGCGATCGTTGCTGCATCGAGAGCTTTGTCCCAGATTCTGATTTCATCGATATTTCCGGTGAAGCCCTCTCCGAATGTTACCTGATTCTCCGGTCCTGTAAATTGACTTCCCTTTTTGTATGCCGCTTTGGCTACACATTCCTGATTTATGTACAGGTGTAAGGAATCTTGCGAATAGGTGGCGGATACATGCAGGTAAGGACTGGTTTTGGTATATGTACTCAATCGGGCGGTCGATTCTATCGACTGGTTGTTGGTGGCGTTTCCGACTTTGAAATACAGTTTGTCATTAGTGATATAGAAAGAGTACATGTTCTCTTTCTTCACGATAAACTGCTGTGTCTTGGCTTTCACGTCCTTTGGATTTATCCAGGCCTGCAGGGTGATGGCATTGGTGTTGGCGGACAAGTAAGAAGGCTTGTCGATCTTCAGGAAACCGCCTTTCAGTTCATAGCTGTATCCGGGGATTTCATCCTCGGTCTCAAGACGTACCTCCACGTCTTGTACGGCTTGTCCGTTTTCAAATGTAACCCGGCCATACACATCACCGGTCGGGGTACGGAAACCGATTTGTGTCGGTTTGTACTTGGATTGCAGAGGTTCGCCATCTGCACATTTGAGCACTCCGTAAACCTTGTAATCGTAGATGACTCCCGGTACACAGTTCTTGTCTTCTGTGTTGTATTGCGTGATGCTGGCCGATGCATCTACCATTTGTATCTGCTGATATTCCGAATCATCGGCATCGTGACGTTTTCTCTGGATGATGAACTTGTCAAAGCCTCCTTCCGAGTAGTCGACTTCCCATTTCAGTTCTACACGGTCGTAGAAGTAACCTTTTGAAACCGTCAGGCTTTTCATGTCTCCGATTTCAGAAGAGAGGATGGTGTTGGTTGCCGCAGCATTGCTCGTGTTATAGTTGCCGCCGGGAATAACCTGTAGCATATAATAGTAGATGTTGCACAAGTTGATCAGGCTGTCTACGTATTGATGTTTCAGGAAATCCTCTTTCTTCAGATAAATCTCCTCTTTCGTATTGGCCGTCTTGTTCATACGGGAGATCAGGAATTTACTTCCTGTGGACCACAGGTTGTTTTCATTCATGGTTTCCCAGGTGATGTGGACTTTGTATTTGTTGTTCTCGTCCAATTTGGCTGCAACCGTTCGGGGGTTAATGTCGGCATGCTCTGTCGATAGATAGAGATCTTTCGTTAAATCCCAATGGTTGGCAGTGTTACCGGCTCGTTGCAACCGGTAACTGTAACTCTTGCTTACGTTTTGTTGAACGAAGTATTCGTCACTGTAGGCATATTGGGTCTTTGAATTGTCGTATTCGATACGGGCAATGGTCTCCCAGTTACTTTTATCGGATTCACATCTTTGTAGCACGAATCCATGGGTGTAGAAATCCACATCTTTGGTACCGCCTACGGAAAGGATGTCCCAGGTTACTTCTACCGTTCTTTTTACATCATTGAATGCGACGTCTAAATTTTTGGGCCGGGTGTATGCCGGTACCTTGAATGAAGAAGAACTTACGGAATATTCCGCATTGGTCTGCGGGGTCTTATAAGTGTATTTCAACGTATAGCTTCTGGCACTCTCCGAGATGTTCGGTATGGTGATGGTGTTGCCGCTGAAGGTTGCGTTTATTTTTTCGCTTCCTGAGAACAGTTCGAAACTACCTTTGGTATCCATGCCGGAAGTTCCGTTTTTCTTATAGACCAGGTAAGTTTTGTTGGCCTGCGTGCTGAAGCTCGTACTTGTAATGCTCACAGCACCCAAAGAGGGAACGGTCACATTTCTACTGGCAGACATCGGGTCTGATTTGTAGACTCCGTTGACATCCCATGTACCGTTTATCGATACTTTGGCGTCACCGGCTGACAAGGTGTTGCTGGAATACCACTCTACTACTTTGTAGTAGCATTCATTTCCACCGCTTACGCCGTGCGCCGAGTCGTTGTAGCCCCAGCCCGAATAGATTTGTACTGTCTTTCCGTTTACTTCTGTGAGGTGATAGCCTTTGTTTACATCACTTGCCGATAGACGGAAGATGGTATTTCCGTTGAATTTCACTTCGGCATTTTCGATATAACCGTTTTCGTTGGCCGGTCCGAAGTGATCGTCACCTTGGCGGAATGCAACTACGACACAACCTTTGTTGTTGTCAAACCAGGCCTGAAAATACCGTGTCGCGTCTTGCCACGTATTTCGTGCAGACACTTGCGCGGTAGAGATCAATAAGAAAAGGACGATAAGATGTCTTGTCCAATTCTTTTGGGTTTTAGATAAGATCCTTTTTTTATTCATATTTTCTCTTTTTAAAATTCCATAATAGCTCTGACCAATGCTGACTCGGTCTTCTTTAACGAAGCCGATTTGAAACTGTCGGCATACCCTGTGGTCGGCATTTCGATGCACATTGCTTCCGTCGGATCATCACCTTCGGTCGATGACCAATAGCCGGCTTCCGGTTTGAGGGCAACATAAGCCTTGTTTACCAGGATGGTGTTCAGCATTGTCTTTAAGGTGGAGATGGCTTCCCAATCTTTCTCTGTGGGGACAACCCATGCCGGACCGATGCTGTCACACCATTTTCCGGCCGCTTCCCATGTGATTGAGTCGTTGCTCTCTGTAATTGACAAGACTTTTCCGTGCGCTCCGCTTTCATTAACCTCATAGACGATGCCCAATGGCGTTGTTTTATCTACTGCATAGTAGATATCTCCTACCTTATAGGTGTTCTTCGTGGCGGGCTTGCTTGTCAGTTCGCTCCACGACAATTTGCGTATCGCACGAACCCCTAAGGTGGTCTCTTTCCTGGCTTCTATGCGTTCGCCTGCGGGGATATCCAGACTGACGAAAACCAAAGAGTCTTGCCCCGTAGAAGAGGTAATGGTGCTTGTCTTTATGTATTTTTCATCCGCTTGGATGGGGGTGTTCGGGTCTTTGATCGATACGTCTTTGAAGGCGATGCCGTATGTGTATTTTATATCTCTTTCGGTAGACGCCCAATAAAAGTCCTGTGATAGGGGAGTACCGTTTGCAGCAGCCAGCTCTGCATTCAGTTTGTCGGCATTTCTTTGTATGAGCTGCAGCTCCTCGATCGATGGCAGATACCAGTTGCCTCCTGCTGCTCTTGCTTGGCTGAATGCCGGATAGTTGCTTTCCCAGTCTGCGGTGCCGGCTATTACCGACATGTTGTTGGTACCGTCTGCCAGGTCTGTTGCAGCCATATACTCTACTTGGGTACTCCATGCCGCTGTACTTTCGTTCAGAGACAGAAGCAGTCCGCTACGGGCCATTTTGTCGGATTCTATGATGATACCTTCCGCTTTCCCGTTTTGGTAAAATACTTCTCCGGCATTATACGCTTCGGTATTTACGATGAAGGAAGGTTCTGTCCAGTTCAGCTTTCCATTGGATACGGATAATACCTGCCCTTCCAGGCCCATACCTAAAACGTGCCATTTCTTGTCGGAGGTGTTCCAGTAGAGAAGGTCGCCGTCTTTGGTTCCTTCCGGTTTGTTGGTCAATTGTTCATAATCGGTGACTCCTCCGGTTGAACTGCTCGGGAGAACGATCGTATTGACATTCTCTCCGTTTTCGTCTGTGATACTTAAGGAGGTACCTTCCAATTTCAATTTCTGCCTTTCGTTGACCAGATATTTGACATCATTTTCCAATTCGGATACTTTCTTGGGAGTATCTGTCAGGCTCTTATAGCTACCGGTCGTTGCCACTTCCGATAGTTTCGGCGTTCCGGACAGGTCTTCGTACTTACCGCTGGTAGCTATTGGCATAAACAGAGGGGCTCCTTCCAAATCTTCATATTTACCGCTTGTGGCTACGTTGGCCAGTGCCGGTTTCCCTTCCAGATCCTCGTATTTGCCACTTGTGGCTACTCCTGCGAATTCCGGTTTGTCTGCCAGGTCTTCGTATTTGCCGGTTACGGCTACCTCTGCAAATTCCGGTTTGTCTGCCAAGTCTTCATAGCTGCCGCTTGTAGCCACCTCTGCAAGTTCCGGTTTGTTTGCCAGGTCTTCATAACTGCCGCTTGTAGCCACTTCTGCAAATTCCGGTTTACCCTGCAGGCTTTCATACATGCCGTCAAATCCATTGCCGGCTTTTTCTGCATAAAGGGCGAAAGGTACGCTCAGCAATTGAGTCGTACTGCTGATGGAGTAGTTGCTGCCACCGGTCGGATCGATTTCGGTCTCTGCAAAGAAAGGTCCTTGCGACCAGTCTATCAAGGCTATGGCACCGGTGGTCGGCCGGCCGTCACCTATTATTATACTGACCAGGCCATTGGCGTTGGTAGTGGGCGAATGCGTCTCGCTATAGACGAGGCTGCCGGTAGCACTTCCCCGCAAGATACTGATTCGCATTCCGATTGTCTTGTTCCCCAGCAGTTTGTTTGCTTCATCTCTCACTACTGCCTGATAACTCATTTTGAGCGGCACGTTCTCTTGAGCGCGCACCGATAGTGTGACGATAAAAGACAAACAAATAGCTACGAGACATCTGATTCTCTTCGTGGTTGTTCTCATAAGCTAAGTGTTATTTTTTAATGATTTTGAATGTTTTATATATGGATTGTTCTTTCAGTAGATATAAGTAGTACATACCGGGAGGGTAAGAGCTTACTTCCATTCGTGTGTCGAATTCATTGATTTCCGTGATTCGTAAAACTTTTCCGGAGGAGTCGGCCAGTCTGGCTGTGTATCCGGAAAAGTCTGTCCCGTTGAAAGACAAAATGAAATAGTCCGTTGCCGGGTTGGGGTATACCTTTACCGATAAGGTTACTTTCGGTGCAAGGTCTATATCGACAGGGACTGTGCTGATTTCATAAATTTGCTGAACGCCCGGATAGATACTTCCGGTGCTGTTGCTCGCTCCGGCATAAAATACCTGCCCGATTGAATAACTGACACTTCCGGAATGGGTATTTGCGTTTCCATTTCCGGCGTTTACACTTGTTTGACCGTATGTGTGCTGAACGCCCAGACAGCAAACTAAAAAGAATAGGATCGACAATCTCATGGTTTTTTATGTTGTTTTTTAATTATGGCATAAATAAAATCATTCTTGATCTTGTTGATATTTTGTAATTCTGACATCAGACAATGTCAAAAAAATGACAAGTTCGCTTTACCTGTCTGTCGTTATTTGAATGGAGACAAACTCTTAGAGTACAAAGTTAACATATTGTAAGAAATGTGTGCTGCTGTTACTTTTACGCTTGTACGTTAAAGTATCTCTGTTATACGATTTAGTATATACTACTTGAAAATCAGTTTATTATATGTGCTTGCGTTTTGACGTATAGTATAAAAAGTGTTATATTTTGTTTTGAAAAATTGTTCTTTAGGCTTATTACTAAGAGGTGTGAATGGGAGGTATGAGATGGATCTTTTTTGTCCGGTAGTATAACTCTTTTAGATCTCCAAGTGGGAAAACAAGTTTGTCGGTCTCTGTCTCATCATGTTTTATGAAGGACGGTAATCTTTTCATTTGTCGTGAAAGAGCCGTACCGGAAAGGTAAAAAGTTCCGTTATTCATCCGTGGCGGATGATACTTTTTTATAAATTTGCGGTTGAATTTCAATGCGATAAGGTCATGAAAAAGTGGCAGAATATAATATTGGGAAGTATTATAGTTGTTGGTGTATTCAATTGTTTCTTTTCATTTTTCTTCGGATTCCCGATTCCGAGAGGTACAAGGGTTTGCGCCGGTTATAGCACCTATTATAAAAATTGGAGAGGGGTATACTATGTATCCGTCGAGCATGTCCTGAACTTAATCAATCATGGGCATTGGGGATATTTGGAAGATGTGGACGAAAAAACATTTACGGTACTGGACGATAACTGGGCAAAAGACAGTAAATCGGTATGGTATATGGATAAAATCATAAAATCGGCAGATGCGGCATCTTTTCATTTAGATAAGAGCGGTTTGCCGAAAGACAAGAATTATGTATATGTCTATGGCGCAGACATTGATAATTTTCGCCCCACGAAATGCGGCATAGATGTGCAGACGGCAGAATACTTTGTCTATAAACACGATGGGCAGGATGGAAGTTGGATGCGTGACAGGGATTTTGTCTATCTCGATGAGAGGAAGCTCGATGTGGACAGGAATACGTTTGCTCCTTTGGGGAATAGTTATTGGTGGACGGATAGAGAATATCTGTATAGGGATGCTTGGGACAGTACTGTTGAAAAAAATATTTTGATAAGAGTGGATTCCCTTCAATCGCCGGTCGATACACTGAGTGCCGGTTGTTATTATCTGCGTAACGGTAGAAACATTGTCCATCTCGGCACGGTCATCGCTAAGGATATTGATGTGGAACGGTTCGAGGAGGTCGGTTTGGATAAATGTATCGTCAATGATATGTTGTTCTATCAAGGAGAACGGATCTTGAAAGATTCCCTCGATGTCTCGGTGGCCAAGTTTTATTTTTACGGACATATCGCTGCCGATAGGGAACATGTCTTTTATGACCGGAAACAATTGAACGATGTTGATGCCGCTACTTTTCATCAAATAGGAAATGAGGCTTTTGAAGACAAGAACTTCATATATACCATAAAAGAAAATTCATGGAGCGAGGAATATCCATTCGATAAAAAAAGAAAGAAGTGACAAACCGCTGACCGGTCGTCTTTTACTGCTACATGTTCTTACCACCATATAGACGCATGATCTTTTGGAACCGGTTCGTTTAAAATTCAAATTTGTGATAAACTGTGGTTGGAAAAGGATTTTCGTACTGTATTTACCCCTTTCACCACCTTCACCTTTTTTGCTCTGTCGCCTTGTTCATCGGCAATAGAGGGTGAAGGGACATCCCATCTTGGTATGCTCCGTGATTACAACCGCTACAAGGGGACTTGTGATTCGTAAATGGGGTATTCATGATTCGTAAGAAGCATGTTCGCAGCTCACAAGAACCGTGTTTACAACTCTTAGAGACAGTCCCGACCGGGGCTTCACCTTGTATCTGCGATGGATAAATGGTTTGCTTGGAAAAGGTGAAGGCGGTGAAAGGGGTAAAAACATATCGTGGAAAGGCTGTTTGCAGAACAATATCAGTTTATATGGAAAAGATATTAAGTCTTTTTTTAAAAGATGTTATATGTTTTTTTGAAGGACGCTATATGTTTTTCTGAAAGATGTTACATCTTTTTTTGAAAGACTTAAGTCTTTTGGGGCATACGAGGATTCACCACAGAGTAACACGGAGTGACACTTTTGGGGGCAGTCCGAAAACAAGTACCATGCAGAACTATTATGAAACAATCCTAAACTATTTCGTTAACAGGGAAATGAATGCATTTGCAGAATCATTCATTGCAAAAATTAAAGCGTTCAGAACACAGTTTAGGGGAGTCGGAGATATACCATTCTTTATGTTTAGATTATGCAAGCTAACTGTGTAAATTTAACATACCCACAGGGTTTTCGGGGTCAGTCCGAAACCCCTGTGGGTATGTTATGTTAAAATGCGAAAGTGAACTA
>CAUEFX010000055.1 GCA_958477465.1 uncultured Bacteroides sp.
TTCGTTTACAATATCTGCTTTAGTCATTTTTCCTTAAAAAAAATATTATTACTATGTTCTTTCTAATTTTTGGGACTGCAAATATATAGCTTTTTGAGCACTCAAAAAAATATATTCTGAACAATTTTAGAAAAAAAGTCTCTTCCTTAAGTTTTGTTAGATTAAAAAAGAGTTACTTTTGCGCATCATAAATACTTCAATCTGTCGAGGTGATAGCGCATTAACTGTGCGTGAGGCATCTCTGAGGGTGTTTTTGTGATTATATTGATACATTGGTTTGGATGAATAATTTCAGTGAAATATTAATTAATTGGTATCGTGAGCATAAGCGTGAATTGCCTTGGCGGGACTCTTCCGATCCTTATCTGATATGGATTTCGGAAATCATTTTGCAACAGACAAGGGTGGTTCAGGGCTATGATTATTTTATACGTTTTATTAAACGTTTTCCGGATGTGACGACACTTGCTGAAGCCGATGAGGATGAGGTAATGAAATTTTGGCAGGGATTGGGATATTATTCCCGTGCACGCAATCTTCATGCGGCGGCTCGTAGCATGAACGGTGTATTTCCTAAAACCTATCCCGAGGTATTGGCCCTGAAAGGGGTGGGAGAGTATACGGCTGCTGCCATTTGTTCTTTTGCTTATAATATGCCTTATGCGGTGGTCGACGGAAATGTGTACCGGGTACTTTCCCGTTATTTGGGTGTTGAAACGCCGATCGATTCCACTGAAGGTAAAAAGTTGTTTGCTTCACTGGCCGGAGAGTTTCTGGATAAATCGCGGCCTGCTGTCTATAATCAGGCGATAATGGATTTTGGAGCCATACAGTGTACTCCGCAAAATCCCGCTTGTCTTTTTTGCCCATTGGCCGGCAGTTGTATGGCTTTGTCAAAAAATATGGTGGCGCAGCTCCCTGTAAAGCAGCATAAAACGAAGACGACAGAACGCTTCTTAAACTATATATATGTACGCGCAGGCGCCTGTACTTTTATTAATAAACGGACCGGGAATGATATTTGGAAAAATCTTTTCGAACTGCCTTTGATAGAAACGGCAACCTCTGTTACGGAAGAAGAATTGCTGGCTCTCCCGGAGTTTGTAGGTTTGTTTGATAAAGAGGAAACCCCGGTGGTCCGTTCCGTCTGCCGGAATGTGAAACATGTGTTATCGCACCGGGTACTTTATGCTAATTTTTATGAAGTCGTTCTGCCGGAAGAAACAAAATCTTTCTCATCGTATTTGAAGATAAAAACAAGTGAATTAGAGCAATATGCCGTTCCGAAACTGATACATGCCTTTTTGGAGAAATATGTATAAAAACTTGTTTCGTGTTGTATTTCTATTTAATTTTGGCACAAAATATATAAATATAGAATAATATGTCAGTTAATAAAGTGATATTGTTAGGAAATGTCGGCAAGGATCCGGAGGTTAGATATTTGGATACGGGTATTGCCGTGGCTACTTTCCCATTGGCTACTACCGATCGTGCCTATACTTTGGCTAACGGAACGCAGGTACCCGAAAGAACAGAATGGCACAATCTTGTTTTATGGCGTGGATTGGCGGAGACGGCAGAGAAGTATGTTCATAAAGGCGATAAACTTTATATTGAAGGAAAAATAAGAAGCCGTTCTTATGATGATCAAACGGGAGCAAAACGATATATCACTGAGATTTTTGTGGACAATATGGAGATGTTGACACCGAGGAATACAGCATCCGGTGCTTCTTCGTATGCTCCGGCAGCGCAACAACCTGCAGCCCAAGCGTCAGCTCAGCAACCGCAACAGTCGCAGGCTGCCCCTGTGCAGAATAATCCGGTAGATGATTTGCCATTTTAAGTAAATGATTTGCCATTTTAAAAAAAACGATGATTAAAAGCCTTATAGGTTGAAAGTAGAGTATTCAGTCCTCAACTTTCAATATTCAACTTTCAACTTTTGACTATATCATAATTGTTTAACTAAAAACCAAGATTTTGGACCCAGATGCTTATTTATGCCAGTTGGCAGATGTTTTTAATGGTATAACCGTAAACCCACCTTCTTTTTCGGCAATTGTAGCTATCATTTCAGCCGGTGTGCTTCTGCTCGCCTCCGGTTTTGCTTCCGCATCGGAGATTGCTTTTTTCTCACTGTCTCCTTCCGATCTCAATGAAATAGAGGAGCGTAATCATCCTTCCGATGAAAAAATCAGTAGTTTGCTCGGAGATTCCGAAAGTTTGTTGGCAACCGTGCTGATCACTAATAATTTTGTGAACGTTACCATCATCATGCTCTGCAATTTCTTCTTTATGAATGTTTTTGTCTTTCATTCAGCTATTGCAGAGTTTTTGATTCTGACGGTGGTTCTTACATTCCTATTGTTGCTTTTCGGCGAAATAATGCCCAAGATTTATTCGGCGCAGAAAACGTTGGCTTTTTGTCGTTTTGCAGCTCCGGGCATCTGTGTGCTGCAGAAGATCTTCCGGCCTGTTTCTTCTCTTCTCGTTCATTCTACGGCTTTTCTGAATAAGCGTTTTACGCGTAAGAATCATAATATCTCAGTCGATGAACTCTCTCAGGCATTGGAACTGACGGATAAAACAGAGCTTTCTGAAGAGAATAATATACTCGAAGGCATCATTCGTTTTGGTGGCGAAACGGCCAAGGAGGTAATGACCTCACGTCTCGATGTAGTCGATTTGGATATACGTACCTCCTTTAAGGATGTGATGAAGTGTATTGTGGAGAATGCTTATTCGCGAATTCCCGTCTATTCCGGTTCGCGCGACAATATTAAGGGGGTACTTTACATAAAAGACCTTTTACCCCATGTGAATAAGGGGGATACTTTTCGCTGGCAATCCTTGATTCGTCCGGCCTATTTCGTGCCTGAGACGAAGATGATTGATGACCTTTTGCGTGATTTTCAGGCAAATAAGATACACATTGCGATTGTTGTCGATGAGTTCGGAGGAACTTCCGGTATTGTGACCATGGAAGATATCATTGAAGAGATTGTGGGTGAGATTCATGACGAATACGATGACGAAGAACGTACTTATGTGGTATTGAATGATCATACCTGGATCTTTGAAGCTAAAACCCAGTTGACTGATTTTTACAAAATTACGAAGTTGGATGACGACAGTTTCGAAAAGATTGCCGGAGATGCCGATACATTGGCCGGACTTCTGCTTGAGATAAAAGGGGAGTTTCCCGCACTTCATGAAAAGGTCTCTTATCAGAATTATGATTTTGAGGTCTTGGAGATGGATAATCGCCGTATCTTGAAAGTTAAGTTTACCATCAATGAGCCGCCGGCGGAGGAGAATGCATAGTTATGGCATTGTTTCTTTCCCATGAAGAACCGTTGTACCGGTGGGGCATCTGGAAAATGGACGAATCTGTAGATGCCTTGCTTGCCCTGCTTCCGGAATGGGAATGTTATGAACGGGAAATACGGCATTTAACCGCTCCTCATCGCCGGGTGGAGTGGCTTTCTGTCCGTGTATTGCTGTTTCGGTTACTGGGAGAACATAAGGAAGTCTGTTATCAGCCGAGTGGAAAACCGTATCTGGCGGATCATTCATATTTTATTAGCATTTCTCATACCAAAGGTTATGTGTCTGTCATTCTGAGTGATAAAGTGCCGGTGGGCATTGATATAGAGCAGTACGGACAACGGGTACACAGAGTGGCCCATAAGTATATGAGGGCGGATGAGCCGGTTCGTCTTTATAAAGAAGATGCTACGTGGAGTCTTTTATTGCATTGGTCTGCTAAGGAGGTGATGTTTAAATGTATGGATGCGGAGGGGGTTGATTTCCGGCAGCATTTGCGTATAGAACCTTTTCTACTTCAGGAACAGGGCGATTTTATTGCTCATGAATATAGAACCGGACAACAGCGAAGTTTCCGGATTCATTATTGGCTCCACCCCGATTTTGTGATGACTTGGAATGTTTCTCCGGAGGAACATACAGAAAACCGATAGTTGGAGAATTCTTCAAAAAACATATAACATCCTCCGGAAAAACATATAGCATCTTTCAAAAAAACATATAGCATCTTTCAAAAAAAGATATAGCGTCCTTCAGAAAAACATATAGCATCTTTCAAAAAAAGATGTAACATCTTTCTGCAAAAGACTTTGCAGCTCATAAAAACACCTTTATACAGTATGTTTTTCTCCCTTTCACCACCTTCACCTTTTTTACTCAAAGCCTTTATTCATCATAGATACGAGGTGAAGGGGCCCAGTTTTTATTCTTGGGGATTCGGTTCAAGTTCCCAAACGTATGATTCCAAAAACATACAGACAAAAGTGCCACTCTGTGTACTCTGTGGTGGTTTTTTAGCCCGGTAGGCATACTCCTTGTGTGGCATGAATACGGTACTTACAGATTGTAAGCCTGCTTCTTACTCGGATGTTGGTGCAGTGCATAGCAAGATCGAAAGCGCCTTCACCCTCTATCGCCGATGGACAGGGGGATAGAGCGAAAAGGGTGAAGGAGGTGAAAGGGGTAAATTTAATCTATTCGATACCTGTTTTTATAGAATAGATATGAAAAATGGATTTCATTATTCATAACCTTTCCAATTGCACCGTGAAGTGTCTCATCAGAGGAGCTTCCCATGCAATGCGTACGCCACGTGTAATTTCCTCTCTACGGTCATATACATTCTTGAGTGCGGCAGCTATTACATTTATATGGTTATCGGTATATACACGGCGTGGGATGGCAAGGCGTAGCAGGTCCAATCCGTTGAAACGGTTTTCGTGGGTTACCGGATCACGGTCTGCCAATAAATAACCTATTTCACACCCGCGGATACCGGCTTCAAGATACAGTTCGATAGTCAGTGTCTGTGCTGGAAATTCATGTTTTGGAACGTGGGTCAGTACCTTTGGAGCGTCTATGAAGATGGCATGTCCACCTGCAGGACGTTGATAAGGAATACCGTATTCGTCAAGTTTTTTTGCCAGATATTGCACTTGGCGGATACGCGTCTCCAGATTGTCGAATTCCGTGTTTTCGTCCAAGCCGATGGCAAGCGCATTCATGTCCCGCCCGTTCATACCCCCATAGGTAAGGTAACCTTCGAATTGTACACAGAATCCCTTGGTACCTTCGTACCATTCTTTGTGGCGGGTGGCAATGAAACCGCCCATGTTGACGATACCGTCTTTTTTGGCACTCATGGTCATACCATCGGCCAGATCGAACATTTCCCGTGTGATTTCCTTGATTGTTTTTCCGGCATACCCTTCTTCCCGTGTTTTGATGAAATAGGCATTCTCGGCAAAGCGCGCCGAATCGAGAAGTACCGGCTTCCCGTATTTGTCGGCCAAGGCACGTACCTCCTTTAGGTTTTGCATGGAAACGGGCTGTCCGCCGGCTGTGTTGTTGGTGATGGTTATGATGATAAAAGGAATTTTTTCGGCATGTTCCTGCAGAGCTTTTTCCAGTTTAGCAGGGTCTACATTACCTTTAAAAGGAATTTCCAATTGGGTTTGTCTGGCTTCATCGATGGTGCAGTCCAATGCGGTGGCTTTGCGCCCTTCGATGTGTCCTTTGGTGGTATCAAAATGTGAATTTCCCGGCACGATGTCTCCTTCATGAACCAGATAGGAGAACAATACATTCTCGGCTGCACGTCCTTGGTGGGTAGGTATGATATATTCAAAGCCGGTGAGCTGTGTAATCATTTCTTTCAGCTTGAAGAAGGAAGAAGCGCCGGCATAGCTCTCGTCTCCCAGCATCATTCCTGCCCATTGGCGGTCGCTCATGGCACCCGTACCGGAGTCGGTGATGAGGTCGATGTATACTTGTTCGGCTTTTAGTTGAAATACATTGTAGTGCGCCTCTTTTATCCATTGTTCGCGTTCCTGACGGGTACTTTTACGGATAGGCTCCACCATCTTGATTTTCCATGATTCTGCAAAAGGTAATTCCATATTCTTAGATATTTGGTTTTATCCGTCGAATTTAGGAATTATTCTTTGAATATACAATTGATTTCTGACATTTTGATAGAATGTGAATCAAAAAAAGGAGGAGGCCTTTCAACTTTGAAGCCTCCTCCTTTCCCTTTATTTTTCTATTAGAGTGATACCGTCGAGACAGAAATATGCAGGAGTTTTCATGGGCGGATCAACGCTGGGATCATTGTCTGTGGAATTTAATTCGAATGTGATATAGCTGGCATTGCCAATGCTGCTCCAATCAAACCATTCCCAAGTATTGACGATTACCTTTTTACCGTTCCGGTAATCAGCCAGATAGAAATCAACTTGTCCGATACTTTTTCCGCTTGCATCGTATCCGGTTGCGGTTATTTTAAACCAGTCGTCCGCTTCGAATTTTGTATTATTCAGGTAGCCGTCATTTCCATCTTTCATTGCCAGGTAAGCATAGGTGCTGTTTGTTATCCAAGCCCCCTTGAAATCATACTTGTCAGGCTGGAGATTGGTGATTTGTGCCAAGGTGTACCTATCTGTTTTGGAAGTCAGGTATGTCTTTCCGTTTTTGCCCTTTCCGGCTATGGCACTAAGATTGAGAAAGCCGGGTGTTTCTGTATCCGTAGTGTTTGTGTAAGTAAATCCTCCTCCGAAGCTTCCTCCAGTCCAGTAGTAGTGGTTCAGCTCTACGGCGGATTGCGGATCTTTAAAAGAGTATTTATAGATACCATAAGGGTTTGTCGCGTCTACTTCTCCCTGGTCTGTGACATAGGTTGTATTGTCTTCGGTCAAGAGATTCTCATAGCTTACTACGAGCTCATTTTTCACATCGTCGTCATCATTGCATCCGCAAAAAACAAATACTGATAACAGCATTAATAAAGATAATTTTTTCATCTTGTTGTTTTGCTTTAAGAAATTATTAATTGAGTTTATTGAGAGTCCTGTTTGGATTTTCCTCTGTATTCTTTTGAAAGTTATCTTGAGACTGCTTGTCTGTTCTGTGCAGGGTAGCGGTAAAGCAGAATGCAGTCCCCAAAATAGATTGATAAAGACTTTCAAGAGTAAAATTCAAACAGACTATTCATTTTCAAAATGTAAATTTTCTATTGTCACTATCTCTGTCGATATCTCTCCCATTTGTCCGGCATACTGGTTGACAGCGGTGTATATTTTCACAAAGTCTATCTCGTCCAGAGTAATTTTGTTGCCCTCGCTGTCCACGGCCCAGTCTATTTTAAAATTAGCCCCTTCCGTATTGTTGGGATGATTGTCGGCGTATCCCCATTCGTAGCAATAATTCACCCATATACCGCTTTCGTTTTCCTCTTTGGCATTGTCTTTCAGCCGGGTTCCCCGGAAGGTGATTTGGTCTTCTGTGATCCATGCAGGATAGTAAGAACCTTGTGTGTGAAAGCTGTTCCGGTATATAGATCCGTTACCACCTTGATTGTCTGTCCATCGCACATCTGCATTTTCGGGTTCGGGACGGTAATAGGTGATTTCGTATCCGCGTGTTTCCGTGTCTGTGTTATATTCACTACCAGCCAGTTCATACCATTCATCATCCGGCAAACCGTTTCCATTTACATCTTTCGAAACGAGGACAATGCCGGGCTCGGAGCTACCTCCGGGTTTATCCGTGGCATACGGGCTGTAATACGCATTACCGTATATTTTGAAGTCATATTCGTCTGTCACATTACGGATAGGGCGGCTAAATCCCAATACGATGTATCCTCCGAATCCACCCAAGGTGAGTGTGCTTTGTTTCTGAATACATTCTGTGGCGTATCTTAGAACTTCGTCGAGGGTATATCCGTCTTTATAGGCGGTAAAGGCAGTATTCATAAACTGCGTCGGGGCGGGGCAGTACTCCAGAACTTTGTCGGCAAAGGCTGCTGCCTGTGGGGTAGCCGGATCACTGCCGCCGCTTTGCGTATCTTTATCGGAGAAAACCACCGTATTGGGGTTTTGCCCGATTTCAGAGAGACGGTATATCAGCTTCCCTTGTGGATTGAAACAGAGCACATCGCCGCTTACCTGATAGTTGTAGGCATCTGTGATGTATATATTTCCACTGTACGGATTGACGCAGATGCCATAAGGAGTGTTGATTTCGGTTTCGTCTGTAATGAAATCCTCACGCAGGATAGTTCCCGTTTGCAGGTTGAATAGTTTTATCTGCGATTCCTGCGTGGTATAGTTGAAGGTGTACAGATAGGCAAGTTGGTCGTTGATGTCGAAGTTCATTACCTTCTCGTCATAAATCTGTTTCACTTCATCCGTGCGGGTGTCTATCTGAACGAAGTTGTAATCGCCCGCATTGATGTCTTTGCCGCGCGTTGCCACATAGACGTGTCCGTAATTGTCCGCCCGGATTCGTCCCGGATTGTAGCCTACCTGTATTTTCTTTATTTCTTTGAACGGCTCTGTGCCGACTACGGATACGGTGTTGTCCACGCCAATCCCGTCTACGTCCAGTCCTCCGGAATTGGATACATAGAGTTTGTCTCCCTGCACGCAAATTCCGTCCGGATTCCGCCCTACTGTGGCATACTTTTCAATTTCCAAAGAGGTGGTATCTATGCGGGCCACAGTACCGTCGAACGAGCAGACGTATGCTTTGTCTTTATGAAAAGCGATGTAACGCGGTTGCCGCGAACGGCCGTTTTCGTTCAGTACCGGTATCTGTTTCAGGGAGAGTCCCGATGCCCGGTCGATGACTTCGATCTGGCTCGAAACATTTACTACGATATAGAGTTTGTTGCCGTAGATGGCCATGTCATTGGCGGTATCACCCAGTCCGCGGTGGTTTTTACTGCGGAAATAGTCAGTATCCGTTTGCCCGCTTTTGAGTGAATGAAACATGAGCGTACTGTTATTGAGGTTGAACAGCCCTTCACTCAATACATAAATGGCGGCGGTTCCGGTCTCAGCATTGCTTCCCCCGTTGTCTTCGGGGCTGTCTTTGTCTGTAATCTTTGTCTGTAATGTCATCACAGGCATGAACCAACAGGCCGAATATTACCAATATGAGATATTTATATTTTATCATGAGAGATATGTATTTCATTATAAGATATGTTTTTTTAATAAGTCACTTTCAATGTGGCACGTACCGAACGCCCCGGCATGGGGAAACTCTTGATGATTTCGTAATTCTTGTTCAGCAGGTTGAGCACTTCGATACTGAACGAAGTGCTTATATGGCGTATTTTGAAATCGCGGCCGGCCGAAAGACTGTGGTCACTATACCCATCCAGACGGTTCCGGCTTATGTTTTCTCCTTGCGTATAGCGTTTTCCCGAGAATAAGAAAGCATAAGACAGATTGATCCAAGGAGTCTTGATGCCGGCTTGTCCCGAACCGGATACCCGTGGAGTATAGGCTATCTGGTGCCTGTAAGTCTTCTTATAGGTGTTGTCCGTCGCACTGGTGACGTCCAGTGCGCGTTGGTAGGTATAGTTTCCGGACAGGTTGATCTGTAATTTCTCCATCGGATGCAAGGAGATGTTTCCGGTGACATCCACACCTTTTATATCTACTTTTCCCAGATTGGTCATGGTCCATACAAAAATGTTTTTGTTGGGAATGGCGACTATCTTATCCGTCACTTGGTTGTAGTAAGCATCTACCGTGACCGACACATGGGGCAGAAATGCACAGACAGATTTACTGTAAGTAATGCCTGCGTTATACTGACGGGTATTTTCCGGACGTAGTTTTCTCTTTCCTATCCGGCTGTAATACAGGTCGTTGAAGCTTGGCAACCGGAAAATGTCCTTATAGAAGAACCGGATGCGGAACTCTTCACTCCTGAACGGCTTGAAAGAAGCGCTTACGTAGGGCGTCAGTCTGCGGTGATTTTCGGCGCTGGCGCCTTGCTTCACCTTTTCGCCGGTGACTGTGGCCAATGCCGAGGCGGAGAGTGTGAGCCATTCGTTCACATACTTTCCGGCAACTGCTGTGAGCCATGAGTATCGTGTGGGAGATGCGAAGTCGGTTAAGTTGGCGTTCAACGTATTGATGCTGCCGTCTGTGGAAAGCGAAAACGACAGATTGTCCAATATCCGGTAGAGCGTCGAAGCCGACAGATAGTATTCTTGCTGGTAATAGCTGTTGTCTTCTTTACCGGTTGAGCCGGCGTAGTCCGGATTCAGATAATGCTGATAGTTCCAGTTCCATTTTACTGATGCCCGGAATGCCCATTTCCGGTTGAATTCTTTTTTATATTGGCTTTGCACGAACGTGTTTTTATCCCACAGGTGTTGGTTGGCAAAGTCGTAATAGAAAGTGGTGGCATTGGGCAACCCGCGAGACGACTGATAATAGTATGCTTTCAGTCTCCATTGTTCCTTGTCGGAGAGATTTCCGAACAAGCCTGCCTCGGCACGCAGGCTTTCCACCTGTGTGTTTTTTCTTTTCTCGCGGGAGGTTAAATCATCCTTATCGCCATAATAGAGGGTGTAAGGGTAGCGGCCGTCTGCCGACATCCATTCGGCATTGGCAGACAACGCCCATTTCCGGGCCAGTTTTTGCTCTATCAGTACAGACGGATTCACCAATCCCCATGAGCCGGTTTTGAACGAACCGGTGATGTGGGTGTTCTTATTGTTCTCGAATTGCGGTGTCAGTGTCTGTATATTCAGCAGACCGGCGGAAGCGAAAAGGCGTGCCGATTGGAATATGTCATCACTCTGCCCGTTGTTGAGCGAAAGACGGTCTACATTGTCCAGTGAGAAGCGGCCGATGTCGATTTGTCCTGTCTGGCAGTCGGTTATGGCAATGCCGTCATACCCTATGGCAGTGTGCTGCGCTCCCAGACTGCGGATGGATACGGTCTTCAGTCCGCCAATGCCGCCGTAGTCTTTTACGGTTACTCCTGCAAAGTGTTTCACAGCATCGGAAACCTGTAATACATGCAGGCTGTTCAGTTCTTCTTTGGAGAGTATCTGGGTGGGTGCCGTTGCGCGTACTTCCCGCGTCTGATACCGGTCGGAAACCACTACTTCGGAAATGGAGTAAATATATGTCGTATCTACCTTCTGCTGTTGGGCGGAAAGTAATGCGACAGGGCAGAGGCAGTAAACTGCTGCATAGAGAAAGTTATATTCAAAGATCTTGTTCAATCTGTTCATCCAATTCATCGGTTGTGATTAAAATGTCCGGGCGAAATCACTTCGACCGGACACATCAATAAACTTGGCAGAGTTTATTTGTAAATTATACTTTCTCTGAATCAGAGTGATGAATGAAATGATGGATAGAACTTATCCGGTTCATTAGACTCAACGCTTTTTCCTCGAAAGCAATGAAAAGACTGCATGGCAGGTCTTCTGACTTGTTCCTGTGGCGGACGCCTTCCCGGGTTTCCCCAGTGGCTAAAGATAGTTGTCCGATACGTTTGGATGGAACTTACAGCAGCGGGACTGTTCAGGATTTGCACCTGATTCCCATTTTAATCACATCTTCCGCAGGGGAAGACTATGAACCAATGCGCTGCAAAGGTAGAAAGAATATTCAGAATGGCAAAGAAATGGCAAAGACTTATTATAATGCCGGTTCATTATGTATTTGTGGAGCGCATGCTATTGCATCAGATATTGGATTATTGCTTGCGCGGTAGCATCTTTCAGCAGCACTTTTTTATTCGCATCCAGCAGATAAAGGGTGGGGATTGCTTTCAGGTCATATAGACTTTGGGTCCTGATGGCAAGTAAGGGAATTTAGACACATCCTCAAAGCTGCGCAGTATGATTGGCTACACCGAATTGGATTAATGTAAATATTTCTGTCGTAGAGCGAGGGCGGAAAATAGAGCGGAACGATTCCTGCCGGAATAAAAATATGTAACAATTTGCTTTTGTTGCAAAGTGTTGTGTATAAGTATGTTATGGGAGTGTGCTTTTTTCTCGTAGAGAAACGACTCGTTCCTCTACGAGTTTCGTCCTGTTCCTCTACGAGAAACGACCCGTTTCTCGTAGAGGAAAAAGTAGTATGGTCAGATAATGTGACAAGAGATTCTTTGGCGAATCCGGGCCATCGGTGCCGAGTGTAAAATAGATTTTATAATATAGTTTTTTTTGCTGCCGGACGTTTTTTATTTTTCCTTTGCTAATGTGAAGACGAATTCCAGTCCTCCTCCTTGATTGTTTTTGGCAGAGATACTGCCGCCATGTATGATTACTGCGTTTTTCACAATGGCCAGTCCCAGTCCGGTGCCGCCCAATTTGCACGAACGGCCTTTGTCTACCCGGTAGAATCGTTCGAACAGGCGATTCAAATGTTCCGGAGATACCCCTACACCGGTATCGGCAAAGCTGAAATAATAGAAGTTTTCGTCTTTGCGGAAGCAGTTGATGTTGATTTGGATATTGGTGCCGGCATAGGCAATGGCATTATCCATCAGATTCCGGAAAATGGAATACAACAGTGAATAGTTGCCCCGTATCTGGATATCCTTTTTCAGGGAGTTGACCACCGTGATCTGTTTTTCTTCGAGTTCCAGAGAAACTTCGTTGACGATATTGGTGACCAGTACGCTGATATCCACCTTCTCCATATCTATCATGTTGGCCGCTTTGTCCATGCGGGTCAGCACCGAGATGTCGCGCAACAGGCGGCTCAGGCGATTGCTTTGTGCATAGCAGCGTTCCAGAAATACGTTCATCTTGTCATGTGGGATGTGATCATTGTTTACGATGGTTTCCAGATATCCCTGAATACTGCTTACGGGGGTCTTCAGTTCGTGTGCGATGTTTTGGGTAAGTTGACGTTTCAGGCGTATCTGCTCTTCCTCCATCGTCACGTCGTTGATGCTTATTTCGAAGCTCATATCCTGAAAGATGATACATTCCACAATAAATGTCTTCCCGTTTTTGTTGATGGTGATAGACATTCGTTTTTCCTTTTTACCGGAAGGCCGTCTGGGGGCTTTGTTGATAAAGTCGGTGATGTCTTTCAGTTCGTTGATTGTGAATACCTCTTCGGCTGTCTCCAGATTGGAGTCGGAGATGAGATTGCTGTATTGGGTAAAGAGGTTATTGACAAGAATCTCTTTTTTGTCTTTGCTGAACACTCCCAGTCCTTCGTGGGAAATCTGCAGATGGGTAATCAGTTTTTCCCGTTCGATGTAGAGGGCTTCTTTGGTTTCATGCAGCCGTTTGTATATCTGGATGATATGCTGTGATATTTCTCCCAATTCATTATGGGGAAAAGCGGACTGTATACCCATTTCGATCGGTTCATTCCGGTCGGCACACATGGCGAATTCTCTCAACTGGTTGATGGAGGTACCCAATTTATTGGTGAATTTGTAGAAAATGACGACCAGCAACAGGGTCACAATGGCAGTGAACCATAGGTAATGCGAATCGGCTTTCAGATTATTGATCAGGCTGACATTGTAAGGCAATGCCGAGCGTATGATGTAATTATTGTAACGGGTGGCCGAATAAAAATAGGGCACCCCTGTTGTTTCCGATGTGCGGCGGACGTCGAACCCGCTACCGGTTGCCAATGCTTTTTTTACCTCCGGACGAGTGATATGGTTTTCTAAAAGAGAATTGTCCGTTTCATAACTGTCGTACAGTATGTTTCCTTGGAGATCGATGACTGTCACGCGTAAATCTTGTAATGCGTGGTTGCTGATGTGTTCATTCATCTCTTTTTGGATACCCGGAAGCGTATCTATCTTTTCATACAGACGTGCATTATAATCCTGTAATTGGGTGTGGAGAAGTTCTATTTTGTACTCTTTTTCCCGTTGATATTGATAAGCAATGAAGCAAGCGGCAAAAGCCAGAAACAAGGATATGACCGAAAGGAAGAGCTTCCGGCTGAATGAAAGGAAATGTTTTTGATTGATAGGTAGGTTCATGACATAAATCTTTTATAGCACAGCCAATTAGCGCATTGGCATATTACCCGATTGGCACATTACCCGATTGGCATATTGGCACATTATTTCATTCAGCTTCAAAGCAATACCCGTATCCCAGGCGGGTGACGATTCGTTTGCCGTATATACCGATTTTTTTGCGTAGGCGGGTGATGTTGACATCGATCGTACGGTCGAGCACGTATACTTCATCGCTCCACACGCGGGCAAGGATGTCTTCGCGAGAGAATACCCGGCCTTTGTTTTGTAACAGCAGAAACAGAATCTCGAATTCTTTTTTGGTTAGCGCCACTTCTTCTCCGTCTATGCTGACTTTCTTTTTGGGAATGTCGATTACCAACGTCCGGTAAGTGATCTGTTCCGGGGCTTTGGGGGCTTCGGGAGTGGTAGTACGTCGCAGAACCGCTTTTACACGTGCCATTACTTCACGCAGGGAGAAAGGTTTTGAAATGTAATCGTCCGCACCCAGATTGAAGCCGGTTACCATATCGTTTTCCGTATCTTTGGCAGTGATAAAGATGATAGGCACATGAGCCGTCTTTTTATCTTTTTTCAGTATATTAGCCATTTTGAATCCGGAGATTTCGCCCATCATCACATCCAACAATAGTAAATGATACCTGCTGATGTCCATCTTCAGAGCCTCTTCGGCAGAATTGGCCGTATCTACTTCATAACCTTCATTCTCAAGATTGAATTTTAGAATTTCACAAAGGTCTTCCTCGTCATCGACAACTAAAATGCGGTAATCGTTCATTGTATTCTCTGTTTATATTGCATTACAAATATAATCTTTTATTTTATTTGCGGCAAAGATGGGCGGTTTTTGTTACGACAGAGTGAAACACGTGTTACAATTATGTTACAGCTTGTTGCTTTCAGTATTTTCGGCAGACAGTTCGAACACCACCATTTCGCTCTCCGTCCCTATCCGGAAAGGAGGCCCCCATAGCGATAATCCGCTGGATACATATATATGTGTGTCTCCCCATTGGCGATAGCCGTAACTCTGTTCATAGATATAATCCGTTACCAGGCTCATCGGCCATACCTGTCCGTGGTGGGTATGCCCACTGAATTGCAGGTCGATGCCGGCGGCTTCAGTGTCCGCTAAGTTATAGGGCTGGTGATCCAGCAGGATGACAGGTCTGCCTTTGTCGACATTTGCCATCAGCTCTTGCAAAGAGCGGCGGGACGGGTTAGACCGGTCGTCACGTCCTATCAATTGTATTCCATTGGGCAAGGTTACCACCGAATCCATCAGGAGTTGTATCGGCGTGTTTCTTATGAACCGGACACTCTCGTCGATACCGCTGATATATTCGTGATTGCCGGGAACCATATAGATGCCCATCGGCGCCTTTAATTCCGATAACTCTTCATCCATTTTCTCAGTATAAAGAGGAATGACACTGCTGTCGATCAGATCGCCGCCGATCAGTATTACGTCCGGTTTCTGTTTGTTGATCATGTCGACATACTTTTTCAAGGCGCTTTTCCCCGTTCCGTACCCTAAATGAATATCACTTACAGCTACGATTTTTATCGGTTGCAAGTCGTTCTCATACGGTTTCCCGGTTGTTATATCGACTATATTCACTTGGGGATGACGGTAATGGTAGTATCCGTATCCCAATAGAATGAATGTCAGCAGCAGGGATAGGGAAAAGCCGTATCTGAAGGGCTTATAGAATCGTTTCAGTATATTAGAAAGTAATAGGAATATCGTCATGTATAGGGTGAATATCAGCCAGCTTGTACCTGTTTCGTACATCGTATGCGAAATACAGGAAGGCATTTCTACGTTGCGGCTCAGCATACTGCCGAATAATGACAAGGCGGCACACCAGTACAGAATGCCTGCCGTTACTTTTATTCTCGAACTACAGGTGGTCGGTAACGCCCGTAATCCTCTGATAAATATGTAGATGTTTCCTGCAAGGTATACGCTGATCAGAATAATGAAGAATATCGCCATAAGATTAATATGTTTTTAGTCTGTTTAATGGAGGGGCAAAGTTAATCGATATTTCTTAGAAAAAAGAGCGAATATAACTGATATGAACCTAAAAAAATGAAATGGTTTTTTAAGAAAGCCGGGACTACACCTGAAGATAGGAACTTGACATTTTCTTATCACACCGGTATATAAATCGCGATTTATATCTAAATTTGTGCGTGCTACATAAATTGTGTGTGTTACATAAAAGAGTAAAGTTGAAAATGATAAAAATAGATTTAAAACAGCGAAAGCGGGAAGTGCTGGGAGTGATAGTCTTATTGTTGGTTGTTTTGACGGGAATGTCCATCTACAAATATGCTTCTTTCAGTTCCGGTTTTGAGATAACGGATGATTTGGGAGGAAACATTTTTCCTTCCGCCATTTTGTCTGTGGCTACTACGGATGCTCAGGTGATCGAGCCGTCTGATTCTCTCTATATCGGTAATCCGAAATCGTGTATTGCCATCAAGGTGAAGTCCCGGTCGGCATATAGCCGGGTTCGTATCGAAGTGGCGGAAACTCCTTTCTTTTCACGTTCCGTATCCGAGTTTATTCTTGAAAAGCCGCATAGGGAGTATACCATTTATCCCGATATTATCTGGAATTACGAGGCTTTGAAGAACAACGTGCAGGCAGAGCCGGTCAGTGTAGCGGTATCGGTAGAGATGAACAGAACCGATCTGGGGCAGAGGGTACGTACATTTTCGGTACGGAGCATCAATGAATGTCTGTTGGGATACGTTACTAACGGTACGAAGTTTCATGACACAGGCATATTCTTTGCCGCTTATGTCAATGAGGAGAATCCGATGATCGATAAGCTGCTGCGTGAGGCGTTGAATACCCGGATTGTAAACCGCTTCCTGGGATACCAGAATTCAAAGGCGGGCGCGGTGGATAAACAGGTATATGCCCTTTGGAACGTGTTGCAGAAGCGTAAGTTCCGTTACAGTTCGGTATCCAATACCAGCTTATCCAGCAATGTGGTTTTCTCGCAACGGGTGCGTACGTTCGATGATGCTCTGGAATCGTCGCAGATAAACTGTGTGGATGGCAGCGTGCTGTTCGCTTCTCTGCTCCGTGCCATCAATATCGATCCGATTCTGGTGCGCACGCCGGGGCACATGTTTGTGGGATATTATACGGACAATTCCCATAAGGACATGAATTTTCTGGAAACGACGATGATCGGTGATATCGATTTGGACGACTTCTTTCCGGACGAACAGTTGGACTCTACCATGGTGGGGAAATCTCAGAACCAGATGTCACTGCTTACTTTTGAGAAGTCGAAACAGTATGCCAACAAGAAGTATGAGGAGAATAAAGAGGGCGTTCATTCCGGTAGGCTGAACTACATGTTTCTGGAAATATCCAAAGAGGTACGGAGGAAAATTCAGCCGATAGGGAAGTAAGGCTTCAAGATAAAGGTGCTATGAAGTATGAAGGAAAAACAAATGAGACAACATTTATTGTTTCCTGTTTTTTGCATATCCGCTTCGGGAGTGTTATTTTTGTCGAAATATCTGTTGAGTAGAAGAAAAAACAAAATAAGATGATACAAGGTAAGAAATTTATTTCTCCGGGAGCGTGGTTCACCATGGTTTATCCTTCAGATTGGAATGAGTTTGAAGACGGTGAAGGCTCCTTTCTGTTTTACAACCCCGATACCTGGACGGGAAATTTCCGGATCTCGGCTTTCAAGGCGGATGCTGCTACACGCGGCGCCATGAATTATGGTAAGGAAGCCGTGAAGCAGGAACTGAAAGAGAACCGTTCGGCTTCATTGGTGAAAGTCGGAAAACTGGAATGTGCTTACAGCAAAGAGATGTTTCAGGAAGAGGGAGCTTATTATACCACTCATCTCTGGATTACCGGCATTGGGAATGTAGCTTTCGAATGTTCGTTTACCGTGCCTAAAGGCGGAAGTGTGAAAGAAGCGGAACAGGTGATCGGCACATTGGATATACGCAAAGACGGGCAGAAGTATCCGGCGGAAGTGATCCCTGTGCGCTTGTCTGAGATTTACGTGATTAACGAGGGGTATGAATGGACTGTGAATACCGTAAAGAAGGAGTTGAAAAAAGATTTCCAAGGTTTGGAAGAAGATTTACCGAAACTCCAGCAGGTGATTGATAGCGGCGTGATAGGAAAAAAGAAGAAGGAAGAGTGGCTGGCTATCGGCATCACCGTCTGCACCATATTGGCCAATGAAGCGGAGGGATTCGAATGGATGACTTTAATCGATGGCAACCGGGAAGTGCCCGTACTGCAATATAAAAAAGATGGAAGACTGGTCGATCCTCTGAAACTGTTTTGGAGCAAAGTGAAAAATGACGAGCCGTGTGATGTGGAGGAAGTGTTTAAATCGGCAGTATAGAAGCCACTTACTTATCAATCCCTTTTAACCATTTACTACTAAACTCCTAATTTTATGGTTCCTTATTTACAGGTAGATAATCTTACTAAATCCTTTGGAGATTTAGTTTTGTTTGAAAATATATCTTTCGGCATTGCCGAAGGGCAGCGCATCGGACTGATCGCTAAAAACGGGACGGGAAAGACAACCCTTCTGAATATACTTTCCGGAAAGGAGGGATATGATAACGGAAGTATTGTTTTCCGTCGGGATCTTCGTGTGGGCTATCTGGAGCAAGATCCGAAATATCCCGAAGAACTGACTGTGCTGGAAGCCTGCTTTCACCATGGCAACAGTGTGGTAGAACTGATCAAGGAATATGAGCATTGCATGGAAACGGAGGGACATCCGGGACTGGAAGACTTGCTGGTGCGCATGGATCATGAGAAAGCGTGGGAATACGAGCAGAAAGCTAAACAGATTCTGTCGCAATTGAAAATCCGTAATTTCGATCAGCTGGTGAAACATCTTTCCGGAGGGCAGCTAAAGCGCGTGGCTTTGGCAAATGCTTTGATTACCGAGCCCGATCTGCTGATTCTGGATGAGCCTACCAACCACCTCGATCTGGATATGACGGAGTGGCTGGAAGATTACCTGCGGCGGACAAATCTCAGTCTGCTGATGGTGACGCACGACCGCTACTTTCTGGATCGTGTCTGCTCTGAGATTATAGAAATCGATAATCGGCAGTTGTATCAGTATAAAGGAAATTACAGCTATTATCTGGAAAAACGGCAGGAACGGATCGAGGCAAAAAACGTGGAGATAGAGCGTGCCAATAATCTTTACCGTACGGAGCTCGACTGGATGCGCCGCATGCCGCAGGCACGGGCACATAAGGCGAAATATCGGCAGGATGCTTTCTACGAGATAGAGAAAGTGGCCAAGCAGCGTTTCAATAATGACAATGTGAAACTGGATGTAAAAGCGTCCTATATCGGTAGTAAGATATTCGAAGCGGATCATCTTTATAAAAGTTTTGGTGATCTGAAGATATTGGATGACTTCTCTTACATCTTTGCCCGGTATGAAAAGATGGGGATTGTCGGCAATAACGGGACAGGGAAATCTACCTTTATCAAGATACTGATGGGGGAGGTGCAGCCCGATAGCGGCACGGTGGATATAGGCGAAACGGTCCGTTTCGGTTATTACTCTCAGGACGGGTTGAAGTTTGACGAACAGATGAAGGTTATCGACGTGGTGCAGGACATCGCCGAAGTCATTGAATTGGGCAACGGCAAGAAGTTGACTGCTTCACAATTCCTGCAACATTTTCTGTTTACTCCCGAAACCCAACACAGCTATGTCTATAAACTGAGCGGGGGAGAGCGCCGGCGGTTGTATCTGTGTACCGTACTGATGCGTAACCCGAATTTTCTGGTACTGGATGAACCTACCAACGACCTCGATATTATCACACTGAACGTCCTTGAAGAGTATCTTCAGAATTTCAAAGGATGCGTGATTGTGGTGTCTCACGACCGCTATTTTATGGATAAAGTGGTAGATCACTTGTTGGTATTCAACGGTCAGGGGGACATTCGCGATTTCCCCGGAAATTACAGCGATTATCGCGACTGGAAAGAGGCCAAGTCCCAAAAGGAGAAAGAGGCTGAGAAATCCCAGGAGGAGAAGACCGCCCGTGTTCGCCTGAACGAAAAACGTAAAATGAGTTTCAAGGAGAAACGGGAGTTCGAGCAGTTGGAAAAGGAGATTGCGGAACTGGAAACAGAGAAGGCAGCCATTGAAGAGCAGCTTTGCAGCGGCACGCTTTCTGTGGATGAACTTACGGAGAAATCCAAACGTCTGCCCGAAGTGAACGGTCTGATTGATGAGAAAACCATGCGTTGGCTGGAACTAAGCGAAATAGAATCATGAACCTGACGAACTATCATAGTCATTGCCTTTTTTGTGACGGACGTGCCGACATGGAGTCTTTCATTCGCTTTGCCATTAGTGAAGGATTTACATCGTATGGCGTTTCGTCACATGCTCCGTTGCCCTTTCCCACTGCATGGACGATGGAATGGGATTGCATGGAGGATTATCTGGCCGAGTTTCACCGGGTGAAGGAAAAATATGCCGGTAAGATTGAATTTTATGTCGGCTTGGAAATCGATTATCTGAATGAAGAGAGTAATCCGTCGGTTTCCCGTTTTCAGGAATTGCCGTTGGATTACCGCATCGGTTCCGTGCATTTGTTGTATGACGACAAGGGAGAAGTGGTGGATGTCGATGTGACTCCCGAAATATTCCGTAAGATAGTTGACAGGCACTTCGGCGGTGATCTCGATCGGGTGATCCGTCTTTATTACGACCGTCAGCTTCGTATGATCGAGTTGGGCGGGTTTGATATTTTAGGGCATGCGGACAAGATGCACTACAATTCGGCTTGCTATCGCCTCGGTCTGTTGGACGAACCGTGGTACGGGGAACTGATGCAGGATTATTTTTCCCGGATTGCGGAAAAGGGGTATATGGTCGAAATCAACTCCAAGGCTTATCATCTTTACGGTACGTTTTTTCCGAACGAACGTTATTTCCCGTTGTTGAAGGAATTGGGTATCCGTGTGATGGTGAACAGCGATGCTCATTATCCCGAAAGAATCAACGCCGGACGTCCGGAAGCGTTGGCGGCTTTGAGGCGTGCAGGATTCAGTACGGTGATGGAGATGCATCAGGGAAAATGGGTGGAATGTGATTTGACAGAGTAAAAGAGGTAAAAGGCTGATCTTTTCCGGTGGAAAGATTGGAAGTAAACAGGAAATGCCTATCTTTGTTATATCTTTATAGGACATAAAAATATATGGAAAAAAAAATTTATCCTATTGGCATACAGAATTTTGAGAAACTGCGTAATGACGGTTATGTTTATGTGGACAAGACTGCATGGGTACATCGTCTGGTGACCACCGGCAGTTACTATTTTCTGAGTCGCCCGCGCCGTTTCGGTAAAAGTTTGCTGATCTCCACCCTTGAAGCCTATTTCTTAGGAAAACGCGAATTGTTCAAAGGGTTGGCGATAGAACAGTTGGAGGAGAATTGGACGGTGCGTCCGGTTTTTCATCTCGACTTGAATATCGGCAAGTATGATACGTCCGGAAGTCTGGATGACATGCTGGAAAGGAACGTTGCCAAATGGGAAGAACTTTATGGCGCCAACAAATCGGAACGTACGATTGCCTTGCGCTTTGCCGGGGTCATAGAGCGTGCTGTGGAAAAAACGGGACATCGTGTTGCTATTCTGGTGGACGAATACGACAAGCCCATGTTGCAGGCCATCGGTAATCCCGAACTGCAAAAGGAGTTCCGTAATACCCTGAAGCCTTTTTACGGTGTGTTGAAAAGCATGGATGGTTACATCAAATTAGGATTTCTGACAGGAGTTACGAAGTTTGGAAAAGTAAGCGTGTTCAGTGATTTGAATAACTTGAAAGACATCTCCATGCGTCGTGACTATAACGATATTTGCGGTATCACGGATGAAGAGTTGCACCGGTATTTTGACAAAGACCTACATCTTCTTGCCGAAGCGCAGAATATGGATTATGATAGCGTGTGCCTTGAAGTGAAGAAACGTTATGACGGTTATCATTTTAATTTCAACACTTCCGGTATCTACAATCCTTTCAGTCTGCTCAATACGTTCGACTCCATGGTATTCGGCAACTACTGGTTTGCTACGGGTACTCCCTCTTACTTGGTTTACCTGCTGAAAAAGCATAATTACCGGTTAGAAGATATTCAAAATGTGGAGGTTACGGCGGATGTGCTGGACAGTATCGATTCGGAAGGTACCCATCCTATTCCAGTCATCTATCAGAGCGGATATCTGACTATAAAGGATTATGATCCCGAATTTAGACTTTATACGTTGGATTATCCCAACCGGGAAGTAGAGGAGGGCTTTTTGAATTATCTGGTGCCTTTCTATACAGATAAGAGTGAATCTGAAGCGCCGTTTGAAATCCGTAAGTTTGTGAGCGAAGTGCGTAATGCTAAATTGGACGGATTTTTCCGTCGGCTGCAGAGTTTCTTTGCGGATGCTCCATACGAGGTGATTGTCGGCCAGGAGCCGCAACGCAATGTGGAATTATTTTTTCAGAACGTGCTTTTTATCGTGTTCAAGATGATGGGCTTTTATGTCCGGGTGGAATACCATACGAATCGGGGGCGCGTGGACCTGGTGCTGACAACCGATAACTATATTTACCTTATGGAATTCAAACAGGACGCTACAGCTGCAGAGGCTTTGGCGCAAATCAATGAGAAACGTTACGGGCAATCTTTCCAAAGTGACCCTCGGCAGCTGTTCAAGATAGGTGTGAGCTTCAGTAGCAAGACCAGAAATATAGAAGAGTGGGTAATGGAAGAATAAATTCGAATTCTTCCGTCTTTCTTCTCTTACTCCGTCCTTTTGCAGGAGTTGGCCTGCAAGAACTCATTGAGTACCGTTTCGTAATTTCCATGTATCAGGATATGATGGTTTCCTAACGGGCTCTTTAAGAAATAATCGGCAGGTGTATCCAGTCTGACGCGTACTTGTGTGCGGCACATATTGATATAGTTTGTGTTTTCGGTGAGTGTGCCGGTAGAAAGATAGTATTCGTCCAGGCATTCTCCGCCACATTTCAAGATGGTGACATCTCCTGTAGGCAAAATTCCTTGAATACCGATTCCTGTTTCCGTCTCAAAATGATTACGGATCACGTACTTTTCCGTCTGTTTTAATCCGACGGTACAGTGGGCCAGAATAATCTCATTGGTCCGGGCATTGATCATGGAGGGATTGGCCATAAATCCGACTTTTCCGGTCAATGCTTTGGCTGCCAGTAACGTGAATATGGATTGCAGGTCGCCCTCGCATCCGGCAAGGATACCTTCATCGTTCAGCATAGCCAATGCCAGGCAGCCGGTAGTGCCGATCTGCTCTATGATCTTGAAACAACTTAAAGTGACTGCACTCAGTTTCTCTTCTTTGCATATCCTTTTCACTGCCCGGTAGAGGCGCATCGCCTTTAGCATGTCTTCCGGAGTTCCCTCCCGGCAAGCCAGTGCCTGCGAAGCAACGGCGGCACAAGAGGCACCTACCTCATTGTCATTGATGCGCTCGTAAATTTCGTACACCCGTTCGAGGGGGAGATCGATGTATTCCACTCCCCAACGGCGTTTGGCCAGCAGATAATCTACGTTACTGGCTACGAGCCATGAAGAGGGAGTACCGATAACGCCTATACGCGTTCCGTACAAAGAACGCTGTGCCTGGAAATTGTTATATAAAATCTGTATACGCTTTATGATGGATGGGAGCTCTCCGTGGAGAATTTCGCTTTTCATGCCCCGGTAGCGGAGCCAGGAAGAGATTTCGAGTGCTGCTGCAAGTGAATTCTGCATGCCGTCTGCCAAAAGGATGGCAGGGCGGGGGAGAGATTCAAAATGTTGTATAACCAGTCTTTCTACTCCGCCGGTGGCTATGAAAATGATTTTGAAATCATCACTGCTCAGCTTATCGATGTCTTCATAATTAACAAACCGAACCGTGAAATATTTCTCTAATTCATTCAATATCACTTCGTGCGAATTGCGTGCGGAAGTCTGTTTGTGAAGTATGGATGCAAACGTAATAAGGTTTATGGTCATTATGGTATTGTTTTGAGGTTTATTTATGGCAAATGTATAGCTTTCTTTCCATAATACCATAACGTTTTTACCCTTGATAAGGTTTTTAAAGTTTTTATGTCTCTGTGTCCGATTTATTGTGTACATTTGCCCTCTCTAATTAAAAAATAGTAAATCGATAACTTATAAATAACATTATGCCAACAATATCCATTCGCGGAAATGAGATGCCTGCATCTCCAATCAGAAAGCTGGCTCCTTTGGCTGATGCGGCAAAGCAAAGAGGAGTACATGTGTTTCACCTGAACATCGGACAGCCGGATCTGCCCACACCTCAGGTCGCGATCGATGCCATACGTAATATTGACCGTAAAGTATTGGAATACAGCCCGAGCGCGGGGTATCGCAGTTACCGGGAGAAGTTGGTGGGATATTATGCGAAGTTCAATATCAACCTGACGGCCGATGATATAATTATCACTTCCGGAGGGTCGGAAGCGGTGCTTTTTTCATTCCTTTCCTGTCTGAATCCGGGAGATGAAATTATTGTACCCGAACCGGCTTATGCCAACTATATGGCTTTTGCCATCTCTGCCGGAGCAAAAATACGTACCATTGCCACTACCATCGAAGAGGGCTTTTCCTTGCCTAAGGTAGAGAAGTTCGAAGAACTGATCAATGAACGTACCAAAGCGATCCTTATTTGTAACCCGAACAATCCTACCGGGTATCTGTATACCCGCAGGGAGATGAATCAGATACGTGATCTGGTGAAGAAGTACGATCTTTTCCTCTTCTCCGATGAAGTTTACCGTGAATTTATCTATACCGGTTCTCCTTATATTTCCGCCTGCCATCTCGAAGGCATTGAAAACAATGTGGTGCTCATCGACTCGGTATCCAAGCGTTACTCCGAATGCGGTATCCGTATCGGTGCCTTGATCACGAAAAATAAAGAGATACGTGATGCTGTCATGAAGTTTTGCCAGGCTCGTCTGAGTCCTCCATTGATCGGTCAGATTGCTGCTGAGGCTTCACTGGATGCCAATGAAGATTATCTGCGCGATACTTATGATGAATATGTGGAACGTCGTAAATGCCTGATCGATGGTCTGAACCGCATCCCGGGTGTATATTCTCCTATCCCGATGGGGGCATTCTATACCGTAGCCAAGTTACCGGTAGACGATTCGGATAAATTCTGTGCCTGGTGTCTTTCCGATTTCGAATACGAAGGACAGACTGTCTTTATGGCTCCTGCTTCCGGTTTCTATACTACTCCCGGAGCCGGACGGAATGAAGTCCGTATCGCCTATGTCTTAAAGAAAGAAGATTTGAACCGAGCTCTCTTTGTGCTCAGAAAGGCACTGGAGGCGTACCCGGGGAGGACAGAGTGAATGAGTGATTCCCCGTCAGTTACTCAAATTGCCAATCATTTATCGTTAACTCGTTAATTACCGTTTTCTATGTCTTTTCCCCTCTTCATTGCCCGTCGCCTTTATCGTGATACCGATGGTGGAAAGCAGGTATCACGACCGGCTGTTCTCATCGCTATGGTGGGGATTGCTATCGGTTTGGCGGTGATGATTATTACGGTGGCCGTGGTGGTTGGTTTTAAAAGGGAGGTGCGTAATAAGGTGACCGGTTTCGGGTCTCATATCCAGATAACTAATTTCGATGCTGTCCGGTCGTACGAGACCCGTCCCGTTGCGATGGGTGACAGTATGATGGCGGCTTTGGCGGCTGATCCGGACATAAAGCATGTGCAGCGTTACTCCACAAAACCGGGGATGATCAAGACGGATGATGCCTTTCAGGGAATGGTTCTGAAGGGAGTAGGGCCGGAGTTTGATGCTGCGTTTTTCCGTGACAATCTGTTGGAGGGTGAGATTCCTGTTTTCAGCGATTCGGCTTCCACCGGACAGGTGGTTATATCTAAGGCACTTGTCGATAAGTTGAAACTGAAATTGGGTGATAAGATATTTACCTATTATATCCAGGACAATGTACGGGTTCGTCCGTTGACAATTGTCGGGATTTATCAGACTAACTTTTCGGAGTATGATAATCTGTTTCTGCTGACGGATTTATATACCGTGAACCGGTTGAACAATTGGCAACCCGATCAGGTGAGCGGTGCGGAATTACAGGTGAATGATTATGGTCGTTTGGAAGACATCACCTATGAGGTGGGCGAAAAGATGAACCACCGGGCGGATAAATACGGCGGTGTGTATTTTGTGCAGAACATAGAGGAGTCCAATCCTCAGATATTCGAGTGGCTCGGTTTGCTCGATCTGAATGTGTGGGTGATTTTGATTCTGATGATCGGGGTAGCGGGATTTACCATGATTTCCGGTTTGCTGATTATTATTATCGAACGTACCAACATGATCGGTATTCTGAAAGCTTTGGGAGCAAACAGCTTTACAATCCGTAAGGTGTTTCTTTGGTTTTCGGTGTTCCTGATAGGTAAGGGAATGCTTTGGGGAAATGCCATCGGATTGATATTCTGTTTTATACAATCACAATTCCATCTTTTCAAATTGGATCCCGAAAATTATTATGTTGATTCGGTTCCTGTCTCTTTTAATGTTTGGCTTTTTCTGCTCATCAATGCCGGTACTTTGCTTGCTTCGGTACTGATGTTGTTGGGGCCCTCTTATCTGATTACCAAAATAAATCCGGCCAGCTCCATGCGATACGAATGACAGGAGGACCGGATTTGTTCTGATGGGATTCCGTTAATATTCCAGTTCTACCTTGACCGGGAAATGATCCGATGGTGTACGTGCTTCATAACTTTCAACGGAGATCTCTTCCGGACAGTCCTTGACTTCTGCTTTTTCCGTACCTGTGGCTTTAGCGCTCCTGTAGGTATCTGTCAATACCCCGTACTTCTTTACTTTAAATAGTGGCGATACAAATACATGGTCGATGCGGCTTTCTGTAAAGTTGTTCGGGTCGAAACTGTTGAAAGTTCCGTTGGTTGCATAGCGGAAATCTGCGGCTTCATAAGAGTCCTTCAATACTCCGTTGCTGACCAATGCCATATAAGAGTCGTGTGTCTGATCTACATTGAAATCTCCTGTAAGGATAGCCGGCAGATTGGCTCCGAGCTCTTTCATTTTCTCTTGTACGAGAAAAGCGCTTTCCACCCGTGCCTTCTTTCCGATGTGATCCATGTGCAGGTTGAAGAAAAGGAATTCGAATCCGGTATCCTTGCATTTGAAATGCCCCCAGCTGCAGATACGGGGCAATACCGCATCCCATCCGACGCTTGCCGTGTCGGGCGTTTCCGAAAGCCAGAAGTCTCCTTTTTCGATAAGGTCGAATTTATCCGTGCGATAGAATATGGCCGAATGTTCTCCTGCTTCCTTACCGTCGTTGCGGCCTACGCCGATATATTCATATCTCGGTAGGGCAGCCTTCATGTCTTCCAATTGCCGGAGGTATCCTTCTTGAGTACCGAAGATGTCGAACCCGTGGAATTGTATGAGTTGGGCCATCACGGGATAGCGTTTTCCCCAACCGTTACCTGCAGCAGAGTCTCCTGCATTGGCATAACGAAGATTGTAAGATGCTGTTGTAAACGAACCGTTTTCGGTCGGTTTTTGATTTTGACAGCTAACAAGTCCTATTAATAGGACGGCTACGATTAAAATTTTATTTTTCATTATATACTAAATAAGAGTTATCTATGATATAGATTGCCTCTAACGCCTCATGAAATCTCCTTTGCCGCGATATAGGCGGTAAAGTTTGATTTGGAGAGTTTGTAAAGGTTGCAACAGGTCGAATATAGGTAGGGTGAAATAATAGTGGCGGTTTTCCTCCAGATCTGTTGCTGTTTTATTGATGACAATGGCTTGCACGGTATAACGCAATAGCCAGATAAGGAAAGCGATACCGGCTACCAACCAGTGCGAGTGAACGATTCCGAATACGATACCGGCTATGCAAGCTGCATAGAACAGCAGGCGGGAGCATGTCTCGAAGCCCAGCAGATAACGTTGCATGCCTTTGTAGTAGTTTGCTGTAGCCATATAGCTCACCCTTTCTTCTTTCCAGTCCTTGTATCTTTCTACGGGTTGCATTCTCATGACGGCATGAGCATTGGTTTCCACCCGGGTATTTTCCGTGTTGGCTATCTGGTTAATGAACAAGTCGTCTTCTCCCCGTTGTAGGTTCAGGTGCGTGGAATATCCTTTTTCCTTGAAAAACAACTCTTTCCTGTAAGCAAGGTTTCGTCCCAACCCCATGTAAGGTTTTCCCGCAAGGGCAAAGCCCAGATAGCGTAATGAATTGAATAAGGTACTGAATGATATTCGTTTGTGCAGCCATCCTTTACCACGTTCATATCCGCTGTATCCCAACACGATTTGGGTATGCGGAGTAAAGTTTCGGGCCATCAGACGCAACCATTGGTTACCTGTGGGGCGGCAGTCCGCTTCGGTGAACACCAGCCAGTCGTACTTACTTGCTTTGATACCCAATGTCAGCGCCAGTTTTTTGCGGCTGATATATCGGGCACTGTCCGGAGTGAAGCTATGATACAGATGCTGATATTTTTCTTCGAAAGCGGACAGAACAGCTTCGCTTTCGTCCGTAGAACCGTCATTGATGACGATAACTTCAAATTGCGGATAATCCTGTTCCAAGATAGCCGGAAGGAAGCGGCGCAGGTTTTCCGATTCGTTGCGTGCACAGATCACGACCGACAGTGGAGGAAGTTCTTTGGTGAAGTGCAGTTCGTTTTTCCGGTCGGCTATATTCCGCATACGCATCCGATTGTAAATTCCCAGATAGTAAATGTATTGAATAATCAGAAAGAATCCTGCGGCTGATAATAATATCAGTTCTATCCCATTAAATGTAAATGTTCCCATTGATGTTATGTCATTTTTAGAATACAAATTTAGATATAAATCTCGATTTATATACCGGTGTGATAAGAAAATGTCAAACTTGTCTCTATCTTTATGGCGTGGTCTTGACGTTTTCTTAGAGGAAAAGCACACAGATTCCGGCCGGAGGAATGTGTTTTCCAATAGGAGAAAGTTCTTTATACGCTTTCTTCTTTTGTAATGGCCGTTGTCTTTGCTAATGATTTTATCCGTGTTTTTCCTTGTTCCTTTTTCGCTTTCTTCGATCGGCTTTGTATAAATCCCAATATAGGAAAATAATAAAGATGATGGTTGAGGCTGTATAGAGCATGAATGCATGCAGGTATTGTGCTTTTGCAAATGTGAACATGCAGAGGGCCATTCCCAGTGAAGCCAACGGGAGACCTATGTTGTCATCCCTTTCCGAATTCCGGTATAAATTGTTGAAATGAGGGCAATAAATCCATAGGAAACAGACAAATGCACTGATTCCGAACAGAATGAGAATACCGTATTGCCTTGATAGATAAGTTGTCATTTCCAATTTGCTCATTTTGAATAGAAGAACGATTATCGACCATCCACATACCATTATAGTATTGACCCGCATAAACGGCAATACATATTGCTTTAATGTACTTTGCTTTTCCAATTATATTGATTACTTTGAGTCCCTTATGTTTCTTTCGCTGTAAAGTTATAAATTTTTGTTTTATATCCAAGTCGGAAGCACATTTTATTTGTTTTAAGGGCCACGGCTCTTTCATTAAAAAATGCTTTGAAATTTCAATGTTTGTGGCTGATAGGCATTTAGGAGCAGCCAAACGTCGCTATTGACACAACATAGACTAAATGCCATCTGTCTCTGTTGATGTAAAATCAACATAATCAGTAGTTATCAGTTTGTTCCGAGTTTAAATGAAAGAGCCGTTGTTTCTATACCGTTTCACTATCATGAGACGACCGTCTCTCAATTGTGTAACGAGCGTCTCTCAATCGTGAAATGCACGTCTCATAATCGTGAAACGTAAATTTCGCTTAGGTGTTTCAGGGCTGACGCATTATAATATTTAC
>CAUEFX010000056.1 GCA_958477465.1 uncultured Bacteroides sp.
CACGTACGGTTCTTAGGGGGGAAAGCTCCCGAAAGGGAGCTGACCTACCCGACCAGGCAATTGAGAAGTCCTATGCACTCTACATATACGATTTTAAGTTTGATGACCTGTCAGTTATTGCTTATAACCATCTGATTAAGTATAGACACCGTTATAAGATACCACCTAAATTTTATGTAATCAACTTCGATAATCCAAGAAAAAGTCACCGCTGTAATCCGTTGGCTCCCGAATTGATGACTGATATTTCGGATGCGTATGAATCCAGTTATACCATCATGTTGAACCTCAATAAAAGTTGGGTACAAAAACAGGGAGATTTCTTTGTAGAATCTCCAATTGTATTGTTTACGGCCATAATTTGGTTTTTGAAAATCTATGAAGGTGGCAAGTTCTGTACGTTCCCACATGCTATTGAATTGCTTAATAAAAGGTATGAAGACGTCTTTACTATTCTGACAAGTTACCCTGATTTGGAAAACTATCTAAGTCCGTTTATTGACGCATGGAAAGGGGGAGCGAGTGAGCAGCTTCAGGGCCAGATTGCAAGTGCTAAAATCCCGTTATCCAGACTGATAAGTCCGCAACTCTATTGGGTAATGTCCGGCAGTGACTTTACGCTGGATATTAATAATCCCCAAGAACCGAAAGTATTATGTGTGGGCAACAATCCCGATAGAATTTCAATCTATGGAGCAGCATTGGGTCTTTATAATTCGAGAATCGTTAAACTAATAAATAAGAAGAAGCAACTCAAAAGTTGTGTAATTATTGACGAATTACCCACGATTTTCTTTAAAGGTTTGGACAATCTGATTGCCACGGCACGAAGCAACAAAGTGGCGGTTGTGTTAGGTTTTCAGGATTTCAGCCAGTTAAAGCGCGATTACGGAGACAAGGAGGCCGCTGTCATCATGTCAACTGTGGGCAATGTATTCAGCGGTCAGGTAGTGGGTGAAACGGCCAAAACATTGTCGGAAAGGTTCGGGAAAATCCTGCAAAAACGGGAGTCTGTGAGCATCAACCGCAGCGACACTTCCACTTCCATCAGCACACAACTGGACAGCCTGATACCTGCCAGCAAAATCAGTACACTCTCACAAGGTATGTTTGTAGGTGCCGTAGCGGACAATTTCGGAGAAACAATAGACCAGAAAATTTTCCATGCGCAGATAGTTGTTGACAATGAAGCCGTACAGAAAGAGACGGCGGCCTACCAGCCCATACCCGAAATCAGCAGCTTTCTGGACGAGAACGGCAATGATACAATGGAGCAGCAGATACAAACGAACTACCGGCAAATCAAACAGGATATTGTAGCACTGGTAGAGAACGAACTAATCCGCATAGAGAATGACCCGGCACTCAAACATCTATTGGGCGAAAATGAAGGTGAATAATAAAGTAAGTGGTCATAGCAGTTTTGCTCTAAAATAGCTTTTTACGGCAATTTTGGAATTTAAGTAAATTAAACTTTTGATCTTGCCGTAAAAAGACTGTTTTGTGAAAAATGGCATTTACTATTTTCAAAAAGGTAAAGAATCAATATGAAGTTTTTCTGCAATACCATTCACATATTTATTACAAATTTCTATTAGGTTTTTTATTACAATTGCATCAACCTTTATTTTGTCACCTTGTTTGTTATATCCGCTTCTATGTATAAGATGATTTCTTGTATTTTTAAAATGTTCTACCAGTTTATCATCTTTTGGTATTTCTATATCAAAAGCAGACTTATATAATACTCTCACCTTGTGCTCTAAATCACTATAAGGGATACTATTTATTAAAGTTTTAGTTATTTCAATTTTCTCTTGCTTACTTTTGTTTAGATATGCTTCTTGCTTGAAAAGAGGGTGATTATTTATTATTTTCTCAATAAATAAAGGGTTTTCTTTTGTTAGATTGACTACGGTTAACCATAAAAATGTTTCAAAATATGATATTACACTGATATAGATTTGCCTATGAAAAATTTCTAACAGCGAAGAATTATCTATTTGGGCAGATAATAAAATCATAACTTTAGATATAGAATCTTTATAATATATATGACTATTATACGTAGAGGACCCTAATTCATACTTGTATTCATCATAATCCTCTGAATCTGAATTATCTAAATCCCATAGATCAATCCAAACTTGATTATTGGAATCTAATCCTTTTATTTTGCACAATATATCTTTGGACGAATTGCTGTTGAATTTAACAATATAACCATAAAGAGTACCATCATGACCTTCATCATCATATATGTCATAATTTAGATTTGACAATTCATCAATAGTTATGCCCAACAAAGAAGCTAATTTTAATTCTTGTTGTTCATTCTGTCTTTCTATTATATATTCATCAACTGCACTCATGGATTATTTTCCTATATAAAAACCGTTTCTGCCAACTTCACCTTTACCCACAAATTTTATAATGTGAATATTATTCATATATTCTTCATTTTCCGGAATCTTATTGTCAAACATTATAAATTGATAATTCCAAGTTTTTTCATTACAGTATCGAAAGAAAGCATTTAATATACTATTGTCAAGTAGGTCTTCTTTGCTTATTTCTTGATGCTTGTCATAATGAGCTGTTAATGGGGAGTCGATAACAAGCAGACGAGAAAAAGGAATGCTTTTCCCATAACAATAATCTAATAAAGCAATCATTATTGCAGTAAATGAAACCGCTCGTTTACCTTTGCCATATAGCTGTCTTCCCTTACCACTAAGTACAAAATCAAAAGTAGGGTGATATTCAAATGATATGGTTTCTGTATCTGGAAATTTCCAATCAAATAATATTTGTTTTACAATATCCATATAATCGGATGCAATATCAGTTCTATTTTCTGTTGGATGTATAGCTTTAGTATTTGCTAAGTTGTCTTTTAATTGGCTCAACTGAACTGACAATGCTTGCACATCATTCTGCAAGTTATTTAATGTTGTCTTCTTTTCTATAATTATTTCAGCTTGTTCTAAACTTCCCTTCAACAAGGATAAGTCGGGTTCTACTTTATTTATCTTACCTGTTAGATTAGATAATTCATCTTTTATTTCTAACATTCTACTTTGAAGTATTTTTATTTCATTCTCTTTTTCTATTATAAGATTATCAATATCACTATATTTCGATTTTATGGAAATATATTCATTTTGAATTGCCTTAAGAAAATTAGAAGATTCAATATCTTCCACTATTTCTTTTGATATAACCTCTCCACATAGAGGGCATTTCACAAAACTTAGCTCTTTGTATAAATTTCTCCCTTCATTTATAAACTCAAGTCTTTCTAAATCAATCTTATAATGTTCTTTCAACAACTTCATTCTTTCCAAAAATTCATTGTTGAACATAAATTCTGAAGACAAATCTTCTAAGTTTGAACTTATTTCTTTTTTTTGTTTATATAATTGTGATAATGCAAATGAGGCTTTTTCTATTTCCATTTTATAATATTCCAATATTCTTGAATCTTTAAAGTTTACATATGAAATATCGCCTATTTCTACAATTCTATTATTTTTCTTTTCTATTTCTTCTGTTACATAGTCTATTTTCCCTTGAATTCTTGATTTCCTGATTTTTAAATCTTCTTCAGGCATATATGAAGAGTCGTCACGACCTGTCATCAGATATGACACGATATTACGACATTTAGAATACAAAGCAGGATTTGTTTCCGTATAAAAAGGAGATTTTTCATTAAGTATCCTTGTTTCATCAATAAAAATTAAATGTCTTATTGTTGAGAAAGTTAATTTGTGAAGTTTGCTTGGATTAATCTTTATTTTTATATCAGAAATATCCAGCAATGATAACAAAAATGAAGAATAGCTATTTGATGACTGACTATTAATTTTGTATTCATCACATTTAATATTATTATCATAATATTCTGCAATTGAACATGGCTTTACTTTTACCGAGGTTCCATTCAGTTTTCTGTATATAGTGTAAATTTCTTCTCCATATGTATGAATCTCCATTAAAAAATCTGTATAACCTTTTCCTTCCAATGGTATTTTAGGATTGCTGGATTTGCCCAATAAGAATTCTATAACAGAATAAAGAGAGGTTTTACCTGTATCAGAAGGTCCATAAATTACATTACAACCTTTAACAAAATCAACTTGAGTGTCTTGAACCTGTTCTCCTTTTACCACAACACTCTTTATATAGAAACCTTTATTTGCCATCTTTATTGCATTAAAATTGATTCTTTAGTAAATTCATTTCCCCATTTGCCAATATTACTTTCAATATATAGATTCAGATCTCTATCAGAAAAATTTTCGAAATAATTACAAACCCAACGAGCTATATTATTAAGTTTATTATAATATTCACTTGTCATATATTGCACGAATATTTCCCCAGCTTTTGTTATTTGATATTCAAAATTATCATTCTCAACATTCAATAAAATCAGTTCTTTTGATAGTAATATATTTAAAGCATCAGATATATTTTGATGATTACTAATATAAATACTTGCCCTATATGGAATATCTGGATGAATGCTGGAAGGGGCATGCTCTATGTCTCCAGAGTGAATGACAAAATATTCATAAGCTACTAACCTATCTCTTTCCATTGCTTTTTTATAAACATTCATGATAACCAATAACCGTAATGCGATTTCAAGATTACTATTAAGCAATTTTATTGTTTTATTTTCCATATCAATTTATCCTCGTTTGAAAGTTGAAAACATACACCACGCAATTCATTACTTCCGATTTTAGGTGCCAACAAATTCTGTTTAACTTGAAAATGTGACGCTTCTTTAGTAACAGCCTTAACTCTTTCATATCCAGAATTATAATCTTCCTCATAAGTATCTCCAACATGATTTAACACATCATCTTTTAGTTTCTCGAACTCGTCATCTGTCGCTGGAGATATTTCCTTACTTATCATTGCCACAGACTCTGCCTTGTAAAAAGATTCTCTTGATCGAGAAAAGTGCCTATTATATACAGAATCAGTAATATTATCAACAGTTATATTGGTGGAAGAGTCTTCTGTGTAAGCATCTAATAAATGTTTAATATATGCAACTTCGTTTATAGCAACATCGTTAGGCATTAAAACATTATATGATGGTAGGCTATTAATTCCACCACCAAAATAAAAGAAATAATAGTGTCCTTCTTTTCTAAGATCATCTATAAAATAATCAGGGGATATACAGTCTACTATTCCAAAATCAAAATTATCAAAATACTCTAATAAATCTCCGATAAGAGGTATTGATTTTTTTTCTATTATCCTATTATGAATCTTGGTAGCCCAATCATTCTTTAATTTAGCTTTCAGTAGCTTGCCTTTATCTTTTATTAAATCAAGAAGACTTGGTGATACTCCTAAAGGAGCTACCAAATAGTATTTCAATGGTACAGATATTGCTTTACTAAAGGAATAATATATAAGTTTACCAAATTCGATATTAATATCAGAATAAGTCAATGCATTCTTGTAATGTTTACATTGATATAAATCATATTTATCTTCGGATAAATCAATATATGCACAAACGTCTCTTCCTTTATCTCCAGCACCACCAATTCTATATACATCTTTATATTTAGGTTTTAAGCAAGCAAACGCCCATATAGCGACTAATTCCTCATAAGTATCTTCATCCATTAAAGCTAAACGTTCTTTAGGCGTAATATCATAACGCAACCTTTCCTCATTAGAAAGCATATGGAATCTTTCAGGTTCTACAACAATCTCTTTCTGTATTTGGCTTTTGCTAATCATATGTCTCCAAATTATTGTTTACTAATTCTGTCACAATCAAAGGCTGATAATAAGTAATATATAATTTCATTCTTTATCTCTGTCGTTATATAAACTACTGGGGATGTCCTTTTTATATGTTTTTGTTGTTCCATGACTTTCAGTAATATAGTATTAAACATTATAGGTTAACTCGGACTTACAACTTATATTATTGCAGTGTTAACCTTATTTTCCCCAAAAATACAAAGGAAAGATGATATAATCGTACTTTGAACTAATAAATTGGCACATAACATACAATCCCAGTAGCCAACCTGTTGTAAAACATATAATACTCTTAGTTTATAAAGAGATTTTGCAAATCTTTTTGGTCTGCAATGACTTCTTCTTTCGCCAATTCTCGCCAATTGCCGCCATTCATTTCCGCTGGTATCAAAAACATAATATTTTGTAATTTAATGTTCTACATTCGCACCGACGGGCTAAGGTTTACCCGGTATTGATTAATTATTGTATCACTTAAATTATTGATTTTATGGCTAAGAAAAAGCAAGAGCAACAAGAACAGAGTCAGGACGAGCATGTAATGGCCATCCTCGACAAGCGAACGAACAAGACCGCAGTCGTTTCCAAAATGAACGAGCAGGACGGCAGTCTCGAAATTGTACCCCCCGACAAGAAGAACAATGGCAGCTTCCTCAAACTGGACCGTACCACACCTCTGGAACTGTTCTTCACGAATTTCAAGAACCAGTACGAAAATCCCACGAGTTTCAGTTTCTTCCTTGTACCTCTCGTCCTTTTGGAAAAGACACTGAATGCCGTAGTCCAGATCCGAAAAGGGGAAGACCCCGGAGCGGAAGGTAAAAAACTGGTGGAGAACAGCGAACTCAACGATGAAGGCCGCATTGCCAAACTTGCCCGTCGGTATAAGTTCGATGAACACCAGCTTCCGTGGAAAGAACTCTCTGCGCTGGGGATTGACAAGCAATTGCTCTTTGACAACCATTGCATGGGCGAAATGCTCAAAGGAAGAATTACCTCAAAGGCATTTCCCATTACCAAGGAGATTAACGGTGAAAAGAAGGATATGGGAGAAGCATGTTTCCTCTGTGTCAAAGGGGAAGACGGCAAGGTGCAACTGAAAACCCTAAGCAGGCTTGACAAACCGCAGTACGACCTGCCCGCCTATAAAGGAGTATTCACGGACGAGGAAAAGCAGACGCTTAAAGACACCGGAACGTTGGGGGCAATCAAGGAAATGAAAGACACCCATACGGGAACCGTCTGCAACTGTTATGTATCTTTCCATGAACCGAGCAACCGTATCATTACCATGCCCGTGGATGCCATCAAGATACCCGATTATATCTACGGGAAAAGGCTGGATGACAAACAGAAGCAAATACTCGTTTCAGGAGGCCGGCTTCCCATCAACGACATACAGCGTAAAAACGACACGCTGCTTTCCGGAGTTGCTTTCGTCGATCCGAGAATAATGGACATCGCTTTCAAACAGTCCGGAGAACAGCTGAAAGTCAACGACACTATCATGGGAGCCAAAATCACACCTGAACAAAAAAAGATGCTCCAGAACCATGAAATGGTGTTCATTGAGAATATGCGCTACAATGGCAGAGTCTTTTCCGATGATGTACGTTTCAGCAACAAGAGCAACCAACTGCTGATAGGACGTAACGCCCGTGAATACAAGCCTGCCATTGACAGTAAGAAGAACGACAAGAAAAAGGAGGTGAAACAGCAGGCACCTCACCATGTGGCGTCTGTAAAGGCCCGGTCAAAAAAGAGCCTTTCAGTGTAACAGGCGGATTATTCATGTTTACATCAGATATATACCCGGTTCTCTTTTATGGCAGCCGGGTTATATATCTAATATCCGATTAACATTTTAAAGTGAAAACAAATGACTATACAAGATAAAAATACCGCAACCGGAGAATTGTCCTATTTTGAGACGGCTCTCCTTTTTTATTTGAAAGAAAGTCACCCGCACATGGCTGGTAACAAGGCTTTCATCCGGGAGCGTGCGGACAGTGCCGCAGAGGCTTACGAACATGCCATACGTGAGGGCTTATCCGTTGCGCAGGCTTTGGAACTGGCTGACACGGTTCTCTATCAGGACTTGCGCTTTTCCCGGTTCGATACTGTTTTCGAGGCCGTGTCGGAGTGGTTTCCCGAAATACAGCCTGAAGAACGGACGGATTTCTGCCTGAAGGTATTGCCGCCCGCAGAAGCGGTATTCAACAAATACCCCATAGACGACAGGTTTGAATCATCCCCGTCCTATCATACACTTACCGTTGAACTTGCAGGTTTCATACAATCCTATATAGAACGATATGGCATATAACAGACGACAACATCTGGCGGACAACATAGCCGCACTTGAGCTGATACTCATGCGTCCGGAGTTCTGTCTTACGGAACAGGGACGCAAGGTCTTGAACGGTTATTCGGGTTTCGGAGGGTTGAAGTGCATCTTGAATCCGGCGGAGAAAGACACGGACATAGAAAAATGAAGGACAGACAGGGAGCTGTTTCCCCAGGTCCGGCTGCTGCATGAACTTCTGCGTGAGTATTCCAAAGACGAAAAAGAGTACAAGGCATACGTCCAAAGCCTTAAAAGTTCCGTCCTCACAGCCTTTTACACACCCGAGCCGGTGGTAACGGCCATGCAGGAAGCACTGCTGGTACCGGAAATCCGTCCGGAACGTTTTCTTGACCCTTCCGCCGGAACGGGCATGTTCATCAGCACTCTGAAGGATGTTCCCGAAATCCATTGCTTCGAGAAGGACAGGCTGACGGGAAGGATACTCTCATCCCTCTATCCGGAAAGCAGGGTGACCATAGACGGTTTCCAGTCCATACAGCCCTATTATAACAACTACTTCGACGTGGTCTCATCCAATATCCCGTTTGGAAATACCAGAATTTATGACCGGGATTTTGACCGGAGTGAAGACGCCGTGCGTAAATTCTCACTTGCCGCCGTACACAACTATTTCTTTCTCAAAGGCATGGATACGCTGCGTGAAGGCGGGATACTGGCCTACATCACGACTTCGGGTGTCATGGACTCGCCACAGAACCGCCCCGTCAGGGAATGGCTGGTAAACCATGCCAACCTGGTTTCTGCCATCCGCCTGCCGGACAATCTGTTTACCGATGCGGGTACGGAAGTGGGCAGCGACCTGATTGTGTTGCAGAAGAACACCCGAAAATCGGAACTGACCGAAAAGGAGCGGAACTTTATCGAGACCCGCATCATATCCGGCGGTATTCATATCAACAACAGCTATGCCGATTTAGACCATATCGTCCATACTTCCATATCCATGGGCAAGAACATGTACGGACAACCGGCCATGAATTTTATTCATGAAGAAGGTGTCGGCGCCATTTCCGAACATCTCAGGCAGTTATTGGCGCAAGATGTGGAGAACCATCTTGACCGGAAACTTTATGATGACAATCTATCCCGCTCAAACAATTCCACCATCCTCAAAACGGAGTTTGAGACACTATTGGAAACAGCAGGAGAAGCAGAATGGCAGGAGGTACAGGAAGAAAGTCCCGCACAGCCCCATGAACCCATGCTCAACCTGTTTGCCGCCTATGCGGATGAAGAGCAAGCGGAGGTGCAAATGGTAGAAAGCAGACCTTCGCCAGGCCGGGCACCGTCGGCATCCCGCAAAAAGAAAGGGGATGAACCGGAAATGTTCAATCTCTTCTCCCAAGAGAACATGTACGATGAAGCCGCCACGCAGGAAGACATGACCGGGAAACGGGCGGCAGCGGAAGCCAGATGGCAGGAGCGCAGACAAAAAATCGAGGAAGAGCGGAAGAAGGAAATGGAGCCACGTCCGTTTACCGGAGAGATACGTCCCGAATACAAGAACGGCTCTCTCGTGAAAGCCGGTGAGCAATACGGGTATTTGCAGGGAGTGGGCACTCCCGAAGTACAGTTCCATCCGCTCAGGCTGACTGTCACCCAGCAATACCGGGCCGCCTACTACATCCCCCTTCGGGAAGCCTACCACAATCTCTACAATGCGGAAGCCGAAACGGAAACCGAACAGCCGGAACTAAGGGAGGAACTGAACCGGCAGTATGACCGTTTCCACCGCATGTTCAGGGAGCTGAACGGAAAGGACAACGCCAAGTTCCTGCTGATGGATGCAGGAGGACGGGAAATGCTCTCATTGGAACGTTCCGTCAACGGGAAGATACAGAAGGCGGACATATTCACCGTGCCCGTATCGTTCAACGCCAACGAGGTGACGCATGTGGATACTCCGCAGGAAGCCCTTGCGGCATCCCTGAACAAGTTCGGCAAGGTCAATCTGGAATATATGGAGAATCTCTGCGACATCGGCAGGCAGGAACTGCTCGAACAGCTGGAAGAGCGCATCTTCTACAATCCCATGATGAAGAACCATGAAATCAAGGACCGCTTCATTGCGGGCAATGTAATAGCCAAAGCCGAATGGATAGAGAACTACCTGAAAGACCATCCCGATGATGATGCAGGCAAAAAATCATTGGAGGCCCTGCGGAAAGCCATACCGGAGCCTATAAGTTTTGAACAGCTTGACTTCAACCTGGGGGAACGGTGGATACCCATGTCCGTATATGAAGAGTTCGCCGGATACCTCTTCGAGACAAAGGCCCGTATCCATTATACGGAATCCATCGACGAGTTCAGCGTGAGCTTCGAGAGCAGCAACGCGAACATCACCGACAGATATTACGTGAAAGGGGAAAAGAGAGGCTATTACGGCAATGATCTGCTGAAACATGCACTGCACAACACCGTCCCCGACATAACCAAGACCGTTCAGGACAAGGAGGGCAATGACATAAAGGTACGTGACGCGGAGGCCATCCAGCTTGCCGACACCAAAATCAACGAGATACGCTCCGCCTTCACCGGCTGGCTGAACGAGCAGCTACCCGAGTTCAAGCAGAACCTTGCGGACATGTACAACCGCAAGTTCAACTGCTATGTACGTCCCGATTACGACGGCTCCCTACAGAGTTTCCCGTTCCTTGACCTGAAAGGGCTGGGCATACCGTCCTTGTACGACAGCCAGAAGAACGCCGTCTGGATGCTGAAGATGAACGGCGGCGGGATAATCGACCATCAGGTAGGTACGGGCAAGACCCTCATCATGTGCGTGGCCGCCTTTGAGATGAAGCGTCTCGGACTGGCGAACAAGCCGATGATTATCGGACTCAAGAGCAATGTGCATGACATAGCCGACACGTTCAGGAGGGCCTATCCGAATGCCAGGGTACTGTATCCGGGCAGGGAGGACTTCACGCCAGAGAAACGCGTCGGAATATTCCATGACATCAAGAACAACAACTGGGACTGCATCATCCTGACGCACGACCAGTTCGGAAAAATACCCCAGTCCCCCGAAATACAGCAGGAGATATATACGCAGGAAATTGAGAGTATCGAAGAGAACCTCGCCGTATTCGAGCAGCAGGGCAATGAAGTGACCGGCTGGATAAAGAAAGGGCTGGAAAGAAGGAAGGAGAACCTTGAAGCCAAACTTGAAAAGCTGGAACAGGATATAAAAGACCGGACGGACGACGTGACCGATTTCAGGCAAATGGGCATCGACCACCTCTTCGTTGACGAGAGCCACAATTTCAAGAACCTGATGTTCAATACACGCCATGCAAGAGTTTCCGGTCTGGGCAACCCCGAAGGAAGCATGAAGGCCATGAACATGCTTTTCGCCATCCGCACCATCCAGGAGCGTACAGGCAGGGACTTGGGGGCCACTTTCCTCTCCGGCACGACCATCTCCAACAGCCTGACCGAACTCTATCTCCTTTTCAAGTATCTCCGTCCGAAGGAAATGGAGCGGCAGGGGATTACCTGCTTTGACGGCTGGGCCGCAGTCTATGCGAAGAAAAGCACGGACTTTGAATTTTCAGTGACCAACCAGGTGGTGCAGAAAGAGCGTTTCCGCTATTTTATCAAGGTGCCGGAACTCGCCAATTTCTATGCGGAGATAACCGATTACAAGACCGCCGAAGACGTGGGGGTTGACAGGCCGGAACTCAACGAACAACTGTATCATATACCGCCTACTCCCCAGCAGGAGATTTTCATCCGGAAACTGATAAAGTTCGCCGAAACCGGGGATGCGACCTACATAGACAGGGAGCCTCTGTCCGAGGCGGAGGAGAAGGCACAGATGCTGATCGCCACCAACTACTCGAACAAGATGTCGCTTGACATGCGGCTGATAGACCCTGAATACGGTGACAGTCCGGGAAACAAGGCGTCCCATTGCGCGGCCAAGATTGCGGAGTATTACTACAAATATCTCGACCAGAAAGGCACACAGTTCGTATTCTCGGACCTGAGCACTTACAAGCCGGACCAGTGGAACATCTACAGTGAAATCAGACGCAAGCTCGTGGAAGACCATAATATCCCGGAGAAACAGATAAGGTTCATTCAGGAGGCGAACAGCGACAACGCACGCAAGGAACTGTTCAGGGACATGAACTCGGGCCGCATCCGTTTCCTTTTCGGTTCCACACAGAAACTGGGTACGGGTGTCAACGCGCAGGAACGTGCCGTGGCCATCCATCATCTGGACATACCCTGAAGACCGTCCGACCTGGAGCAGCGCAACGGACGTGCGGTGAGAAAAGGCAATATCATCGCCAAGCAGTACGCCGGCAACAAGGTGGACTGCTATATCTATGCGGTGGAGAAGTCACTGGACAGCTACAAGTTCAACCTGCTGCAAAACAAGCAGGTGTTCATCAACCAGCTCAAAAGCCGCAATCTGGCCGCCCGTACCATTGACGAGGGGGCGATTGACGAAAACGGAGGCGGCAGTTTCAGCGAATACGTGGCCATCCTTTCAGGCAACGACGACCTGCTGGAAAAGGCGAAGCTGGACAAGAAACTGGCGGTCCTCGAAAGCGAGAGGCAGGCATTCCACCGTAACAAGGGAAACGCGAAAGGCAAGCTGAATGAAAGGACTTCGGGAATAGAAAAAAACAATGCCTTTATCGGGCGTTTCACCAGGGACTGGGAATATTTCAACAAGGTGGCCCCCGCAGATGCGAAAACCGGACTCCGTCCCAATCCCCTGAAACTGGACGGTGTGGACTCGGACAATATCGAGGTACTCGGCAACCGGCTTGCCACAATCAACCGGAATGCCCGGACGGAGGATGACTATATGAAAATCGGGACCCTGTTCGATTTCCGTATCCTTGTCCGTACCGAAAGGACCTGTGAAGGGGACATGCAGGCTTTGCAGAACAAGTTCATGGTCGAGGGGCTGGACGGCATCAAATATACCTACAACAACGGTTATATTGCCAAAGACCCGAAACTGGCCGTCACGAACTTCATCAATGCGCTGGAACGCATTCCCGCCATGATAGAGAAACGGGAGAAGGAGAACGCGGAGCTGTCGAAGGACATCCCGGTCCTTCGGGAGATTGTGGCGGCCTCATGGCCCAAGGATGCGGAAATCAAACGGCTGAATGAAGAGCTTGCCACGCTGAACCGGAAAATACAGCTTGCCATAAAGCCGGCAGGCGGGCATGAAGACGGAACGGAACAGTCACAGAAAGCAAGGCACGTCCCCCCAATGAAAATTGCCGCCCCGTCAAACGGGCTGAAAAAAATATCCTAAGTTTCCTGCGGCACATTGCGGCAACCCCGGAAGCTGTGCTTCCGCAGTCTGCCGCAAAGAGCCGCTTTTCAGGAAAGGACAAAGGTATGGCCGGCATCCGGATAAATCCGGCCTGCCGGCCATACCCTTGTCTGTAAAGGGAAGAAAGCCATTCCGTCATTCCTCTTCCTCAAAGGAAAGGCTCTCCACCTGTCTGTTAATAACCTTCCAGTCAATGGAATCCTTCAGATTGATTATATCCACAATCGAATAATGCCTGGTCCCGTTCTCCTCTTCCGCAAAACGCAGACGCCCGCTCAGACGCTGTTTCTCAATCTCTGCCGGGTCGAGGTTTATCAGCTCACAAACCTCATCGGGCAGCATGGAGAGCTCGACACTGTTGTCCTCGCAGATATGTTGCAGCACGGCCAGCATGTTGAGGGACTTCTTGTAACTTCTCACGAGTGCGGCGAACGAGCCGCTTTCAACCTTAATCATCTTTTTCATAACCTTTTATTTTTAGAGTGTTCTTCTTTTTCCAGCAGCATGGCACGCAGCACGTCCGAACGGCGGTAGTAAATCTTCCCCTTGTCACGATGGAAAGGCAACGAACCGTCATTGCGGCGTCTAAGAAGTGTCCTGTCGGACATCTTGGTAAGCAGGCGCACGCCTTTTGAATCCAGTATCTCGCTGTCGGGCAAGTTATGTATGGCAGGAGCCAATAGCTTCTCAATGTTGGTTACTTTGGCGAGTATGGCACTGAGCATGTGGGTCATCTGCCCACCCGGTGCAGTTCTTCTGTTATTCATAATGACCTTATTTTTATTGTTACGGTGCAATATTACAGAGATATTATAAGGCCGTTGGTTACTCAACCGTTGAGCAACCGCCAAAAAAAGACAGGAAACGACAAGTCGGGACAAAAAAATAGCCGGGAGGCACTGTTCCCGGCTATTTTACGACAAGCAAGCATCAATAGGTACACGTTTTACCATTAACGCTTTAACAATCAGAATAATACAAAAAATAAACAAGAAAATATTTTGTTATATTCCAAATTTTGCCTATTTTTGTATGTGAGTTATTTGAAACTATGCAAAGCAGTGTAACCCGAAGCAGGACTTCCATATCCAAATCGTTACCTGCATCTTTTACACTCTCTATATTTATCTTATCTTCAGAGAGTTATATCGAAATATTTTGTTTTTCTACGAGAAACTGAAGCTTTCTACCGGTGAAAAGTGCATTAATATTCCGGATAAAAGTGCATATTTATCCTGTTTTTGGTGAAAATATGCAGTAAAAAGTGTATTTTCTTTCTTTGTTTATGCACTCTTTTCTCTATTTGCAACTTTTTGGTCAAAGTACGTGTTAGCAAGAATCCAGATATGGGGGATTTATGTCAGTCTATTTACACTTTTGCTAACTTTTGTCTATTTTGCAAAAGCCGATATAGCGATGGGGTGGAATGGATGAGCTCGTTTTACTGAAACAATGCGATAACTCTCGGGTAAGGCCGACGCTGCCTTCTTCCTTCATTGAAAGCTTTTTTAAAAGAGCGCGCCGTGTTTTATAGTTAACTTATTTATGTATGCTCTTTCATAATTCAGAAAAAAACACGAAATTTGCATCGCTTTTAATTTTTAGAACCGAACTTACTAACACCTTTAAATAAAAATAAAGAAAATGACTAAAAGTGCATTGCAAATCGCAAGGGCTGCTTATCAGCCCAAGCTTCCAAAAGCGCTGAAAGGGGCTGTTAAGGCTGTAGAAGGCGCCGCTACTCAATCAGTGGCCGATCAGGAAGCTATTCAGAAACTGTTTCCTAATACGTATGGTATGCCATTGATCAAGTTCGAAGTCGGTGAAGCTGTAAAGTTGCCTGCCATGAACGTGGGTGTTATTCTTTCCGGTGGACAAGCTCCGGGCGGACATAACGTGATCTCCGGATTGTTCGACGGTATCAAAGCACTGAATCCGGATAGCAGACTGTATGGATTCATTCTCGGCCCCGGCGGTCTGGTTGATCATAACTATATGGAACTGACTTCGGATATTATCGACGAATATCGTAATACCGGCGGTTTTGATATCATCGGTTCCGGCCGTACGAAGCTGGAAAAAGAAGATCAGTTTGAGAAAGGTCTTGAAATTCTGAAAGAACTGGGCATCAAGGCACTTGTTATCATCGGCGGTGACGACTCTAATACAAACGCTTGTGTATTGGCTGAATATTATGCAGCTAAGAAAGCCGGCGTACAGGTAATTGGCTGTCCGAAGACAATCGACGGTGACTTGAAGAACGAGATGATCGAAACTTCTTTCGGTTTCGATACAGCTTGTAAAGTTTACTCGGAAGTGATCGGAAATATCCAGCGCGACTGTAACTCTGCACGTAAATACTGGCACTTCATCAAACTGATGGGACGTTCGGCTTCTCATATTGCTCTGGAATGTGCTTTGCAGGTTCAGCCTAATATATGTATCATCTCCGAAGAGGTTGAGGCTAAAGACATGTCTTTGGATGACGTAGTGACTTACATTGCGAAAGTAGTGGCCGACCGTGCTGCACAGGGCAATAATTTCGGTACGGTTCTTATTCCTGAAGGTCTGGTAGAGTTCATCCCGGCTATGAAACGTCTGATTGCCGAATTGAATGACTTCCTGGCTGCAAATGCCGAAGAGTTCTCTCAGATTAAGAAGTCTCACCAACGTGATTATATCATCCGTAAACTTTCTCCTGAAAATTCGGCTATCTATGCAAGCCTTCCCGAAGGAGTGGCCCGTCAGCTGACATTGGACCGCGACCCGCACGGAAATGTACAGGTATCACTGATTGAAACAGAAAAACTGTTGTCGGAAATGGTTGCTACCAAACTGGCTACCTGGAAAGCTGAAGGTAAATATGTAGGTAAGTTTGCTGCACAGCACCACTTCTTCGGCTACGAAGGACGTTGCGCTGCTCCGTCAAACTATGACGCAGACTATTGTTACTCATTGGGTTATACCGCTTCTATGTTGATTGCCAATGGTAAGACAGGTTATATGTCATCTATACGCAATACGACTGCTCCGGCAGAAGAGTGGATTGCAGGTGGTGTGCCTATCACAATGATGATGAACATGGAACGTCGTCACGGAGAGATGAAACCGGTTATCCAGAAAGCTCTTGTGAAACTGGATGGTGCTCCGTTCAAGGCATTTGCCGCTATGCGCGACCAGTGGGCTATGACTACGGATTATGTATATCCGGGTCCTATCCAGTACTTCGGCCCGACTGAAGTATGCGACCAGCCTACTAAGACTTTGCAGTTGGAACAAGCTAAATAAAAACATACATTTGTAGTAGGGGCGGAGTGCTACTCCGCCCTTTTTTGATAGATGACTACTCCTCATAAGCCTATACCTCGCAAAAAAACTTCTGCTACTTTCCGTCGTTCTCCACGAAAGACAACGAAAAAAGCTGCCCGTACTACCATGCCTATATGGTTGCGTAATATGCTTGCTGTTGTCATTGCCGTTTTTTTCTCGGTGGCATTTTATTATTTCTTCATTCGGCCTTATGCTTATCGTTGGAAACCCTGTTACGGATTGAAAGCGTATGGGATTTGTGTGCCTTGCTGTTATGATGTGCATGGCATCGATATTTCGCACTATCAGGGAGATATAGACTGGGAGCAGTTGACACAAAGCCATTCGACAGATTTTCCCATTGAATTTGTTTTTATGAAGGCCACCGAAGGAGGTGATCATGGGGATGATACTTTTGCCCGTAACTTCTCCGAAGCGGGAAAACATGGATTTATCCGCGGTGCCTATCATTTTTTCTCTCCGGCTACCGACCCGTTGAAACAGGCGGATTTCTTTATCCGTACCGTGAAACTTGTTCCGGGAGATCTTCCTCCGGTACTGGATGTGGAAGTCACCGGAAAGAAGACGAAGGATGAATTACAAAAGAATATAAAACGCTGGCTCGACCGGATCGAGGCGCACTATGGGGTGAAACCGATCTTATACACCTCTTATAAATTTAAGACACGTTATTTGAGTGATTCCATTTTTAATACTTATCCTTACTGGATAGCCCATTACTATGTGGATTCGGTAAGGTATGAAGGCAAGTGGCACTTTTGGCAGCATACGGATGTTGGCAGTGTGCCCGGCATTGAAGAGGATGTGGATCTGAACGTGTTTAACGGGACGTTGGAGGAGTTGAAGAAGATGACGATTGATGAAAAATAACGTATCGCTGTGGTAAAATGCCATGCAATGTGCCGTTAGTACACACCTATACATATAAGGTGACTAACCGACACATTAACATATCTTCCGGAGCGGTTCATTCATTCGGACAGCCCGTCTTCACGACCAACCGGAACGCATTAGCTATTCTTTATTATTATTTCCCGGTTTATCCTTTCAGGATGAATTTTACGGCAGCCCAACGGTTCTTTTCCTGATGATGGATAAAGTTTAGTCCGTTGCGTTCGGCTTCTTCACGGATAGCGGGAATGTCGTCTACATAAAAACCGCTCATGTAAAGTTCGGATCCCGGATGCATGCAGGCCACATATTGCTTCATGTCGTTCAGCAGGATGTTCCGGTTGATATTTGCAATGACTACATCAAAAGGCCCTTTTCCTTTCAAGGTGCCGGCATCTCCCAATTCTACCTCTATGTCTGTCACCTTGTTCAATTCGATATTCTCAATCGAGTTGCGCACGCACCATTCGTCGATATCGATTGCCGTGCAGGGTGCAGCGCCGCGCATGCGTGCCAGAATAGCCAGAATAGAGGTACCGCATCCCATGTCGAGAAGGGATTTCCCTTCCAGTTCGCAGTTCAACAGTTCGCTGATGATAAGACTGGTCGTCTCATGGTGTCCTGTGCCGAACGCCATCTGCGGATTGATGACAATGTCGTATTCCGCTTGGGGCACATCGTGGTGGAAGGTGCTGTGAATCACACAACGGTTACCGATTACTATGGGTTGGAAGAAGTTCTTTTCCCACTCCTCGTTCCAGTCCTTGTCTTCGGCTTCCGTATAACTGTAAGTGATTTCCGTATCCGGCAACGGGAACTCGTCAAGGGCGTTTTTAAGTGCTTCTTCATGAAAGAGAGATTGTTGGATATATGCAGACAGACCGCCTTCGCGTTCTATAAAGCTTTCAAATCCGACATCTCCCAAAACTGCAGCCAGCAGGTCGTTGACCGTTTCTGTGCAGGGGGTGGTGTTAAACGTGAACTCAAAATACTTCATAATTGTTTTTGTTTGCAAAATTACAACTAAATGAGGATAAAACAAAAGAAAGCTACATTTAGGGGGCATCCGGAGTCTCTCCGGAAGAGATTTCCGGCAAACGGACCCTTGCGGATTCTTAAGTGGATTCTTAGACAGGCCCTAAAACAGGATTTTAATGTTTCTTTTAATAGACTCTAAATAGCCTTTTGGGCAGACTCTTAAATAGCCCTTTAAACAAGCTCTTGACTAACCTCTTAAACAAACTCTTGAATAGCCGGTTAAACAAATGATAACTTTGTTTAACCGGTAATGTCTGTTCCTGCATTGTTTACATAAAAAAAGCATGATTCTTCTATAAATAGGGAAATCCCTATTATCCTTTGGGGAAAATCTCTCCCGAAAGATGGATACGTTGCCTATCTTTGTAACGTGAATAAAAGGATTAATGCTAACCCGTAAACCACAGAGATATGAAAAAGATTGTTTTTTTACTGTTGACAGCCTTGTGTCTTCCTATAGGTCTGATGGCACAGAGCTATGATGATGATCTCTACTTCATCCCTTCCAAAGAAGAGAAGAAGGAATCTGTACCCGTCAAAAAAGAACCGGTTCGGAAAGAGGTCACGACGAATATTTATACGGCCCCCGGAACCGCAGTTGTGATTCAGGACCGGAAAGGAAACACGCGCGATGTAGATGAGTACAACCGCCGTTACGATGCGCGTGACAACGACTTCGAAATGGATAACGACACGCTTTATATAAGAGAAAAAGCTCAATCGGATCTGGACGGAGAGTGGGTAAACGGTGAATTTGAGGGCTCTCAAGACGATTATGAATATGCCGAGCGTATCATTCGTTTCCGTAATCCGCGCTTTGCCGTCAGCATCAGCAGCCCGTTCTATTGGGATGTGGTGTACGGAACGAACTCCTGGGAATGGAACGTGTACACCGATGGACTTTATGCTTATGCGTTCCCTACATTCAGTAATCCGTTGTGGTGGGATTGGAGATACAATTCCTATGGTCCCGGCTGGGGTTGGGGATGGTCTCGTCCTTACTATGGATGGGGTGGTTACTATCCCGGTTACTGGGGTGGCTGGTACGGTGGCTGGCATGCCGGTTGGTATGGTGGTTGGCATGGCGGCTATTGGGGTGATCACTGGGGACACCATCATGGCTATTATCCCGGATGGGGTGGCGGCCATTATTGGGGAAACAGTACATATACCAACCGTCGTTCGTATGGATCGTCGAGAGGGAACTCTTCTGTGCGCCGTGCAGACGGTGTACGTTCGCAAAGTGTACGCAGAGGGAGTACGGTAGATGCCGGACGCCGTGCAAGCAGCACAGGCCGTGTAGTCGGTACCCGTTCTTCTTCTTCACGCCCGGGAACTACTACGCGCAGCGATGCTTCATCGACACGCAGAGGTACTTATACCCGACCGAGCAGTACGCGTAGCAGCGGCTCTTCTTATGACAGCAGTCGTGGCAGCAGCGTTCGTAGCAGTGGCAGCACCACTCGTAGCAGCGGTAGTAGCGTCCGGAGTAACGGTAGCAGTGTCCGTAGCGGTTCTTCTTCCGATGTATCTACGAGACGGTCTACCTCTTCCGCACCGTCTTACAATCGCGGAAGCTCAACTTCACCTTCCAGAAGTTATTCAAGTGGAAGCACGACACGTCGTTCTACACCTTCTTCCTCTTCTACCTCCCGCAGCTATTCTTCTCCGAGCAGTAGTTCCCGTTCAAGCGGCAGCTATTCAGGCGGTGGTTCCTCTTCCCGTTCTTCATCGGGTGGTGGCGGTGGCTCCACAAGAAGCAGTAGAAGATAAAATGTTGTGTTAAAATGAAAAATTAAGCATTATGAAGAATATAATAACAACTGCAGTATTGGCTGCCTTTACGATAGGTGTTAATGCACAAAGTGTGTATGATGCTGCGAAACTGACAGATAAGGATTTGAACGGAACAGCCCGCTTTGTAGGAATGGGTGGAGCTATGGGAGCTTTGGGAGGTGATATATCTACCATTGGAGCCAATCCGGCCGGTATAGGTATTTATCGTAGCAATGATGTAATGACTTCATTCAGTTTCTCTTCTTATGGAATGGAAAGTAAATATGCCGGCAATCTGCTCAATAATGATAAGAATCACTGGGCGTATGACAATATTGGTTTTGTACTTTCTACAAAAATAGGCAATCGTACTCCGTTGCGCTATGTGAATTTCGGATTCAACTATAAAAAGACGAAATCTTTTTATAAGAATCTGTCCATGAGCGGGCTGATAGGAGAGTATGACGGACGTTATTTGTCTCAGACAAATTTTATGGCCCAGCAGGCTTATGATGCAAATGTGGATTTGGGTGCCAGAAATGTTTTTGACAATCCGGATGCCGGATGGTTGGCAGCCTTAGGCTGGAACGGAGGTTTGATGAACCAGAAAGATGACGGCAGGTATGAGTCGATTGTCTCTGATTACGTGGAGTCCAATTATTTATCAAAGGAAAGAGGCGGGATTAGCCAATATGATTTTAATGTCGCTTTCAATGTCAATGATCAGGCCTATTTTGGTATAACGGTTGGCGCTTATGACGTTAACTATGATAAATATTCCGAGTATGGTGAAGACTTTGGAACCGGTGCCGGCTATCTGCTTAAGAGTTGGAATAAAATAAGCGGTTCGGGATTTGACCTAAAATTAGGTGCTATTGTCCGTCCTTTCGAATCGTCTCCGTTTCGGATAGGAGCAGCTGTACACACTCCTATATTTTACAATCTGACCTACACGACCAGCGCGCGCTTGGAAGCGGATGTGTTCTTGGACAATGATGATAAAACAACTCCTTTCGATGTGGATACTTACGATGAAGTAGGAGATATGAAGAGGGAGTTCTCTCTTCGTACACCATGGACCTATAATTTGAGCTTGGGGTATACTGTTGGAAGCAGCCTGGCAATCGGTGCGGAGTACGAATACGAGGATTATTCGACAATGAAATTCATTTATCCCGAAGGAGACGAGATGGAGTATGAGACTAATGAAGCTAAGATTTGCCTGAAAGGGGCACATACCGTACGCCTTGGTGCAGAATATAAGGTGATCCCTCAGTTTGCATTCCGTGCGGGATATAATTATACTTCTACGGCTTTCAAGAAGGATGCGATCAAGGCTATTCCTACGAATTCGATAATGACGGATACGGGATTTTCAAATCCGAGGTCGCGTAACAATTATACAGTAGGCATTGGCTATCGGGGGGAACTGTTTTATGCCGACTTGGCTTACCAATTCTCTACTTATAAAGAAGATTTCTATGCTTTTTACAATGAGTTTGAAACCGCTCCTGAAAAATGGACTTTGGTGACACCGGAAGTGACGAAAATAACCAATACCCGCAGCCAGGTACTGTTTACTATCGGTGTGCGTTTTTAGTGGAAAGTTCCATTTGCAATAATAACTTTTATGTGTGAAAGAAATCCCCGGAGAATTTGCAGTGCTCCGGGGATTCTTGTTTCTTATAATACCCTGTTGTATTCAAGGTTCTGTATCGTATCGATATCCTATCGTATTTAATACTCTATCTTGTCTTCTTTCTCCATCCAGGCTTCAAAAGCTTTTATCGCTTCATCGTGCAGCAATACTTCCGATGGCAATTTCCTCTCTTCCGGCTTCAGCTCCAGTTCGTCATAGATGAAAGAGTCGTCAAAGCCGATGTTTTTCGCATCGGTTTTATTGTTACCGTAGTACATCTTATCCAAACGGGCCCAATAAATTGCTCCCAAACACATCGGGCATGGCTCGCACGAGGTATATATCTCGTAACCGCTCAGATTGAAAGTCTTCAGCTTTGCGGCCGCTGTGCGGATGGCACTAACTTCGGCATGAGCTGTAGGATCGCATGAAGCAGTCACACGGTTCACTCCGGTAGCAATTATTTCTCCGTCTTTTGCAATGACGGCTCCGAAAGGGCCACCGCCATTGGCTACGTTTTCGTTGGAAAGTTCGATTGCTTTCCGCATAAGTTCTTCCTTAGTCATTTCTTATTGATTTATTGAAGCTGTAAAAGTCATTATATCTTTCCCAAAATCTTATCCATCACCCAGTTTGTCAATGTAGCGCTTTCACCATCGCAGGTACAGACTGATTTCCCTAATAAGTGGTCTACTACGGCTTGGATGAGCGGTTGCTGTACATGCTCCGGGTTTTCGATGTAGAATTCTTCGCGTCCGCGTTCGGTGTGCAAAGCGATGGGGTCGAATGAAAATACGGAGAAGCAGATCATACCTTTGTCGCCAATGATTTCGATACGATCTTCCTTGGCGGAGTCGTGTGCTACGAAGCACCAGGAACCACTGCCGACCAAGCCGCTATCAAACTGGAAACAGGCGCTCAATGTATCTTCTGCCGGATAAAGTCCGCCACGGTTACTTTTATATCCGCTGGCTTCAAGGATACAGCCGAACATTTCCTGCAACAAATCTATCTGGTGGGGGGCGAGGTCATAGAAATATCCTCCTCCGGCAATATCTGCCTGAACCCGCCAAGGCAAGTTGTCCCGGTTGTAATCCAGGTCGCGGGGAGGTTGGGCAAAACGGATCTGTACATTGATTACGTTGCCTATGGCACCCTCTTCAACCAATTCTTTTACTTTAATGAAATAGGGGAGATAACGGCGGTAGTATGCCACAAAGCAGGGCACTCCGGTTTCACGCGAGATACGGTTGATACGCGTACACTCTTCGTAGGTGACGGCCATCGGCTTTTCTATGTAAGCCGGTTTTCCCGCCTTCATGGCCATAATGGCATAGGTGGCATGTGATGAGGGAGGGGTGGCGATGTAGATAGCATTTATTTCCGGATCGTCGATCAGTTCCTGGGCATCGTCGTACCATTTTCTGATGCCTCTCTCTTTTGCATAGGCTTCTGCCTTGGCACCGTCACGGCTCATCACAGCTACGACTTCCGAACCTTCTACTTTTTGAAATGCCGGACCGCTTTTTTTCTTTGTCACTTCACCGCAACCGATGAAGCCCCATTTGATAATCTTTTCACTCATATACCTATCTTATTTTTAATGAGACAAAAATAAGAATAAAAAGTGGAATTAAGACTATTTTCCATTCAATTCATCTTTCACAGGCACAGCTCTTTCATTTAACATTGTTTGATCGTGTATAAAGCCTCTCCTATGCACGATTTGCATGTGTGGGGTATATGCACCCAAGTAAGGTTAAATGAAAGAAATTCAATAAGCCATGTGGAATAAAAACTGGCGAACTCAAGCTATTTAACAGGATAATATTTATGCATTATTGCTTTGTACTCTTTTCCCTGGCGGAAGCCGGTAAGCCATGCGTTCAGGCTATCCAGCAGGACGGGAGATTGCTTGCTTACTCCCCAAGAGTAAAATTGCGTGAAGCTGATATCCGTACTGATATCCAGCTGGGGCAGTGAATCTATGGCCGCCCGTGCAATGCCCTCATCGCAGACGGCGTAGTCGATATCTCCATGAGCCACCATTGCAATCAGTTGTTCCGAACCGTACTTTTCTATCTCACTGACATAGATCGTGTCCCCGATTTCATCGCCCAGGTTATGGATGCGAAGGATGGACGGAGAACCTTTTACGACATGCAAGGTTCGTCCTGCCAGGTCGAGTTGGTTTCTGATAAAGAGCGAATCGTTTTCGGAGGTTGCTTTTCGCTGCACCAATACCTGTTTACTCAAGATTATGGGTGAGGTGAGGAGCAGTGAGTCTTTCAATTCGCTGGTGGCCGGAATGCCGTATGCTATTACATCGTATTTCCCGGTCTCGAGTCCTTTCAGGCGTTGGTCAAAACTCATGACCGGAGAGACCTGTGCCTGAATTCCTTTGTCGCGGGCAAAGGCCTCTATCAGTGCATAATGGAATCCGCTCACCGTGTCACCGTCAACGAAGAAACTGATGGAATTATATTCTGTTGCCGCACGGAGAATGCCGTCTGCCACTATTTCCGCATAATCGCGCGGATGTCCTTCCGTCTTTTCTTTTTTTTGAGGCCGGAGTGCAAATACGAGAAAGCACACCGTGGCAATAAGCAGGTATTTCAGACATTTCCTTTGAGTAGGTTTCATAGATGTATGATGGTGGGGTTAATGATGTAATAGCAGGGCTAATCGTAGAAATTCCAGGATACGCCAAATTTCAACAGTCGGGGATTGATGGGATAATGAGGTGCATAGAATGCATTCGGACGATTGATCATTCCGTCATTCACGTGGTACATCATAACGAAGAAACGGGTCCGTTTCAGATGAACATTGGCATACACATTGACAATGGGATAACCACCTATCTCTACCTGATCATCGGTGGGTTGCAGATAGAACTGTCCTGTAGCAGGCATGTAAGCCGGTGCATGGTATTTGGTAAAGTAGCGTGCATCGGCACCTAATTGGACACTCAGTACCTTTTTTGCCAGTTTGAAATCCATATACAGGTTGTGGTATAAGGAGAGGTCCGGCAAGGGTAGGACGGTACTGTTACTCGATTTTTGCCAGGTAACCTCATTGTCCAGATGAAGAATTCCAAGTTTGAAATCTTGGGATAGCGTGGCCGAAAGCACTTGGATGTTACTGCCGAATTGTTCCGGAAGGGCCTGCTGGTTGAAATACGTGTAGTTCTTGATGTTTTCTACACCGGCTTTCAGGTTTGTCCTCCAATGTTCGATGCTCAGTTCGCCTTCTATGCGTGTGCGGAATTCTTTATCCATATTGTCATCATCCCAATAGAAATGCTTGGAGTGGTAATGCCGCATGTAGAAGGAGGGCAATGTATTGCTTACCGAAGCACGCGCCATCAGGCTGACCGTGTCTTTTCCCAAACGGAAATTCAGATCGAGACCACCGTTTACTTTGAACTGCCCGATGGCTTTTCCCAATAATCCCACTTCACCGATGGCATGATAATGAAGAATGTTGCCCTGTCGTTTGGATAATTCACCCCCTGCAAAGACTTCATTCTCGATATAGCGGTCTGTGCTGACCGAGTCTTTGTTCATCAGCTCGTATTTACTTAACTTGTGTGAGATGAAACCGGTCAGTCCGGCTTTGGCGTATTTGTTGAAACCCTCGAGAAGGGAGACTCCCAATGTGTTTTTTACCCCTATATAGGAGGTGGAATCATCGACGATATAAGGAGTACCCGGCTTGATGTATGTATGCTGATAATAATCTTTCAACTGGTCTTCCGAAGTAAACTTATGTTTGCTCCACTCCAACTGCATCGTATGGATGAAGCTGGTGACCGGGACAAACTCTTTTGCAGGTGGCAACGTGTCGTTTTCTTCTTGAGGCAGGTCGCGGTGAAATCCCAGTTTGTAGCGTTGTGCCAGAAAAATATAACTGTCTGAATTTCGGGAAGTGGCCGTACTCATGACCGTGGGCATGTTGGTCGATTCGTAAGTTTGTTGCCCGCCGGATGCGGCTTCGGGGTCTTTGACGTAGTTGTCATCCATGATACCTCCGTTCTCATTGTTCTTGAGATAGTTGTAGCTGTATAGCAATGTCCCCTCATACCGTTCTCCCAGATAGCTGATGAAAGGAGCTGCGTTGAAGAAAGAGGTGCTCGAATGGTTGTAATATCCCCGTCCGTATAAGTAGTCGATGTTGAAGCCGAAAGCCATCTGCTTATTTACATTGACCGAGAAGTATGCTTTAAAACGTTCTTCACCGTTTACTTTACTACCGGCTTTATAATAAGTCAGGTTGGTATAGGGAACGTTACTGTTGGTAAAATTGAATTCATTCGGCCGTACGAAGAAAAAGGAGTAGGGCTGCATGAACATGGTCGGCTCCGGGGTAACGTCACGGTCGAAAAAAATACGGGATATACGCGGGGCGCCCATATTGGACAGGTAGTTATAATGTCCTGTCATACCTTCCGTGAGATTGGTGTTCTGGAAGTTCAAGCGTAATGTATCGGCAGGTATACGGGTCACATTTCCCAGATTTTCGCTGATGTGCCACATGTAGAGTTTGGGAGGAAGGCCTTGTATCTCTACGTTGCTGCTGTCCGGATTTTGCGGACGCATGGCGGGGTCAATCTGGTTACCGTATTGATCTACGATATTACCGAATTCATCTGTCTGGTCGTTGTATGGATTTCTTGGGCTGACTTGCGCTTGGATAGCCAACTGACCAACAATAAAAAGTAATATATATGTAAGTAGGAATCGTCTCATAATTGGGCGCAAAGATAGCATAAAAAAAGAATTTGCTTACGTTTGATTTGCTAATAAAGCCGAAGAAACAGCTAAAAAACTGTATCTCCGGCTTTATCTCAGCCATTATAGCATTCGTAATACACTATCTGCCTTTGATGAATTTTTGGCAGATGGTACCATTCTCGCTGATTATTCTGAGTACGTAGACACTATTTGCGCAACTTCCGAGAGGAACGGTTTCTTGGGTACCGAAAACTCTTTTTTGGTAAACAGACTGTCCGTTCGTATTGAAGATACAGATAACCGCACCGTTTGTTGCCTCGGGAATTCCTGAGATATGTAACTCGTTGGTAGCTGCCGAATAGTATATGAACCATTTCCCCGGTTCTATTATCGCATTTTCTTCGGTTCCAACACCGGAAAAGGCGCTCACTGGAATGCTGATTTCTGCATATACTCCGGAGCCGTCGATGGTGGTGGCACGCGCAATGACCGTTCCTGCTTTTCCGTTGCCGATGCCCGTCAATACTCCATTCTGATTGATATATGCAAGATTACCTCCGGCTGTGATTGTCCAGTTGACCGTACGAAACGTAGCCTGCAACGGATGAATCGTGGCCGATAAGTGCATGACCGGCTGTTCGGCCGATAAACCCAGTATCTCTTCCGTTGGGTGAATCAGGATGTAGGCGGGGAATACGGCATTCGAAGCAGTCGTCGTGCTGGCCACATTGGAGCGCACCGTTGCTTTGTCGGCGGCCTTTGCCAGACGTGCAGACATGGGCTGCCAGTTGTCATCGTATTTTGCATCGAACTCTAATGCATAGTATAGTACACCTTGGGGAGCATTCGCATCGGAATACGAGGTCGCGTTGCCGGATACTTCTCCTATCGTGGTCAGATTATCCGGATCCGTACCGCGCAGAATACGGTAAGATTCGATGGTCGCACCTTCATATTGACTCCATATCAGGTTCCAGCTACTGCCCATGCCTTTGTTTATCATGGTATGCATACCTTTGACGGGAGTACTCGGAGTTGTTTCCGCCCCATACGAAGTCAGTAGTGTGAGGCGATAACGCGAGGAGGTGATTTGCGGATTGGAAGTGACGTCCACGTATGTGTTTTCTGTCACCGGTACTGTGGCAAGTAAGCGGAAATCGTTGTATTTGTTTCCTTCTTTGTATACATTTATTCCGCTGACGAATGAGGGTAAGTTCTTTGGATACTCCCATCCGATGCGATATCTCCCTGTTTCTGCATCAGCAGTAACGAGAGCGATATCCGGCTTTTGCAAATCATCGTTTACAGACACTTTCTTTTCGTGAGTCAATGTGCCGCATGCGGTAAAAACATTCAGACGTAGAGTGTATTCTCCTTTCATCTTGAATACGATCTTTGCTTCACTGCTGTTTCCCCTTCGAGAGATGCTGACGGGAGAAACAATCCCCTGGATTCCGGTTTTATGGATGATGGGGCGGAAGCCGTCTCCGTCTTTGTCGTATTCCCATTCATATCCGTAATCACCTTCGGGCAGTGTCAATTTGTTTTCTGCATTGACCAGTGCGGACGGGTGCACTTCAAATTCCGGTTGGATGGCTGGCGTGACAACCAAGGCAACGGCATACGCCGTTCCGTCCGCTGTAACAGACAGTTGCTTTGTTCCTTCGGTACTCCAGACTACTTCATAATTGCTACCTTCCTGTGCCAGCAGTGTGCCACCGTCCCAATCCCATGTAAGGGCTCCTGTACCCGTGTTTCCGCTATAAGTGACCGTGGCAGATAATTCGGCACATACAGAAACGGGAAGCTGGATTTTCGGGGCTGCCTCTACTTTGAGAATGAACGGCTCGGAGAATGACGAGGGGACGTTTTGTTCATCTATGGCCTGCACCTGCACTTCATATATACCTGCCGGGATGGCTGAGATGGGGATGGCATACGTTGTTGTGGTGTGATAAGGGTAGGTGGGCACGACGGCCGCATGGTCATCCAGCCCATTCAAGGGAGAGATAATATAGGCTCCTTCTCCCGCAACTCCTTGCTTTTTTACGCTGATGTTATAACGCATCCGTGCATAAGGTGTCTCGGCATCTTTGGCAGCCTCCCATTTCAACACTACAAACTCGCTTTGCTGCACACCGCAGAGTGACTGCGGAGCTTGGGGGCGGGTGTTGGTGAAAGTGGCGTGATTAATCAGAGGCGTATGACCGTCATTGTCTGAGAAGTAATCCGGCCTTCCGTCATTGTTCAGGTCGATGGCCAAGCTGCCGGATTCAATTTTACTTCCGTCGAAACTATGTACTTCGTATTTCCAATCGTCGTAGAAATAGACAATGGCCGAGGTGGCATATTCATGAGACGATTCCGTGCCAATAAACAGGTCCGGATAACCATTGTTGTCGAAGTCGGCTATTTTGTAAACAGTACGTCCCGGAATGGCAGGGATGGTAATTTCCTTGATTTCATCAAAGTCCTGATTCTTGTTGTTGAGTGCAATCAATATAGTACTGTTGTTCTTTTGTATTACCAGATCCGGATAGCCGTCATTGTTCATGTCGATAGCGTTGTTGATTCGGATACCATCGGATAAGGCAGAAGGAATCTCTTTCTTGCTGAAAGTGTTGTTGCCATTATTCAGGTACTGTATGACAGCGCCTTCTGTAATGTAGTTATCGATGGCATCGGTGAACCCGTCATTGTTCATGTCGCAAGGAAAAAGGCTGATATAGCTTGCCGCTGCTTCTGTCTTTATTCTATCGAAATCAATGTTATTGCCCGAGTTGATGTAGAATGACCTTTGGTCTATGAAGTCAAAATATCCATCATGATTAAGGTCGACGATGTAGTCTTTCGCAACACCTTCGCCATGGATTAGCTCTACGGTCATGTCTTTATCTCCATTGTTGATGCATTGTTGAAACGAA
>CAUEFX010000057.1 GCA_958477465.1 uncultured Bacteroides sp.
TTTCTTTTTTCTACCTGTCTCTAATGGGGGGAAGCGCACAAAATACGCTGACACTTGAGAACTGCCTGGAGATGGGTATAGAAAATAATCTGTCTTTACAAAGTAAGCGCAATGAGATACAGAAAGGCAAATATGGCATTTCCGAAAACCGCGCTAAACTGCTTCCGCAAATCAACGGTTTTGCCAATTACAACGACAATATCGATCCACCCGTATCCGTAACCGACGGTTCGGCTTATGGTACGCCTTACAACGTAACCCATACTTTGCGGTATAATGCCAATGCAGGATTACAGTTGCAGATGCCGCTTTACAATCAGACTCTTTATGTTACTTTATCCATTGCCCGGACAATGGATGAAATGAATCGTCTTTCTTATGAAAAGGCGAGGGAAGACCTTATCCTGCAAATTTGTAAGATGTATTATCTGGGGCAGGTGACTGCTGAGCAAATCGAGTTGGTTAAAGCCAATATTCTCCGTCTTGAGGAGTTAAGGGATATTACACTGGCTTTTTACGATAACGGGATGGCTATGGAAGTAGACGTCAAACGTGTGAATATCAATTTGGAAAACTTGAAGGTACAGTATGACAATGCCCGGGCAATGCTGGAACAGCAACTGAATCTTTTGAAATACATCATTGATTATCCGGCAGAGGAGAATATTGCATTGACGCCTGTTGATACCGAAAATATCATCCCGGTTGCTCTGACCGGTTTGTCGGAAAACCTTTATGAACTGCAATTATTGCAATCTCAAAAACAATTGGCCGAACAGCAGAAAAAGATGATCGGTTATGGGTATGTTCCTTCGTTGAATCTTACCGGCAGTTGGATGTTTTCGGCTTACACAGACAAAGCCTATCATTGGTTTCATTCCGGCCCGTCCAATCATTGGTTCCGTTCTTATGGCATAGGGTTGTCTTTGCGTGTGCCTATATTCGACGGATTAGACAAACGTTATAAAAAACGGAAAGCGGCTATCGACATTGAAAATATAGAGATCATGCAAGAGAATACGCGGAAGAACCTGCAGACCCAATATCTGAATGCCACTAATGACTTGATGAATAATCAGCGTAATTTCAAGAAACAAAAAGATAATTACCTGTTGGCTGAGGATGTATATACTGTCACAATGGATCGCTACCGTGAGGGAATTACCTCGATGACCGAAGTCTTGCAGGATGAGATGCGGATGAGTGAAGCGCAGAATAACTATATCAGTGCGCACTATAATTACCGTGTCACCACCTTGATGTTACTTAAACTTACCGGCCGGATGGATTCTTTGATAAATGATTGATTAAATAAGAATATTAAAAAACACAAAAGATATGGGAACAAAAGAAAATGATAATGCGGCAAGCATACATCAAAAGAAAGCGGAAAAACTGAAGAAACTACGTCGTTGGCAAATCGTGGTCAGTTTGTTGGGAACCGCAATCATTGCATGGGGAGTGATTCAAGTGGTGTGCCTTTTCCTGAACTACAAAAGTAGCGAGACCAGTAACGATGCTCAAATAGAGCAATATATATCTCCTATTAATTTGCGGGCTTCAGGGTATATCAGGAAGATTTATTTTACCGAACATCAGGAGGTACATAAGGGAGATACATTGTTGGTACTCGATGACCGTGAATATAAGATACGGGTAATGGAAGCCGAAGCCGCACTGAAAGATGCACAGGCAGGTGCTACTGTTATCGGAGCGACTTTGCAAACCACCCAGACCACGGCATCTGTTTACGATGCATCCATTGCAGAGATAGAAATACGTCTTGCTAAGTTGGAGAAAGACCGCCAACGATACCAGAACTTGGTAAAAAGAAATGCAGCCACTCCGATACAACTGGAGCAGATAGAAACGGAATATGCGGCAACCCGTAAAAAACTGGAAGCTGTGAAACGACAACAAAAGGCGGCTTTATCGGGAGTAAATGAGGTATCACACCGCCGGGAGAATACGGAAGCTGCTATCCAACGGGCAACAGCTGCGCTTGAAATGGCAAAACTCAATCTTTCCTATACCGTGGTAACGGCTCCTTGTGACGGTAAACTGGGACGCCGCACTTTGGAGGAAGGACAGTTTATCACAGCAGGGCAAACCGTTACTTACATCCTTCCGGATACTCAAAAGTGGATTATTGCCAACTATAAAGAGACCCAGATTGAAAACCTGCATTTGGGACAAGAGGTCATTATTACCGTAGATGCCATCAGTGATAAGGAGTTTACCGGAAAAATAACGGCGATCTCCGGTGCCACAGGCTCCAAGTACTCCTTGGTTCCCACAGACAATTCTGCCGGGAATTTTGTAAAAATACAACAACGTATACCGGTACGTATTGATTTTACCGATTTATCCAAAGAGGATAATGAGAAGTTGGCAGCAGGTATGATGGTCATTGTAAAAGTAAAACTCTGAAGTTATGCCTTCATACCCTAAAAACTATCCTTTTTACAACTGGGTGCCGAAACCGGTAGGTATCATTATCCTGATATTCTTTTTCCTGCCGATACTGACAGTAGGTGGAACTTACTCGGTGAACAGTACTGAGATGATGAGCGGACTGGGGATTATCTCCGAACATATCCAGTTCACCAATTTTGCCACCTCTATAGGTATGGCAGCATTCTGTCCGTTCTTGTATCGGCTGGTACTTATCCGTAGGGAGAAGATGATGTGTATTGCCGGTTTTTCGCTGATGTATATATTCAGCTATATCTGTGCCAAGACGGACAGTATATTCCTGTTGGCGCTTTGCAGCCTGTTTACGGGATTCCTCCGGATGGTATTGATGATGGTCAATCTTTTTACGCTCATCAAGTATGCCGGGCATATTGAGGCTTATGAGAAAATTACTCCCGGCAACGAACCGACAACCGAAGAGGGCTGGGATAAACTGGATATTGAGCGAAGTGCCGCACAACCGGGTATCTACCTGTTTTTTATGATATTGGGACAGATAGGCACTTCGCTTACGGCGTGGCTCGCTTTTGAATACGAATGGCAGTACGTTTATTATTTCATGATGGGACTGTTGTTATTGTGTATTCTTATTGCATTCATTACAATGCCTTATCATAAATATGTCACGCGGCGGTTTCCCATTAATTTCAGACAATTTGGCAATGCTTCCATATTCAGCATCATGCTGGTATGCATCACATACATACTGACTTATGGAAAGGTACTTGATTGGTATGATGATCCTACCATCCGATGGGCTACGGTGGGGGCTGTCATTTCGGCGGGTATATTTATCTACATAGAAGCTACCCGGCGCAATCCTTATTATCAACTGGATGTGTTCAAGTTACGTACCATTCGTGTCGGTTTCCTGTTATACTTCCTGTTGATGGTATTGAATTCCAGTGCCATGTTTGTCAATGTATTTACAGGTATAGGCATGAAACTGGATAACTTTCAGAATGCCACATTGGGCAATTGGAGTATGTTGGGGTACTTTATCGGTGGTATTGCGACTATTTGGCTCAGCGTAAAAGGGGTGCACTTCAAATATTTGTTTGCTGCCGGTTTCTTGCTGTTGGGGCTCTCGGCTATGTTTATGTATTTTGAGGTTCAGGATGCCGGATTGTATGAACGCATGAAGTATCCGGTTATAATCCGTTCTACGGGAATGATGTTGCTTTATTCGTTGATTCCGACATTCGCCACCCAGCGCATGCCTTACAAATATCTGTCTTCATGGATCTGTACCATGCTGACAGTACGTATGGTACTGGCACCTGCCATTGGCACTGCTCTCTATACCAATATATTGCAGGAAAGACAGCAGCATTACATTACACGTTATGCGCAGAATGTAGATATGTTGCATCCGGAAGCATCCGCTTCGTTTATTCGGACGATGCAAGGAATGCAATATCAGGGAAAAAGTAAGGCGGAAGCCATTAATATGGCAGCCATGTCCACTAAAGGTCGTATTCAGGTGCAAGCTACGCTTTCGGCTGTAAAGGAGATGGCAGGCTGGACACTGTATGCTTGCCTTATTTGTATGATATTTGTGGTTGCAATACCTTATCCTAAACGAAAATTACTAACTTAGCGCAGTTTTAGAGTCCGTTTGGATTTTGCTCAAAATGAATCCGTATTTTTTTAGGAGGAAGATTTAAAACGGGCTTTTAATGTGAACCGGTAATTTTTATATTGATGAATACTTTGCAAGAGCGTTTGTCCCGTCTTGATCACGCACTACTGAATAAGGAAAATATATGCAGTTCGGAAGGTATGCTTCATACCTTTCCTGCTGCTTTAAAAGACCCCTTTCATTTCGATGGCGTCGGGTTGGTAATTTGCCGTCAGGGGAATTTCATGTTCTCCCTTAATCAGAAGACCTACTTTGCCAAAGCGGGGGAGACTCTTTTCATACCGGAAGATTCTTTCTTTCAGGTCCTGCAGGAATCGGAAAATGTAGAACTTTTCATTCTTGTTTACCAGGTAGCCCCCATACGGGATATCATAGGTAACTCCGTAGCTTCCATGTACTTGTACTCGCAACTCCGGACAGAGCCTTGTTATGTATGGAATACCGGAGATGAAGAAGAGGTGTTGAAATATATGTCCTTATTGGATAGCACTTTGAAAATGGAAGATAACACTTTCAACCGGTACGAGCAGAAACTTCTTCTTCTTGGATTAACTTACCGGATATGTTCCATCTACAACCGTAAACTTATGAATCTGAAGACCTCTGTCGGGCATAAGTATGAAATCTTTATCAAGCTGATTCAGCTGATAGACGAGTATTATACGGAACATCGCGGAGTTGAGTTCTATGCGGGCAAACTCTGTCTGTCTCCTAAGTATCTTTCCGAACTTTCCAAGTCTGTTTGCGGATATACGGTGCAGGAACTGATATTCAGGTCTATTGTCCGAAAAAGTATTTCGCTGCTTAAAAATACTCAAAAAAGTATTCAGGAAATTTCTGACTTTTTCAATTTCCCGAATGCCTCTTATTTTGGTACGTTTTTCAAAAAGCAGACGGGGCAGTCGCCGCAGCAGTACCGCAAGGGATAGTTTTTGACTGCCTATTCTTTTATTTTCTTTTTATATGATTCGTATCTCGATATGATATCTCTTACGAAATTATATGTTTCTATTCCTCGGAAATATCCGTTTTTGCAAACCGGGTCAGTGAAATATTCTTCATTGCTTTTCAGCAGGATATAGTTTTCAACATTGCTGTTCCAAGTGTTTTTGTCCTTTCCGTACTTGCCTGCCAAGGCAATGGCATCATAGATGTGTCCTAAACCGGCGTTATAGGATGCCAGAATGAATTTGATGCGTTCTTCTTTATCGGGAACCGCACTGAGACTTCTGTCTGTTTGTTTAATGTATTTTACTGCTGCTTTGATGCTCTCTTCCGGATTTTGTTCCTTGCCGGGCGGTATCCCCATGGCACGTGCGGTTTGCGGCATTAGCTGCATCAGTCCTTTTGCTCCTGCCCAAGATACGGCTGTCGTGTCGAAATTGGATTCCGTATAGGCCAGTGAGGCCAATAAACGCCAGTCCCAGCCAATCTCTTTGGAGTACTTCTTGAATAAATCATCGTAATGAGAGATTTTTCCTTCGCGAAGCGAGAGAATGGGAGAGTGGGGTACTGATTTACTGATTTCAAAGTATCGTTTTGTACTTGCAGTATAAGCCGGTGAGGTCATATTCTCTTCGTGCCATTTATCTGCCGCTGCCGCCAATTGCGGACAATCTTTGCGGACGGCCCATGATGCCCGTTGGTCGAAACTGATGGAAAGCTTGATGTTGAGGTTAGGGTAGTAAGTGGTATTCAGCTTGGCCAAGTCATTATCGGCTACCGTATAAGGAATCTTTCCTTGTGCCACTTGGGTAATCAGATCTTCTGTTGTGATACTGTCGCCCGTCACTTTGTGTATCTGTATGCCTCCTCCCAGTTCGTTATTCAGATTGACAAGCCGGTCATAATATTTGCCGGGCTTTACATATACTTCTTTACCGATAAGTTCTGTGACGTCTGTGAGCGGTTTACTCTTACCATTGTTCCGCTGTACGATTACCTGATGTGTGATCACCTCTTCCCCGCAATAGATGAGCCTGTCTTTCCATTCTTTGGTGATGGGCAGGTTATAGGCAATCAGATCGCCTTCACCGGATAATAGCTTTTGGATTAGTTCTGGAACATTCCGCGCTACTTCAATGCGTAATTTTACCCCTAAGCTTTTGGCAAATTGTTCGCTTAATTCATATTGAAATCCCATCTCTTGTCCGCGATAGATGAAATAGCTGGTCGAACTGTACAACGTCAACACCACCAATTCTCCACTATCTTTAATCTGGGACAAGTCGTATGCTCCTGCCTCTTCTGCCGGGTGATGCTTGTGTCTACAGGCCAATGCGGAGAAGAGAATAATGAGAAGGACGGGCAGTATAGAGCGCCGGACCGTCATGCCTATCTCAAGTGTTTCTTGATGTACATGGTCAAGATATCGATTGCCACTTTATTGTTACCTCCTTCTGGTATGATGAGGTCGGCGTATCTTTTACAAGGTTCGATGAACTGCTGATGCATCGGTTTCAATATACGTGTATAGCGTTCCATCACAGCTTCGGCCGTCCGTCCGCGTTCCACTACATCCCGTTGGATGACGCGTATCAGACGTTCGTCAGGATCGGCGTCTACGAATATTTTGAGGTCCATCATATTGCGTAGTTTTTTATCACAGAGGGCAAGGATTCCTTCGATGATAACCACTTCGCGCGGTTCGATATGGATTGTTTCCGGCTGACGGGTACAAGTGAGGTAAGAATAGGTAGGCTGCTCGATACCCTTTCCTTCTTTTAGCATCGAAACATGTTTTGAGAGCAGGCTCCAATCAAAAGCATCCGGATGGTCGAAATTGATATTCTGGCGCTCTTCCACAGGCACATGGCTACTGTCTTTATAATACGAATCCTGGGGAAGCAGTACGACTTCACCGGCTGGGAGACTTTCAACTATTTTCCGTACGACGGTGGTCTTTCCTGAGCCCGTTCCGCCTGCTATTCCTATTATTAACATCTGTTGATAGTGTATAATTGAAACAAATAGAGTAATTTTGCATTGAAATAAATGCAGCTTCGGCTGACAAATATATAAACAATAAATTAAAATAGCAACGTTATGGTAAAACACATTGTATTATTTAAGTTAAAGGATGAGGTTCCGGAAGCTGATAAACTTGTTGTAATGAATAAATTTAAAGAAGCAATAGAGGCCCTGCCTGCTAAAATATCCGTTATCCGTAAAATCGAAGTGGGATTGAATATAAATCCGGGAGAATCTTGGCATATTGCATTGTATAGTGAGTTCGACAATCTGGAGGATGTGAAATTCTATGCCACTCATCCCGATCATGTGGCTGCCGGTAAGATTCTTGCCGAAGCTAAGGAAAGCCGTTCGTGTGTAGACTATGAAACAGTTTGATGAACCGGATCGCTTTTCCGACTGTTATAACTAAGAAAAAATGAATAGAGAATGAGAAAAGTATGTTCTTTTTTGCTGTTGCTGTTTGTCGTTTGGGCGGCTCATGCACAGATTCAAGATCCCGTAAAGTTTAAGGCGGAACTGAAGACTTTGTCTGATACGGAGGGAGAGATTGTTTTTACAGGTACCATCGATAAGGGATGGCATGTCTATTCTACCGATTTGGGAGATGGCGGTCCTATCTCGGCTACATTTAATGCGGATAAGATGACCGGTGCAGAGGTTATAGGCAAGCTGAAACCGGCGGGAAAGGAAATTTCGACTTTCGATAAGCTTTTTGAAATGAAAGTCCGTTATTTTGAGAATACCGCACTGTTTGTTCAAAAGATAAAGTTTACTGCCGGTACTTACGATATTGACGGATATTTGGAGTATGGAGCTTGTAATGACGAAAGCTGCCTTCCGCCTACTCAGGTTCCATTTAAATTTTCCGGTGAGACGGCATTAAAGGCTTCTGCTACGCCGGCATCATCTGCTTCTTCGTCTGAAATGGAAAAGGAAGCGACAGCTTCACAAACGGTTGGAACATCTACAGGCTCCACAGAATTATCTACAGAGCCTGCTGTGAAGCCGGCTGTAGCTGCTGATGTCCTTTGGAAACCGGTAATCAGCGAACTGCAAGCGTTGGGTGAGGAACATTCACAAGGCGATATGTCTTGGATTTATATCTTTATAACCGGATTCCTGGGAGGATTGCTTGCTTTGTTCACACCTTGTGTATGGCCAATCATTCCCATGACTGTCAGCTTCTTTTTGAAACGCAGTAAAGACAAGAAGAAAGGTATCCGTGATGCATGGACTTACGGGGCATCCATTGTTGTTATTTATGTAACATTGGGATTGGTCATTACAGCCATTTTTGGCGCGAGTGCATTAAATGCCTTGTCTACCAATGCTGTGTTCAACATCCTTTTCTGTCTGATGCTGATTGTTTTTGCAGCCTCTTTCTTTGGGGCTTTCGAGATAACTCTACCCTCGAAATGGAGCAATGCCGTGGATAGCAAGGCAGAGTCGACCGGTGGTTTGATAAGTATCTTCCTGATGGCGTTTACACTGTCTCTGGTGTCTTTTTCATGTACCGGACCGATCATTGGCTTTCTTTTGGTACAGGTCTCTATCACCGGTAGTGTTGTAGCTCCTGCCATCGGCATGTTGGGTTTTGCCATTGCTTTGGCATTGCCGTTTACTTTGTTTGCTTTATTCCCGTCCTGGTTGAAGTCTATGCCGAAGTCTGGAGGGTGGATGAATGTGATTAAGGTGACTCTCGGTTTCCTTGAACTGGCCTTCGCTTTGAAGTTCCTGTCGGTTGCCGATCTAGCTTATGGTTGGAGAATTCTCGATCGTGAAACATTCTTGGCTTTATGGATTGTGATCTTTGCATTGCTTGGCTTCTATCTGTTGGGAAAGATCAAGTTCCCTCATGATGATGATAGCGATAGGATAGGGGTGCCCCGCTTCTTCATGGCATTGGTTTCACTTGCATTTGCGGTTTATATGGTTCCCGGCTTGTGGGGAGCGCCATTAAAAGCTGTCAGTGCATTTGCACCTCCTATGAAGACACAGGATTTTAATCTATACACCAATGAGGTACATGCCAAGTTTGACGATTACGATTTGGGAATGGAATATGCAAGATTGCATAACAAACCTGTTATGCTCGATTTTACCGGTTACGGATGTGTGAATTGCCGTAAGATGGAACTTGCCGTATGGACGGATCCGACAGTCAGTAAAATAATCAATGACGATTATGTCTTGATTACCTTGTATGTGGATAACAAAACACCTCTCACCGAACCGGTAAAGATTATGGAGAACGGAACGGAACGGACTTTACGTACCGTAGGTGACAAGTGGAGTTATCTGCAGCGTGTCAAGTTCGGCGCCAATGCCCAACCATTTTATGTTCTTTTGGATAATGAAGGAAAACCTTTGAACAAATCTTATGCTTATAATGAGGATATTCCTAAATACATTGATTTCTTAAGAACCGGATTGGAGAATTATCGGAAATAAGTTGATAAATATTTTTAAGAGTCATTTTATAAACGACGGAGGTGTGTCCAAACACCTGAAATATAAAAACCACCCTTGTCACAGACATCTGTTGCAAGGGTGGTTTTGTTTATAGAGGGCTTTGATGCACCCTCATGTTTATGGACAGGCTGGTTATCTCCTTATGAGGAGTGTTTAATAACCGATCAGTTTTAAAACTTTAGAATCATTTTGAGTGCATACCTTCATCAGATAGAGGGTATTGGGCTTTAGATCAAGATGGAACTCTGTACCCGGAAGATTCGAAATGCTCAGTAATTCTCCCGATGCGGCGTACAGATATATTTTCTCTATGGTGACATCAGAGAAAATATGCATTATTCGGCTGTTCTTATCATATAAATACCGGAATTCGGACAATGGTTGTTTTAAAGCGGATATTTGCTTTACTATTTCATGCAGACCTGCCGTAGTATCCAGCTTTCCTGATCCATAAATGCCATTGGGAGTATTTCCGGTATGTACATCTTGCTTGGCTGTGCGACGGATAATGTCTTGTACTTCTTTTATGGTTAGCATTGGGTTTGCTTCCAGCCATAGTGCCAGAGTTCCGGTGACTACAGGAGTGGCCATTGAGGTACCGTTGGCAATTCCCCACGAATAGTTCCTGCCGGACACGGCATCTGTAATTTCGAGAACTTTATCTTCCGGATTGACGCTGTAGGATGCGGCATACGAGTTAAAAGAGGATATAACGGTAGCGCCGGGAGCTGTTACATCCGGTTTGATGCGTCCGTCGTAGGTGGGCCCTTTTCCGGAAAGCGGATATATCTCTTCCCTTTTCCATTCAGATTTATATTTTTTCCCTGAAAGACTTTGGTAATTTTCTCTCGATACATACGCACCTACTGTAACTGTTTCATATCCGGTTGCCGTGCATGCTATGGTATAATCGGTACAGCCTTCGGTGTACCCCTCTTTACCGGCTGAAGTGAAACTGCCGTAATCGCTATTGATCATATATTTCCCGTTTTCGGATGAAATGGAAATTTCCCAGACTTCATTCTCCGGTTTGGTATATATAAGGCTGATATTGAAATAAGGATTCCGGTTGATGGGATTTAATGATGCGGAAATATTGAATCTGCTATCATCGCTCTCTCCCGAACCGAAGTTCTGGTAACTTTTGCTCCACTCTTCTCCCGAGGTGAAAGTTTGCGAAAACAGAAGTTGATTCGTCAATGTGTCTTTTAGAGAAATGGCTATTTGATAGCTATGCCCGGCTATGCCTTGTATGAAGAGATTGTCTCTATTGTATGTCGGTGGCAGAAGAAAGCTCTTGACGCTTGGGGCGCTTTTGCAGAGATTTCCGGTAAGGGTCGATTTCCGATGGCCTTCATTGCCTGCTGCGATAGCCAATATTTTTCCTTTCTGGTCTTTCAGGAGGTTGTCGGTCAATATAGAAAAATTATCCGTTCCGTCTTTGAATCCCAGTACGGTTCCCATACTGAGGTTGATGGCGAGTGGCCGGCCTGCTTTATCGGCATAGTTTAGTAGGAAATCGATGCCGTCCAGAATCCCTTGTTCTGTTCCATTCACAGATACGAGCGCTATTTCGGCCTTGGGGGCTATTCCTCTGTAGAGATTGTCATAACTTCCGGTTGCTATTCCGGCTACATGCGTGCCATGCGTGTTTCCGGACATGTCATGTTTGGCGGCTTCTATTTGTTCCGGAGTCGAATAGACGATTCCATAGCCATAAGACGAATTGGAAGTGGCGAAGAAGTTGTTTTGATCCCATACGCATCGGATGCGGCAGTTTCCGTTTTCATCTCTGAAATTCGGATGGGTAAAATCAAATCCGTTGTCGATAATTCCTATAATGACCCCTTCACCTTGAAATGGGTGGGGGAGAGAGTTGCCGGTAAATGCTTGCTCCGCATTTGAGTATATTCTCACCGAATCCATCATCGGCCTGATTTTGTTGCCCGCATCAATGCTTAATATAGACGCATCTTGAGCCAGATTGTTGACTTGGCTCATGGGGATAACAGCTGTGTACAAACCGTTGTGACCGATATTCAGCCGTATTCCGTATTTCTTGCTCAGGTTATGGGCATTTGCTTCCGGTTTTAATCGGACATAAGCGAATAAAAGTTTATCTTCTGCTGTCCCTCTTGTAGATACCGATTCAAAATCTTGAATTTGTTCTATTGTAGTTGCAGACAATTTAGGTGAATAATCGATGCATATTGTTTGGGATAAACCATATAACGGGCATACGAGGAAGAGTATGATTCCGGCGATTATAGATTTCATAAAATGGAGATAATTTAAAAACAGTTTCTAAATCCTGTCAAGACGGTTCGGTGTGATAATCACCCCGTTTTAATGAAATAGAAGGTGTTCCCGTCAGGCTTGAAAGACAACGGAAACACCTTTGCATGTAAAGTCAATTATTTAATAACTACTTTGGCTGTATGCTGACAGTTGGCTGTTTTAACTGTTACGACATAAATTCCGCTGTTAGTTATATCGAGAGAGTATTTTCCTGTAAATGTCAGGTTGGCTATGGTTGCTCCGGCCAAATCGCTGACGATCATCTGGCAATATTTATCTGCCGGACATTCTACGACAATGGAGTGGTCTGCTGAGTAGATATTGCAAATTGAATTTTCAATAGGTTTTTGGATACCTGTAGCAGAACTGTTTTGCCATGCCAGGATCGGGAACCCTTCGTTGATGTTCTGCGTGTCGCTTACCCATACGGCCTGTTCTTGACTTCCATTTAAAAGAGTGACAAAAGAAGCGTCTTTCATGTCTGTTTCATTCTTTTCGGTGACACCGGGTGTTTTATCGGTAGTACCACTTTTTTCCTTGCAATAATAGCAATTGCCTGCGATACTGACCTCATTGTTTTCTGTTGTACCTATAGCGGCATTCGATGACCAACTATTAGATACACTTCCTGTAGTGTAACTGTTACTGATAGTGGCATTAACGAGATAACCTACCAAGCCTCCGGCAAAGAAACCTCCGAAATTAACCATGCCGGTATTGTAGCAGTTATTGATGGTTGCTTTTCCGTCTGCATATCCTATAATACCTCCGACATTATTGTGCCCCTTGATGATTCCTGTGTTGTAGCAACCGGAAATACTTCCTCCTGCTGCACTTCCTACGATTCCTCCGGAACCCCATCCTCCTGCTTCGACTTGAAGAACAGCCTCGCTGTGGCAGTTTTCAATAGTTCCGCCTTCCATAGCTCCTACGAAACTTCCTGTGGCGTCTTTTCCCTCGACTATCGAGTTCTCGCCGATGCCTAAGTTTTTGATAACAGTATTTTCGGAAATACAGGCAAACAGACCGGTTCCTCCTACCTGATTGTCTGCATTAGGGTCTATATAATAGATGTGTATATTATCAATGACTTTATAGTTTCCATCGAATACCCCTAAAAAGTATTTGGATTCATCTATCATAGCTCCCTGGTTTACCGTATCCATATATTTGTCGTAAAATCCGATTGGAGTAAATTTTTGCTCGGCATCTGCACCCATGTTCAGATTGGCGGCCAGTTTAAAGAATTGACCTTTATAGGTCTCACCGTTTTTAACCTGTTGAGAAAGATAGGCCAGATGCTGTCCGTTCTCTATCAGATAAGGATTGTTACTCGTACCGTCTCCTTTGGTCCATGCAGTAGCGGTTCCGTCCCATGGGGTCTGTGCATTGGCAAGAACTCCCAACGTCAAAAATAGCAATAATGCGTAATACTTTTTCATGAGTTGTAATTGTTTTTGTTAAACATGTTTATATAGTTCTCTGTTTATAATAGCTCCCTGCCTTTTTATTTGGCAGGGATAGTGAATTTTTCTTCGAAAGAGATACCGGACAATATCCCCCATTGACCGTCTTGCTCGACAAGGAAACTCAGTTGCATGACTACTGTATTGGTTGCCCGATTCAGTACACCGTTCCCAACGACATATACGGTTCCGTACTCTTCAAGACGGAATGCTTTCTGTTGTTCGATTGTGGCATTTCCATCCTTATCCAGATCGACACGGATGTCTCCGTTTGCTACGTAACAGTCTTTTATGATATAGAACGGTACCTCTTCCGCTTTCAGGATGGTAACCTCTTTCTCTGTTCCCAAGAATTGTGAGGTATAGATTCCTTTTTCCTCAAACTGCACCCAAGTCGGTTTACGACTTATTGATAATGTTAATGTCGATTTTCCAAAGGTGGATATAGCCGCTGTGTTATTGTCTGTCGAAAGCTTTATCTGTGTTTTGGCTTTAGTCAGGTAATCCAATTGTGAAAGATCTATGTTCAGCTTTATGTCGGCTTTGTTTTCACCCTCCGCAAATTGTATCTTATGATTTTCCAATGAGATGAAATTACGGCCGGGCACCTCCGTACCGTCTGGCTTTTGCTGGAAAAGCAGGTCGGCATCGACTGTTATTGTTCCCCGGCTGTTTTCGCGGTAAACAGGGATTGTCAGGGTACTTTCGCCTTTTTCCAATTCTTTATTTAATTTGTCTGTCTGAAAAGATACGTAACAGTTAGTATCCGATTCATAGATAAGTTTCTCGTTATCCTGGTCGCATCCAGCCAGGAAGAGGCAACTCGCTACAATAGCTCCGGTTATATATGTTTTGGTAATCATTATTTGTTCTTTTTGTTGTTAGATTGATATTTGTTCTTTTACAAAGGGTTCTGGTCTGCAACAGGATCCATGTTCACATTCCCGTCAAATTCTGTTTGAGGGATGGTGAGGATGAATGCTTTATAGTCGGGTTGGCAGGTCTCATCACTCAACTTTACCACATGGTTCGAACCTTCGTACCCGCGGTAATATCCGGTTTTCAAGCGGAGAATGTCAAACAGTCTTCCTGTTTCTCCCCATAATTCAATCCGGCGTTGAAGCAGGATCTCGTCCAACAGGGTTTTGATTTCCGGAGTACTTCCTGTTCCGTATGCATCCAAAGTCAATGCATTGTCGTCGGTTACTTTATCGAGGCGGTTGCGTACATAGTTCCTTTCGCGTATGGTCCCGAACGACTCCATCAGTTTTCGTGCCTCATCGTATTTTTCCAAACGGCACAACGCTTCAGCCTTGTTTAGCAATAGCTCTTCGGCGCGCATATATATGTTGTCTCCCAGATAAGAAGAATAGTCGCTGAAACTGAATTTAGTTGTACAATAACTCTTTTGTGAACCTTGAGTAGATTCCAATGCCGGAGCGATGGAGCCCTTCCACCAGTTTACCCGGCGGATGTCTTGTATACTCATCTGTTTGTATAACCATGCACTGATACACTTGCGGTCATAGGACCCGTGCATACCGGCTTCGGCATCCATGTGGCAGAAGAAAGATGCATAGGCACCGATCTGGTCGCTTTTCTGAATTTCGGCTCCCCAGAGTACGGACGATATTTGAAGGCTGCTGAATCCGCTTACCAGTTCGGAAGCATTTGCCAATGTCAGGTCCGGCTTTTGCAATGCAATGGAGGCTGTGTTAATGGCTACTTGCCATTGCTCTTGTACCATTGCTATCCGTGATTTGATTCCGTTGGCTACATAATAATCGATGTGTGATTTATGTTTCTGCGTGATTCCGTTTTCTTCCGCCTGTTTTAAAAGACTGATGCCGTATTCTATATCCTTGTTGATTTGGGTATATACCTGCTCTACCGTGCCACGGGGATTTCCCGGAGTGGATGAAGAAGTCGGTGTGGTATATATAGGTATTCCGGGCAGTTGCTCGTGTCCTACGTAGGTTTGTTGATAAAGTTGTATCAGATGAAAATAGCATAATGCACGCAATGAGTAGGCTTGTCCGAATAGGTTTGCCTTTTCGGCAGGAAGTCCGTACAGGTCGTTTTCGTGTGCAATGATATAATTCAAGTTCGAAATCAGTGTGTAATAGAAATTCCATTCAGAGTAGGGACGGTACAACATACTGGAGTAGAAATTCCTCTCCTGCAGATTGTAGTCCATAGAGAACCATCCCTTTACAGATGAAGAGACAATCATGTCGTCTCCCATAAAACTGGAGACCAGCATGGTCGATGTATATCCGAAAGTATGTGTGGAATTGTCTCCGGCCCATCCGGACGAGTACATCAACCGGTATACCCCGTTCATGGCTACCATTCCGCCTTCTACATCTTTAAAAATGACGTTGCCGGATATTTCGTTGGTAGGGTTTGTGTTGAGGTTGTCAATACATGAACTAAGGGTACTTATTGATAAAATAGCTGATAATATATAATATTTTATTTTCATGTGATTGTTGTTTTTATTTAGAATTTCATATCGATACCTACAGAGTATGTTTTTGACGGAGTATAACTATATCCCACGGTTCCCGTAAAATTATATTGTGGATCCATACCTTTCAATTGGCTGAAAAGAGCCAGATTGTTGGCGGTAGCATATACTCTGATGTGATCTGTCTTGATCTTTTCTATCCATCTTTTAGGTAATGTATAACCTAACGTGATGTTTTTTATGGCAAAATAAGAAGCGCTGAGCAGATCTTTGTCGGTCACACGTATTTGCTGATCCCACATTACTTTGGGGACATCGGTTACGTCACCGGGTTTTTGCCATCTGCGTAGTGCGTTTTTATGCCAGGTGTACCCTTTGTAACCTACATTCATCATACCGCCGTAAACACCGTCGATCATTTTCCCTCCGATAGAGTAAGTGGTAAGGATGGATAGATCGAAACCTTTATAGCTGAAATCGTTGGTTATACTTCCGTATAGCTTAGGTATACGGTTGCCTACTATTTCTCTACTGTTTGCAGTCAGGGTGACATCGTCGGTTTTGTATCTGGGCACTACATTGTTGTTTTTGTCGCGGTCTACCCAATAGAGCTGGTTACCTGTCAGCGGATCTACTCCTGCAGAAATAGGCAGATAGAATGAATTGACAGCTTCCCCTTCTTTAAAAATATTCGATCCGGAAATGATCTCCGGTTTGTCAGCCAGTTTCAATATCTTATTCCGTATATGGCTGCCCAATAATGTCATCGACCAGTTGAAATCGGATTTATTAAAGATGTCTACGATTGCAGTGATATCAATACCTCTATTGCGCATACTGCCTATATTGGCCGGATAGGCATTGAATCCGGTAGATGTGGCTTTGGGCATATCCAACAGTAGGTCTTTGGTGTGTTTATTGAAAAATTCTGCGGTGACAGACAACCGGTTGAACAGACGTGCTTCTATACCGATATTCAGGTTTTCATTTTTTTCCCATTTCAAGTCTTTGTTCTCGAGAGAATTGATACTGGCACCATTGAAACTTGCATTGGTAAGCCCCATGCTATATAAACTCTGATATGCATAATAACTTCCGATATTATCATTTCCCTGCGAACCGAAGCTGGCTTTCAGTGTCAGATTGTTCACCCAGTCGAGTGACTGCATGAATTTTTCTTCCGATATTCTCCAGGAAGCTCCTAATGACCAGAATTTTCCCCATCGGCTGTCTGTGTAAAAGCGTGAAGAACCGTCGGTACGAAAACTGGCCGACAGATAGTATTTCTGTTGAAAATTATAGTTGATACGGCTCAAATAGGATTCGATGGCATATTTGTCCGTTTGTGAAGATGCGGCGCTGAGTGTGGCGGCAGCAGCCAGTTCGTACAGACCACCGAAAGGGAAACCGGTTTTTTGTGCTCCCAAAAACTGTTGTTTCAATTCATAATATTCATGACCGGCCATGATATCCAGTGCATGTGCTCCGAAATCACGCTGATAACCGATCAACTGGTTGAATGTATAGCTTAGCTGGCGCTGTACGGCTTTTGTCAGACTACCCGAAACGGTTGCGGCATTACCGGTATATGGATTGCTGTAACTCATCTCATTGGTATTGAAATAGTCGAAACCGAAATTAGCAGTCAGTGAAAAACCTTTCAAAGCTCCGTATTTATCATCATCTGCCGATAGCTTGATATAGGTTCGGGCACTGAGGTTATCTTTGGTATTGTTTTCTTTGTCTTCATGCAACAGGGCAATTGCATTGGAGTTGGCAAGGGCAATACGGTTTTTTCCGTAGTCGTATATTTTGTTTCCGTTGGCATCTAATTTTAACGAGCCGTCTGCATTGTGTTCGTATACCGGATAAATGGGGGCCATAATCTGGCTGGTATACCATAAATTGGATACTTGCGAACCGGAAGCACTGTTGTAATTAGTGGAAGTTTGGGAAAAAGCGGCATTCAGGCCGATTCTGAACCAGTCTTTAGCCTGGCTGTCGATATTGACACGGCCGGAATAACGTCCGAATTCGGTAGCCTGCAATAAACCGACTTCATCCAAATATCCCATGGATACCAGATATTGGGTCTTATGGTTTCCCCCGCTAACAGATAACTGGTATTCTTGTCTGAGAGGATTGTGGTTGCTGAGTTCGTCTTTCCAATCTTCGTGATATTTTAACCGGGCATCCGGATTGACTTTTCCTGTGAGCGGGTCAATCAATTCTTGCAAGGGCATGTTGAAAGGGTTGTATTGCTCATTGTAGCCCAGTACCCCTTTGGATAGTCCTCTCATAACTTCAATGGCTTGTGGCCCGGCCAGAAGCGGATCGATTCCTTCGGTGTATATTAATTCGTTTTTATATGCTTCAAAAGCCAGTTCCATGTATTCCGCTTCATTTACCGTTTCATATTTCGGAAGGGCTCTTGACGAAATTCCCCAGTTGGCTTTTAGATTGATGGATATACGGTTGTCATCTTTTCCTCCACGTTTGGTGGTAATCATTACTACTCCGTTGGCACCTCGTGATCCGTACAATGCTCCGGCCGAAGCATCTTTCAGCACGGTTACCGATTCGATGTCATTCGGGTTGATCGTGTTCAGGGCACCGTCGAACGGAGTTCCGTCTACAACATACAACGGGGTATTGGAAGCCGAAATAGAGCCGAATCCACGAATCACCATAGATGCTCCCGAACCGGGCTGCCCGCTTCCGGAAGTACTTTGGACGCCGGCCACCGTACCGTCTATCGCTTTTGAAATATCGGCTACGGCGCGCTTCTCGATGCGGTCTTGTTTCACGACTTCCGCCGAACCGGTAAATGAACTTTTCTTGGCCGTACCGTATGCTACCACCACTACTTCGTCTAATAGTTCAGCATTCTCTTTCATTACGATTTGCAGATTGTTTTTGTTGCCTATGGCTATTTCTTCTGCATTGTATCCTATGTAGGATACTACCAAGGTCCCTTGAACCGGTACATTGGTTAATGTAAAGTTTCCATCGTAATCAGTAATGGTACCATTCTCGCTGCCTTTGACGCGTATACTCGCTCCGATCACCGGTTCGCCATGACTGTCTTTTACATTTCCGGTGAGATCTTTTCTCTGTTTGGAGTCTTTACCGGATGGATTGCTCCCTTTTTTCCAACCGACAGAGATCGTATTGTCGGTTCTTTTGAAACTGAGTCCTGTTTGTGTCGAAATAATATCGAGTACTTCCTGGAGCGAAGCATTTTTTACGTTGATTGTAACAGGGGAAGCTTGATTGATAACCGAAAGGTCATAGAAAAAGTGAAAATCGGCATTGAGACTGATCTTCTTTAAAACTTTTTCTACCGGTTCGTTCTTTACCGTCAAAGTAATTCCGCTTTTTACCGTTTGTGCTATTATACATTTGTCGGGCACTCCCCACGAAAGTAGTACTAATAGGATAGTACAAATAACTAATTTGTGTCTTTTTCTTATCATATTCTTTCTATTGATTTTCTCTATTCTCGTTCTTTAGCTCGAGGGCGTTTCTATCTATCGATAAAGTAAAATAGAGTCGCCTTCCCTTTTGCTTTTTATCCCGGTTGCGTATTCAATGGATTGCAGAACGGCTTGCAGGCTTTTATTGTCGTGTTCACCGCTAAACCGATAATCGAAAGTTTGATTGTCGGCAATCTTGAACCGACAGTTGTAATAGCGTTCCAGATCTTTTATAATATCATGGAGCGAAGCATTATTGTAGTGTAGTTTACTTTGCATCCATGCCATTGCATTCCGGCAATCTTCTTTCCTTTTTACGTATTCGTCCGACAAGGTGTTGATTTGTATCTGTTCGTTGGCCGTTAATCTTGTCATTGCTTCCGGAAGATCGACTTGTACCTTACCACTTTCCACGCTGACCGATGCGGTCTCGTTCTCCGTATAAGCTTTTACATTGAATTTGGTACCCAATACCCTTACATCGAATCCTTTCGTACGGATGATGAACGGCTTCTTTTCATTTTTGCTTACTTGAAAATAAGCTTCTCCTATGAGTTCTACTTTACGCTCTTTACTGTTGTTGAATTGTTCCGGATATTTGAGTGTTGTGCATGCATTCAAATTTACTTTAGAACCATCGGGCAGCGTCCACTCTTTCTTTTCTCCGAATGTTGTGGACACTTCTGTATATAGAACCTCTTTTTCGCGTGGCGTATACAGTTGCGGAATGTTTATTCCGAATGTCATCAAAATGAGAATGCAGGCCGCTTGCCATATATATCTTCTTTTGTGGTGCTGCGGCTTATTGATCCGTTTTAGCAGCCGGGCCGCTTCTTCTTTGTATTTTTCGCGTTCTATGTCACATACAAAAGATTCCTTTTCTATCGCTTCATTCCACAGTTGCTCGGATACATCGTTGATGGCCTGTTGCATATCGGCATCGCGTATGCTTTTCAGTAATTCGTCCGTTTCCGATTTGCTATATAATCCGTCTGTAAAGCGACGTATTTTTTGTCTTTTGATTTTTTCTTGTTCCATAATTAATGAATATAGCTTTCCTGCTTGCATATACTATACACAAGAGGAAAGAAAATCTAGGGTGTGATTAACGTTTATTAATATTCTCTTCTAATGCTGAAGGATAAATAGAAGTATCAGTAAGTCGGCATAGGCGTCCGAATTTTTGCCGAAGTAGCTTCTTATTGTTTTGAGTGCGGATGAAATATGCTCTTGTACGGTGTTCACAGAGATTCCCAATGCCTGTGCTATTTCTTTGTGAGACATCTCCCTGTTTCTGCTCATGTCGAATATTTCACGTTGTCGTGGAGTCAGCTTTTCCATCGCTTTGGCTATTCTCTCCATAACATCTTTCATCACGGCATTTTCTTCTACATTCTGACTGGCATCCACTGCTTGGCTGTAGATGCTGTCTTTTAATTCCTGTTCGTTTTCAAGATGGCGCAGTGCGTTTAAAATACGGTTGCGCATAATGGTATATAAGTAGGAGGAGAAAGAAGAATCCGGATCTATGAATTTTCGGCTTTGCCACACAATTGTGAATGTATCTTGAAAAATATCTTCTGCAAAACTTTGCGATTTAAGGAATTTCATGGCAAAGTAAATAAGCCGGTTTCTATAAACAGAATAAAGTTCACAGAAAGCACTTTCTTCGCCGTTGATAAGTTGTAATACAAGTTCGCGTTCTTTAGTAGATGGACTTTTCGAATACATAAATTATGAGTCCTTTCAAGACTGTTTTTTTAGATTATGGGGTACAAACCTATTTCTTTTTTTCGTAATATGCAATTGAAAGTTTATTAAAAATCGTAAAGCGATAATTGATAAAAGAGTTAATAAGGTAATTTATTTTGCGTTTTTAATAGCAAAATGTATTTTCGTCTCTTGTGTATGGAACTTGTCGTTATCAACATGAACCGGATGAAAAGGGACTTGTTGTCAGGGGTAGGGCGTGGCTTGTCATTTTGATAATTTACTTTTAATGCCGGTAATGTCATTATTTTCAAGATAATCATTTATATTTGTGACTCTTCTATGTCATTTGGAGGCAGAGAGTCTTATGTAAAGGCTGCAATCTGAAAAAATCAAGTGTACTTGCAGAAGAATTTTAGGTGTTGTGTAAAGAGTGTAATATGTATACTAAATAGAAACAGAAATATGAAAAAGATTATCAATCCATGGAAAGGTTTGGATGGCTATAATTGCTTCGGTTGTGCTCCTAACAATGAAGCTGGTGTTAAGATGGAATTTTACGAAGATGGAAATGAGATAGTCAGTATTTGGAAACCTCGTCCGGAATATCAGGGCTGGATAGATACGTTGCATGGAGGTATCCAGTCGGTGTTGTTGGATGAGATTTGTGCTTGGGTGATTCTGCGGAAGTTGCAAACCACCGGGATGACTTCTAAAATGGAGACACGCTATCGCAAGCCGATTAGTACAAAAGACTCTCATGTGGTATTGCGGGCGTCTATCCGTGAGATAAAGCGCAACATTGTTTTGGTAGATGCAAAACTCTACAATGCAGCCGGTGAACTCTGCACGGAGGCGCTTTGTACATATTTCACATTCTCAAAGGAGAAGGCGAAAAGCGAGATGCACTTCTTGGCATGTGATGTAGAGCCGGAAGAGATTCTTCCTTTAATTTGAAATTGAATTCGAACTTTTTGTGATAAATGTTTGGCGGTTTGAATGAAATGCTATACTTTTGTCGCTGTAAAGAATGAAAATATGAAATATACGACTACACATCATCATCATTTCTCGATCGAATAACTCGGTGGGCGTGTATGGTATTGTGTATATATGATATAGAAAACGAGGCTTGCCGATGAGGTGAGCCTTTTTTTGTTATCGTAAATAATCGTTCTTTTCAGTCATGAATAGTAAATCGTTAAATAGTAAATGAAATTATGTGTTTATTAAGAATCGCAGTACAGGCCAAAGGTCGTTTGTTTGAAGAAACAATGGCACTTTTGGAAGAGTCAGACATTAAATTGAGTACGACAAAACGTACATTATTGGTACAATCGTCTAATTTCCCCGTAGAGGTGTTGTTCTTGAGGGATGATGATATTCCTCAGTCGGTAGCTACCGGTGTGGCCGATTTGGGAATTGTGGGAGAGAATGAATTTGTGGAAAAAGGAGAAGATGCGGAACTCATCAAACGTCTCGGGTTCAGCAAATGCCGTTTGTCACTGGCAATGCCGAAAGACATCGACTATCCCGGTGTGGAGTGGTTTAATGGCAAGAAGATTGCAACCTCTTACCCTGTGATTCTGGAAAACTACATGAAGACAAAGGGGGTGAATGCAGAAGTACACGTCATTACCGGTTCGGTGGAGGTGGCTCCGGGCATCGGGTTGGCTGATGCGATCTTTGATATCGTCAGTTCCGGTTCCACTTTGGTCAGCAACCGCTTGAAAGAGGTGGAAGTAGTAATGAAGTCGGAAGCGCTGTTGATCGGCAATAAGAACATGAGCGATGAAAAGAAGGAGATTCTCAACGAACTGTTGTTCCGTATGAATGCTGTAAAAACGGCAGAAGACAAGAAATATGTATTGATGAATGCTCCGAAAGATAAACTGGAGGAGATCGTGGCTGTGCTTCCCGGCATGAAGAGCCCTACGGTGATGCCATTGGCACAAGAAGGCTGGTGTTCGGTACATACAGTACTCGATGAAAAATGTTTCTGGGAGATTATCGGGAAACTGAAAGCGTTGGGAGCTGAGGGAATATTGGTGTTGCCGATAGAGAAAATGATATTGTGATGTACTTTTCTTTTGTCTTTACACAAAAGCAAAGACACCAAAAGAAAAAAATCAAGACTGCATTTTCTTTCTTACTCCCTTCCTCCGTTTCGCTAAAGTGGCCCGAACCCACTTCGCTCAAGCAATCGCCCCTTTTTGACGCTCTACTACGGGCGTTCGCTTGGCGGAGAGAATATGAGCCCCCTGAGTGGTATGACTGGATGAGAGTTGGAAGATTGGATGAGAGTTGTAAGAATCGAATTCCTGCCGCAACGGCAAGTTCGGATTAGAGTCAGAAGTTCCGCTTTCACGCCGCATGGCTTCCCGGCCTCATTTCCGTAGCGTCAAACGGAACGTAGGTAAAAAGCGTCGTAAGGGGCGATTGTCTGAGCGTAGCGAGTTCGAGCCCCTTTAGCTTTTTACCGCAGTGCAGTAGCGTAGGAAATGCAGCCTTGATTTTTTCTTTGGTTCTTTCTTTTGTATCAAGACAAAAGAAAGAATAAAATATATAATAAAATGAAAGTAATAAAATATCCTTCAAAAGAGGATTGGGCGGAGATATTGAGACGTCCCGCGCTCAACACGGAGAGTCTTTTTGGTACCGTACGGGGCATTATCGACCGTGTACGGACAGAGGGCGATAAGGCCGTGATCGAGTATGAAGCCACTTTCGATAAAGCGGAGCTGGCATCACTTGCAGTGACGGATGAAGAACTGGAGGAAGGGGTGGCTTTGGTCAGTGAAGATTTGAAAGCCGCTATCTCTTTGGCAAAGCAGAATATAGAACGTTTTCATGCGGCGCAAAAGTTTGTCGGTAAGAAGGTGGAGACAATGCCGGGAGTGACTTGTTGGCAGAAGGCGGTCGGCATTGAGAAAGTGGGATTGTATATTCCGGGAGGAACGGCTCCTCTGTTCTCTACCGTGTTGATGCTGGCTGTTCCGGCTAAGATTGCCGGTTGCAAAGACATTGTGCTTTGTACCCCTCCCGATAGAAGAGGAAAGATACATCCGGCTATCCTTTTTGCCGCACAGTTGGCGGGGGTGGATAGGATATTCAAGGCCGGTGGCGTACAGGCTATTGCGGCCATGGCATACGGAACGGAAAGCATTCCGAAAGTTTATAAGATTTTCGGGCCTGGAAACCAGTATGTGACCGCTGCCAAACAGTTGGTCAGCTTGCGTGATGTCGCTATCGATATGCCTGCCGGACCGTCGGAGGTAGAGGTGTTGGCAGATGATTCGGCCAATCCGGTATTTGTGGCTGCGGATTTACTTTCGCAGGCAGAGCATGGGGTCGATAGTCAGGCCATCTTGATTACGACTTCTGAAAGATTGCAGGCTTCCGTTGTTGAGGAGGTGGAGAGACAATTGGCCGAATTGCCACGTCGTGAAATCGCAGAGAAGTCACTTGCCAATAGTAAATTGATTTTGGTCAAAGACATGGATGAAGCAGTGGAACTGACCAATGAATATGCTCCGGAGCATCTGATTATAGAGACTTCGGATTATATGGAAGTGGCGGAACGCATCGTGAATGCCGGTTCAGTCTTTTTGGGATCGCTTTCTCCGGAGAGTGCGGGAGATTATGCATCGGGCACCAACCATACGTTGCCCACCAATGGTTATGCAAAGGCATATAGCGGTGTCAGTCTGGATAGTTTTATCCGTAAGATCACTTTTCAGGAAATTCGTCCCGAAGGTATAATGGCCATCGGTCCTGCCATTGAGACGATGGCTTCCAATGAGCGATTGGATGCTCATAAAAATGCCGTAACCGTCCGTCTGAAAAATATTAATCAAAAATCATAAATATTCACATGAAAACCTTGCAAGAACTAACCCGCACCAATATCTGGAAGCTGAAGCCTTATTCTTCGGCACGGGATGAATATAAAGGGGCTGCCGCTTCCGTGTTTCTGGACGCTAATGAGAATCCGTACAACCATCCACACAACCGGTATCCCGATCCGTTGCAGTGTGATTTGAAAAAGGAACTGAGCAAGATCAAAAAAGTCGATCCTGCCCATATCTTTCTGGGAAACGGTAGTGATGAGGCTATCGACCTTGTCTATCGCGCTTTCTGTGAGCCGGGTGAGGACAATGTGGTTGCCATCGATCCCACTTACGGCATGTATCAGGTTTGTGCAGATGTGAATAACGTGGAATACCGGAAGGTGTTGCTTGATGAGAATTTTCAGTTCTCTGCCGATAAATTGCTGGCAGTTGCCGATGAGCATACCAAGCTGGTTTTCCTTTGTTCTCCAAACAATCCGACCGGAAATGATTTGCTGCGCACGGAGATTGAGAAAGTCTTAAACCGTTTTGAAGGGTTGGTCATTCTTGATGAGGCTTATAATGATTTCTCCGAGGCTCCCTCTTTCCTTGCCGATCTGGAGAAGTACCCTAATCTGGTGGTTCTCCAGACTTTTTCGAAGGCATGGGGATGTGCGGCCATCCGCTTGGGCATGGCTTTTGCTTCTGTCGATATTATCAATATTCTGAACAAGATCAAGTATCCGTACAATGTGAATGAGCTGACTCAGAAACAGGGGATGCAGATGTTGCATAAACACTATGAAATAGAGCGTTGGGTAACAATGTTGAAAGAGGAACGGAAGTATCTGGAAGACGCTTTTGCCGGCTTGCCCTGTGTCTTGAAAGTGTTTCCTTCGGATGCCAATTTTTTCTTGGCACGTGTGACGGATGCTGTGAAGATCTACAATTATCTGGTGGGCGAGGGCATCATTGTCCGTAATCGGCATAATATCTCGCTTTGTTGCAATTGCCTTCGTATCACTGTTGGCACGCACATGGAAAACGACAAATTATTGGAAGCGTTGAAAAGAATGGGGCCTCTCCCCGTTTCTAAATAATTATCAATCATGAAGAAAAAAATATTGTTTATCGACCGGGACGGTACTTTGGTTATAGAACCACCTGTGGATTATCAGCTCGATTCGTTGGAAAAGCTGGAATTCTACCCGAAAGTGTTTCGTAATCTGGGGTTTATCCGTAGTAAACTTGATTTCGAATTTGTAATGGTCACTAATCAGGACGGGTTGGGAACAGAGTCTTTTCCTGAAGAGACTTTCTGGCCGGCGCATAATCTTATGTTGAAGACGTTGGCCGGTGAAGGGATAACATTCGATGATATCTTGATAGACCGCAGTTTTCCCGAGGATCATGCACCGACCCGTAAGCCCCGTACCGGAATGTTGACGAAGTATATCGATCATCCGGACTATGACCTGGCGGGTAGTTTTGTTATCGGTGATCGTCCTACGGATGTAGAGTTGGCCAAAAATTTAGGTTGCCGGGCCATCTATCTGCAGGATTCCACCGAACTGTTGAAGGAAAAAGGACTTGAATCGGTTTGCGCTTTGGCTACTACCGATTGGGACAAGATTGCCGAATATCTTTTTGCCGGTGAACGTAAGGCGGAGGTGAAGCGTACTACGAAAGAGACCGATATTCTGGTTGCTTTAAATCTCGACGGCAATGGAGTCTGTGATATTTCTACAGGACTCGGCTTTTTTGATCACATGCTCGAGCAGATAGGAAAACATTCCGGAATGGATCTGACTATCAGAGTGAAGGGCGACCTTGAAGTTGATGAACATCATACCATCGAAGACACTGCTATCGCTTTGGGCGAATGTATTTATCAGGCTTTGGGAAGTAAACGGGGAATTGAACGGTACGGCTATGCACTTCCTATGGATGATTGTCTTTGTCAGGTGTGTCTTGACTTCGGCGGACGTCCCTGGCTGGTATGGGATGCTGAGTTCAAGCGTGAGAAAATAGGGGAGATGCCTACGGAGATGTTCTTGCATTTTTTCAAGTCACTGAGCGATGCCGCAAAAATGAATTTGAACATAAAGGCGGAAGGACAGAATGAGCATCATAAGATAGAAGGTATCTTTAAAGCATTGGCCCGTGCGTTGAAGATGGCTCTAAAGCGGGACATCTATCACTTTGAGTTACCATCCAGTAAAGGAGTGCTCTGACGCTGTTTTCGGATTTAAAATGAAACTTGGGTATTTCCTGAAAGTTAGGGAAAGGAGGGCATGTCGAAATTCAATCTAATCAAGGATGAACTTCTAAATTGAATTTTGAACCTCCCCTGAAGATAAGAGAAAGAGCCGTATCAAACTCTGTTTTGAGTAATGATACGGCTCTTTCCGCTTTTATTTCTCCGTTGTTATCCTATCGGATTCTCCCTGTTACAGATCCTCTATTTCCTTAAGCCAGGTAGCGGAACTTGCATCGCTGGGCATCCTCCAGTCACCTCGCGGGCTGATAGAGATGCTACCCACTTTGGGACCGTCGGGCAGGCAGGAGCGTTTGAATTGCTGATTGAAGAAACGGCGGAAGAAAGTGGAGAGCCATTTCTTGATGGTTTCTTCGTCATAAGTGCCTTTGAATGCTACATTAGCCAGATAATATATCTTGGACGGGCGGAATCCGAAACGCATAAAATAGTAGAGGAAAAAGTCGTGCAGTTCGTATGGCCCTACCAGATCTTCTGTTTTTTGTTGGATTTCTCCGTTTTCGTCTGCCGGAATCAGCTCCGGGCTGATAGGAGTGTCTACGATATCGAGCAGGGTGATGCGCGATTCTGCATCTATATCGTTCTCTGCCACCCATTTCACCAGATGTTTCACTAACGTTTTCGGTATGCTTCCGTTGACACCGTACATTGACATGTGGTCGCCATTGTAGGTAGCCCACCCTAATGCCAGTTCCGACAAATCACCGGTTCCGATGACCATTCCCCAGGTTTGGTTGGCTATGTCCATTAATATTTGGGTACGTTCACGTGCCTGGGAGTTTTCATAAGTTACATCGTGGATGTTTATATCGTGGTTTATATCTTTGAAGTGCTGTATACAGGCTTCTTTGATACTGATTTCCCGAATCGTGATACCTAAGGATTCCATCAGCGAAAGCGCATTGTGATAAGTGCGGTCGGTGGTGCCGAATCCCGGCATGGTGACTCCGATAATGTTTTTGCGGGGCAGCTCCAGTTTGTCGAAAGTCCTCACACAGACAAGCAAGGCAAGTGTAGAATCCAACCCTCCCGAAATACCGATTACGGCGGTTTTGGCTCCGGTATGGACCAGGCGTTGTGCCAAACCGGCTACCTGTATGGAAAACACCTCCTCACAACGTTCGTTCAATGTGTCTCCTTGCGGAACAAACGGATGCATGTCGAAAGTACGTGTCAGATTCAATTCTTTACTGTTCACATATTCCGTGGTGATACACACCGGTTTCTTGTCGGAGGGAATAGCGCCCTTGCTTGCGGCAAATGTAGTATTGATACGGCGTTCGGCACGTAATCGCTCTATGTCTATTTCGCTGATTACCAATTGCTCATCGAAACTGAAACGTTTACTGTGCGCCAACTCGTTGCCATTCTCATAGATAAGGCCGTTGCCGGCAAAAACGACATCTGTAGTCGATTCTCCGAATCCGCAGGAAGAGAAGACATATCCTGCAATGCAGCGTGCAGACTGCTGGCTGATGAGCGAGCAGAGGTAGTTGTGCTTGCCGATGCCCTCATTGTCGGCAGAAAGATTGAACAGGATTTCCGCACCTTGGAGCGCCAGCGTTGAACTGGGGGGGATGGTAGACCACAGATCTTCGCAGATCTCAATGCCGAAAATGGTATCGGAAGTTTCAAACAAGAGGTTATTTCCCATCGGCACTATCTGTCCGCACAGGCGTACACTCTCTTCTGCCACTTGTAGTGCGGAAGTAAACCAGCGCTGTTCGTAAAACTCTTTATAGTTCGGAAGATAAGTTTTGGGGACTACTCCCAAAATTTTCCCTTTCTGAATGACCACGGCTGCATTGATAACGGTGGAATTGACTGTTATCGGCATTCCCAAAATTGAGATGATGTCCAGTTGGCGGGTATTGTTCAGTATTTGCATCAGCCCCATTTCGGCCTCTTCCAACAAAAGCTGCTGTCCGAATAGGTCACCGCAAGTATAGGCTGTGATGCACATTTCAGGAAACGCGATAATCTGTACTCCCTTACCGTCTGCAATGGCTATTAAACTTTCCAATTGCCCGGCGTTGTATTTACAGTCTGCTATTTTCACCCGGGGTACTGCTGCCGCCACTTTTACAAATCCGTAGTTCATAATGAATAGTTTTTTTAATTGTCAATATGCCAATGGGACTGTTTACCATGTATAGCATGCTTCTTTTGGCACATGAACGATGATAATAACTTATTTGGTTGCAAAAGTAGGAAATAGTTTTGAGAAAATCGTGTGATAAGCATTAAATAGCTTTCTTGTACGTTTTAATGTATAGCTTTGACGATGTTGGCTGGTACAACCGTCCGCGATGGCAGTCGGTTTTCGTAGCCATAGCCTTCTGTTATCAG
>CAUEFX010000058.1 GCA_958477465.1 uncultured Bacteroides sp.
AAAAACTACTTTGTGAACTTTTATCTATGAAAGATTTTTAATGCGTCAGCCCTGGCTTTGTTTTCAAGGATATTCTACAGGAGGAGACCGTGTATTCCATAGGCATAGATGCCTGGAGGTATAAGGGGGCTTGTCTTCGGTAAAGTCCATGCGGATTTCCCCGTTGAATGCGCAAAGTGTCATCATACTTTCTGCGTACGGTGTTATAATAAACTTTTTTTCTCTAATATTTTGTAGTCGAACAGATTATTTATATCTTTGCAACCGAAATGGATGAAAGGTGGAGGGGCGATTAAGCTCCTTTTTTTGTTCTTATATAGCTAATCAATGATAGAAAAGAAAACTGTTAGTCAGATTGTTGAAGAGTGGCTGGAGGGAAAAGACTACTTTCTGGTGGAAGTAACCGTAAGCCCCGATGACAAGATTGTGGTCGAAATAGACCACGCAGAAGGTGTTTGGATTGAAGATTGCGTGGAGCTGAGCCGCTTTATCGAATCGAAACTGAACCGTGAAGAGGAAGATTACGAACTGGAAGTAGGTTCGGCAGGAATCGGACAGCCTTTTAAGGTGTTGCAGCAGTATTACAACCACATCGGCAACGATGTGGAGGTCTTGACGAAAGAGGGTCGCAAGCTGACCGGCGTGTTGAAAGAGGCCGATGAAGAGAAGTTTGTGGTGGCTGTGCAGAAAAAGGTGAAGCCGGAAGGAGCAAAACGTCCCAAATTGGTGGAAGAAGATGAAACTTTCCGTTATGATGAAATAAAATACACTAAATACTTAATTAGTTTTAAATAATTATGGCCAAGAAAGAAGAAACAATCAGCTTGATTGATACATTTTCGGAATTTAAGGAACTGAAAAATATCGATAGAACGACGATGGTAAGCGTGCTCGAAGAGTCGTTCCGTAGTGTTATCGCGAAAATGTTTGGCACTGATGAAAATTACGACGTAATTGTGAACCCGGACAAGGGGGATTTTGAAATATGGCGTAACCGCGAGGTAGTGGCAGACGAAGATTTGACAAACCCGAATATGCAGATTTCCTTGACGGAAGCACAGAAGATAGACGCTTCGTATGAAGTAGGCGAAGAGGTGACCGATGAGGTGATCTTTGCAAAGTTCGGCCGTCGTGCGATCTTGAATCTCCGCCAGACACTGGCTTCTAAGATTCTTGAGCTTGAAAAAGACAGTATTTATAATAAATATAGTGATAAAGTAGGTACGATCATTAATGCAGAAGTATATCAGATCTGGAAAAAAGAGATGCTGCTGCTGGATGACGAAGGAAACGAACTGTTGCTGCCGAAAACAGAACAGATCCCGGCGGACTTCTACCGCAAAGGAGAAACAGCACGTGCAGTGGTGGCCCGTGTGGACAACAAAAACAACAATCCGAAGATTATCCTTTCGCGTACATCTCCCGTTTTCCTGCAACGTCTGTTCGAAATGGAAGTACCGGAAATTAACGATGGTCTGATCACCATTAAAAAAATTGCCCGCATTCCCGGCGAACGCGCCAAAATTGCGGTAGAGTCTTATGATGACAGAATCGACCCGGTAGGAGCCTGTGTAGGTGTAAAGGGAAGTCGTATTCATGGCATCGTTCGTGAGCTTCGCAATGAGAACATCGACGTGATTAACTATACGTCGAATATCTCCTTGTTTATTCAGCGTGCCTTGAGTCCGGCAAAAATTTCTTCTATACGGTTGAACGAAGAAGAACGCAAGGCTGAGGTGTTCCTCCGCCCGGAAGAGGTTTCGCTGGCTATTGGTAAAGGCGGTTTGAATATCAAGCTTGCCAGTATGTTGACCGAGTACACTATCGACGTGTTCCGTGAACTGGATGAGAATGCGCAGGATGAGGATATCTATCTGGATGAGTTCAAAGATGAAATCGACGGATGGGTAATCGATGCTATCAAAGCCATCGGAATTGATACGGCCAAGGCTGTGTTGAATGCGCCTCGTGAGATGTTGATCGAAAAGACGGACCTGGAAGAGGAGACTGTGGACGAGGTATTACGTATTTTGAAATCGGAGTTTGAAGACAATGAATAATTTCATTTACGGTTAGACTGTTTACGATTTACGATTGGAGTTGCTCTCTATATTGTGGGTTGTAGATGAAGGAAAATTAAATGTCTGACCGGCAATCGTGAAATCGTAAATATCTTCACTCCATTATTCTTTTAATTTAAAGTATGACGATAAGGTTAAACAAAGTAACAAGAGATTTGAATGTGGGAATCGCAACGGTAGTTGAATTCCTGCAAAAGAAAGGGTATACCGTTGAGGCAAACCCGAATACGAAAATTACCGAAGAACAGTATGCTATGCTCGTGAAAGAGTTCAGTACAGACAAGAATCTTCGGCTTGAATCAGAACGTTTTATCCAGGAACGTCAGAACAAGGACCGTAATAAGGCATCGGTAGCTATCGATGGTTACGAAAAGCAGCCGGAGAAACCTAAGGCGGATGATGTTATCAAGACTGTCGTTCCCGAAGATGCACGTCCGAAGTTTAAACCTGTCGGAAAAATTGATTTGAATAAATTCAACCGGAAAGCGGAGAAAGAACCGGCAAACGAATCGAAACCGCAACAGCCCGCTCCTGTGGTAGCTGAAGAAGTGAAAAAGGAGGAGGTTGCGAAACCGGTTGTTGCTGAGGTGAAGAAAGAAGAAACCGTAGCACCGGACACACAAACAGAACCAGTGAAGGAAAAGGTGGAGCCTGTAGTGGTAGAACAACCGAAACCGGTGGTAGTAGAAGAAAAAGTAGTGGAAGAAGTGAAAAAGGAAGAACCGAAGGTGGAGGCGACACCGGAAGTGAAAAAAGAAGAAAAGGCAGAGCCGGCAGTGAAAGCTCCGGAGGCGGCTGAAATCGGAAAGCAAGAGGACGATGTCTTCAAGATCCGTCAGCCGGAATTTGTCTCTAAGATTAATGTTATCGGGCAGATTGACCTGGCTGCATTGAACCAGTCGACCCGGCCGAAGAAGAAATCGAAAGAAGAAAAACGCAAGGAACGCGAAGAGAAGGAAAAGCAACGTCAGGATCAGAGAAAGCAGATGAAAGATGCGATTATCAAAGAGATCCGCAAAGACGACAGCAAGATTGCCAAAGGGGCTTCTAAAGAGAGTGCCGATGCGAACGGAAAGAAAAAACGTATCCGCATCAATAAGGAAAAGGTGGATGTCAACAATGTGGCCTCTAATTTTACGCATCCTACTCCCAATAGCCAGAAACCTGCCGGACAAGGCGGTGGGCAAAACCGGAATCGTAACAACAATAAAGATCGCTTCAAGAAGCCGGTTGTAAAACAGGAAGTGAGCGAGGAAGACGTAGCCAAGCAGGTAAAAGAAACGCTGGCCCGTTTGACAACAAAAGGCAAAAACAAGGCTTCCAAATACCGTAAGGAAAAACGGGAAATGGTTTCCAACCGTATGCAGGAACTGGAAAACCAGGAGATGGAAGAGAGCAAGGTGTTGAAGCTGACGGAATTCGTAACCGCCAACGAGCTGGCGAGCATGATGGATGTATCTGTCAATCAGGTTATCGCTACTTGTATGAGCATCGGTATAATGGTTTCCATCAACCAGCGTCTGGATGCGGAAACAATTAATCTGGTGGCGGAAGAGTTCGGCTTCAAGACGGAATATGTAAGTGCGGAAGTGGCACAGGCCATCGTCGAGGAAGAGGATGCGGAAGAGGATCTGCAGCCGCGTGCACCGATTGTAACGGTGATGGGACACGTAGACCACGGTAAGACTTCGTTGCTCGACTATATCCGTAAGGCAAACGTTATCGCCGGTGAGGCCGGTGGTATCACGCAGCATATCGGTGCTTACCACGTGACACTGGAAGACGGACGTAAGATTACTTTCCTGGATACTCCTGGACATGAGGCGTTTACGGCCATGCGTGCCCGTGGTGCGAAAGTGACGGATATCGCCATCATCATTGTTGCGGCTGATGATAATGTGATGCCGCAAACGAAGGAGGCCATCAACCATGCAATGGCTGCCGGTGTGCCTATCGTATTTGCCATCAATAAAGTGGATAAGCCGACGGCTAATCCGGATAAGATTAAAGAAGAGCTGGCTGCTATGAATTTCCTCGTGGAAGAATGGGGAGGTAAATACCAGTCACAAGATATCTCTGCCAAGAAAGGTCAGGGCGTTAGCGAGTTGATGGAAAAAGTATTGCTTGAAGCCGAGATGCTCGAACTGAAAGCCAATCCGAACCGTAATGCCACGGGATCTATCATTGAATCCACTTTGGACAAAGGACGTGGCTATGTGGCTACGGTACTCGTATCCAACGGTACGCTGAAAGTGGGAGACATCGTGTTGGCAGGAACAAGCTACGGACGTGTGAAAGCCATGTTCAATGAACGTAACCAGCGCATTAAATCGGCCGGTCCTTCGGAACCTGCATTGATCTTAGGATTGAACGGTGCACCGGCTGCCGGTGATACTTTCCACGTGGTAGAGTCCGATCAGGAAGCGCGTGAGATTACCAGTAAGCGTGAGCAGCTGCAACGTGAACAGGGCTTGCGTACGCAGAAGATTCTTACATTGGATGAGTTGGGCCGCCGTATTGCATTGGGCAACTTCCAGGAACTGAATATCATCGTGAAAGGTGACGTGGATGGTTCGGTAGAAGCTCTGAGCGACTCACTGATCAAACTCTCCACTCCGCAAATTCAGGTGAATGTGATCCATAAGGGTGTGGGACAGATTTCCGAATCGGATGTATCTTTGGCTGCTGCCTCTGATGCTATCATCATCGGATTCCAGGTTCGTCCTTCCGGTGCTGCCGAGAGAATGGCGGACAAGGAAGGGGTGGATATCCGCAAATACTCGGTTATCTACGATGCCATCGAAGAGGTGAAAGCGGCCATGGAAGGTATGTTGGCTCCGGAAGTGAAAGAGGTGGTTACTGCCACTATCGAGGTTCGCGAGGTGTTCAACATCACGAAAGTCGGTACGGTTGCCGGTGCGATGGTGAAGACCGGAAAAGTGAAACGCAGCGACAAGGCGCGCCTGATTCGCGACGGTATCGTTATCTTCTCGGGAGCTATCAACGCATTGAAACGTTTCAAGGACGATGTGAAGGAAGTCGGAACGAACTTCGAGTGCGGTATCAGCCTGGTAGGTACGAACGACTTGAAGGTGGGCGATATGATCGAAACGTATGAAGAAATAGAGGTAAAACAAACACTATAAAATGGATTGAAGACCTTATTGGGTTGGAAGTCTTATTTAGTTGAAAGTTGAGAGTTGAAAGTTGAAAGTTACTTGCAATGTGATAGATAATGCAGTTGGTTTTTAACTCTCAACTCTCAACTGTTTTCCGACTTTAGACAGAGTCTGAGTTTTTAGTTCTCGACTTTCAACTTTCAACTGAATAGGGTTTTCGACTCTTAACATTCAACTGTATTCATGGTAACTATCGATATTGTAATTCTGGTTATGGTCGGTGCCGGTGTGGTTGTTGGCTTTATGAAGGGTTTCATCAGGCAGCTTGCTTCCATATTGGGATTGATCGTGGGATTGCTGGCGGCAAAGGCGTTGTATGCGTCATTGGCGGAGAAGCTCTGTCCTACGGTGACCGACTCGATGACGGTAGCGCAGATTCTTGCTTTTGTCATCATCTGGATTGCCGTACCGCTGATTTTTACTCTGGTGGCGTCGTTGCTGACCAAAGCGATGGAGGCCGTCTCCTTGGGATGGCTGAACCGCTGGCTCGGCAGTGGTTTGGGAGCATTGAAGTTTCTGTTGCTCACCAGCCTGATCATTTGCGTAATAGAATTTATCGATGCAGACAACACGCTGATCAGTAAAACAAAAAAGGAGGAATCTGTGTTATATTACCCTATGGAAAAGTTTGCGGGAATATTCTTCCCTGTGGCAAAAGAAGTGACACAACAATATATACTCAATAAATGATGCAACAAGAAGACCCCAATAAATATGTAAAGGAACTTACGCAGGAGAAGTATAAATATGGCTTCACTACGGAGGTGCATACGGATATCATCCAGAAAGGACTCAATGAAGATGTAATCCGTCTCATCTCTTCCAAAAAGGAGGAACCGGAATGGTTGCTGGAGTTCCGCTTGAAAGCGTTCCGCTATTGGCAGACGCTGGAGATGCCTACTTGGGCGCATCTCCGTATCCCTGAGATAGATTATCAGGCAATATCTTACTATGCCGACCCGACAAAGAAGAAAGAAGGACCGAAAAACAGGGAGGAGGTAGATCCGGAGTTGATAAAGACATTCAATAAATTAGGTATTCCGCTGGAAGAGCAGATGGCGCTGAGCGGGATGGCGGTGGATGCCGTGATGGACTCGGTCTCTGTAAAGACTACTTACAAGGAGACACTGATGGAGAAAGGGATCATTTTCTGCTCGTTCAGCGAGGCGGTCCGTGAACACCCCGACCTGGTGAAGAAATACCTTGGCTCGGTGGTCGGTTATCGTGATAATTTCTTTGCTGCCTTGAATTCGGCCGTGTTCTCCGACGGCTCATTTGTCTATATCCCGAAGGGCGTCCGCTGCCCGATGGAGCTTTCGACTTACTTCCGTATCAATGCGGCAAACACGGGGCAGTTTGAGCGTACCTTGATTGTGGCCGATGACGATTCGTATGTCTCCTACCTGGAGGGATGTACTGCACCGATGCGTGACGAAAACCAGTTGCATGCCGCCATTGTGGAAATCATGGTGCACGATCGGGCCGAAGTGAAATATTCTACTGTCCAGAATTGGTATCCGGGAGATGCCGAAGGAAAAGGAGGCGTCTATAACTTTGTGACGAAGCGCGGCAACTGCAAGGGAGTAAACAGTAAACTGTCGTGGACACAGGTGGAGACCGGTTCGGCGATTACCTGGAAATACCCTTCCTGCATCCTCTCCGGTGACAACTCTACGGCCGAATTTTATTCGGTGGCGGTGACAAACAATTACCAGCAGGCAGATACCGGTACGAAGATGATTCATCTTGGGAAGAATACCCGCAGCACGATTGTAAGTAAGGGAATCTCGGCAGGGAAGAGCGAAAACTCCTATCGTGGGCTGGTCCGCGTATCCGAAAGGGCGGACAATGCCCGTAATTACAGTCAATGCGACTCGCTGCTGTTAGGAGATAAATGCGGCGCTCACACATTCCCTTATATGGACATCCACAATGAGACGGCTGTAGTGGAGCATGAAGCTACCACCAGTAAAATCAGTGAGGACCAGATATTCTATTGCAATCAGCGTGGTATCCCGACCGAGGATGCCATCGGGCTTATTGTAAACGGGTATGCCAAAGAGGTGCTGAACAAACTTCCGATGGAGTTTGCCGTGGAAGCGCAAAAGCTGTTGGCAGTATCGTTGGAAGGCAGCGTAGGATGATTGGACAATCAGACGGTTTACGATTTACGATTGGAACTGAATAGTAAATGTGAATCGTCTTGGAAGCATTATCAATCGTAAATCGTAAATTGTAAAATCGTAAATATAATCATGTTAGAGATAAAAGACTTGCATGCCAGTATTAATGGCAAAGAGATATTGAAAGGCATCAACCTGACTGTGAATGCAGGAGAGGTACACGCTATCATGGGGCCCAACGGTTCGGGTAAGAGTACGCTTTCTTCCGTACTGGTGGGGAATCCGGCGTATGAGGTGACGAAGGGAAGTGTGACTTTTAATGGCAAGAACTTGCTGGAGTTGACTCCGGAAGACCGCAGCCATGAAGGGATTTTCCTCAGTTTCCAGTATCCCGTGGAAATTCCCGGAGTGAGCATGGTGAATTTCATGCGTGCGGCGGTGAATGAACAGCGTAAGTATAAAGGACTTCCCGCTCTGACGGCGAGTGAATTCCTGAAGTTGATGCGTGAGAAACGGGCGGTGGTAGAACTGGACAACAAGCTTGCCAACCGCTCGGTGAATGAAGGCTTTTCCGGCGGTGAGAAGAAACGCAACGAGATATTCCAGATGGCCATGCTCGAACCGCGTCTCAGCATCCTCGACGAAACGGATTCCGGTCTGGATATCGATGCGCTTCGCATCGTAGCCGAAGGGGTTAATAAATTGAAGACTCCCGAGACGAGTTGCATTGTCATCACTCACTACCAGCGTCTGTTGGATTACATCAAACCGGATGTCGTACATGTGCTTTATAAAGGGCGCATCGTGAAGACCGGTACTCCCGAACTGGCACTCGAGTTGGAAGAGAAAGGATACGATTGGATTAAGAAAGAACTTAATGATCTGTAAATCATAATTCATCACTCATAAATCAATAAGATGACTGTAGAACAACAATATATAGATTTATTTTCTCAAGCGGAGGCAATGATTTGCCGCAACAGCGCCGAGGTGATGAATGCACCGCGTGCTGCGGCTTTTGCCGATTTCGATCGGTTGGGCTTTCCGACACGTAAGCAGGAGAAATATAAATACACGGACATCAGCAAGTTCTTCGAACCCGATTACGGGCTCAATCTGAACCGGCTGGAGATTCCGGTGAACCCTTACGAGGTGTTCAAATGCGACGTGCCGAACATGAGTACGTCTTTGTTTTTTGTTGTGAACGATGCGTTCTATAGCAGAGAACTGCCTAAATCTCACCTGCCCGAGGGGGTATTGTGCGGCGGCCTGAAGGAGATGGCGGAGCAATATCCTGAGTTGGTGAAGAAATATTACGGGAAGCTTGCCGATACCTCAAAAGACGGAGTGACGGCGTTCAATACGGCTTTTGCCCAAGACGGGATCTTGCTGTATGTGCCCAAGAATGTAGTTGTCGAGAGACCGATTCAAGTGGTGAACATTTTGCGTGCCGATGTTAATTTCATGGTAAACCGCCGTGTACTGATCATCCTTGAGGATGGAGCGCAGGCACGCCTGCTGGTTTGTGACCATGCCATGGATAATGTGAATTTCCTGTCGACACAGGTCATCGAGGCATTCGTCGGAGAGAACTCGGTATTCGATCTGTACGAGCTGGAAGAGACGCATACGAGTACGGTACGTATCAGCAACCTTTATGTGCGGCAGGAAGCAAATAGCAATGTGTTGCTGAACGGTATGACGCTGCACAACGGCACTACCCGTAACACAACGGAAGTGACCCTTGCCGGAGAGGGAGCGGAAATCAACCTTTGCGGTATGGCCATTGCCGACAAGAACGAACATGTGGATAATAACACCCTGATAGACCATGCGGTACCTAACTGTACCAGCAACGAGCTGTTCAAGTATGTACTCGACGATCAGGCTGTGGGTGCTTTTGCCGGATTGGTATTGGTACGCCCGGGTGCACAACATACAAACTCTCAGCAGACGAATCGTAATCTGTGTGCCACGCGTGACGCCCGTATGTACACGCAACCGCAGTTGGAAATTTACGCTGACGACGTGAAGTGTTCTCACGGAGCTACGGTGGGGCAGTTGGACGAGAACGCTCTTTTCTATATGCGTGCACGGGGCATCTCGGAAAAGGAGGCCCGCCTGTTGCTGATGTTTGCTTTTGTGAATGAAGTAATAGATACGATCCGGCTGGATGCCTTGAAAGACCGTTTACACCTGTTGGTGGAGAAACGCTTCCGGGGCGAACTGAACAAATGCCAGGGATGTGCAATCTGTAAGTAAATTAGCGGTAACAAACTGTTTATCACTGTTCACTAATCATTACCATTATGGATATACAAAAGATACGTGAAGATTTTCCTATTCTTGACCGTACGGTTTATGGGAAACCTTTGGTTTATTTCGATAATGCGGCAACAACGCAGAAACCTCGTCTGGTGGTTGACTCGATTGTTGACGAATACTATTCCGTCAATGCAAACGTGCATCGTGGAGTGCACTACCTCTCCCAGCAGGCTACGGAGTTGCACGAGGCTTCACGCGAGACCGTCCGCCGGTTTATCAATGCCCGGAGTACGAGCGAAATCGTGTTTACCCGCGGCACGACGGAGAGCATAAACTTGCTTGTTTCCAGTTTTGGAGAGGAGTTTATGCAGGAGGGTGATGAGGTGATTGTCTCCGTCATGGAGCATCACAGCAACATCGTGCCCTGGCAATTGCTGGCTGCGCGCAAGGGCATTGCCATCAAGGTGATTCCGATGAACGACAGAGGTGAATTGCTGCTGGATGAGTATGAGAAGCTGTTTTCGGAAAAGACGAAGATTGTCAGTGTTGCCCAGGTGTCCAATGTGTTGGGGACGGTCAACCCCATCAGGGAGATGGTTGCTACGGCCCATGCGCATGGAGTGCCTTTCCTGGTGGATGCGGCTCAGTCTGTTCCTCATCAGAAAGTGGATGTACAGGAACTCGATGCGGATTTTCTGGTCTTTTCTGCTCATAAGGTATATGGACCTACCGGTGTCGGTGTCCTTTACGGGAAAGAGGAATGGCTCGATCGTCTGCCTCCTTATCAGGGGGGAGGGGAGATGATACAGCATGTCTCTTTTGAGAAAACGACTTTCAATGAACTTCCTTTTAAGTTTGAAGCCGGAACACCCGATTACATCGGTACGACCGGACTGGCGAAAGCACTCGACTACGTCACCGGACTCGGCATCGAAAACATTGCCGCCTATGAGCATGAGCTGACGGTTTATGCCACGAAGCGGTTGGAGGAAATCCCCCATATCCGTATCTTGGGGCAGGCGGAACATAAAAGCAGCGTTATCTCTTTCCTTGTGGGAGATATCCATCATTTTGATATGGGAACGCTGCTTGACAGGCTGGGCATCGCCGTGCGCACCGGACATCATTGTGCACAGCCGCTGATGCAACGGCTCGGTGTAGAGGGCACAGTGCGCGCCTCGTTTGCCGTTTACAATACGAAAAAAGAGATAGATGTACTTGTGGCAGGCATAGAGAGAGTGAGTCAGATGTTCTGATCCGACTCGGCCGGAGATTGCCGCAAGCAAAAAAATAACATAGACTATGAGACATAAACTGCTGAACTGCTTCTGTTTGTTTTTTATCCTGGCATTGGTTGCCGGATGTGAAGATGATAAGGATGTTTTTACCCCGAAAACATACAATGTGTCGGGTAAGGTAGAGAAAGGCCCTTTTATCAGTGGCTCCAAGATTACTGTACAGGCATTGGACAAGAATTACAACCTGACCGGTGATGTCTATCAAGGCATTATCGCCGATTACGACGGCTCCTTTGATTTCGGTGAGATTAATCTGAACTCCCCATACGTGCTGCTTACGGCAGACGGGTTTTACTTCAATGAAGTGACCGGTGAACTGTCCGACAGTCAGATAACCCTGCAGGCGATTGTGAATCTGACTGACAACAAGCAGGCCAATGTGAACATCCTCACTCACTTGAAGACGCAACGCATGATGCAGCTTATCAGAAACAACATCATGGACTTTGATGAGGCCGATGCGAAGGTTCAGAAGGAGGTCTTGAGGAATTTTGGTTTGGAGCGTTATGCCGATCAGGATGTCTGCAACTTCTCCATTGCTTCCGGAACAGAGGAGGCAGGTGCGCTGATTGTTGTCTCGTCTGTTTTACTGAAAGACCGCAGTGACGCCGAATTGACGGAATACCTTGCTATGTTGAGTTCCGAATTCAAGGCGGAAGGCCGGTTTATGGACGACACGAAAGAGAAGATCCGGGAGAACTCCATGCAGTTGAATGTGGATGAGATTTCGGATAACATCATCCGGCGGTATGAGAAATTGGGCATGGAGGTCACCGTCCCCGATTTGAACTATTTCATCGATTGGGATGGCGACGGCATTGCCGGCAATGAACCGGATGCCGGAGGGGATGTGACGCTGACTCTCGACAAGGAAGAGTTGGAGATACCTGCCGAGGGCGGTACTTTCCGCATTAAGATAGCGTGTGGGGTGCCGGTAACTTTGGAAAAACCGGCGGGTGTACCCGGAGAGTCTATCAGCATAGAGAATCTGAAGATTCTTCAGTTTGCCGACATCGATTATACGGGAACCATTCAGGAAGATGAGTTGGTGATTGTGGCCCGACCGGCTGCCGGCGCTTTGATGAAAGATAAGACAATTACGGTTTATACTGTGGGTGGAAGGCTTTCGGCGACTCTCAGCCTGATGCAAAAAGGAGATCTGTCCAAGCCGGTTGAATTCGGAGAAGACGGGCGGAAGGTCATTACCGCTATCGCTTTTATGATGACGACGTCTATGCAGGATTTCTCCAATCTGGATGGCTACTATACACAGAGTTTTGACGGGCAGGGTACGGCTTATCGTTCTATCTACGAACATACGCTGACGCCTGACGACAGCAAACTTTATAGTGTCTGGGGCAATGCTTACGGTGCCATCAGCAGGATTAAGTTATTTGACCGTCTGCTTGAAGCGAGTGGGGTGACTGAAATGCCGCCTTTCCTGGCTTATATTCATCAATTGGCTGCCGTACAGTATTTCCAGTTGGCTTCCTGGTGGGAGAATATACCTTATGTGATTAGTCTGGATAATTCCATTGCCGTTACCAAGCAGTTGGTCAGTAGAGATCTGTTCGCGAATTTGGTGGAAGATCTGAACTATTGTGCAGAACACAGCAAGCCGGAACCGGCTAAGTTCGATTCTCCGGAAAGTTTCTTGTATGCATCACAGGGCGCTTCGTTGGCTTTATTGGCAAAGATGTATCTGCATCAGAAGTCTTACGAGCAGGCTTATGGCTATTTAAAGCGGATTATCGATAGCGGTGTATATGCTCTGGAAGCCTCCTCGGACGTTTCTCTTGCCCGAAACTCAAAAGAACTTATTTGGGCGCTGTTGGCCGGAACACAACCCGAATCGTATGAAAATGTATTGAAAGGGAACGATTATGTGCCTTTCGTTACTTACACCGAGGTACTGCTGTCTGCATCCGAGTGTGCTTATCGTTTGGGCAATCAGGGGGAAGCGGTGAATTATCTGAATCGTGTACGGCAAGTACGTAATTTGCCGTTGGCAGGTGAAACCGATTTTATCGAATCTTTGCGTTCTACCTGGCAAAGTGAATTGAAAGGCTTCGGAAGCTACTTTGCATTCCTGCGCCGCAATGACCTCGCAACCGGACTGTTGAAGATAGAAGACTATCAGCAACTTCTGCCTATCCCGCAGCGGGACATAGACACTGACCGGAAACTTGTGCAGAATCCGGGATGGAAGAAAGATAAGGATAAAGAGTAGATTCGGAAGAAAATACGGACCGGATCTTCTTGATCAATGCGAGCAATGATCGCACAAGCCCTTTATCACGTAATTGATGCTTTCTGCTGTAAAGTGTTGAGGAAGGCTTACGGACGGTATGTGGATATTCCTTAGGCAGTACGTCCGGTGGCAGTTCGTACAATAGAAATGCACATGCAGATCATCAATGTGGCAGTTGCATTCATTCCCGCATACGGCGTATTTCAGTGAACCGGAGCCGTCGTCGATGCCATGTATCAGATGATGTTCCAGAAAGAGGTTGATGGTACGCGATAAGGTGGATTTATCCACGGTATCCAAGTATGTTTCCAGATCGAGCAGGCTGAAAGCCCGGTCGAACTGCATCATGGCGCGGAGGATAAGCAGCCGCATGGCAGTCGGCTTGATATCCCGTTGCGCCAGCTTTTTCAAATAGATGTTTTCTTCCATATAAATATCCCTTTTACGGCTTTTTCTTTTTCCGGATGCTTCTCTTCCTCCGGAAGAGTGGTTCCCGCCTTCCCGGGGGCGGTCAGAATTTCTTTTTCTGTATCCGTATGGCATTAAGGATGGCGATTAAAGCTACGCCGACATCGGCAAAGACTGCTTCCCACATGGTAGCTATGCCAATGGCACCCAATAACAGTACGGCGAGCTTGACTCCGAAGGCGAGGATGATGTTCTCCCATACGATACGTCTTGTTGCACGGCCGATGCAAATGGCTGTGGCTACCTTGGACGGTTGGTCGTTTTGTATGACGATGTCCGCTGTCTCGATGGCCGCATCACTGCCCAGTCCTCCCATGGCTATGCCGACGTTGCTCATGGCAAGCACGGGCGCATCATTGATGCCGTCTCCCACGAAGGCGATGCGGTTGGATGGATTGGCTTTCAGGGCTTCGATATGAGCGACTTTCCCTTCCGGCAGCAGATCGCCGTATGCTTGTGATACCCCTAATTCCGTCCCTAATTTAGTAACAATTGCCTGTTTGTCACCGGATAAGATCTGTATATTATCAATATTTAATGCTTTCAGCTCTTCGACAGCTGTTGCAGCATCTTCTTTCGGAGTATCCGATAGCAGCAGATAACCGGCATAGACACCATCGACGGCACAGACTACAAGGGTCTCTGCCACTGCGTTTAATTCTGCGGGACAGGCTATCCGGTAACGGGAGAGCAGTCGTGGATTTCCTGCCAATACCGTGTGCCCGTCCAGTTGCACTTCCAGTCCGTGTCCGGGAATTTCCGTTGTGGCAGAGGTGGGGAGCGGGCGTATTCCCTTCTTTCCGGCATATTCACTGATGGCGCGGGCTATCGGGTGGGTACTCTGTTGTTCGGCAGAGACGACGTATTGCAATAACTCTTCTTGGGTAGATAAGCTGCTTTCTACGTGCTGTACTTCGAAAACACCTTTCGTCAGCGTACCTGTTTTGTCGAACACGACTGTGTTGATCTGTGTGATGGCATCCAGGTAGTTTCCGCCTTTAAACAGGATACCCGCACGGGAAGCGGCTCCGATTCCTCCGAAATATCCCAACGGAATACTCACGACGAGTGCGCAAGGACAGGAGATTACCAGAAACACCAGACTTCTATAGAGCCACTCTTTGAACAGATAATCGAAGGTCGGCACGCCCAGCGAATACAGGAAAGGAATCAGAACAATCAGTACGGCCAGCCCTGTCACGATGGGTGTGTAAATGCGGGCGAATTTCCGGATAAACAGTTCTACGGGGGCTTTCCGTTCGTTGGCTTCCTGTACCATGGCAAGTATCCGCGCAAGTGCGCTTTCATTGTATGGCTTGCTTACGGTGAGCCGTACCACCCGGTCGGTGGCAATCATGCCGGCAAGCACGGGTTCTTCCTTACGGATGGTGCGCGGGCGGCTTTCTCCAGTCAGGGCGGCAGTGTTGAATGAGGCCTGCTCGCTCTGCATAGTCCCGTCGAGCGGTACCCGTTCTCCTGCTTTTATTTCGATGAGTTCCCCTACGTTTACAGTTTCCGGATGTACCGTTTCCGGCTGTCCGTTGCGTATCACGGTGGCTGTCTCCGGACGCACATCCAGCAAGGCTTTGATATTCCGTTGTGCGTTTCCTACCGCGCGGTCCTGAAATGCCTCGCCGATGGAGTAGAAGAGCATTACGGCTACCCCCTCGGGATACTCGCCGATGCAGAAGGCACCGATGGTGGCAACTCCCATCAGCATGAATTCATTGAAAAACTCTCCTTGGCGGAGTTGCCCGAAGGCTTCCCGCAGCACGGGGTAACCTACGATGAGATAGGCAACCGCATACCATGCCAATGCGCTGCCCGGCAGGGTGAACCAACCGGAATGGTTCATAAACATGCCCATGCCCAACATTACAAGGCTGATAATGACGGGCAGGTTTTTATTTTTCTCCTCCTTCTCCTGTGTCTGACAGCCGGAGTGATGACTGCAATTACATTCCATGACTTTTTCTCTTTTGTTGGTACAAAGGTAAGGCTTTTGCAGTGCAACTGTGTTGCAAATCCGTATAAGGACGGATTTTTTCGCTCATCCATCACTCTATGTCCGGCTACATAGCCCGCTTATACTCCTCACAAAAACGAAAAATGCCCTTAACGGTAATTCTCAGAAGAATGCTGAATAGAGTTCGGACAGCCTCTAACGCTCAAAAGAATACCGGACAAAGTTTAAACGGATTTTGAAATTTCTTTAATTATTATTTGTCTATCTCGTTTATAATCAATATTTTTATCCATTCGTTAAACCTCTAATATTTATTCTATGGACAACTTGCTTTTCTGGTTGGCTCCGGCCGCCTCTGTATTGGCTCTCTGCTTTGCTTATTATTTTCATAAGCAGATGATGAAAGAGAGTGAAGGTACTCCTCAGATGATTAAGATTGCCGCTGCGGTGCGCAAAGGTGCCATGTCTTATCTGAAACAACAGTATAAGATCGTGGGATGGGTATTCCTGGGCCTGGTGATATTGTTCTCGATTATGGCCTATGGCTTTCAAGTGCAGAATGTATGGGTGCCTATTGCTTTTCTCACAGGAGGCTTTTTCTCCGGGCTGTCGGGATTTTTAGGCATGAAGACGGCCACTTACGCCTCTGCCCGTACGGCAAATGCGGCCCGTAGATCTTTGAATGCCGGGTTACGGATTGCCTTCCGTAGCGGAGCGGTGATGGGATTGGTGGTGGTAGGCATCGGCCTTTTTGATATATCTTTCTGGTATCTGCTGCTGAACTGGGCCATTCCGGCAGACATACTGACCCCTACTCATAAACTTTGCATCATTACCACCACCATGCTTACCTTTGGTATGGGAGCTTCTACGCAAGCGCTGTTTGCCCGTGTGGGAGGAGGAATCTACACCAAAGCAGCCGATGTGGGAGCGGACCTTGTCGGTAAAGTAGAGGCCGGTATTCCGGAGGACGACCCGCGTAATCCGGCTACGATTGCCGACAATGTAGGGGACAATGTGGGGGATGTGGCCGGTATGGGTGCCGACCTTTATGAGTCCTATTGCGGTTCTATCCTGGCAACCGCTGCTTTGGGAGCCGCTGCCTTCATGCAGACGGGAGATACGGCGATGCAGTTCAAAGCGGTTATTGCACCGATGCTGATTGCCGCTGTGGGCATTTTACTCTCTGTTATCGGTATCTTCTCTGTTCGCACGAAAGAAGATGCCAACATGAAGGACCTCTTGAATTCTCTTGCTTTCGGAACAAATCTCAGCTCTGTTCTGATTGTTGCAGCCACTTTCCTTATTCTCTGGCTATTGCAACTCGACAACTGGATGTGGATCTCCTGTGCCGTAGTGGTGGGACTGATTGTCGGCATCGTTATCGGGCGTTCTACCGAATATTACACCTCGCAATCCTATCGTCCGACGCAGAAATTGAGTGAAAGCGGTAAGACGGGACCTGCTACCGTTATTATTTCCGGCATCGGCTTGGGAATGCTTTCTACGGCAATTCCGGTTCTGGCGGTGGTGGTAGGTATTATTGCTTCTTTCCTGTTTGCTTCCGGTTTTGATTTCGACAATGTCGGCATGGGGCTTTACGGAATAGGCATAGCAGCAGTCGGCATGCTTTCTACTTTAGGGATTACCCTTGCTACCGATGCTTATGGCCCTATTGCCGATAATGCGGGTGGCAATGCCGAGATGTCTGCCCTCGGCGCGGAAGTACGTAAGCGGACGGATGCTCTTGATTCATTGGGCAATACAACCGCTGCTACCGGTAAGGGTTTTGCCATCGGGTCTGCTGCCTTGACCGGACTTGCCCTGCTTGCTTCCTATATAGAAGAGATACGTATCGGCCTGACCCGTCTCGGCACGATGGAATTGGTGATGCCGAATGGTGATATTATAATAACATCCAAAGCTACTTTTGTCGATTTCATGAATTATTACGATGTCACCTTGATGAATCCGAAGGTGCTTTCCGGCATTTTTATCGGTTCCATGATGGCTTTCCTCTTCTGTGGGCTGACGATGAATGCAGTTGGGCGGGCTGCCGGGCACATGGTCGATGAGGTCCGTCGCCAGTTTCGCGAGATAAAGGGAATCCTGACCGGAGAAGTAGAGCCGGACTATGAACGTTGTGTCGCTATCTCTACCAAGGGAGCTCAACGTGAAATGGTTGTCCCGTCACTTATTGCCATTGTAGCCCCTATTCTGACCGGAGTCGTGTTTGGCGTGACCGGAGTCGTTGGATTGCTGATAGGCGGCTTGAGTAGCGGTTTTGTGCTGGCTATCTTTATGGCCAATGCCGGAGGAGCCTGGGACAATGCCAAGAAGTACGTGGAAGAAGGCAACTTCGGCGGTAAAGGAGGGGAGGTTCACAAGGCTACGGTTGTAGGAGATACGGTGGGTGATCCGTTTAAGGATACTTCCGGGCCGAGTTTGAATATTCTGATTAAGCTTATGAGTATGGTGGCCATTGTGATGGCGGGCTTGACTGTGGCATGGAGTATATTCTAAAATTACATGAATTCGATGCAACGGATCGAACTGAGGTAAAGTAGATGTTGGGATTACATTCAAAGAGGATGGTACGGCAGTTGCCGAAGAAAAATGTAATTCCCCAAAGATGCAATCTTAGAATTCCGTTCAATATAAAGGATGCTTTTATCGGCATCCTTTTTTTTAATTCTTTTATCTTTGTACGGTTTTTGAAAGTCTGCTTGATTTTAACTCAAGACAAACCGATGAATACTTTGGAGAGGAGAATTTGGGGCAGGCTCTTCTAAGTTGTAATGATGTTATAATAGAACGATTATGCTATTACCGTATTTGAATAAAGATACAATAGAAGCCGGCTGTGACGAGGCAGGTCGGGGATGCTTGGCTGGTGCTGTTTATGCGGCGGCAGTTATTCTCCCACAGGATTTTAGGAATGAGTTGCTCAATGACTCCAAGCAGCTTTCCGAAAAGCAACGTTATGCATTGCGTGAAGTGATAGAGAAGGAGGCTGTTGCCTGGGCGGTGGGAGTCGTCTCTCCCGAAGAGATCGATGAGATAAATATCCTTAATGCCTCTTTTCTCGCCATGCATCGGGCTATCGATCAGCTGAAGGTACGTCCGGAGCATCTGCTGATCGATGGAAACCGTTTCAGAAAATATCCGGATATTCCTCATACAACGGTGATAAAAGGCGATGGCAAATATCTCTCTATTGCAGCAGCTTCCATTTTGGCCAAGACTTATCGTGATGACTACATGAACCGGCTGCACCAAGAGTTTCCTTACTATGATTGGGATCATAACAAGGGGTATCCAACGAAAAAACACCGTGCTGCCATTGCGGAACACGGTGTCTCTCCTTATCATCGAATGACCTTTAATCTCTTGGGAGATGGTCAGTTGTCTTTAGAATTCTGATGTTGTAGTCGTAGTAGTGACAACCTTTTTGGACTTCTTCTTTCCCCAGGTGATGTTGAATCCCAGATTTACGCTTGCGTTAGCATTGCCTACGGGCACATACTGCGGGGTGACTCTGGTAACCATGTGGTCTGTCCCGATGAAGAAGTTTATCCCGTTCGGGTGGAAATTCAATACCCATCCTAATGATGAACCGAAACTGCCTATTGCATAGTTGACGGAAGCTTCAAACCATCTTACCGGAGCTACATTGGCAGAAAGGCGTGCTTCCGACCAGGTGAACGGCTTGTTGAAGTGAGTGGATGAAAGCAGACCGAACTTCAGGTTCTTGTAATAGGGGAATACATATTCGGCACCGATATTCATTGTTGTAGCCAGTTTGGTCGTACGGCTGCTGACCGTACCTTCATCACGGAATTTGGCGAACTCGCCGAATTGGTCTCCCAGGTTATCCAGCTCATCGTCTATGTCACCGGACTGACCTTCATCCGGCTTTACGGCAATCGGGTTCTCGAATCCGCTAAAAGTATAACTGTGTACCATCTTGGCCCTTAACCCGTTGTTCCACTTGATAAAGCCCAGATCCAGCAAAGCGGCGGAAAGTGTCAGTCCCTCCACAAAGTCATCCATCTTATACACGGCTCCGAGGTCGAAACCTACTCCGAAGCCGCCTATGCCCGGACTATCGATATCGAAGCCGTCGATTTCACCGGGAACTCCGTTCTCATCCGGAGCTTTGCTTTTAAAATAACCGCCTTTCAGAGACCCTTCCAACTGCCCCTCTGCATCAATGATCCATTCATCTTGTCCCATGGTGATATCCATTTTCTTGATCTTGGCTTCTGCATTGGCGCCTCCTACCAGGAATTTAACCTTGGCACCGATGGTCAGGCGGTCTTTGATGATTTCGTGAGAATGTCCCAATGCCAGTTCTACATAGTTATTGCTACGCATGGTAAGGTCCTTTATACTGTAATGACTGCCTCTTTCGTCACTCATCCCTGTTTTCATGAAGTCAAAGAGCCCGTATGGCAGATTGAAGGAGGTATTGGACCGCAGTTCTATTCCAAATGTATTAAAACCTCCAAAACCCCGGAAACCGAAAGCGATGATCGGCATGCTCAGGTTCATACTCAGGTGGTTGTTGGTGTGTAAGTTACTCAGAAATTCGTTGTTGCTGACAGTCGGACTCATGAATGTGGTCAGTTTATACCCGTTCTGGTTGTATTTGTAAAGGAAATCATTGATTCCGATGTTTCCTTGAACACCGACATTGAAATTACCCAATACGAAAAGCGGCATGTTTATATAGTTGCTTTCACCCATAAACGCCGGATTGAGCTGATGGCGGTAGGTCATACCTTCCATGAAGTAGCTTGAATTGAGATTCTGCGCTCCCACGCCGACGGTGCAAAGGATGAAGAATGAGGCCAGTACGGCTCTTAATTTATAGTGTTTCATTGTTTTATCGTTTTTATACATCTTCCATTTAATTCAAATCAACAATAGCACCACCGGGCACTTTCAACCGGACATTCTTCAACTGTAACGTCTGATTTTCGTTTAGTTGTTGTCCTTGAGCATCTGTTCCGGAGGCAGCAACGATCTCAAAAGCCAATCCGTCCAATTTCTTGACAGCACCGGCAGTCGTCTCTTTTATTTCAACGACCAATGTACTTTCGGCGGCTGTATTGTTTTTGCCGGCCTTGATAACACCGTCTGTCTTGCCGTCGACTTTCACGGTAACAGTTACACCTTTCAATTCTACCGGATTGCCTTGGGCATCTACACTCAATGCTTTTGCCGTGAAGCTCAATCCCAATGGGATTTTATTGATAGCTGTGGCTGTCGCGTTTATTTGTTTGACTTCATAGTCTTGCATGTCTTCATACCATCCGTCTACACTGTCTTTATAAACAATCTGGGTAATGTCTTTGCCAAAGACAAAAGGTACGTTGACATTATAATCGGTGATAATGCTGTAAGTCTGGTTCAGTTGGATCTCTGTTTCGTCCTGGATTGCTTCAGCCGTTACTTCGAACTCAAACAAATCGGGTATTTTAGAGATCAGGGTAGGTAAGTTGGCTACTTCGACAGGAGTGGCTCCTTCAGCATCCGTCTGCACATCCGTCGGCAGAAGACAGAACTTCTCTTGGGTTTTCTTATTTATCGTAAAGTCGAATTTTACAGGATGATTCACCGGATCTCCAAGTTGTTCTCTTTGATTGTCTTTGGTGATGAAAGAAGTGATTTCACCTTTTATCTGGGCAGATACGGGCGTATTGTTATTGGCAGTGAAGAAGATCATGGGTTTCTCTACCGACAGGGTCACTCTTTCGTCGTCCAAGAAATCGGGTAGTCCGGAGATCGTTACCGGATCAATGTGGATGTCGATATCCGGTGCCACCTTACCTGTTATACTTTTTATTCTGATAATTTGTTGCTTGGTCTGCTTGTCCCGCAGCGTGATGTCCACTTTCAATGCAACGGAAGCAGGACCTGCGCTTACAAGGATCTCTCCGGCATCGATGGTCACCTCACCAGTCAAAGAGATCTCTCCTGCTATGGAAAGATTCCCCCCTTCGAATTTGATACCGTCTTGCTTGCAGTCTATTCCATTGACAGGCACCGTGACAGACAGTCCGTTATCCTTATTTACTTTTTGGCTTTCGAGGTGCAAAAGGCCACGGGTCAGCTGTGGCGATTGTATGAACTCCGGAAATTGCAGGTTGATAGCCTCTAGATATAGATTTTCGGCAACAGCCGGGGTGAATGAAAACTGAATGACAGCTTCCATATCCATGTTGATCAGAGACAGGGATTTGATCTCTGTGGGAAGCTCCGTTCCGTCCAGACTGAAATCAGTGGTCATTCCGTCCAAAGGAATGGGAGGCAGTTTCCCCTGAATACCGCTGATCGACGGAATGTTGAAATTCAGTGCTTTGTTTATCGGAGTGATATCCGGACTGTTTATCTCAAATTTGTCTACCGAAATATCAGTGGTCGTTTCTGTCCCTTCTTTCCATAAGTAGTAATTGCCGTATTCATCTGTTTTGACAATTCCGTCTTCTTCTATGTCCAGGATTTTGCTAAGCCGGATCGGCTCGGTTTCTCCTCCGGGAATGGCGAACTCGCTACCTCCTATTTGGATCGTGAGATCGATGTCACCGCTCAGATCGTAATCATTGTCTACACAGGAGAATGTAAACAGTGAGGCAGAAAGGACGATAGGGATAAATCTTAAGTGTCTCTTTTTCATAAATATTTGCTTGATTTTTAACGCTAATATAATTTTATTTGCAAAAATAAATAATATTACTGGATGCGGCAAACTTTATGAATGAAAAGTATTCTATAATTTATTGGAAAAGAAGAAGATATGTGCTGATTAAACACCGTTTGTTTACACTTAAACCTTGTTTTGGACCGTTTGGGCATTGTTTCTCTATTTTTTACTCTTAGTATCCGGATGAAAAAGCCTGAGACCAGGCTCAGGCTTTTGTTTGTTCAGAACCACTTGATCTTTCTGAAAACGATGAAGGTCAATGCGGATAACACAACGGAAGCCGATACGATCCAGGCGAAAGCATGAGGGATTTCGTCAATATGAATATCGACATTCATGCCGTAAAAACTGGCGATCAATGTGGGGATCATCAGTGTAATGGACAAACTCGTCATGCGTTTCATGATGGCATTCACATTGTTGGAAATGATGGAAGCAAAGGCATCCATGGTACCTGTAAGGATGTCGCTGTAAATATTGACCGTATTGAACGCCTGTTTTAGTTCAATGATGACATCTTCTACCAGTTCCTGGTCCAGATAGTCTGTCTCCTGAAAAATACTCTTCAGCTTGCCGATCATCACTTCATTTCCACGGATGGATGTGTTGAAATAGACAAGTGTCTTTTGCAGTTTCATCAGGCGGAGCAGGTCTTCATTACGGATGCTCTTTTCCAACTCTTTTTCTGCGGCGGTGATGTCCACATTGATCTGTTTCAGATATTTCAGAAACCATACGGCGGAGGAGTAGATCAGTCTCAAGATCAGATCCAGCTTGTTGCGTACAACGATCCCTTTCCGGCGGGTATGCTCGATGAAGTCCGGAAGTAATTCCGTGTTGTGATAGCATACGGAAACGATGATTTCGTTGTTGGTGATGATGCCGATAGGCACTGTACTGAATGGGATGCCGTTCTGGTTATTCTGTACGGGAATACGCAGGATTGTCAATAGCCAATTGCCTTCCGTATCCGTACGGGGGCGCTCATCGGTATCGGCAATGTCATCCAGAAAAGATTCGGGTACCTGCAGCTCTTTGGTCAGGAATTCAAAGTCATCGGCATCGGGGCATACTACATTTACCCAGCTGTTGGGGAGCCATTGTGATTTTTCCACAAAGCCGGCTTCACAATAAAGATACTTTCTCATCTTATTGCCTCCTTTCGTTTGTTTTTTATCCGAACAGAGGCATCGTGACGCTTGTATGGCTCTGTCCGTTTTAGTTAATACTGTTGCACGTTCGCGGGTTTGAATCGTCCATATTTATTATTCATCTGTTTTTTGGCGGGGCAAAAGTACGGATTTTATTTGGTACTGTCCGTATTTCCCCTTTTCTTTTTGTGTAAAGTATCGGATATTAGGTTATTTATAAATAAACAGACTCTGTTAACTGCTGTTTTTTTGTAACTTTGCACCCGAAAATAGGAATGAGTATAAAAACAATTTAAATTATAGATATTATGAGTAAGAAAGCCCTTTTAATGATCCTTGATGGTTGGGGAATAGGCGACCAGGGGAAAGATGATGTAATTTTCAATACTCCTACTCCTTATTGGGATTATTTATTAAAAACATATCCCCATTCTCAGTTGCAGGCAAGCGGTGAGAATGTAGGTCTGCCCGACGGACAGATGGGTAACTCGGAAGTCGGTCATCTTAATATTGGTGCCGGACGTGTGGTTTATCAGGATCTGGTAAAAATCAACCTGGCATGTCGTGACAACAGTATCATGAAGAATCCCGAAATCGTTTCAGCTTTCACTTATGCTAAAGAGAACGGGAAGAATGTTCATTTCATGGGACTGACCTCTGACGGTGGAGTACATAGCTCATTGGATCACCTTTTCAAACTTTGCGATATATCCAAAGAGTACGGCATCGGGAATACGTATGTGCACTGTTTCATGGATGGCCGTGATACGGACCCTAAGAGCGGTAAAGGCTTTATCGAACAGCTGGAAGCACATTGTGCAAAGTCTGCCGGTAAGGTGGCTTCTATCATCGGACGTTACTATGCGATGGACCGTGACAAACGTTGGGAACGTATAAAAGAGGCTTATGACCTGTTGGTAAACGGTGTGGGGAAAAAGGCTACGGATATGGTTCAGGCTATGCAGGAGTCTTATGACGAAGGTGTTACCGATGAATTTATCAAGCCGATTGTAAATGCCAATGTAGATGGTACAATCAAAGAAGGTGATGTGGTTATCTTCTTTAATTACCGTAACGACCGTGCCAAGGAACTGACCGTGGTGCTTACTCAACAGGATATGCCGGAAGCGGGAATGCATACCATCCCCGGTTTGCAGTACTACTGCATGACTCCGTATGATGCTTCTTTCAAAGGTGTTCATATCTTGTTCGATAAAGAGAATGTGAAGAATACCTTGGGCGAATATCTGGCAGCCAAAGGTCTGAAACAGCTTCATATCGCTGAAACGGAGAAATACGCTCACGTAACTTTCTTCTTCAATGGCGGACGGGAAGCTCCTTATGAAAACGAAGACCGCATTCTGGTTCCTTCTCCGAAGGTGGCAACTTATGACCTGAAGCCGGAAATGAGTGCTTATGAGGTGAAAGATAAGCTGGTGGCCGCCATCAATGAGAACAAGTACGATTTCATTGTGGTGAACTATGCAAACGGTGATATGGTGGGACATACCGGTGTTTATGAAGCTATCGAAAAGGCCGTTGTGGCAGTTGATGCCTGTGTCAAAGATACTATCGAGGCTGCAAAAGCACAAGGTTACGAGGCCATTATCATTGCCGATCACGGTAATGCCGATCACGCTCTGAATGAAGACGGTACTCCGAATACGGCTCACTCCTTGAATCCGGTTCCTTGCGTGTATGTTACGGAAAACAAAGATGCCAAAGTAGAAAACGGACGTCTGGCCGATGTAGCGCCTACTATCCTGAAAATCATGGGACTTGAAGTTCCGGCAGAGATGAACGGTAAGGTGCTGATTAAGTAAAAAAGTAATGTTCATGATATAGGAGGGTCAAAACTCTCTTGTTGGCAAAGCACCCCTGCTACAGACCTCTGTGACAGGGGTGATTTCTATGTACCAGTGTTTTGACCTCCTCTTTTTACGAATAAGATTATGATTCAGATAGATGATGTTGTAGTAAGCCTCGATGTGTTCCGCGAGAAATTCCTCTGCAATCTGGATGCCTGCAAAGGGGAGTGCTGTATTGAAGGAGATGCCGGAGCGCCGGTGGAGCTGGATGAGGTGGCGAAGTTGGAAGAGGTTCTTCCTGTTATCTGGGAGGAGTTGTCTCCCGAAGCCCGTGCTGTCATAGAGAAGCAGGGGGTAGTATACACAGACGAAGAGGGCGATCTGGTAACTTCCATCGTAAATAATAAAGACTGTGTGTTTACTTGTTATGACGAAAAGGGTTGCTGCTATTGTGCGATAGAGAAAGCCTACCGTGCGGGTAAGGTGGATTTCTACAAACCTGTTTCCTGTCATTTATATCCGATCCGTATCGGAGACTACGGACCATATAAAGCGGTAAATTATCATCGCTGGAATGTCTGTAAAGCAGCGGTGTTGCTTGGCCGGAAGGAAAATCTGCCGGTTTATAAATTCTTGAAAGAGCCGCTGATCCGTAAGTTCGGAGAAGATTGGTATAAAGAGCTGGAAGTGGTCGCTGAGGAATTGAATCGACAGCACATCATCTGATTTGGTGTCCCAGCATAAACAATGCGGTCCATTTGTTCTTTTTGATAAGACGGACGAGAAGATCACACAGAACTAATACGATGACGGCGTAAATCAGTTGGGCGAAGACTGCTCCGGGGAAGTTGAATACGACCGGGATGTGGTCTAAACCGAACTCCAACAGATAAATCTGTACGCAATAAATACCCAGTGTATTTCTTCCGGTTTCGCAGCATACCTGCCATAGCTTTCCGTCTTTTACCCTCTCCATCAGGATTTTAAATAATGCGATGAAGAATATACTGCCGCTTGCTCCTACGCCCAGACGGATGAGTGTTATGATAAAGTTGTGCACGTCAAATCTGACAGCCTCCTTGAAGAAAATGATACGGTGGGCGGCATCATAATCTCCTTTCCAGAAGATTAAGAAGAAAACGAAACATATCAGGCTGTTTATGAGCGTAACGGACGGACGCTTAAATAGTCTGTCGTTGTATTTATGAAGGAAGTACCCTAACCATAAGAAAGGCAATAGTCTGAATATGGTGGTCCGGGTCAGCAGAATCAGTAGTATTGTGGGCAGAAGTGCGGCTAAAGCATCGTTACGGAATATTTTCTTACTTGCATACGCAATTACCGAGCAGATGAACAAGTACTTTAGAAACCACATCCAGCCTCCGGATAGGTATGTGAAGAAGTTAATACTCTCTTTGCCAGTCAGGTGGGTGTATATGGTATTGTGAAAGAGGATGAATAATACGGAGAAGGTTAAGACGGGGAGCAACAGTTGGACAGATCTTTTCTTTAGAAATTGGAGCGGAGATATGGCGAATGCTTTACCCATAAAGTACCCGCTGACTACCATGAAAAGGGGCATGTGAAATGAGTAAATGAACTGAAATAACAGGCTGTCGTGATAGGGGTCTCCCGGGAATGTTTGCTGGATGACATGACCCAGTATAACACAAAAGATGGCGAAACACTTTGTAATGTCTAAGAAAACGATTCTGTTGCTGTCGGATTTCATTTTTGTACTGATTTATTTGTACTGATTTAATTGTGTGTTTGAAAACATCTGTTCTGCAGCCGCATTAATCAGCCCTAAAAGGATGTCTGTAAAAAAACGTGGAAGATGCGTTTGCACGGTAGAGATGGATTTTAGAGAAAAGCGCCGGTTCAAAGGATTTTCCTTTGCTTGCCGGCGCTTCTTCGTTGTAAGATGTGAGGTTGGTTTATAAAAACGTATTATGCATCGATATTTGCATACGTTGCATTCTCTTCTATGAATTCGCGACGCGGACCGACATCCTCACCCATCAGCATGGAGAAGATATAATCGGCTTCGGCTGCGTTTTCGATATTTACCTGTTTCAGCATACGGTTTTCCGGGTCCATGGTTGTTTCCCACAATTGCTGGGCGTTCATCTCACCCAAACCCTTGTAACGCTGGGTGTGAATAGCATTTTCGGAACCGCCGCCATACGTATCGATGAACTTCTGGCGTTGTGCGTCTGTCCAGCAGTACTCCTCTATTTTACCCTTTCTGCATAAGTAGAGCGGGGGAGTGGCGATATACAGATAACCGTTCTGTATGATTTGCGGCATATAGCGGAAGAAGAACGTCATGATCAGTGTGTCGATGTGCGAACCATCGACATCGGCATCGGTCATGATGATGATCTTGTGATAACGCAATTTGTCGATATTGGCAGCTTTGCTGTCATCTTCTGTTCCGATAGTGACACCCAATGCCGTGTATATATTACGTATCTCCTCGCTTTCGAGCGCCTTGTGATACATGGCTTTCTCTACGTTCAAAATCTTACCGCGCAAAGGCAGAATTGCTTGGAAAGCACGGTTACGACCCTGCTTGGCAGTACCGCCTGCCGAGTCTCCCTCGACAAGGAACAACTCGCATTTGGCAGCGTCTTTATCCGAACAGTCGGCCAGCTTACCGGGAAGTCCGCCACCGGACATCGGTGATTTGCGTTGCACCATTTCGCGCGCCTTACGGGCGGCATGACGGGCGGTTGCAGCAAGAATCACTTTGTCAACGATTTGCTTGGCTTCTTTCGGGTGCTCTTCCAGATAATAGGAGAGGGCTTCTCCTACGGCCTGGTCTACGGCTCCCATCACTTCGTTGTTACCCAACTTCGTCTTGGTCTGTCCTTCGAACTGCGGCTCGGCTACCTTTACGGAAATAACGGCTGTCAATCCTTCGCGGAAGTCGTCTCCGGCAATCTCGACTTTTACCTTTTCCAGCATCTTGCTGTCTTCGGCGTATTTCTTGAGTGTACGTGTCAGGGCACGGCGGAAACCTGCCAGGTGCGTACCACCTTCAATAGTGTTGATATTATTCACGTACGAATGGACATTCTCGGAGAATCCGGTATTGTACATGATCGCCACTTCGATGGGGATGCCCTGTTTTTCCGTATTCAGATAGATGACATCATTAATCAGATGGTCGCGGGATGATTCCAGGTAGCGGACAAATTCTTTCAAGCCTTCTTCCGAATAGAATACCTCCTGTTTGAATTTCCCCTCCTCATTTACTACACGGCGGTCGGTCAGTGTGATCTTGATACCGGCGTTCAGATACGCGAGTTCGCGCATGCGGCTCGCCAATATCTCGTATTTATAAACCGTTTCGGTAAAGATCGAGCCGTCCGGCCAGAATTGCTGTTTGGTTCCGGTGTGGTCCGATACACCTACTTCCTTTACGGGGTAAAGCGGTTTTCCTATTTCATACTCTTGCTGATAAATTTTGCCGTTGCGGTAGACCTGGGTAATCATGTGGGTAGACAATGCGTTTACACAAGACATACCTACTCCGTGCAGACCTCCGGAAACTTTATACGAACCTTTGTCGAATTTACCGCCGGCATGAAGTACTGTCATCGCTACTTCCAATGCTGATTTCTGTTCTTTCTCATGGAAGTCTACGGGGATACCGCGTCCATTGTCCTGTACGGTGATTGAATTGTCTTCGTTGATGGTTACTTCAATGTGGTCGCAATAGCCTGCTAATGCTTCATCGATAGAGTTGTCAACAATTTCATATACCAAGTGATGAAGTCCCTTTACGCTGATGTCACCGATGTACATCGCGGGGCGCTTACGCACAGCTTCCAAGCCTTCTAACACCTGAATGCTATCGGCGGAATACGATCCTTCGCTCCGGGGAACTTGGGGGATTAAGTCTTCGCTCATAATTACCTTTCTAAGTTATAATAACAGAGCAAAAATAGCAAAAAAAAATGAATTGGGGAAGAATAAAGGGGGAAAAAAGAAGAATTGGGGAAAGAGAGGGAGAATCACCACGGAGTACACAGAGTTCCGCAGAGTAATATTTTTGCCAGAGAATCACGGGTCAGTCCGAAACCCCTGTGGGTATGTTATGTTAAAATGCGAAAGTGAACT
>CAUEFX010000059.1 GCA_958477465.1 uncultured Bacteroides sp.
ACAAACCTTTCGCAAGCCCCTTGCGCACCGACAGTCCGAAAGAAACCGGCTGGTGATGTTTGATATCCACGATCTCATCCGTGCGCTTTAAGTAAGGTACACCCTCTTTAAATACCACCATCTGGTTATTGGGAATCTGAATAATCTCATCATCGACAGTAGGTGCCAAATTTAGCCGTTGGTCTGAAGATGAATTATACAAAGCGTCAACCGTTCCATTCCCCATGAAAGAACTACCGCCTCCATTCCCGACAGCCGCCCCCACAGCCCAACGCCCTTTTTTCACTTTGGGTCTTTCTGCCGGAATATGCAACTTGTCCTGTCCCGAACGCTGATGAGAACGCACGGCTGTACCTGATTCATCTTCAGCATCTTTCGTCTCCTTCCGAAGATTCTCTTTCGTTTCCGCTTCCGGTATCGGACTTGCCCCTTCTTCTACCGGACATGCAACCGTTTCTGCTGAAGCAGAAGAAATATCCTCCTCTCTATCAGTCACTTTTCTCACTTGGGCAATTACCGGACGGGGCTGTACAGATTTCATTCTTGCCACTTGCATATCGGAATCGTTTGTCGGTGGCAATGGATCAGGATCGGAAGCCAACGCCGGAGCAACCGTATGGCGTATGTCATCGGCCGTAGGAGTATTCAGGAAATAAATGCTCAGAGAAGAGGCCGCCACCAGCAGCACCGCAGCGACTGCTCCCCATCTGCGATAAGGATACAGTATTCTTTTTTTCACAGGCGGCACCAACTCCTTCTCCAGCTGTTCCCAACCGAAAGGAGGTATCGGCTCAGAGTAGTTTTCCAACTTCTCTTTCAGCTTGTCCATCCACATTTCTTTATCTTTCATCTTCTCATCCTTCATCTGTCATTCGTCATTAGCCATTCTTTTACTTTCCTGGCCAGCACGTTTTTGGCACGAAACAATTGCGAAGCCGAGGACTTTTCGTTGATGCCCAGCAATCGGGCAATCTCTTTATGCGATTTATCTTCAAACGTGTATAAGTTGAATACGGTACGATAACCGGCAGGTAACTCTTCTATAAAATGCATCAGGACCTGCTGTGGTATGGCTTCCACCTCCGAAGCATCCGGCTCTTCGTAGACTTCGGGAGCATCTTCCAACGCCATCGACTGGCTCATCACGTCATTTTTGCGCAGGTATTGCAATGCCACATTCACCATCACACGTTCCATCCATGCTCTAAGAGAACCCTCACCACGCCAGGTGAATTTATCGAACGAGCCGAATATCTTCAAGAAACCGTCATGCAACAGATCCCGGGCGGTTTCTCTGTCTCCGGCATATCGGAGACAGATACCGAGCATCCGTCCGGCATACTGCTCATAAAGTTCCTTGCGGGCACGGTTGTCGCCTTGCCTGCACAACTCTGTCAGCTCTTGTTCTTTCATTCTCTCAAACACGTGTTTATCTTAAAAATGCAGTAAAGACAAAAATACTGCATAACGCCAACAACTCTTTTTCCACTTTTATTTCTTTAACAATATTCTACGCAATATTCTTTTCTTTCCTGCATTTTTCATACGGATGCTTCCCGAGCGGGGAGCTACACCGGGCAGAAGAATGCCTTTATAATTTTAATGTAATACCTCGAAACCAAAACGAACTTATGAAGAAATTGAATTTATTTGCAGTAATCGTGACCTTGACCCTCATCCCCTTCCTCCAGTCTTGTCTGGACGATGATGATACCGTTTATACTGATTTTACAATTGCCACTCTCAGGCAAATCGAAGACACAAAGGACTATTATTTCGGCCTGGACAGTGGTAGGAAGATGTATCCGGGCGATGACTCCGCTATCCGCAATTATCCGATTGTGGACGGGAAACGGGTATTTGTCTGGTTCCACCAGTTTGAAGAACAAGTCCCCGGATATGATTACAATATCCAAGTAGTGAAAATGGATTCCATCCTGACCAAAGACATCATCCCACTGACGGCCGAAACAGCCGACAGTATCGGAGACAGCCGCATCAACATGAACCACCATTGGATTGCACAAGGGTATCTGACAATAGAGTTCCAATATCGCGGAACAAACAATCCCGAGAAAAAGCACATGCTGAACCTGGTATATGACGTGGATAAAGATCTCATAGACGAGGAGGGTTACATCAACCTCGAATTCCGCCACAATGCATACAATGACGATGAAGGGAGCATAGGTGACGGCATCGTATCCTTTAAACTGGATAAAATAGCGGAGGAAATGAAAACCGCCAAAGGCTTGAAGATACGTGTAAAAACGATTTACAATAATGAGACATACGAGAAGATAGATTTTGAATAAGAGAAAGAGCCGTATCATTACTCAAGACAGAGTTTGATACGGCTCTTTTTTTATGTTCACAGATGCAAGGCTTGTCTAAAAAAGCCTATCTGTATTTACTCAAGGTCAGGTAATTGCTTAATCCTTATCAGAAGAAAGAACTTTCCAGATTCCGGCACTCAATGCAGCACCAACAAACGGAGCTACGATAAACAGCCATAACTGAGACAATGCAGCGCCACCCTCAAACAAAGCCGGACCGATGCTACGTGCAGGATTAACGGAAGTACCCGTAATGGGGATACAAACGATATGTACCAGTACCAGTGTTAATCCGATAGCCAACCCTGCCAATGAACCGGCACCTTTTTTCGAATCGGTAGATCCGAGCACCACCAATACGAAAATAAACGTAAATACCGCTTCGGCAATAAACGCCTGAAGCATTTCCCCATCAGCAAAACTATTCGCTCCGGTAGCCGTAGGACCTCCGTGTCCTCCCGTAGACACCAATGTACAAAGAATGGCCGAACCGATGATAGCCCCGATTACCTGAAAGAGCATATACATTCCGGCATCTTTTCCACTCATTCTTCCGGAAAGAAAAACACCCAGCGTTATAGCAGGATTGATATGACACCCTGATATACCACCGATGGCGTATGCCATTGCTACCACGGACAGACCGAAAGCCAAAGCTACGCCTATTGTTCCTACTCCGGCACCAACCGTGCCTGTAACACTCCCTGCAAAGACTGCGCTACCGCAACCCATCAAAACAAGAACCATTGTTCCGATCATTTCTGCTATGTACTTTTTCATAAAAAATTAGTTATAAAATTAATTTATCATTCAAAAGTAAGCACAACAAAACAATAATCCAAATTAATCTGATATTATTTACCCTTTCAGCGGTCCGGAATCTACTGAGTATTGGCAACGAGTCGCAAACTGCCGGCAACAGAAAGCAGCGCATCACGGCACGCGACTGTCAGGCTTCACCAAAACTGTCCGACTTCACTAAACCAGGCATTGCACGGCCTGCAAAGTAAGCATCTCCTTAGGCACGGCAGCCCGTATTTCTTCCTTAAGCATGGAAAGCAGACTGGTACGTATAAAGTCTTTACCGATTGTCAGTACAATAGACCGGGTGGGACGAGGAATAGCAAACGGACGTACCAGCTCTTTCTGTGAATCGGAAAGCTGATACACTGCCAGTTCCGGAATGAACGTAATCCCCTTCCCGCTTTCCACCATCCGCATGAATGTCTCCATACTTCCCAAACGATAAGCCATCTGATGGAGTTTCACAGCTTCCATCTGACAAAAACGGACCAACTGGTCGCGGAAACAATGGCCTTCATCAAGCAACCATAACCTCTCACCGGTAATATCGGAAGTACGGATCATCTCTCGCCCGAACAAAGGTTCCTTTCGGGAAACGTATCCGTAAAACTGCTCATAAAAAAGGATCTCCTCAGACAAGGATGCATCCTCCAGTACACTTGCCAGAATAGCGGCATCGATATCCCCCGTATGCAAAGCCTGACGGATATCCTGTGTCTTCATTTCCGTCACGCGGATATCCAGTTCCGGATATTTCTCCATCATCTGCGGGAAAAAACGTGGTAGCAGATAAGGTGCGATAGTCGGCAACACTCCCAAACGGAAAGTGCCGGTAAGCGACCCTTGTTCCTCATTGATAATATCTTTCACCTGCGAAGCCTGCGCCAATATGATACGCGCCTGCGCAATAACCTTCTCCCCTATCCGCGTAGGACACACCGGTTGCATGGAACGATCAAATAATTTCACGCCGAGTTCTTCCTCCAATTTCTGAATCATTGCACTCAAAGTAGGTTGGGTTACCCGGCAATATTCCGCAGCACGGGCGAAGTGCCTGAACTGATCTACGGCAAGTATATACTCCAGTTGTTGTATCGTCATCTATTAAAGTTTTAAGGATTATAGATTCTGTCTATGCAAAGATAGAAATTATCAGTTTGACACGCATACATTTTCCCCCTATCTTTGCAATACGAAAAAGAAAAACAGTATAAATCATTTAAAATAAAAAAGTTATGAAAGCATTGGATTATATCAGACTGAACGAATCGGGAGTGAACAACGTAGTAGCATCTTTGCAACAATTACTGGCAGACTTCCAGATATACTACACCAACCTGCGCGGTTTCCACTGGAACATTAAGGGACATGACTTCTTCGTGCTGCACAGCAAATTTGAAGATTTGTATAATGACGCAGCCGGGAAGATAGACGAAATAGCAGAACGTATCCTGATGCTGGGCGGCACTCCGGCCAACAAATTCAGCGATTATCTGAAAATAGCCAACATCAATGAAGCAGACCGCATAAGTAACGGTGAGAAAGCTCTGGAAAATATCCTCGAAACACATAGCCACCTGATAGGTGAAGAGCGTAAACTTCTCTCCATAGCCTCACAGGCCGGCGATGAAGTAACAGTAGCATTGATGAGCGACTACCTGAAAGAACAAGAAAAAATGGTTTGGATGCTGACTGCTTATGCCAGCAAATAAATCCTCATGTATTAATTGACACTGAACTGCACCCCAAAAGTCGGATACGAGGCTTTTGGAGTGCAGTTCTTTGATGACGTCTGCAACAGGGAGAGGCTATGTTTCAGATGTTTTGGCTTTATTCCTCTTTCTGTGAACAAGAGAGGTTTGGCACGTTTCCTTTCTCTTCACGACATCGGAAGTATCTATCTTATTGTGGTTTATCCGTTATTTTATTACAATTTCATCCGTAAAAAGCCAGCCACCTTCTATACCATTGGATAAAGCCTGATAACGGACGTAACGGGCCGAAGCCTTACCGTCCCATCCGTAGGTCCGGAATACCAGCCGCTCTTCTGTAGTGGGGACATCGGTACGAAGGCGGGTCTGTTCGGTGAACGTATTTCCATCTGCCGAAATAGAGATAATCACCTCACGTGGAAGCCATACATAAGGGCCGGACAATTGCATAAATTCGGCAGCAATGGAAGAGATCTCTTTCACCTCACCCAAATCGACCGTAACATCCATATCTGTATTGAGGAAACCCTGCCAACGTTTATCACCATACGTCCATCCGCCACGAAGCCCGTCGGTTAAAGCTGAATCTCCTCCGGCCGTATATTGCAACATATATGGACTGGTATATTTAACTGTTTTCATCAATCCCAAATGCTCGACGGGGATAGCCGCCTCCGGACGTTCTCCCACCTCCTTACTCAAATCGAAAGGATGATAACCGTTGTCCTGCAGCCATTTCACCTCTTTCAATGCGCAACGACGGAAATGTTCCCGGTTTTTCTTATCCGGTTGTGTCCAAGCCACTTCTGCCAAAGCCAGCAGACGAGGATAGATCATATACTCCATTTGCTCGGCAGTTGTTATATACTCCGCCCAAACATTTGCCTGTACACCTTGTATATAGGCAGCTTCCTCTTTCGTCAGAACTTCCGGAACCGGATCATAAGAATATACTTTCTCCAGAGTCAGGTATCCTCCGATTGCTTCGGGCTGACTTGTCGGAGCATCCTGATAAGAGTCCAGATAGCAGAATCCACCCGGTGTCATAATCACGTCATGCCCCGCTTTGGCGGCTTTAATTCCACCTTCTTCACCACGCCATGACATCACAGTGGCACGCGGCGCCAATCCGCCTTCAAGTATCTCATCCCATCCCAACAACTGCCGGCCGTGCCCATTCAAGAAATTCTCTATCCGATGAATGAGGTAACTCTGCAACTCCTTCACATCCGCCAGTCCTTCCTGCTTCATCCGCTTCCGGCATAGAGCACATTTCTTCCAACTACCCATATTGGCTTCATCACCTCCGATGTGAATATATTCCGAAGGAAATATCTCCATCACTTCCAGCAATACATTTTGCAGAAAAGTAAAGGTGTCTTCATTGCCGATACAAACTTCTGAATTAACATACGGTTTTCCGGAACAGGACAGATGAGGGAAGACAGCCAATACTTCTTCCGAATGCCCCGGCATCTCTATCTCCGGGATTACCGTGATATGACGTAGCCGTGCATACTCCACAATTTCCCGTGCATCTTCTTGAGTATAATATCCACCGTCCGCACCGGGAGTATCCTTCGTACAATACTTGCGCCCACCCTTCCACCAGGCTTTCCAATTGGGATAAGGGCGATAGGCTGCCTTCTCCGTCAGTTCCGGATAACGTTTGATTTCCAAACGCCAACCCGCACCGTCCGTCAGATGCCAATGAAAGCGGTTCAACTTATAACGCGCCATGGCATCGAGCTGTTTCTTAAGGAATTCTTTGGAACGGAAATGGCGTGAAACGTCCAGATGCAAACCTCTGTATGAAAAGCGGGGGGAGTCTTTTATCTCGATCAAGGGGAAAGAAAAAGTTCCGTCAGCCTCTTGTTCCGCCAACTGCAACAAGCTCTGAAAGCCATAAAATAATCCGACAGCCGATGGAGCGACAACGGAAATCCCTTTTTCTGTGACAGACAACTGATAGCTCTCCATCGATTCCTGCCCGGATACGGGAGTTATTATTGAAAAATGAACCACACTCTTCTGCGTACCCTCTGCCTCCGGCTGCAACGCAAACGGAGATGCCTGCAGATATTCGGTAAACTCTTTCTTTTCCTCTTCCGGCAAATTAGTACTGAATACAGCCTGCCGGGGCAATCCGTATGTGCCTGAAGAAAGTTCTGATAACTGAGGCTGAGGAATAATATGCACCTCGACCTCTTTACTTTGTTGGCACCCGGCCAACAAAAAACCAATAAACAACAAACACGAAATAATTCCTTTTCTCATAATATTAAATATGGAAGATTGATTTGACAACACCGGACACTTCTGAAACGAATTCCGCTTATCTATAATACAATCAAGTGAACAAAACTACTAAACAAAAATGAGGCTGTCCTAACAAGCAATATCCGGACAACCTCCTCTTTTTAGCTTTACACAGACTAATGACAAAAGCCTTTACCTAATAGAAAACTCTAACCGTTTTCCATGCACCAATTCATCATGAGTGATACGAAAGCGGTTGATCTTTTTTCCACCAATTTTCACATTATCAATGTACAAGGCGTCAGGATTCCGACGGGTAGACTCAATCACGAGTTCTTTTTCCCTGTACCATTTAGGATCAAGGCGGATGATTACTTTATCAAAGACGGGAGTTGTCAGTGTATACTCCGGAAATCCCGGACAGTCCGGATAAAATCCCATCATATTAAAAATGGCCCAAGTGGACATTGTTCCTGCATCATCATTGCCGGGAATGCCGTCCGGCAGTGTAGTGAAATATTCAGCCAACAAGCGTTGCGTCTCTTTCTGAGTACGCCATTCCTCTCCCTTAAAGTATGAAAACAGATAAGGGTAGGCGATATCGGGTTCGTTCGCCGGATCATAAAGCCCCTCATCAAATATCATCTGTAATTTATTGATGAAAGCTTTCTTGCCTCCCATCAGGCGAGCCAATCCATATACATCGTGAGGAACGTAATATGTGTAATTCCACGCATTTCCTTCATGGAAGCCGGGGCTGGGTTCAAAGTTCTCACCCTGTTTCGGATTGAAAGGAGAATAAAAAGTTCCATCAGGAAGTATCGGCCGGAATGTACCGAATTCTTTGCTATAATAATGCTTATATCCCAACGAGCGATTATAAAAGAACCCGGCATCTTCTTTTTTTCCTAAAGCATCGGCCAGACGGGAAAGGGCGAAATCGGCAATGTAATACTCCAATGCATGAGATACCGAATTGTCGTATTGTTCGCGCAAAGGTACATAACCTTTAGACATATAATCATCATTGTCCGGACGCATCAGATTCACCGCACCGGGAAGCGTTGCCGATTTATACATCGCCTCATAAGCAAGATTAATATCAAAATCCCGTAATCCCTTCATCCAGGTATCCACTATAACAGGAATACTGGGATCGCCTTCCATCGTCAGCGTCTCCCGACCATACAATTCCCACTTGGGTAACCATCCGTGTTCACGATACATATCGAGCATCGTACGTACCATCTCTATCTGGCGCTCCGGATATACCAATGTCAGTAATTGATGTACATTCCGATACGTATCCCACAGAGAGAAAACCGTATAACGATTACCTTGGGTCGTCAATATCTTATCTCCCTCCATTGCCGGATACTCTCCATTTACGTCCTGCAATACATTGGGATGAATCAGCAGATGATACATGGCCGTATAGAAAACGGTCTTCTGTTCCTGCGTCCCTCCCTCTACAAGGATACGAGACAGATCATCGTTCCAACGTTCACGCGCTTCGGCATGCACTTGCTCAAAATTCTTGTTTTCCTGCTCTTTATTCAGATTGAGACGGGCATTTTCTATGCTCACAAAAGAGACGCCCAATTCCACCTCTATCTGCTCATCCTCTGCGGTATCGAATGAAAAAAACGCTCCGATATCATCTCCGGCTATCTCTTTTCCGTATTTGGTATATAGCTTGTACTTACCGTTATCCGGATCCCACTCCGCCTCCACACCGGTCATTGGCCGTTGCTTCTTCCAATACCCGGTTTGCTGTGGAGCCTTATTGACACGCATCACAAAGTAAATAGGGAAAACAGCTTGCGGATTGTAACAGAAAGAGCCCAATAACTTCACTCCCTCTATCTCCTGCGCATTTACCCGCCGGAGCATGGCACCGGATTCGTTGGTCAGCCCTTCGCCCAAATTCAGCAGGATGTGGCTCTTCCCTTTCGGAAATGTAAAACGGGTGACACCGGTACGGGGGGTAGCGGTCACTTCGGTTTTCACATTATATTTAGTCAGATAGTTGGTATAATATCCCGGTGATGCCTGTTCGTCTTTGTAACGGCTTCCATATTCTTTATAATCTACATTCAGTTCGCCCGTAGTAGGCATCAATAAAAGAGAGCCCAGTTCCGGACACCCTACCCCACTCAAGTTTACATGAGAATAACCGGTAAAAAAGCAGTTATAGTACTCATAAGGAGTAGACCACCAACGTGCATCTTTATCATATTTATTATCGGCCGATCCCATCACATTGAAGGGGACGACAGACATCATGCCATTGGGACAAACCGCTCCGGGATTGGTCGTACCAAAGTTGGTAGTACCTATGAAAGGATTGACATAATCGGCTGGAAAAAGCTTCTCTCCGCTTCCGGCTTTTACCGGAAGCAGAAAGAGTGCTAATGTGTAAGTTAATAAAAATCGCTTCATAAATTAGATTTACGATTAGACGATCTATAAATTTCCGGTGAAAAACTCTCTTAACCTTCTCTATACCTTCCACCGATATTTATAAAATCGCCTAATCAAATAAAAACTCTCTCTATTTCTCTTCTTAATCTGAAAACTGTTTTGATCTTTAAAGATTTTCTTTGGGGACGTTTCGATTTTTTCCTTCTTCTTCTGATGATGATGCTACTGATGGCGATGCCGGTACTAAATCAAAACAGTATCCAATTATAGATTGTCAAATACAAATGTTTAAACAATATTGGTCCTCTTGACAAATTCTATAATATCGGCAATATAACCGAAAGCCATTCCGACCACAGTATCCGCTGCGCCATAGTACACCGCCACTCTTTCACCATCCTGTAAAGCAGCACATGGGAATACTACATTGGGGACATCCCCCTGCAATTCATAAGGAGCAGCCGGTGCAAGCAGATACTCACGCGTACGATATAACACCTTGTCCGGATGCTCCCTGTCCAGAATGGCAGCGCCCATAGAATACCGGAAACCGTTGCAAGTGGTTATTACTCCATGATAGAACATCAACCAGCCTTCTTCCGTGAGGAAAGGAACCGATCCTGCACCTATTTTCGTACATTGCCATGCACTCTCCGGGAACGGGGTAACTTTCATCACATTGCGATGTTCTCCCCAATACTTCATATCCGGGCTATAACTGATATAGATATCACCGAACGGTGTATGTCCGTTATCACTCGGGCGGCTCAGCATTGCATATTTACCATCTATTTTCTGCGGGAAGAGTACCCCGTTACGGTTGAACGGTAAGAAAGCATTCTCACACTGAAAGAACTCTTTGAAATCAAACGTATAGCCGATACCAATCGTCGGTCCGTGATAACCGTTACACCAAGTAATCCAATAACGGTCTTCAATCCATGTGACACGCGGGTCGTATTTATATTCAGATTCAATCATCTCAGTATTTCCGGCCTTGAACCGGATAGGTTCGTGATTGATATCCCAATGAATACCGTCTTTGCTGAAACCGGCAAAGATATTCATCTGTACCGCCTTATTATCGCAGCGGAATACTCCGGCAAAACCATCCTCAAACGGAACAACCGCGCTATTAAAAATACTGTTTGATGAAGGAATATGATAGCGTCCGATAACGGGGTTTTGAGAATAACGCCACATTACATCCGTACAACCGATGGGACGCTCTTCCCATGGCATATTGAATTTCTTTTCCATAATTTTTTTATATTTAATCTATTGATGTTTATTTTTTAGCATCCGGATAAGTAAACGGTACAAAATAAGTAATCAGGAAAGCCGGAATAGTGGCAAACAAAATAAAAATAAAAAAGTCACGATATCCCAGCCAGTCACTGACAAAGCCACTCGCCATTCCGGGAAGCATTACTCCCAAATTCATGATACCGGAAGCAAAGGCATAATGTGCCATCTGATGCTTTCCGGGGGCCACCTGCTGCATCATAAACAGTGTAAGCCCTACAAAGCCGAATCCATATCCGAAATATTCGAGAATAATGGCACCTCCTATCAACAGGCCGCTTGTCGGTTGGTAAATAGCCAATAATGTATAAGCAATAAAAGGCAGATTGAAGGTACAGCAAAGAGAAAACAAAGTCTTTTTCAATCCCCGATGCGAAATGTAATAACCGGCCAATAAAGACCCCAGTACAAAAGCAGCCGCACCGTAAGTGCCATAATAGATACCGATTTCCTGTTCGTTCAATCCTAATCCGCCAATCTCTCTACCAGCTTTCAGAAACAACGGCACAATCTTCATCACAAAGCCTTCGGCAAAACGATAAAGAATAATAAAGGCGATATAATACCAAATATGCTTTTTCTTGAAGAAATCGAGAATAACCTCCACCAATTTATCAAGTGTTTCTTTAAACGAAGTAGCTTCGGAAGTTGCAGCACCACCGGAGGGAAGCATTCGTGTATGATAAAGTCCCAATGATACCATAACAACTGCCATAACGAACATCACAACCATCCAAGCATGAACATTCGCTTCATACATCACTTCACCGGAGGCCCCTTCAACACCTCCAAACCGTTTGACCAGCCATCCTGCCAAATACACCAGTCCACCGGAAGCCACAATCTTGGCAATATTGTAAAAAGCACCCTGCCAACCGATATACTTAGCCTGATCGGACTTACTCAATTCCGTCATATAGACGCCATCCGTTGCAACATCATGGGTGGCCCCGCTAAAGGCAATCACCGCCAACAAAGCAATGGAACAAGCAAAGAAATGAGGAAGCTGTAATGACAAGGCAACAAGCCCGAAGCCGACCCCCGAAATAATCTGCGTGAGGACAACAAAGAACTTTTTGGTTTTAAACATTTCCAGAAACGGACTCCAAAGAAATTTCAGAGTCCAAGGCAACATAATCAACGAAGTCCAAAGGGCTATTTGTGCATCGGAAATGTCAAGTCCTTTAAACATCAGGACAGAAACCATATTCAGGACAACAAAAGGCAGCCCCATCGCAAAGTAAACAGTAGGAACCCATGAAACAGGGTAAAAGGCTTTTTTATTCATTAATATTCGTTTTATCTATTAACGATTTTAATACATTTATATATAATACAACCGAAACACATAAAATACTAATCGGTATATGTCACTTTTTTATCAAAAGCGTTTCACTTGCTTTCTATTTTCAATGTCGCCTTCTTTAATCCGCGCCCGGTAGCTTCCAAAACTATCTCTCCCGGTTGGTCCGTCACTTGAACAATAGCCGTCATCATACCGCTGAATACCTTCATCTTAGGTAACTGGAAAGATTCCAGCGATGCGGGATTTCCATTGGCCCCTGCACAATAAACGCCTGCTCCCTTCACTTTAAAACTGATTTCATCAGCTGCATCCGGACAAAGATTTCCTTCCTTGTCCATTACTCTCACCGTCACAAAACAAAGGTCTTTCCCATCGGCTTTCAAAATAGTTCTGTCCGGAATCAGTTCTATATGATGCGGGGTACCGGCCGTATGTATTTCTTTCTCTGCAACAGCCTTCCCATTTTTATCATAAGCTACCACTTTCACAGTACCCGGTTCGTATTTAGTATCCATCCACATCAAGCGGTAACGCTGTTGGCGTTTCAAGTTCATCATAGAAACGGAATCGGCACTGTTGTGTACCGTTACAGATAAGTCTTTGGTACGTTTGCCTTGGCTTTTTCCATTTATAAACAACTCTGCAGAGGGATAATTCGTATAAACAAAAACCGGAGTCACCTCTCCTTCACGGCCTTTCCAGTTCCAGTGAGGCAAGATATGCAATGTCTCCTTTTCCTTATTCCAGTGGCTGCGATACAGATAATAACGGTCCTTGGGCAATCCTGCCAAATCAATAATGCCAAACAAAGATGAATGACTTGGCCAGTCTGTATAATAAGGAGTAGGTTCTCCCAGATAGTCAAAACCGGTCCACACAAATTCACCGATACAATACGGCAAATCCTCGTGCTGGATAAAGTCATCCTCGGGTAAGTTAGACCAACCGCAATGCTCCACATCATAAGAAGAGGCCTGATGGTCATCATATCTTTTCATCCATGCACGTACTACCGGAAATTTATATACTCCCCGTGAACTTACCGTAGAAGCAGTCTCACTACCCAAAATTATCTGTTGGGGAAGCTTTTTATAAGCTTCCGGATATTTATGAGGGCGGTAGTTCAAACCGACTACATCCATTACAGCAGCCATATTATTATTTATGACGGCATCCGGTGCATCCATACCTTGTGTTACCGGACGGGTAGGATCTTCCCGATGACAGATATCCTGCAAAAAGCGTGACAATTTCGGTCCCTGATCCCCATTCCACTGGTCCGGAACTTCATTGCCGATACACCACATCACCACACTCGGATTATTGCGAAAATGCCGCAGTACATTTACCAGATCTCTTTCCACCCATTCATCAAATATTTTATTGTAGCCCTTCTCGCACTTGGTTGCTTTCCATTCATCAAAAGTCTCCACCATAAGCATCATTCCCATCTCGTCACAAGCCCTTACAAGCTCGGGTGCAGGCATGTTATGAGAAGTTCGGATTGCATTGCATCCCATATCTTTCAATATTCGTATTTGATGACGGATCGCCGCATCATTCACAGCAGCCCCCAAAGGTCCTAAATCGTGATGATTACAAACGCCCTTAAATACCGTTTTCTTCCCATTTAGAAAGAATCCCTTATTCGGAATAATTTCGATAGAACGAATACCGAACGGAGTGACAGATTCATCTTTCAATGTATTGCCTTCATAAACTTTCGACTCAGCCGTATATAAACAAGGAGTATCCGGTGTCCAAAGTTCCGGCTTTTCTACTATAAATTCCTGAGAGAATGTTTGATTATCAAAATCAGTAAGCTGTTTCTCCTCCTTACAAAGGACACTTCCATCCGCATTTTTTATTTCGGTAACAATACGGTAAGACGAGGACGGTTTTCCCTCCGGTATCACCAATGATGTATTCAGATGTACCCGTGCAAAATCATCTTTTACAACCGGAGTAGACAACTGTGTGCCCCATACGGGAATATGTGCATCTTCATTTACTATCAAATGCACATTCCTATACAATCCTGCCCCCGGATACCAACGGGAAGATTCCACTTCATTCTCCAAACGTACCGCCATTATATTTCTTCCATCGGCATTCAGATACGGTGTCACATCCAAATAAAAAGTATTATAACCATACGGCCAATAACCGGCTTCTTTCCCATTGATATAAACCCTGGCATGGCTCATAGCCCCATCAAATACCAAAGTAGCCTTTTTGTTTCTATCGAATGCAGGAACTTCAAAATCCAATCGATACCAACCCACACCTACAAATGGCAATCCGCCCGTACGTCCGGCATGCTCCATAGCTTCCTTCTGTCCGTCTTGGGTAATAGCCACCTTTTGCCGGTCGTTCTGAATACTGAAGGGACCATAAATAGCCCAATCGTGAGGTACCGTTACCGACTGCCACCGACTGTCATCGTAATCCGGCTGGCTAAAGTCCGCATGATCCGAACGAATAAATTTCCATCCTTTTTCAAACGTATACTGTGTGCGCGTCGCTCCTGCTTCATCAGCAGCCCGTATCACCTGGCAATTGGTTAAATAAAGGAATGTTAGTAGAACAAATAAGAATTTCTGCATGATATTCAATTTAAGAGTAAAGAATAAATCTATTAAGGAATAAGCAAATATATACAAATTCCATTCAATCATCCTAATTATCAAAGCACAAAATATTAGAAATCAACTATTTTAAGGGAAGTCCATAAAATAGTCACTTTTAGATTAGTACTTACCTTTTTACAATTGTACTATATAATACAGAAATTATCAATAACCCATTAAATTACTACTTATGAGTTTATCGAAGCACTTTCACCGAGTATTATCCGTATCCCTATGTGCATTCTTGTTAAGCATGATATCTTGTCAGGAAAAAGGCAATAAAGATCAATACTCCCTCATCCCCCAACCGAATGAATTGAATGCAAACACAGGACATTTCACATTCAACCAGTCTACCGTTTTTTATGTATCTCCGGAATTAGACTCTAACAGCCTTCCCGTTATCGATTCATTCGCCCGGAATCTGAATGCAATATCCGGATTCCAAACCACATCCCAACCTTTAGAGGAGACAGAACCCCTCCCTAAGAAGAGTATCGTTTTTAAAGCAAACAAAGACATAGCCCCGGAAGGATATGAACTAAGCATCCAACCGGATGGGGTTATCATACAGGCATCCGACTGCAGTGGAATTTTCTATGCTATACAGACAGTGAAACAGCTGTTGCCGGTAGCTATCTATGGAGATCAGGCTGTATCGGATATTCAATGGTCATTGCCTTGTGTAAGTATAAAAGATGCTCCGCGATTCGGATACAGAGGTTTACATATCGATATAGCTCGTCATTTCTTTCCCAAAGAAGAGATGAAAAAGATACTCGACCTTATGGCTCTCCACAAACAGAACACATTGCATTGGCATCTGACTGATGACCAAGGATGGCGTATTGAAATAAAAAAATATCCCCTACTGACAGAAATAGGAAGTATCCGCAACAAAACCATGATAGGTAAAGAGTGGGATAACTATGACACGACTCCATACGGTGGATTTTATACACAGGAAGATATCAAGGAAGTAGTTAAATACGCAGAAGAACGTTGCATCAATATTATTCCGGAAGTCGATCTTCCGGGACACATGATGGCGGCATTGGCAGCCTATCCCGATTTAGGATGCACGGGCGGACCATACGAAGTATCCGGACAATGGGGAGTGCGTGAAGATGTATTGTGCCCGGGAAAAGAGAAGACCTTTACTTTCATAGAAGATGTATTGACAGAAGTAATGGAACTGTTTCCCTCAGAGTATATCCACATTGGCGGTGACGAATGCCCGAAAGTCCGTTGGGAAAAATGTCCGAAATGTCAGGCGCGTATAAAAACCGAAGGATTGAAAGCGAATGATAAACATAAAGCGGAGTTCTTTCTGCAAAGCTATGTTATGGCCCGCGTAGAAAAATTACTAAACAACAACGGACGAAAAATAATCGGTTGGGATGAAATCCTGGAAGGAGAACTGGCACCCAATGCAACGGTGATGTCATGGCGTGGAATGGATGGTGGAATTGAAGCGGCACGTTTGAAACACCCGGTAATCATGACACCTAACAATTATGTATACTTGGATTATTACCCCACAATGAACACACAGGATGAACCATTGGCTATCGGCGGATACAATCCTATCGATAAAGTATATTCATTAGAGCCTGTTCCGGCTTCACTGAATGAAGAAGAGCGTAAATACATTATCGGCGCCCAAGGCAATCTGTGGACAGAATACATATTAAGTAATGAGCATCTTGAATATATGTTGTTACCTCGTCTGGCAGCGCTAAGTGAAGTACAATGGACGCAACCGGAAAATAAGAACTGGGAACGTTTCCTCGGGAACCTTGATCACATCCTGGCCATATATAATGAAATGGGTGTAAATTATGGGAAACATATTTATGAGATAGCAGCCCAATACGATGTACCTTCCTCGGATGGCACAGTGGAAGTTACATTGAGTACAACAGGTGATGCTCCGATCTATTATACACTGGACGGAACAGAACCTACCGGAAAGAGCACACGCTATCACAAACCTATCAAAATTAAAGAGAACTGTGTATTGCAAGCCACTGCCATAAGAGAAAATGTCAAAATCAGAACTTTCCAAAAGGAGTTCCAATTCAATAAGGCTACCGGTAAAAAAGTGACTTTGAACACTACCCCCACAGAGAAGTATACATTTACCGGAGCTTCCATACTCACAGACGGGTTACGCGGTGATTTCAACTACAGTACCGGATACTGGTTGGGATTCTTCGATGAACCGATGGACATTACAATTGATCTTGGAAAATCAACCCTCGTATCCTCTATAAAGGTAGGTACTATGATACAGGTAGGAGAATATATATTTCCACCGACAAGAATCACAGTATGGACTGCTACCGGTGGAAACGGTGAATTTGTAAAACAGGGAGAAACCAGTATTCCCTTGGCTACAGCCGACATAAAAGACGGATTGGCAGAATACAGTTGCCAGTTCAAAGAAGTGGAAGCTGACCGGGTAAAAGTTTTAGTGAACACCACTTCCTACATACCCGATTGGCACGGTGCCCGGACGGAAAAAGGGCATCTCTTTGTGGACGAGGTAATCGTAGAATAAGTATCTGAAGTTTCTATTAAAACAGGAAAATGGCAAAACTAAAATGACTATTCCGAATATTACAGATTGTAACTGCTAAACCTTAAGAGGGTGTCAAAACTCCTTTTTTTTAGAAATTCACCCCTGCTACAGATATTTTGTGGCAGGGGTGAATCTTTCTATTTGGGCATTATGACACCCCCGTCTCTGAATATAATCCTCTGCCCAATAAAAGTACATACAGATTATAACTGAATTCGAATTCACAATACAAGACCAATAGCATTTCCTTCTTGATTTCAACCCAAATGAAAAGAGACTGAACTCTCATTGAGCCAGCCTCTTTTTTCGTTTCTTTTAAAACAGTTATTCCTTAATTATCTTAAATGATTTAATATCCTTCCCATCTTTAGTTACACGCACATAGTAAAGACCGTTCTCGTCAACCGAAAGTTGTTTTACTTCACCAATAGAAGCATCGGCAGTCAAAGATTTCACTAAATGACCTGCAGTTGTGTAAACAGATATAACATAATGTCCGTTTTCTGAAAAGACCAGATTCACAATTTCTTTAAATGGATTAGGATACATTCTTAGCTGTACCGCTTTTTCATTTTCCACTCCGGAACCACCATTTCCAATTACTACATAATCAGATACAGCAATCGCTGCTTTTCCATAAATATTTTCTAATGTAACTTTTGCACCGTAAGTACCGTCAAAAGAATAAGAAACCTTTGCAGTACCAGCCTCATCATTCTGTTCTTTAATTGTGGAGCCGTCTAAATTCCAAACAGTTGTAGAATTTATTTCCATAACACCGGTCCTGAAAGGAATACCGGTAGATGTCTGAGGAGCATTTACTGCTACATCTTCGTCATCCTTTACTGTAGTTACCTTACCTTTAGCTGTTCCTAAAGAGCCAAAATTTTCAAAAGTCCCATCTTCAGGATCCGGGTCGGTCTCAAAGTTAAAATAGCCGATTAATCCATCAGGCAACTCATCAATATCAGGATCAAAACCATTCATGGCATTAAGTATTTCGTCATCTGAAATAGCCCGGTTATAGAATTGAATTTCATCCAAAGAGCCAACAAATCCACTACGTCCGGAAGCACTGCCACCAAAACGAGGGGTACCTGTTCCTTTATAACTATGTGGACCTGTATATTCACTTACTTTCTTTCCATTGAAATACATTTTCGTTGTACTTCCTTCTACACTAAATGCAAAATGTGCCCACTTTTTAGGGATTACTCTGTAGTCTTCTGCAATTGTTCCTTTATTTCCTGCATTTCCCAACAGACGAACCCACAAATAATTATCATTGGGAGCAATATCTACCCACACATCTCCCCAGGCATTTTTGGGCCAAGCATCTGTATAACTACGTTGGCTATACAAAGCAGTTCCCTCATTGGCAGGTTGTACGTTCTCATCAAGGTTCACCCAAAATGCAATTGTAAACGGAGTTTTATTACATAACTCTTTCGGAAGAGTAAATGACTGTACATCTGTCAAATGTAAAGCTCTTGATACAGAGCCGTCCCGTTTTATTCCTTCATAAGTGAATGTCACGTCCTCATTTACCGCAGCTTTTTCCTTATCAACGGTCAGACCTGTCAATTCATTAATACCTCCTGTTTCTTCCGGAGTCACTTGAACGAATCCGCGATAAGTAGTAGCTTCGCCACCAACAGTCACTTCCAAGTCATAGAATCCCACTTCTTCCAAAGAGGTTGTGAATTCCTTTACATCACTGAATGTACCTGCATCAATAGGATCACCGGCAGTAGCTCTCCTCAACTTAAATGTAGCAGGAGCATGAGTATCATCATAGAACTTTACAGTAAACTGCTGTTCCGGTTTTATAATCTCTTTATCTACTATAACCGTTTCAAGAGATTTAATTTCACCACGGTCCATTTCTTTCGACCAGACTATCTCACTGCGTTCACCGACCGGATTAACGGCACAAACTCCCACTTGTATTTTGGAATCTGTAAAAGTAAGCGGAGCACCCACCACATACGCAGCCCAAGAAGTAGTAGCAGTACATAAAACAGGTTCGGTACTTATATCTCCCCGAACATATATTTCATAATACCAAGCATTCACATCTTCATTATAAACAGGCGTACCATCTATTTCATTGAAATTCTTATCGCCACAACGCCAGATCACTTTTATATCTCCTGTATTAAATGTAGTACCCAATACTTTTGCATCTGTAATGGTAACAGGTTCGGGAGTAAGTACATTAGCCGGATCAATAATAGACATTTCACCCAACAACAATTCATAATTGGAAGCAGTGTTTTTTGCCTCCAATGCAATACATGCAATCAGGTCGTTTGCATTTAAGCTCAACTCGCTAAGTTTAACCTTTGCAGTAAACCATTCACCAGATTTAGTCACAGCCGGCAATGTGTAAGAAACAAATTCATTTTCACTTCCTTTCTTAGAAAGGCAAAGAGCCAATTTAGGATCTGTACCACCATTTACCATCTTGTAAGTCACATTCACTTCACATCCTTCTGTTAGGGTTAACTCTGTTTTATAAAGACGGATTTTAGAATCAGCAGTAGCCCCTTGAATCTTTAATGAAGAACCACCATACCATGCATCATCAAATGTAAAATCCAAATTGATGGCATCAGCCGGAACCGAGGTAGCATTCGTCCACGAATCGGTAATCCACCATCTCCATGTCGGTAAGAAATCCTGCATACCGATATTATACCAGTTCTTATCAAATGTCGTAACACCATCCTTCTTGAAAGAAGTACCATTACCTAAATTAAACCGAGTCACAAATGGCAGTGTATTCAACGTACTCTGTGCATTGACAAATGCTGCAATTCCATGAAATCCCTTCAAATCGGTCTCGCTAAATCCACGACGTTCATTATTTATTGCTGGGCAAATAGCTGGATTACGTTTACCTCCGGAAAAGAATAGCTCCAACTTCTTCTGATATAAGTTCTGAATAGCCAAATCAGATGTTCCGTTTTCTGTAGAAGCCTGGTGAATCACATTATCATCATGTGCTCCCCACAAACCAATAGAGAAAGGATAGTCTTTCAATAGTACCCAGTTTCCACTTGTACCTGAATTGTTGTGCAGACCACGTCCCTGAATATCCATTCCACCATATACATCGTAGGTATTTCTTTTCAATCGATTAGCTTCGGCCAATGAAGTGTTCAGTTTTGTAGTACCCCAGTTATAATTTAAGAAAAAAGCATCCGTTACCGTCTTGCCATCTTTCGAGAACCATTCACTGTTTCCATCGCTTAATTGGTCCGTCCAATTCACAGAACCACTATTCGATTGAGATTCATACCAAATCACTTTAAAGTGCCAGTCTATTTCTTCAGCAGCGTCATGGCAGGCAGCAAAAAAATCTTTCATATTATTTGCCAAAGTTTGCCCTAAGCTTCCCTCGGGATTGACACCTACCCCATCAAGACCGTAATATTTCAAAATTTGAACGAATTTCTTTGCGTATTTAAACTGGCCGTTCTCTTTTGTCACCAACTTACTCAATCCCGGACTTACACTTCCCTCAAAGAAATTCAGGCACCCCGTCATGACTCCATTCTTATGAGCAACATCATTAAAGACTCCCGGCACCCGAATCCATCCATTAGACCAGTTACCATGATATTCCAGATATTGCCACATACTAAAGTTATCGGCATTGAAATTATAACGTGGCAGAGGTCCCCACTTCTTGGAATTTTCTCCAATAGGACACCACCACAAAACCTTTCGTTCATTGGTTCTGCTTTCTACAATCTGGGTTTTCTCATTCATGATACGCGCTTTAGGCCGAACGCGAGAAATAAAGAAATTGTCATCGGTATAGCCTTCGTTATTACTGAAAGATTTTCCGGGTTCCCACGTATCAAGCATATCATGCCACTCCGCACCCATGTCTACTACATAGTCGACCAGATAACTCGGAGCAGTTTGCGCATTAGCACCCCCTAAAGCAAAAGATGCTAAAATACTTACTAAAAGTACCTTTTTTTTCATTGCATACAATTTTAATGGTTAATAATTATTTTATCAGCTATTTTCAGCTTTTATCAGCTCTTTCTTGATTGCCTGAAATACATAGGTTCCTGACCGTCTCATGGTAAATGTCCATTCGCCTGCCACTATAGGCGTTTTGGCAGTATCCAATACTAACGTATAAACGTATGTTTCAGGATCAAAGAATTCATCAGTCAGTGTACGCGTTTCCCTTTTAGAAGAAACAGGAGAAATTATGGTAATCTTATCGTTCTCCACTTTATCCAATTTGAAAAGCACTTTATATTTACCGTCAGCATCGGCTATTATGGGAGCATCGTCTGTAAAACCTTTTTTCACAAAATAGAAACTACTTAATTGTTCTTTCAATCCAAACTCCCAACGTTCTATAAAAAGTGTCCAATTCCCATCCGACAACTCCTGCTTAGGCAATTGTACCGTAAATTTTTGAATCACAGAAGGAGTTTTTTCATTATCTGCTCCTGTGGAAATCTTTATTTGAGAAGCATCTTGCGAAACCAAAACCAAAGAATCAACAGACTGTCCGGACCAACCGCTTGCCTCGATATTAATAACATCCGTAAAAGTATCCACTTCAATATTTTTATCGGCCAACAGTACACAATTAACCTTTCCAACGTTATCTTCGCCTTCACCACGTCTCACAACTAAGTCCCATTCACCTATACTCCATTCATCCGTACGAGATGTCATTATGAATACGCTATCAGCTATGTAATTCAACTCTCCCTCGGTAGCTGTCATTTTTTCCGGATAACTCCAGTTCATATACATATTCACGCCATCTTTTCGCAATATGATTTCATCACTCGGCATGATTCCGGGAAGATATGCCTTGAAAGCGACCCCCTGGCTAATAATCACCTCACTTTTATCCATTTTGAAATCCGAGACAAGATCAGCTGTAGAATAAGTTATTTCTGTATCATCATTGCACGCATAAAAAAACAAACCAGCAAGTAAGCTCAATATAATAATATACTTTTTCATAATTGTATCATCATTTAAAAATTAGCAATATCTACATCCCACCATAAACGAGTTGCCTGCAGATCGGGTCCTTTTAATGCGGGTATAGCGGAGTTATCTATATCTTCCTTATTTTCATTATCACCCTGCAACGGATATGGAATGCGGCGAATACCTATCTCCGGGTCAATACTCCCGTCTCCATCTGCATAAGAACCTTTAACCGGAGCAATCATACGCGGATACCCTGTACGTCTCACATCAGCCCATGCAACAGCAGACATCGGGAAAAGAGCAATCCATTTTTGAGTTATTATTCTCTCCAGCATTACCTCTTTAGAGTCATTGCCATTCCATTTATTAGAGAGAGTCATCACTCCGGCTGTATTGTTCCGTAAATCATAATAGTCTTTATAATCTATGGGGTCTACGCTTTCGGAATTGATATATTGATCATAGCTTTCACTAAAACCAAATTCCTTAAAACTGGCTTTAATACCTTCATGATAGAAGGTTTCTTTTGTTCCGCCCATGTTCCATCCTCTTAAGTCACCTTCGGCACGTAAGAAATACACTTCAGACACTTTAAATATTTCCAGCGGCTTCTGAGAAAAGTTTGCGGATAATTTCGAATATGACAAATAAGTAGGAGAAGTATTCGAATCTTCTGTCAAAGACCCGTTTCTCATTCCTAAATAATCTAAGTTCACATCCAACACTTTCCGTCCCGATATATCATAAATATCAGCCGAGTTTTTCTCAAAAAAAGACTCCAACATAGGGTGTCCGACACGTTTCAATATATTATGCAGGTTTGCATTCAAACGAGTATCTACCCATCCGTTGGATATTTTGAATAAAGGATTCCTGTCTAAATACAAATTATACAGATCAAGACATATATCGTTATCCCCACTCTCCAAGACACCGGACCTAACAGCTTCTTCCGCTATCCTCTGTGCCTTATCCGGTGCTACTTTTACCATATTCATAGCCATTCGCAAACGCAATGAATTAGCAAATTTTATCCAATTATCAACTTTACCACCCGCTATCTTATCCATCGTTGAAATAACACGATCCAATTCCGCATCAGGATTTTTTTTATATTCCGTCAGAATATCAATATCACGCTGTAAGTCTACAAAAATAGAATCATAAATATCCTCAACCGGATCATAAGTCAGAGGATGTTCTTCCTTCAATACTTTATAATCATTATACGGGAAAGGACCATGTACTCCCGAAAACAAATGCGCTTCATAAGAATACAAAATATTAGCGATTGCCCCCAAAGGTTCAGCCTTCAGTGTTTTAGCCGAAGCCATAACCGGAACGACTTGTTGAGCGACCCATGTCATATTGGCTTTAGGGCCAGAAGCAAAATCGTCATTTATCACATAAGTGGATTTTATACGTCCTTGAAAATTATGTGGTAAGCACATGTAACCACAATAATTATCCAAATGTAAATTAAACTGGTATTGATACTTATGTTCACGCTTATCTATCAACAATTCCTGCGCAGTAATAAGTAATCCTGCAGCAGTAGCAACACTTGAAACAGAATCGGTAGCATGTTCCATGGTAGAATTAGCCTTCAAATTGTCAGCTACACCATCATAGCATCCGGACAATATCCATCCGGACATCACTGTAAATAATACTATTTTATTAAATTTCATATCGTTATTGTTTTTAGAATGAAGCCTTTAAATTAATACCAAAACTCCGTGTCGTAGGCAAACTGAAGCAGTCTATTCCTCCAAAGCCATTACTTGTAGAGACAGATACATCCGGATCAACCGGTGATTTTTTGAAAATAAAGAACAAGTTACGTCCAACTGCAGAGAGAGAAAGATTCTTACCATTTCCAAATACATTACGGAACGTATATCCCAATGAAATTTCACGCATGCGCAAGTTAGTGGCATCATACGTGTACTCAGACAATGCCGCCAATCCACCACCTACAGTCTGGTAATAATCTTGTGCCGATGCTATCTGTCCGTCGGCCATTACTATACCGGGAACTGCCTGCTGTACAATGTTTCCATCTACAATTGTCTCTTTCATAAACACAACTCCCTGATCACGGGCATCTCCAGATCGTTTAGATACACCATAATAATCTAATTTGGCTTCAGTCAAAGACACGATCTTCCCCCCGATTTTACCGTCAATCAAAAAATAAAGAGAGAAGTCTTTAAAGTTGAATGTATTATTCCAACCAAAATTCACTTTTGAATTTGCATTTCCAATATATGTACTACAGTCGTTGGTAACCACAGGAGCTCCATATCGGTCGGTAACGATTTTACCATTCGAACCATATTTTATGGTATTGGCATATAAATCACCATAAGGGCGGCCTTTCCGATAAATTATTTTAAGCCCGGACTCTTGCCCCAAGTCTATTGTTATATCTTTATCATTCCCATAGGTCTGTAAGATTTCATTATCATTGTATGAAATATTAAAACCTGTTTTCCAAGACCAATCCTGATCAATCATCCAATAATAATTGGTCGTAAACTCAAAACCACGATTGCGAACACGTCCACTGTTGATCGGCCTTGAACCGGCAGTGGCCGAAGATACAGTCAAATACTGGTTATACATAATGCTGTTATACAGCGTTAAATCAAAATCCCAGGCATTATTAAAGAAACGTCCTTCCACTCCCAACTCTGTTGATGTTACGGTCTCCGGTCGCGGGTCTTCAAAGCTGGTAAATTTCTTCGCTCCATATCCACCGGTATTAAAATCATAAGGTAATTCATCGAACAGCACATTCGGTATGGAGTTTCCCACCTGACTATATGACAAGCGCACTTTCAACAAATTCACGTCATCGCTGGTAAACTTGAACACCTCATTCAATAGAACATTACCACCTACAGCATAATAAGCATAACAGGGTGAAGTGCCATAAGGAATAAATTGCTGAAATGCTTGTGACCAGTCATTCCGCACACTAAAATCAACATACGCCATTTGCTTGTATCCTAAAGAAGCTGTTGCATATATCGAACGTTCCCAATTCTTACCCTTATTCAATTCATTTTTATAAAGTGACGGTGTCTTAATGTTTTGAGGATCATAAACATTCGGAATTGCCGTTGTATCCCCCATCGTATAATATAAGGACAATTTACGGTTATCTATTTCCTGTATACTTCCACCGACATTCACCGACAGATCAAAATCTTTAATGCTCTTGGTATAAGATACTAACGCATCGACAAACAGCTGAGTATCACTTTGTCTATCCGTATAATAAACCGAATTATAGAAGTTCTTACCCTTCGTTCCATGATAAGTTTCCCCTTCATTGCGGACTGTATTCAAATCGTAATTAAAACGTACTTGGGCAGACAACCCTTCCATGATATTTACCTTTGCAGAAACGGATGTATAAAAACGATCCAAAAAGGCTGTATTTATAATACGATTGGCAATCCAATATGGTGAATTTCCATTTTCTTCGGTCTGCCAAGGCCACACCTGTACGGGTCCCTCTCCAATTTTACGAGGGACCTTTGTCCCATTTGAATCTGTATACCAATTTTCAGAATTCAATGCGTACAGTGCACCATTCGTCTCCTGATTATTTTTAAAATAACGGATATCCGAATTACGCGGCATCAGATACAAATTATAGAGAGGATTACCGAAATACCCGGAAGAAGGTTTATTTTTAGATTCCTGTTTTACGTAATTAGCAGAGAAACTCAGTTCCAGTTTGTCTTTGAATAATTTGAAATTATTTCTGAAAGTAAAAATATGTCTTGAAAAAGTATTGTTAGGTATCATACCTTTAGACTGTGTATTTCCATAAGAAAAGTAACTTTGAGAAATTGCATTTCCTCCCGTTATTGAGATTGTGTTGTTAAAGTTCGTACCGGTCCTTAAAAAGTTTCCAATATTATCTTGCGCACTATTACGTGCATAGGGGATGTCTTCTAAGGTTTTGTTAGAAAGACGTCCGATAGTTCCTCCCCAAGAAGTCGTAGTCAACCGCCGGTCATAAGAAGGGTTAATTACCTGACTGCCATTTGCAAAGCTACCATTACTATAGTATTCCGTACCGGCTCCATAGCTATTCTGTAATTCGGGAGTTACAAGCGGTGTCTCAAACAATGAACTGCTGGATACATCAATAGATACTTTCCCTTCATATCCTTTTTTGGTTGTAATCAATAGCACACCATTTGCAGCGCGGCTACCATATAATGCAGCGGCATTCGCCCCCTTCAAAACCGTGATACTTTGAATATCATCCGGATTAATATTGGATAGTCCGTCTCCGCCATCATGGCCACCTCCATAGGCAATATTGCCCTCGATCTGCCCTTGGCTATGATCAGCCAAAGGTATGCCATCCAATACGATCAAAGGAGAATTAGTTCCCAGAATAGAAGCATTACCGCGCAATAGAATTTTGGAGGAGCCACCCGCACCCGTTGAGTTAGGAGTAATTACCAATCCGGCAGTCTTACCTTGCAAAGCATTGATAAAATTGGCATCTTTTGCACGTGTCAACTCTTTTCCGTCTACCTTTTGAGTTGCATAGGTTAGAGATTTAGCAGCACGTTCAATCCCCATAGCTGTAACCACAACTTCATTTAATACCTGTGTATCTTCTTCCATTACCACATTAAAAGATTTAGCTCCGGCAATAGCGAGAGTTATCTTCCGATAACCGATATAAGATATTTCCAATACAGCATTATCATCCGCAATCTCAATGGAGTAATTTCCATCAATATCTGTAATCGTTCCGTTGGTAGTTCCCTTTACCAATACACTGACACCTATCAATGACTCTCCCGATGCATCTGTAATACGTCCTTTTATAACACGCTTATTCTGCGATACATTATTTACAGAGCCTACAGATTCTCTCTTATCAGCAAACAGAACTAAATATTTATCGCGTATTGAATAAGAAGCCGCAGAGTGCTCTAATAGACGAGGCATTACAACAGACAATTTTTCTTGAGAAGTCTTAATTGTAACCGTCCGGTCAAGATCAACATCTTTAGTATTATACACAATAAAGAGTGAGGTCTGATGCTCAATTTCATTTAAGACCTTACTTAAGGGAGCATTCGTAAAATCCAAATTCAATAACACATCTTGTGCTGATGCATTTAAAAAGGCTGGGACAAAAAGGGAAAATAATCCTAATAAGAACTTAATCTTACATCGTGTAATTTTTTTCATTTCATATTCTTTTAATGTTAACAAATCATAGGTTAATTCAATTACGTGTAGTTTTCTCATATAGAGAATCTTTTTTCAATTCAAGTATCTACTTTCATCGCATTTGTTTTTATAGTCAATGTTGAACATTTAAATTTCATTATCTATAGCAATCATAATACAAGCAGCAGATAGATGTTACTAAAACATAAGAGAACTTTTATATGTTAAAAATTCAAATTAACCTCAACCTGACATAACGAATCATACCGCACAATACCTCCTTCATTTGGGAAAAGGAATTCTCTTTAGGGAAAAAAGACAGAAGGTAAAATAATACCCTGAGTTACTAATAAAAAAAATCCCCTAAGATTAGTGAGAACGACACCAATCTTAGGGGAGCAAATAGCTAAACTAAAAATCTTATTTCACCGTTGACAAATAAATATCCTTACCCTCCACCTTATATTGGAAGTGTTTCGTTAAAGACAGAACCGCCAAGATATTATCAATGTCATTATCTGTATGAAATTCGCAGGTGAACACTTCCTTTTTCAACTGTTCATCCTGAAAGTGGAAAGTGACATCAAAATGTTTCTCCAAACAATTGGTTATGTCCACAAATGTTGCCTTGTCAAAGGTCAGTTTTCCATCGATCCACAAAAGCACATCCCGTACTTTAGACGAATCCGTAAGCTCAGACTGTAATGTTTTGGAATTCACATTAAGTGTCTGCCCGGGTTTCAAAATAAGGCTTTCCTGATCCTTCCCGGGTATATCGACACAAACCGACCCTTTCA
>CAUEFX010000060.1 GCA_958477465.1 uncultured Bacteroides sp.
GTAGAAGCTATCTCTGAAGGTGATATCTATTCTATCAACCCGGATGTATGTACTGAATGTGGTACTTGCGCAGATGTTTGTCCTTCTGAAGCAATTCACCCGGCTGAATAATACAATCTAAAAGAACTCCCAAAGGCTGCTTCCATCAATGGGGCAGCCTTTTTTTATTTTTGTAACCTTTGTTTCCTTGAAAAAAAGGATATTTGCTTAAGTATTTTTATCTTTGTAACAGTTTTACAAACAAAAGCCTTTTATTCACTCGACAAAATATACTTTATGAGAAACTTATTTTTATCTCTTTTTTTGATCTCATCTGTTGTCTGTTCCGCTCAAGACACAGATATTAACAATTTCAAGCCTGACAATCAGGAAGTCAAATTCACAGACACAAACCTTCCGATCGTTTTTATCGACACCCAACATCAGATGATCGAACGTGAAAAACGCATTACCGCCAGAATGACCATCATCGACAATGGAGAAGGACAGTTGAACCACATGGACACCCTTCAATATCCGAATCAGAAGGTGGACTACAAGGGTTATATCGATTTGAAATATCGGGGCAACTCTTCTTTTACCAATTCCGACAAGAAGCCATACGCCATTCGTACACTGAACAAGCCTCTGGAAGAGGGAGGCAAGAAACAAAAAGTCTCTCTGCTGGGAATGGGAAAAGACAACGACTGGGCTTTGCTGGCACCTTATGCCGATAAGAGTATGATCAGGGACGTGTTTGCTTTCACGCTGGCCAGACCTTTTTTCGAATACGTGCCTACGGGAAAATATTGCGAGATGATCATGGACGGTACCTATTACGGTGTCTTTATCCTTTCCGAAAGGGTGAGAAAAGGTAAAAACCGCTTGGACTTGCCGGATCCGGGAGATAGTGGCGACGAACTGACAGGAGGTTATCATCTGGAAGTGGACAGAGACGACGAACCGGTTTATTACTCCAAACACTCCCCCGTAGACTCAAAAGGTAACGTTATCCCCAATAAAAAAATATCTTTCCAGTACAAAAACATGGACAAGGATGAATTTACCCAAGCCCAGCTGGATTATATACACGGATACATCGACGCATTCGAAAACAGCCTGGCCTCTGAAGATTACAAGAATCCGGAAACAGGATACAGGAAGTACATCGATGTCACTTCTTTCATCGATTATATGCTCTCAACGGAGTTCTGCCACAATGTAGACGGTTATCGCCTGAGTACTAATTTATATAAATATAGAGACAGCAAAGATCCCAGATTCAAGACATCCTTATGGGATATGAATTTAGGATTCGGTAATGCCAATTATAATGACGGATGGAGAACTGACACTTGGGCATATAACTTTAACGATGTAGCACCCAGCGATAACCAGTTGGTTCCTTTCTGGTGGTACAAAATGCTTAAAGACGATTCATTTATGAAAGAAGTGAAAGAGCGTTGGGAGTTATATCGTGAAACAAGCTATTCGGACAAGAACATAGAACTTACCATTGACTCGTTAACAACTTTATTGAATGCCAAGGGAGCACAAGACCGCAACTCACAGGCGTGGCCAAGATGGGGAAAGGGCGTATGGCCCAACAAATACGTGGCTAAATCTTATGATGACGAGATTGCCTACTTAAAAAACTGGATCAGAGAACGAGTGACTTTCATGGACAGAGGCTTGCTCAATAAAGAGCCCGAACCGATCGCATGTACCCAACTGACTGTCACATCGGGATTCAACGCAGATGTAATAGCCGAACAACATCCTGTAGCCAACTATTCTACGGCAACCCTCGATAACCAAGGATGGATTTATTATACATCAGACGTACAAGAAGAAGGCTCGTTGCCTGCCGATAGAAATATCATTTCCAGCACCGGCGTTCAATATCGCCTTGCCGCATACGACAAGCCCAATGCAGCAATGCTGCTCAAAGGAGAAACCGCTATCCTGCAATTCGACGGCTCGCATCAAACGGAGGCCCTCTATTTGCTTTCGACCAGCGCCGATGGCCGTTCCACAGCAAACGTAACCGTATATTATGCCGACAAAACCAGTTCTACTCCCCAGAGCATAACAATAGATGACTGGTATAGCGAAGTATCCATGGGAAAAGCGCTACATGGACTAAGCCGGGTTGCACGGTCGAACGATGAGATGGACGGACGAAACAACTTCTGTCTGTATGAACATAAAATAAATACCGACAAGAATAAAGTGATAGCATCAATAAAGATAGAGAACAAGGGAAGCGGACGCCCTGCCATATTTGCCGTCACGAAAGAAGGAAAAGACTCCGGAACAGGCATGGAGGATATCAACAACGAAAAACAGATCAAGGTTTATCCCCGCCTCATCGCCAATGGAGAATCATTGACCGTAGAGTCTCCTGCCAACTCCATCATCCGATTGATGACGATACAAGGCAGTGTCATAATGCAGCAGGAAACAGCAAATAGCTTTACCCGGATGCCAACCAATGGGTTGTCCCAAGGCGTCTACCTGCTGACAGTAGTCGATACAACGGGCCAGCAGACATTCAAGATTATAGTCAAATAGCCCGAATTCAATACCAAGAATGATGTTGCATAACTTAAGGTGTTTCAAAACACCTAACATATAAGAATCCCCCTGTCACTGACACCAGACATCCGTGACAGGGGGATTCTGTTAATAAGGAACTCTGACCTTACCCTCTTTTTCACCTCAACTCCTCATTCATTACTATATTCCATTCCTGTTCAAATTCATCAGCAAGCAGCTAAAACGGCTGCTTACCTTCATCAAGTCCTGAATTCGAGATTAAGAACATTGCTTCTCTTTCTTTCAGAAAAAAGGGAAGCAATGCAGAATAATCAATGAACATTAACAAAGAAATTTCTAAAGAACAACAACTGATAATCTATAGCATTATTCCAGTATTGAAAAGAATGTCCTCCCGGACGAACAATATAATCATGAGCAATCTTTTGTTTAAGAAGCTTCTGATGAAGATTATTATTTACCTGAAAAAAGAAATCATTATATCCGCAATCGATTATCAAAAATAAACTCCCGTTCTTCAATTTATCTATTTGGTTTATAACCGTATAATTTTCCCAATTTTGCTTATTGGAGGAGTATTCACCTAAGTGCTTCTTTATTTCCCATTTTTCAGGAAATGAAGTTATATCCACTCCCCCACTCATACTTCCAGCAGCCCCAAATATATCTTGATGTCGAATAGCCAGCCACAAGGCCCCATGTCCCCCCATACTTGCACCTGTTATAGCCCGTCCTTTTCTGTCCGATACCGTAGCATAATTTTCATCAATATATTCCACCAAATCATTCGTAATAAAAGTCTCAAACTGAGACTTCGGCTCTTCAGGGCTATCCCAATACCAACTATTTTCGCCGTTGGGACAAACAATCATAATTCCATATTGATCAGCAAGTATAGGTAAATCCGTTTTAATCTTATCAATCCACACTTTATGACTGTCATGGTATCCTTTTGCACTATAACCATGTAACAAATATAAAACGGGGAAGCGTGATCCATCGCTTTTTTTGTCGGGAGAAATGATGATGCAAGGTATACTCCGATTCATCCTTTCACTTCTTACCTTAATCGTATCAACAACAGAGGAGTTTACCGGGATACATATCCATAAACCCATCAATAATAATAACGACTTCAACTTCATAATAAAATATTTTGCGTGAACTTCTTTATCGATTCGTTTGATTATCTAATTACAAGAATCACCATTAATCAGCCGATTTAAATACTCGTCCATAAAAAGTAGTGTTTTCACAGATTTGTAAGTACAGTTCATCCAAAAACTCTTTCCAGGTCTCACCATCCATAATGTGGCCAAAAAGCCAGAAGAAGCATCTTGCCAAATTGTGATTGTATTAGTCAGACTTATTGCTTTTGCCAGCAATAACGGATCTTTAGTCCTATCATAGGCCGCCATAAGAGCATTAATCACATTGCAGGCACTATCATCTACCGGAGTTTGATAATGGTATTGTTCAAAGACACAAGGTGTTCCTATTGGGTAAATACCATTTTTATCCGCTTCTACATTCCAAATCGTAAACTGATCTTCACAAAAATGTATCAACTCCAACGCATCCTCCATATCCTGAACTGTAGATTCTTCATCTTTCAACAATAATTCCGCATACGGAGCTGCCGTACAGTTAGTCATGTTCTCATAACGATGAACAAAAACCGTCATATCCTCAAACTGTCCATGCCAGTCATAGGCCGGATATATACATCTCTTTATATAATTATAAGCCCTTTCCCGAGCTGCGTTGAACTCAGTATAACCACGTATCTTCAACCGATCGAAAAGAGAAATCAACGGAGTTGGAATTGCTTTCGCATCATTAACCGGAGTCCCACTTTCATAATCGACTTTTACCGGCCACGAGCCATCATCTGCCTGGCTCTTCAAATACGTCCCAGCAATTCCAATTGCATGGTCAAGATATTTTCTATCCTGAGTCAAATCATACAAATCCAAGAAAGCGTCAGCTACAAAAACCGCCTCCATCATCATTGCCTTACCAATATTCTCTTCCTTCCTTGCCGTCAATTCCTTCCCATAATAAGTCGGAGGAAAAAATGCTAACGGAGCATCTGCAGGAAGACTGTTGTCTATCAAAAACTGCGCTGCATTCTTTGCTATTTCCATAGCACTTTCTCTGTATTCAGAATTCAATTTAGCAATCATCACCGCGACAGAGACAGTAGCCCCGATAATTTTACAGGGATAGGCATTATGAATATAACTCATATCCGGTTCTGATGATGTCAGCCAATGTTTAAAATACGGTTGGTGGCAGAAGTACAACAACCCTTTCATTGCGGCTTCTTTATAAGATCGTACACTCGGAACATAAGGTCCGATAAATGGATATTTTTTCTCAAAGCTACGCCGTCCTGCCTCACCAATACATCGGTCTTTTTTATCAAAAGATGTCACGACTAATTCATTCTTCCCCACCGGAACTTTATCCCAAACAGCAGATAATGGAGATAATATCGAATTTGTCCTAAAACTTATCGTGTCATTAATCGTAAAGATGTAATATGCTGCTTTCTTCTGCGGAACGAACTCAAAAACCGGTGCATAAGTAAAAGCCTTTGCGTATTTATTCCAGAACGGAACACCTACCCCGTCTCCCGGTCTGACCGGAATTGAATATTCCTCAAGTGCCTGTTTGTTCAACTGTTCAAAATCCAACCCCAACAAACTTTCATATGATTCAAAACCTTGAGCATTTATTATAGAAACTGTAATAACAGAAACAACTATTGCAACTATTCTTTTTATATTTATCTGTAACATAATTCACCTATTATTGCTTTTTACAACATAAAATCTCACTATCTGATTAAAAACATAAATTTTATTGTTTTCATTTTACCGCCACGTACTACCCGAATAATATTCAGACCACTTAGAAATGATGAATCCGGTATAAAATAGTCCAAAGTACCTCCGGAAAACGGAGAATCAAACAATACTCTGCCATCCATTGATACTACTTTAACATTAGCTTGCGAATATACCGGATTATCAAATATGAGCTGAACCCCGCCAAGAGTTTTTTTTACCCTAACACTTTCCTCTCCATCATCATGATCTTCCAATCCTGTGTCATCCGGAGTTTTCAATTCAAAATAAACAGGTGCTCCATCATTCATAGTCACGTTAATCTGTGTTTCTCTTTGCGAATTACTATATGTAACTCCATCAACCGGTTCAACCAATACCCAATTTCCATTTACTGTCAATGTTGTAGAACTGGGCGTAGAGTGCCATCCATAACTGGAATCGTCTTCCGGATACAAATCAGGATTACAGACAGCCAATTTGTAACGATTCCTAACTGTATCCTGATGTACCATCAACAAATGTCTGCAAGTCGTTGCCTTCACTATTCCAAAGTCCAGCCCATCCACCGCATCATAAAACGCATATGCAGTAGTGTTGTCCGGCAAATACGTGAGAGCATGCAAACTGGCAGACTGCGCTTCAACCCGAAATAGTTTTCCTCCACTATTCTGTAGCAGTCTGGAAAGTTCAGTCATCTTCGGTACTGTAGCCGACGGAATGACAACAAAAATATCCTTCGCTCCGGTTGGTTTTACGCCATGATCAATATACGCTTTTACAGCTACCGCAGTTCCCGTCGGAGTGGCATAATCCACACCTGTCTGGCTTGGAGTAGTCTGTTCTCCATAGGTTAAAACAATCGGATCATTCCCTTTAGGAACAAAATAACCTGTACCCGCAGGCGTAATAAACCAGTTATCATTATCGCCCGTGATCCGAGACCCTCCCTGCATTGCCACTTCTCCATTCACTACCGGATTTCCGACATAATCCGTCACAATATTCTGGAACAGATTAGTAGCTGTAATCATATCATCACTATACGTACCTGAAGAGGTGATATCACTCCCCATACAAATAATCATATCTCCAAATGCAAACATGCTTTTCTTAAATTCCAAATTAGTAGGAAGGTAACACTCTGTTTTTCCCCATTTATCTATCTGAGAAAAGTCAGTGGCAAAGATTCCACTTGAATCCATAGCCAAAGCACCCGAAAAATTCTTGTCTTTACCGTATTGGTCAAAGCGCTGGGTCGTTGACCGTGCCGGCATCATATCCAGCCACGAAGTATAATGTACCGTCGTCGTACCAGGTACTACATTCCAGTCCCAACCACCAACGGCATTATTTGTCGGATAACCATTAGCCACCAGACTCCCATCATAAAGTACATCCAAGCTACCATGGCTTTGATAGCGTCCGAAGCGGTTTTGTCCGCTATATATTTCTGCTCCCCAAAACTTAGAAGTAATTGAACGCATTGATACCACCCAATTCTTTTTTCTAAAAATAGCCGCCGGACTATAATTAAATGCATAAAAGCCCGCATAATCTACCGCATCCACGGCATAATCACTATTTTCAAAAAAGTAATTATATGCAGCTTTCAATTCTTCGTCGTTTCCTTTAATATCATCACCTATTTCTATCAACTGTTTAAAATGTTCTTTACTGTACTCCAATGAGATTCCTCCTCCAAAACAATTGCGTCCGGCAAACGTATTGGCAAAGAAATGATTCCCATCTAAAAAACTTTTTGTAGCCATTGTATACACAGAAAGTACAGCTTTTTTAAAGCGTTCATAAGCATCCTCTGCAATACAGAAAGAAGTTCCTCTCAATCCCCACATACATTCGGTCCAAGGCATATAGGAGTACATATAATTATTATAATGAGCATTATGATGGAATCCCGTACCGTCAGGCTTCAATATCCCTTTGCTGCCAAAAGTATATTCTGTATTCCTTTCTACATAGCGTTTCACTGTTTTCAACTCTCTTACAGCGACAGCGTCATCTGTCTGAAAAGCTGCTATAGCCAGAAAATGAGGCAGATATAAATACACATAATCTGATATAAGATTAGCTTTATATGTTTCTGCCGGACGATACGCTTCATTGTAATAGCAAAACCATTGCACAAAATCGAGAAGACGCTGTCTTAAATCACCCTCACAAGCATATGCAACATCTAATACAATAGCAGGAATTTCCTTTCCCGCAGTATAAAAATTCATAGTCGAAGACATTTCATAATTACATCCCTCTCCTATGCCTTGGTCAAGAATATAACGTACTGCCTTTAAGAACTTTTCCTGATAAATACCCGCTTTCGACAAATTGGCCAAATGTACGAACAGGCTTTGTATATAAAAGTCATTCAATGTACCATAAGTGGTATCAACTATTTTTCCACACAGCGTTCCATCCGCATTTTCAACGATATTCAGAGCATTTACAAAATCCAATGCCCTTTTGACCTGCAATGTGGTAGGAGCTGCCAGCATTCTATGCAGCCTCTCGCGAATTAACGCCAAACCGGCCAGTTCTTCAAATGAAGGTTGAGATATTGGAATATCCCGTTTAAATGCATAAAGTTCAAGATAAGAGCTCCTCCCTTTTAGATATTCCCTGTCGAGAACCATGTGAGGACCGTGTACTTTCATCTCCAGGTTCGTTAAGTTGTTAAACTCCATGTTATCAAACAATATCCTCCGACTTCCCGCTACATCTTTATTCAGCTTCAACGCAATCTCTACTTGAGTTATATTTGTAGCTGTTTTGGTTTTATATTCCACATAAGTACGGTTAAACTCCCTCCAACCTACAAAATTACACAAGATATCAGCCCTCCGTTTAACCGTATTTCCGTTTATGAACGAAATGGTTATCGTGTCATTTGTAACTTTTGGAGAATAAATATAGAAAAACGTTCCGTTCGTAGATAGTGCTTTAAAGGTCAAAGGAATGGAAATATTTGAATTTACATCAGCTACCCATTCCAATGAACTTTTCCCTTCCTTATATGTAGCTGTATTCAATGCGAGTTGTCCTCCTGTCACTGCCCAATCTGACGGAACTGCATTTTCAAACGTAAAAAGAGTCTGAGCCTTCACTGAAACAGCGACAAATATACCAAACATAATAACTATTACTTTTTTCATACCCGATAATCTCTCAATAAGAATTAGTTACATTCTAAAATATCAATATCCCGGATTCTGGATGAATTTGCATAATTCTATTTGCTTGGGAGGAAGCGGCATAAGATAGTTTTCCTTATTCCTATTTATATTTCCTGCTGCAACAACACGTTCATTATACAAGTTACACTCTTCCACTTTTTCCCGGCGTACCAACTGAAACCATCTCTTATATTCCGCAAAGAACTCCCATCCCCGTTCATCAAAAACGTATTTATCGAAAAGCTCACAAGAGAGTCCTTCCGGAACATTGTTGTCCGTTCCGCCAACCGCTCTCCTTCGTATCCGGTTTATGCAGTCATACGCCAAGTCATCCGGCCCGTTATCAGCCAGATTCTGAGCTTCGGCGTAAATAAGCAGTACATCCGCATATCTGTATATAGGAATAATCCCGTCAGACTGTGCTGCTGTAATACCATAATCACGATACTTCTTTATAAAAGGAGATTTCATGACCGACTGCAAGTACGAATTCTGCTTGGGCCTTCCCGGCACCGTATAAGTAGTCTGATAATTCCACTCTTTCCGTTCATCATCCGGATACTTCAAGTAAAACGCCGCATCCCCCAGATAATCGCTCCATCCTTTTTCTTCTTGAGCAAGGAAAGAGATTCCATACTGGCTCGCCATATTCGTAGCCCGCGAACAGTTCACAGCAAATATATGTTCCGTATTATCACTCTTCGTAGCCTCTTTCCACAAATCGGCATAATGTTCCACCAAGTCGTGATGATTATATGGAGCCTCTATTATTTCTTTAGCTTTCTGTGCCGCCTTCGCATAATATCCAGTCCGATGCAACGGCCATCCCGCCATTGTCAGATAAACTTCCGCAAGACAGGTTTGTGCAGCAATTTTTCCAACAGAAGAGTTATCCCTTGTACGAGGCGTCTCCGGCAGATAGGTTTCGGCCAAAATCAAATCGGGAATGATAATCTTATCATATATATCCGCTACCTTATTTCGTCCGATATTCTCATTACTCAATATATCCTGCGTCGATTTGGAATCGACTATACCCGGAACATCTCCAAATAACCGTACTAAGTTATAATAAGCAAAAGCCCGCATAAAATAAGCCTCACCCAGATAGGCTTGCTTTTCATTTTCCGACACTCCATCTTCATTACTACCCTGAATCCCCTCGATCATTAAGTTAGAATTCAATATCAGATCATACATATTCTTCCAAAACCAATGAACATCCAACTCGCTAATTGTTGCATCTGCACGTAACTCATCGATAACAACAGTACGTGATTTACTCAACGTTCCGGAAATTACGTCATCAGCCCCCAATGTCAAGGTAAACAACCGGCAGCAATAGCCATAATTCCAATGCCAAAGAGTACGATACAGCCCATTCGCCGTATTGGTTAAATTTGCTTCATCATATATAATATTCTCCGGAGTCAGAAAACTGAGTGGTTCCTGCTTCAGATCCACACACCCCGATAAAAATAAAACACTTAAAAACCATCCAATATATTTTTTCATTTTTTCCACCTTTTAAAATGAGAAATTCAATCCTAACATGTAATTACGTCCATTTGGATAATATCCCCAATCAATGCCCGAAGCCAACGGAGTTTTCAAAGTTACTTCCGGGTCTATCCCCGAATATCCGGTAAACAAAAATGGATTCTGTATGGACACATAACACCTCAAAGACGACACTCGTATCTTTTGCACAACTGTCTGCGGCAAGGTGTACCCGACTGTTATACTTTTCACTTTCACAAAATCTCCCTTCTCTACAAACAAAGAAGAAATCCGCCCCCCTGTCGGTGTTTTGATAAACCCTTCAATATATCCGCTCTCGTCATCCGGCCGCCAACGTTTACACATTTCAGGATCAGGAGTCAGACCAATTGTCCGCGCCTGACGAGTATAATTATAGATATCGAATCCGTGATATCCGATCATAAACAAGTTAAAATCAAAATTCTTCCAATTGACAGTATTGCTCCATCCCCAATTAAATTTCGGTTGTCCGTTTCCGATGACACTTTGATCGTCTACCGTAATCAAAGGATTATCATCGAGGTTTTTAAACTTATAGGAACCGGCTTCCGGACGATTTTCCGATTCAGGCAGTTCTGTCACTTCAGCCGTTTTCCAAATACCCTCATACTGATATCCCCATATTGTACCGATCCGCCCACCTTTTATATAACGGAAATAGTCATTTTCATATCCTCCTGAGGGCATGATCCTATCAATATCATCCGAAAATTTTTCAAAAGTACCCTGGTTATGCGATAAGGTAAGCACACTGTTCCATGTGATATCTTTTACAGCTACAGGTGTCATGTTAACAGTGACCTCGACACCTTTATTCAAAATATGTGCAACGTTAGCCAACTTCGTTTCCTGTCCGGTATGAAGAGGCACATTGACATTAATCAGCACATCTTTACTCAGCTTATGATAAAGGTCGACATTAAACACCAATCTGTTATTAAAAAGACCAAAATCAAGACCAATGTTGTATTGCTCGGTACGTTCCCATCCCAAATTAGGGTTTCCAATCCGTTTCAGAGAAAGTACCAAGTCGTTATTAGCATTCCGGCTGGTTGCATATTCATTAAACGCCGAATATGCTGCCACCGCCTGATTTCCCGTCTGCCCGTAACCTAAACGTAATTTTAACTGGTCGAAAGGTGCTTCATTCATAAATCTTTCCTGCTTAATATCCCATGCCAAAGCAAGAGAGGGAAAATTATCCCAACGTTTACCATATGCCAATCGGGAAGAACCGTCCCAACGGTATGACGCAGTCAGCATATACCGGTTCATAAAGACATAATTCACACGTGCCAAAGCCGACATCATCGCCGTTTTTATTCGAGAAGATCCACCTCCGGTCACTTTTCCCAAAGATGTATTATTCGCTCCAATTTCAATAGAAGCAAGTCCGGATGCCGAAGAGGTATTAATAAAATCATCGCTATAGCTTTGTTCAAAAACAAACGTTGTATTCAACCGGTGATTGGTATTTATTTCTTTCACGTAACTCAATATATTAGAATTTATCCAACTGTATGAGTGGCTGCTCTGTGCCCTTGACGAGGTAAGAGAGGTTCCTGCCCAAGTTTCATAACAATCCTCATTGAACGTAGACCGATAAATACTCGAACCAAAATTGAAGCTTTGATTCATCCGTAAAGACAAACCCGGTAATAATTTTAAGTCAATATACCCTTGTAAGCGTATTTTATGAGAATAATCGTCTTTATCCTGTTCCCCAATATGCCCCATGGGGTTATACTGTGCACTCCCCAACAAATTAAGGTTGTTATATTTTCCTGTCTCATTCTTGGGAGATATTGTATTTGGGAAAATCAGACTTTCTATTAATACCCCTCTGTACTGAGAAAACCTCGGACCTTGTGAAGTCGTATACTCTCCCCATAAGTTTACTCCCGTCTTCAACCATGATTTTATTTCGCTGTCAACCTTTACACGGTAGTTTACTTTCTCATTAGAAGATGTCTCTACAATACCTTCATTAGAAGAATAACGGCCTGAAATAAGATACTGAGTTTTATTTTCACCACCAGAAACCGATACTTCATGTGCATGTTCCACCGCACATTTTCTGAATAGATTATCGACATAATCATATCCCATACTGCCATTATCAAAAGCAGCTATCTCATCCGTAGTATAAAATTCTCTTGCCTCAGCCCCCGAGGCCGTGTAAAATTCCCTACCATAATCGTTTGCCAGCCGTGCAAATTCACCCGGTGTCATCATGTCCGGTAAGGAGTAAGGAGATTTTAGGTTGATATATCCATTATATTGTACCGTAACCTTCCCCTTTTCAACATTTTTCGTAGTTACCAAGATAACACCATTTGCACCTTGCGAACCGTATATAGCCGTTGCCGAAGCATCTTTAAGTACCTCTACCGATTCTATATCAGCCGGATTCAAAGAGGAAAGACTTCCTCCAATAAAACCATCAATCACTACCAGAGGGCCTGTATCAGCCTGTATTGAGTTAACTCCACGTACTCGTATTGTCGCTTCCGAACCCGGTTGTCCGGAAGCAGATATAATACTTACCCCCGAAAGTCTTCCTTGCAAAGCATCGGTAATATTCGATGCCGGCATCTGCTTCAAAGCCTCATTAGCCTTCACTGAAGCGACCGATCCTGTCAGATCCGATTTACGCATAACGCCATATCCCACTACTACCACTTCATCCAAATCATAGTTCTCTTCTTCCAGAACTATCTTTATCGTACTTTTCCCGTTCACAGATACCTGCTTGGATTTATACCCTACATACGAAACCTGTAATACAGTTCTCGAATCGCATTGCAAGGTAAACATCCCTTCTTCATCTGTTATCGTACCTTTCTGGGTATCTTTCGCGAAAATAGAAGCTCCAAGAATTTTTTCTCCAGACCTACTCTCCACACTCCCTCTTAACACTATATTCTGAGTCAGCCCCTTCATTCCCAACAGCAAAAGGGCTAAAAACAGTATTTGCCGTTTAGTCATTATACTCTTCACATTAAATTCAAATTATTATCTACCGACATTGTATGTCACCAGCGACCTTGGCACACAACATAGGTATCCGAATATCAGTAAAAATCGCCCTAACCATATATATCTTGTTATCGGCGGCATGCCGCCGATAACAAGACAAGTTCCTATAACAATCTTTTTATCACCGAATACCTTATAGCATAATCATCCTTGCCGTTGAGTGTCCCCTCTTCTCTATTTTCACAATATAAGTTCCTTTCTCCAACGCTACCGATTTGGAAGAATCACCTGTACAGAAAGATTTCACACATTTACCTGTAATATCAAACACCGTTACATTGCTATTTGCCACATTTACATATAAGATACCCGAATTAGTATAGATCTCTTGTCCGTCAAAGACTGGCTGTATAGAAACGACACCACCTGCCGGATCCACTTCATACACTCCTAAGTCAACAGGATCTTCATCAGTCATGGCTCGTTTTTTTCCTGCAATATCACAATCGAATTCAACCAACGCATCATAATAACTGTTGCCCTTGTTAATCAAAAACGATGTTTCAGTCATTTTCCAGTTAGCATTTCTAATCTCCGCCAATGCGTCAACATCCGTAGAAGATACTGCTCCCACAAATGAGGTCGATTTAATAAACTTCGCGTAATTCACTTCCGCATCCTCTCCCATATTATCATCAGATATCCGGTATAGAGGATAAAACGACCAATCCGGATTTTCCGCTTTAGTCTTTATATCTTCAGCTCCCCTGTTAGAGGCAACGCAATCGAAATAACTAACCGTCGAACCGGCTTTTGTATACATATAAGCCTTACTACCAGCAGTAGTCATATTGTTCCATACCACACTATTGGCCAATGTGCCGCCCCCGTCTGCATCAAAAAAGACAGAGTAGCTACCCTGATCACCGGTCAAGTTATTGCACACAGTCATATTGATGAACATGGCTCCCCTGTCCGTATAAATCGGATAGCCTGTGTTATTGTAAACCAAACAATTCAGAATCGTATTTGAAGGCCAATTAGCTGCAATAGCCGAACCTTTACCATATCCGTCAGCAGCACTTCCGGAGATATTGTTATAGAAGATACAATTGGTAATCATACCTGCTGCTGCAGCGCGCAAACCGCCACCGCATATATTTCCCCATTTCAATCCCCGGTTACTATCAAATACACAATGGTCAACATAGTTTACATCTTCAGCCGATGTACTGGAAAGATACAACCCCGCACCTCCGTTTTTATCATTCGCGGCAGACGAATTATTGAAAAAATAGCAATATTGAACTTTACCTCCCATGTACATTTGTACACCGCCGCCACCCCAAGTAGACACATTCTCACGGAAAACACAATTCTGTACAACTCCGCCTTTTCTTACAGTAACAGCCGAACCTTTACTCTTCTCAAAAATAATACCGTCAATAAACGTTTCAATCGTGAATTTAGCCTTCTGATTGGTGATATTAGAGGCCGTGGCCGCAGCGTCCATCGAGAGTATCGTTTGGTTGACAAAATCCCACGGCTGTCCGCCTTCGATCCTTATCCGATCTTCCGGCTTAGTTTCAGTTCCGGCAAAGCCACCGTACAAAGAAATGCCGGGTTTCATGGTCAGATACACTTTAGAAGCATCTAATTCCTCATTTTTAATCATATAAAGACCAGCGGCTATCCACACCTGATCTCCTTGAGCAGCAACCTCATAAGCTTTCTTTATATCCGTATAAACCTGTTCCGGATTTTTATCACTCCAAGCTGTAGATTCAACATTCGGTTTTACATAATACACTGTGGCATTTGCCAAAACCGCCATACACATTAATGACAAAAAAAGATACAATTTTCTCATGGCATTTCAATTTAATAGTTAAACTTTTATTTTGAATACGCCACAAAAATAGTGGTAAAAGAAGGGGAAGATTGGATAAAATTGTACGTAAAACGACCCAATATTTTCCGTTTCAGAATATAGGAATATTCTATTTATCAACGAGATACATTAAAAATGGAATATTTCACCCTTTCCAAATCCCTATCAATCAACTTTTAAAATGAAGTACCCTTACGATAAGCAGTAGGAGATATGCCAAATTGTTCTTTAAAACATTTTCCGAAATACTTTGGAGATCCAAACCCCAATGTATAAGCAATATCGGCAACTGACATTTCCATATTATCACGAAGAAAAACAGAAGCTTTTTTCAATTTCACATTCATTATAAAATCATTCGGTGTCTGGCCGGTTACTCCCTTCAATTTAGCAAACAACTTCGTACGGCACATATTGAGTTCGGTACATAATGCCGGAATGTCAAAATCCGAATCATCAATATGATTCTCTATAACCTCACAAACTTTTTCTATAAAAGCGAGATCTTGTTCATTCGTTGCCAAAACTTTAGCTGAGACATCCGGACGGCAGCTGAATTTTTTCTGAAGTATCCTCCTGTTATTAACCAGATTATTACAACGGATTATAAGAGTTTCTATATTAAAAGGCTTAGTGATATAGTCATCCGCTCCATTTTTCAATCCTTCTATATTGCTTTCTATTGTGGTGCGGGCAGTCAACAATACAACTGGAATGTGGCAAAGTTCCAAACTTTCCTTTATTTTCCGGCATAACTCCGAACCAGATAAAAAAGGCATCATTATATCACTCAAAATAATATCGGGCTGTAACTCTATCGCTTTCTGATAACCTTCCTTCCCGTCAGCTGCCAACACAACATTATATATCGGAGAAAAAACATCTTTCAGCATAAGCCTGAGTTCCATATTGTCTTCAACAACCAATATTTGTGGCTTATCACCATCTGTATTTTCTGATTCACGAACAATGTCAGACGTTATATCCACCTCAGATTCCAATATTTTCTTTATGCAGATCTGATCTGCATTCTCTGACTCTGATATTTCAGACTGTTTGAAATGCGATTTTCCTTTTCGTATGGAAACAACAAAACAACTCTCTACCCCCGGAACGCTCGATACGGAAATATCTCCGGAATGAGCTTCTACGATTAACTTAGACAAAGCCAACCCAATTCCGGTTCCAGGTGTCATATTGCTCACCTGCACATTATTGTCCACTTGGTAGAAACTTTGAAATATTTTATCAATATATTCTTCTGAAATGCCTATCCCGTTATCTGTTACAGCAACCTGAATCCTATCCTCCATTTCCTTTACTTCAATCACAATACATCCCTGCTCAGGCGTAAACTTAAAAGCATTGGAAATAAGATTATAAAATACTTTCTGCATTTGTATAGGATCAATCCATACCCAAACATCATCTTCACCTTTCTCCAGCCGGAATGTTATATTTCTCAGACGGGCCAGTTCTGCAAAAGACACATATATCTCATCCAGAAAATCTCCCAGATTCACCTGCGAAACTTTCAATGCCAGGTATCCCTGTTCGTATTTTCGGAATTCAAGCAGCTCGGTTATAAGATTCTGCATGTGGTAAGCGTTTCTTTTAATTGCAAGAATTTTTTTATAAACTGCAGGAGAAACACGAGAAGTTTGCAGCAACATCTCAACTTGCCCCAGAATAAGCGTTAAAGGTGTTCTAAACTCATGCGATATATTTGTAAAAAAACACAATTTTGATTGATTCGTCTGTTCTATTCGATCTTTTTCCTTCTTTTCATACTCAAGCGATGTCTTTAATAGAAATTTCGATTGAATCGAAGACAAATAAATATAAATCAAAGAAACAACAATAAGTACATATATCAGATATGCCCACCATGACCTGTAAAAAGGAGGAGAGACATGAATCAGTAACTGTTTTTCGCAAGCTATTTGCTGGGTACCCTCCCATTTCCCCCGGATTTTAAGTACATAATCCCCTTCTGCAAGATGCATAAAATTCAGGCTATATACATGTGGAGGTATTTTAACCCATTGATTTGATAATCCAGACATTTGATATTCATAAACACAGGGATTGGATGGAATATAATTATCTGAAATAAAAGAAGTTGAAAGTATTGTTTGATCATACTTCAAATCAATTTCATTTGTAAATGCCAATGTGGATTTTAATATCCCCGTTGAATCACCGGGCACAATCCGGTTATTATTAATCAAAAGTTCCTGGAATTCAATTTTAAAGGGAGTATATTCCTGCTTCAGGTCTTTCTCGGTGAAGGAAATAACACCGTCTATCCCCGAAAGGTAAATCTGCCCGTCGGAAGTGGTACAAATATCTCCGCCATAAGCGGAAGAGAGCGGAAATCCGTTCTCCGCCCCATAATTATATACTTTCTTATTCCGAGGGTCAAGTAAAGAAATCCCTTCAGTATGCAAAAGAATCAAATACCCATTCTTAGATTCGGCAATGTTACCGATATAGTTATTCTTCAGTCCACAACTGTGTTGATCAAACCGGTGGAAACAGTCATTTTCCGCATCATACAAATTCAGGCCTCCTCCACCCGTCGTTATCCATAATCTATTCTGCGAATCCAGAAAAAGCTTCTCCATATTATTGCTGCTTAAAGAAGTTTCTTCTTTAGGATCATACAGATATTCTTTTAGTTTTTGGGTTTTGGTATCAAAGCATAACAATCCTTTTCCTGCCACCCAAAGATTCTGATCTTTATCAAACAATATATCCACAACAAAGGGATTGTGCTTATGCAGGCGTTCGGAGAAAATAGAAAATTTATTCGTCCGCATGTCAAACAGGAATAATCCGGAATGAGTTCCGACCAATAACGAATCCTTTCCGTATGGTTTGATTACACGTATTGACACCGCATCTCCGACAGCATCCTGAGAATTGTGATATTCATCAAATATTGTATATTCCCGCGTAGCCATATTAAATTTGCACAATCCTCCGAAATGCAACCCCAACCACAATATACGATGATTCTTATCATAATACGCCGTTTTTATATTCGATTTAAATATATATTGTCCGAGAGATCTTTCAATCGAATATCGTTTGCATTGCTTCTTTTCTACATCATAATAAATAACTCCCTCACCTTCAGCACACAGAAAAAGGTTATCATGTTCATCTTTAATAATATTTCCGACAATGGGAGCAGAAATATTCATTTTCCCAGGATATTGCAAATCAAGGTATGCATACGACTTAACATCGGGGTTAAAGTAATTTACCCCACCATAATAAGTGCCAATCCAGATAGTTCCTTGTACATCTTTGTACAGCGACCAAACAGAACAGTCTGACAAGTTCCACGAATCATGTTCTCCCTCATTGAGAAACACCAAATTCTGTTTTTCTTCATCCAAGCGGTTGATGCCAAGCGATGTACCGATCCAAATTCCCCCTTTATTATCTTCACAAACATCTCTGACAAAATCTGACGACAGCCGGCACTCTTTCTTCGGAGCTACCGTACAATAGTGCTCTACCAAACGGGTATCTTGAAAACAATACAGCCCTGTAGTATAAGAACCTACCCAAACATCATTTTTCGAATCTTCATATACCACAGAGACCTGCCCTACATCAGGCAATAATTGTGTAACTTGCTTATTCTTGTCCAAGTAATATACTCCCGAGGAAATTGTTCCGATAATAAGATTTCCATTTTTCAATTCTCTTACCGCTGATATCTTTACCTGACATGGGAATTGAATAAAACTTTCAACAACCCCATTTTTATAGATATACAAATGGTCATATTCTGCAATCCAAAGATGATCATCGTTGTAGGAAATAGCGGTACAGACATTCTCTTTTAAAGTAAAAAAGATATTTGTCCTTAAATCATATTCTGAAACGCCCCTGTTTGTGAGAATAAATACTTTCCCATTCCGGTCCCCGCATATTTGTCTAATCCGCTCGCCACGCAACGAATTCGGATTTCCCGGCTCAGAAGTAAAAAACTGTATTCCACTTTGATTATACCGATTTACCCCCTCACGGGTACCAAACCAAAAAGAGCCTAATTCATCTTGATAAATGCTCATTACCGAAGGCTGAGATAACCCCTGTTTTATACCCAGTTTGGAGAAATAAATACCATTTGCACAAAAGACATTACAACTGAGCGTCAGACAAGCAATAATTAATCCTACAACAAATCCCTTTTTCATAATATTATTACACAGTCACTGGGCACTTCAAATAAAACACCGTTCCTTGAAAATTTTGATAATCGCATAGCTATGCCTCTCTTTTCAAAGAACTAAATTATAGACATTTGAAATCTGTTGGAACTAAGTGCTCGGCAGTGATACACAATTTGAAGTACAAATATAAGGAAAATGTGAATCAGTAGTTAAGATTCCGACTCAGATTTATGATTTGAGATGTCATCATTCGATTAACCGATCCACACATCAAGCACACAGTCCAGTTAGAATCAGCACGTTAAATGGTTTCTCACTCATTTTTTCAATTAAGCCGACTCAATATGACGAATCGTGCCACACAGCTTAAGGAACGTCAAGTTGAGACCGGAGAACAAAAAGGAGGATATGCCGCTCGACATACCCTCCCTATTTTATAACACTGTCTGAAAATTCCGAAGAACACTGCTTGGAAGAGTTCTTTTCAGTGTCCTCGTTCGATACAGGTCTATTTTCATATCCGGCATTAGCCGGCAGACAAAACAGTCTTTATTTCAGCTTCGCCAATGCTTCCTTTATCCGGCGGATAGCTTCAACAATGTTCTCGTCACTGGTGGCATAACTCATACGAATGCATTCAGGCGCACCGAAAGAGGTACCACCCACGCAAGCCACATGAGCCACTTCCAGCAGATACATAGCCAAATCATCCGAATTTGCTATCTTACGGTCACCTGCTGATTTTCCAAAGAAAGAGCTGCATTTAGGGAATAGGTAGAAGGCACCTTCAGGCACATTCACCTCAAAGCCCGGAACCTCTTTTGCCAGCCTCACAATCAGATCCCGGCGGCGTTCGAATGCCTTGCGCATCTCCTCTACCGGAGCTTGAGAGCCCGTATAGGCAGCTTCTGCAGCTTTCTGAGAAACGGAGCAAGGTCCTGATGTATATTGTCCCTGCAATTTATTGCAAGCCTTCACAATCCATTCCGGTCCGGCAATGAAACCGATTCTCCATCCGGTCATCGCGTATGCTTTCGATACACCGTTTACGATCACCGTCCGTTCCTTCATTTCAGGGAACTGCGCAATGCTCTGATGTTTACCGATATAATTGATGTGTTCATAGATTTCATCAGCAATCACCACTACCTGCGGATATTTCGCCAACACAGCAGCCAGACCGGCCAACTCATCCTTACTATAAACCGAACCGGTAGGGTTTGACGGAGAACAGAGAATCAGCACCTTTGTTTTCGGAGTAATGGCAGCTTCCAATTGTGCGGGAGTAATCTTAAAATCCTGTTCGATTCCGGCAGTTACAATCACCGGAGTACCTTCTGCCAGTTTCACCATTTCCGGATAACTTACCCAATACGGTGCAGGCACGATCACTTCATCCCCCGGATTAACCAATACCATGATTGCATTGCATACCGATTGCTTCGCACCGTTGGCACATGAAATCTGAGCGGCTGTATATTCCAGACCATTCTCTTTTTTCAGTTTTTCTACGATGGCGTTGCGCAATGCCGGATAGCCCGGAACGGGAGAATAACGCGAAAAATTGTCATCGATAGCTTTCTTTGCAGCTTCTTTGATGTGGTCGGGAGTATTAAAGTCGGGTTCTCCCACACTCAGATTAATAACATCAACGCCCTGCGCTTTGAGTTCATTACTCTTCTGCGACATGGCAAGTGTCGCTGATGGCGACAAGCTGTTCAAACGGTCTGATAACTGATTCATTTTGTATCTATTTTTATTGTCGTTTAGTGAAATTGGTTGCAAAATAAGCTATAATATTTGATATATGAAAGCTAAAGCGGGTTTTACTTGTTAAAATGCAGCGTATGCCCCATCCGTTCTTTCTTCGTCTTCAAATAGCGTTCATTGTAAGGATTAGGGGTAATCTCGATGCCTACATTTTCTGTTATTTCCAAGCCGTATGCTTCCAGGCCGATACGTTTCACCGGGTTATTGGTCATCAGTTTCATTTTTGTCACTCCAACCTCACGTAAGATCTGTGCTCCGACTCCGTAATCACGTTCATCGGCATCGAAGCCCAAATGCAGATTGGCATCTACCGTATCATATCCCTCCTCCTGAAGTTTGTATGCGGCAATCTTATTCATCAGTCCGATGCCGCGTCCTTCCTGATTCATGTATACGATGACTCCTTTTCCGGCAGCCTCAATCATCTCCATCGCTCTATGAAGCTGTTCTCCACACTCGCAGCGGTAAGAGCCGAAAATATCGCCCGTCATACACGAAGAATGCACACGCACTAAAATCGGTTCATCTTTATCCCAAGTGCCCTTAATCAATGCAATATGTTCCAGCCCATTTGACTTCTGACGGAACGGAATCAAACGAAAATGTCCGTATTGAGTGGGCATGTCTACCTCCACCCCTTTTTCCACAATCGACTCTAACTGTATGCGATAGGCTATCAGGTCCTTAATCGAGATTATCTTAAGACCGAAGCGTTCGGCCACTTTCACCAGTTGAGGCAAGCGCGCCATGGTTCCGTCTTCATTGATAATTTCGATCAGAGCGGCAGCCGGATATAGTCCGGCCAACTTTGCCAGATCCACGCTCGCTTCCGTATGACCGGCACGACGAAGTACCCCACGCGAACGGGCGCGCAACGGATTCACATGCCCCGGACGTCCCAGATCTGTCGGTTTGGTTTTCGGATCGGCCAAAGCACGGATCGTAGCGGCACGGTCGTGCATAGACACTCCGGTAGTGCACCCTTCAAGGAGGTCGACAGTCACGGTAAACGGCGTCTCGTAAATAGAAGTGTTTGCAGTAACCTGCATATCCAATTCCAGTTCAGCGCAACGCTCTTCTGTAATAGGAGCACACAACACCCCCCGGCCGTATGTCAGCATAAAATTCACTTTCTCGGGAGTTATTTTTTCAGCCGCAATAATAAAATCGCCCTCGTTCTCCCGATCTTCATCGTCTACCACAATTACGAATTTCCCTTCTCTGAAATCGGCAATAGCCTCATCGATTGTATTCAGTCTGATCTCTTCCATACTATCTATAAATTATGATTTTCTTTTATTATGAATTGAATGTCTTCATTGGTCTTTATAACCTTCTCTATATCCTGCGCAAGTCGTATACGGAATATCCAGATACGGAAATAAAAGAACAATCCTACCGGAACAACGACTCCCGCCAATACGTTCAGCCAATATACATGGAACGGGCGTATATGAGCAGCTACATGTATAATGGGATAATTGTTCAAAGCTGTCAGCAAAGTGAATGATTTCGAGTTCGATAACTCTTCAATCAATTTTTCGAGACACTCATTGATCGCTATCACATCATCATCGTCGCCTACAGACATCCAGAGCTTAAAATAATTGGGTGCTTTCTTCAGTTGATGTTTACTTATATACGCACGGCACTCTGCTGTGAGAGCGGTAAGCTCTTCGGAAATCTTCGAATAATCCGGATCATGGATAATAACCTCTTTCTTAAACAAATGCCGCACGCCACGTATGCCTACCACCCTTTTGATCCAGGAAATATAAGCATCCGCATTCAGCACCACCGAATCATTATTCGATTTATAAGTCAGAAACGCCCCCAACGGAGCCAGGATGGCAGAACTGAGCCACATACCCATCCACACAACCCACTTGCCGTCTCGCGCCATCTTGTATCCGCTGTTATCTATCACATAATAAATGATAAACACAAGTACAGATACGATTACAGGCATTCCCAGTCCGCCTTTGCGGATAATACCGCCGAGCGGCGCCCCGATAAAGAAGAAAAGCAGACAGGAGAGAGAAATCGTTATCTTCTTGTGCCATTCCGTTCCGTGACGGCGAATCTGATAATCGTTTTCCCTCATGTTGTAGATCTTGAAGTTATAATCGCCTTGCAGGCTCTCGGCACGGTTGGTTGCCGAAGAAAGGATTTTCTGTTTCTGCATCAGAGTAGCGGCTTCGAAAAGGCTGTCCACATTGTAAGATTCGAGATCGGCCTGTGCAATCCTTATCGTATCTTCTTTGGTCAATCCGCTGGGAGTGCTATACACTCCGCCAATGGCTTCTTTATAATACTGGCGTCCGATGCTGTCGCCCACATGCTCCATCGAGTCGATGGAAACCTGCAACGTCCGCATGCTTTTCGTAGTGGCCTGGTTGCTCATTATGCTCGCATCAGCCATGTTAAAGTCTGAATTAAACTCGATAATGGAATGTTTCTCTTTAAAAGATTCCCTCCGGTACGGCACATTCTGTGCCTTCACATTCTGGCTTTTCAGATTTTCGAACAACTCACCGCTATACAGATGCAGATACAGATGTTGTTTATCTGCCGTCATCTCCATACGGCCGGAATCGGCATAAATGATATGTGCATTCTCTGCCCCATCTTTAAAATTGTAGATCAGCACATCATATAGCATACCGGTCTTACGGTTCTTCTTCCGCACTTTAAGGTTATAATCGGGAATTTCCGAATAGAACACCCCCTCCGGTATATCCACCTCCGGAGATTTCTGTTTCATTGAGATCAGCAGTGTTCCCAATTTTCCTTGGGCTATGGGGCCGATTACATTCTGAAAATAAAAGGAAATTCCACAAATGACACAGACCAGTATGATGAGAGGACGCATAATCTTAAGCAAAGAAATGCCCGCCGCTTTCATGGCGAGCAATTCATAACGTTCTCCAAAATTTCCAAAAGTTATAAGGGATGCCAGCAATACGGCCAGCGGAAGTGACAAAGGCACCAGACTCAATGCCGAATAAAAGAAGAACTGAGCCATCACACTCATCTCCAGTCCCTTTCCGACGAGTTCGTCCACATATCTCCACAAAAACTGCATCATGAAGATGAAGAGACAAATGAAGAATGTACCAATAAAGAGCAGTAAAAAACTCTTTACTATAAATATATCTAATCTTTTTATGCGTAGCATCTTATAATACGTTTCGTGCGATTGAGATGCAAAATTAGCACAAAAAAAGGAGTGCAGAAAGTTTTTAGTCGAAAGTTAACTAAAAACCACAAGTTCTCCTTAACTTATTAACTTGAGAGTCCCACAGTTCTTTCATGTCATCCACTTCGTCCGGATCTGCGAAATCAGTAATTTCCAACACAAAATCGCTTGTCAGTTCATTATAATTCATTTTGATTTCAAAATAGTCTCTCTCATTTTCATCGTCCAACCAGCGGAAGCGGATAAAAGAATAAGCCCGTATAGCCGTAATTTCGGCATCCCGTTGCTCCGTTTTCCCCCAATGAAATTCCACTATTTTATCATTCGAAACGACTCTATCTGCAAACCAGTCTTCCAGACCGGTCGGTGTGCTGATTGCTGACCAAAGAATATTTTTAGAGGTCGCATTCAGAAGATACTCTAAACGTATTTTCTCTCTTTTCATAGTTATATTCTCTTAAATTGGTGTGCCAAGATAAATACTTTTTTCTAATTACACAGTATAATCCACGTACTTTATTTCTTCCCTTTTCCATTTTCCACTTCCAGTGTATCTATTTATGGAAGCTCAAAAGTCAGATTTTCATAAGGGAACGGACAGACAGGAGAAGGTAGAAGAAGATGTCCAATGGGACGGTTGGAAGGGTATATCACAAATACGGATATGTCTGCAAAGGAAGTCGTGAGCCAGTATCACGAACTCTGGGTCGTGGAGAGGCCCTTCCGTATAACGAAAGGGAACCTTGAAGTACGTCCTGTTTTTCACTTTACAGCAAGACGGACAGAGGCGCACGTCTGTATTTGCTTCATTGCCGACAAGGTGTATAAGGAGTTGGAACGTATAATGAAACCATCTAAATGTGTATCCCGTACTGATGCTTCACCTCAACCATAACGAAAGTACTTTCCAATGAGCCTAAACTGTCAATAGTTCCCAATACGTTCAGAATAAACTCCTGATAATATTTCATATTAGGAGCATGTATCTTCAGCATATAGTCATAGCTGCCCGATATATTATAGCACTCGGTCACTTCGGGAATATCCTGCACAATTCGTGTAAATTCGGCTGCGATATCCCTGTTCAGCCGTCGAAGTTTCACACTGCAAAATACCACAAATCCCTGATTCAGCTTTTCCGCATCAAGTACAGCGATATACTTCTTTATATACCCACCGCTCTCAAGCCGTTTGAGGCGTTCGAATACAGGTGTTGATGACAAACTCACCCGGGCAGCCAGTTCTTTAGTGGTCAGGCGGGCATTCTCTTGCAAAGTACGGAGTATCTGCAAATCTACTTTATCCAATTTCTCCAATGCAGTCATAGAATAATATTCTTTTAAAAGGCAAATTTCAATACTGAAACAAATCACTATTTCTATATAGAGGCGCAAAAATAGTATTATTTTCTATATTTTCATCATATCTTGTTCGATAGTTCCACACAGCATAACTTTGCAAGAAAATAAAACGATTATTAAACTAAAAAAATATACGATTATGGCAACAAAGAATTTACACTTCGAGACTTTACAATTACATGTAGGACAAGAACAGGCAGATCCGGCAACAGACGCCCGCGCAGTACCTATCTATCAGACCACGTCTTATGTATTTCACAATTCCGCCCATGCAGCCGCACGCTTCGGCCTGCAAGATCCGGGAAACATCTATGGTCGTCTGACAAACTCCACGCAAGGAGTATTTGAGCAACGCGTAGCAGCTCTTGAAGGCGGAGTAGCCGGCTTGGCAGTTGCTTCCGGTGCGGCAGCCATCACCTATGCTTTCGAGAATATCACTCGTGCGGGCGATCATATTGTAGCTGCCAAGACTATCTATGGTGGAAGCTATAACTTGCTGGCACATACGCTGCCCACTTATGGCGTCACGACGACTTTTGTAGATCCGAGTGACCTGTCCAACTTTGAAAAAGCTATTCAAGAAAATACCAAAGCGGTGTTTATCGAGACATTAGGCAATCCGAATTCTAATATCATTGATATAGAAGCCGTAGCCGAAATCGCGCACCGTCATAAAATTCCGTTGATTATCGACAACACATTCGGCACTCCCTACTTGATTCGCCCCATCGAGCATGGAGCAGATATCGTGGTACATTCTGCAACGAAGTTCATCGGAGGACACGGCTCGTCATTAGGTGGAGTTATCGTTGATTCCGGCAAATTCGACTGGGTGGCTTCCGGCAAATTCCCACAGCTCACGGAGCCGGATCCTTCCTATCACGGTGTACGTTTCGTAGATGCCGCCGGTCCGGCTGCTTACGTTGTCCGCATTCGTGCTATCCTATTACGTGATACGGGAGCCGCTATCAGCCCGTTCAACGCTTTCATCCTGCTGCAAGGACTTGAGACACTTTCATTGCGTGTAGAACGTCATGTAGAAAACGCACTGAAGGTAGTCGATTTCTTAAACAATCATCCGAAAGTGAAGAAGGTAAATCATCCGTCATTGCCCAATCATCCCGACCATGCACTATATCAGCGTTACTTCCCGAACGGTGCCGGCTCTATCTTCACTTTTGAAGTGAAAGGCGGACAAGAAGAGGCACACCGTTTCATCGACAGTCTGGAGATATTCTCTCTGCTTGCCAATGTGGCTGATGTGAAATCATTGGTAATCCATCCTGCAAGTACCACCCACTCACAGCTTAACGAGCAGGAACTTGCCGAGCAAGAGATTTATCCGGGCACTGTCCGCTTATCTATCGGAACAGAACACATTGATGATTTGATTGCCGACTTGGAACAGGCTCTTGCTAAAATCTAAAGATAGGAATGAACTATTCATGCGATAGCGATAATTACCCCTGACCTATTTTTATTTTAAAACAAGGTAAGTTCCCAATTAAAGAGAGAGCCCCGTTTTTGCGAGGCCTTCTCTCTAATTCTGTTTTTATCACGTACTTATGCTATATTTAATTTTCCTGATGTACAGTAAGTTGCGGATACGGGAAATTGATTCCTTTTTCATTGAAAGTTTCGTAGATAGCCTTATTGATATCAAAGTACACTCCCCCAATAATCACCATTGTTGACCCACACGCAAGCTATTACATTCACGCTGCTGGCGTCCAACGTATGAAGAGCTACAAACGGAACGGGATCGTTCAAGATACGCGAATCTGCAGCCAGTATATCACGCACTATTTGCTGCACCTTGTCATAATCTTCACCATAGTCGATGCCGACAATCCACTCCACACGACGGGTAGCCTGCGTGTTGTAATTAGTCACGACTCCGCTACTCATAGCACCGTTCGGTATATAAATTGCCTTATTATCTCCCGTAGTCAGAATCGTATGGAATATCTGAAGGAGATGGCGCATTGCCTGTCTGCCTTCTCAGGGATCTTCAGAGAGTTAGCGTACAGCTTCACCAAAGTCATACGCATGCTGTCGTAAAAATGAAGTAATCTTTATTTTCTATATAATTTAACTAATTGATTATCAGTTGCAGAATATTGACCTATGCAAGACTTGTATGGGTGGGGCTTTATACGCACCCAAGTAGGATTAAATGAAAGAGCCGTGAATAAAAAAAGAAAAAAGAGACAAATATTTTGGAGAATAAAAAAAAGTATTTATCTTTGCACCCGCAATCGAGAAACGATGGCGGGATAGCTCAGCTGGTTAGAGCGCATGATTCATAATCATGAGGTCCCCGGTTCAATCCCGGGTCCCGCTACTTGATAAGAATAAGGCATTTG
>CAUEFX010000061.1 GCA_958477465.1 uncultured Bacteroides sp.
GCCATTATTTGATTTGAAAAAGTTTTTTGGGTGACGCATTCCCGAAGTCGGGAATAAAAGAGAGTGATGAACTCACTAATAACCATACGAAATATGAAGAAACACCTTATTCTTATCGTTATCTTATGTTTTGCAGTAACCTTGCAGCTAAAAGCACAAAAAGAGTATACTGTCAGTTCACCTAACGGAACGCTGGAACTCAAAATTATAGCAGGAGATACCCTCTCTTACCAAATATTTACCGATGGAGAGGCGATTTCTGAAATATCTCCCATTGCAATGGTAGTAGAGAGGAACGGACGCCAACTGGTTTTGGGAGAAAATCCGGTAGTAGAAAAGTGTACCCGGAATTCTATCAGCCAAAAAATCCCGATGCCTTTGGGTGAAAATGACGAAATAGACGATACCTACAATGAAATGATACTTGATTTAGGTTCTCTTTACTCCTTACACTGCCGGGCTTATGACGAAGGGGTAGCCTACCGGATGGAAAGCAAAATCAGTGGAAGCATTATCATCCGTACCGAAATAGCAGAATTCAATTTTAAAGATAACCCTCAAGTCTGGATTGCTTATGATGAAGACAAACGCACCATGAGCCAATGGGAACTCCCCTACAAACGTGAGTTAAGCGTGAAGTCGATAAAAACAGGAGACTATGGCATTAATCCCTGCTTTTTCAGAAACAATAAGAAAGCAATCGGGATCACGGTCATCGAGTCCGACCTGGAAAATTACCCGGGTATGTACTTATTAAAAAAAGAGGCCGGAAACAAGTTAGTCGGCAAATGGGCCGAATATCCCAAAAAGATCAAGAACGAAAATAAATACGACTCGCAAGCTGTATTGGAGCGTTACGATTACATTGCTGTAACGCCGGGAAAACGTACTTATCCATGGCGCGGATTTATCATCAGCCATGATGATTCGGAATTGATGAACAATGATTTGGTTTACAAATTAGCAAAGCCGCAGGCAGAAGGAGACTTCTCCTGGATATCGGGAGGTAGAAGCGCTTTCGAATGGCTGCATGATGGCGAACTTGAAGGTGATTTAGGCTTTATCTATGGCCCATTCGGCGATGGACGTCCCCATACCCTCGAATTCTATAAGTATTATGTCGACTTTGCAGCAGAAATGGGATTTGAATGGATGACTTGCGATGCAGGCTGGGGAGAAGAGTATATCAAAGAGCTGTGCACGTATGCCCGGAGCAAGAATATTAAAATTATGGCATGGAGCTATTTCAATTTCCTGCTTGTCGACGAACCGATGCTTGCCCGCTTCAAAGAATGGGGAATATCCGGTGTGAAAGCCGACTTCATGTCCAGAGACGATCAGATTGCAGCCGGCTGGATACCGACCATGGCAGAACGCTGTGCAAAGAACCGGTTGATGCTGTTGCTGCACGGCTGCCCAAAGCCAGTGTCATGGCACCGCACCTACCCGAATATCATCAGCTATGAGGCAGTGACCGGTGAAGAGAGTAACAAATGGAACGACAATTGCAATCCGCTATACCACACAGTGATTCCTTTCCTGCGCATGCTTGGAGGAGCAATGGATATGACACCCGGTTCTCTGCGTAACAAGACCCGGAAAGGATGGACCTGGAAAGGTACTGGCGCCCCTTGGAGCTTGGGGACACGCGCCCACCAGATGGCTCAGTATGTGGTATATCACCAGACATTGGGTTTCGTTAGTGATGCACCGACAGAATACCGGAAATTTCCGGAGATAATAGAGTTCTTGAAGTATGTGCCTACTGTCTGGAACGAGACGAAACCTCTGCAAGGAAAAATCGGCGAATATGCAGTCATGGCACGTAGAACAGGAGACGAATGGTATATAGGCGGATTAAGCAATTGGACGCAACGCAGCCTTAACGTTGATTTTTCATTCCTCGATCCCAACACACGTTATAAAGCCTATATCATTGAGGATATACCGGAAAAGAACAACGATACATCGAACCGCACCGGAGATGCGACAGCGTGCAAATGCTATACGGCCGATGTCACCAGTCAAACTCAAATGAACTTTCAAGTAGCGGAAGGAGGCGGTTTCGCGATACGCATTTATCCGGATCCCGATTATACCGGAATAAAAGGCATGGAGACAGCGGAAAGAGTAAAAATATGGTATGAGCAGAGAAATGAAAGTATCTATGTACAACTTCCGAAGCGGGAAGTCACAGCTCACATTCATCTTTACGATATTGCGGGGTGTCCGTTTTATCCGGACTATACAGCCGATAAAAATCCGCTTTGCATTCCGGTATCCTATTTATCCAAAGGATATTACTGTATAAAATGTATCACCCCTGATATCAGCCAAAGCACACTTATTTATAAAAACTAATTATTTCAACCGGAATCATTCATATACAGCAGTCAAGTAATGAGAAGTAATTAAGCCGTCAAGCAGAAATGGCTTATCTGATGTATTCCCTTAGCAACTTTCCACTTAACCACTTAATACTTATATGCTTATTGCCAATCATGAATTATTCTGATTAATATTAACTATTAAATATTCACGCTATGAAAATTAGAAAATTACTCTCAGTAATGGCATTGGGCGCTATGGTAGCCTCGAATGCACTGGCAGCAGAACCTGTAAAAGTGGAATGGGGAGACCCTATCAAACAACCTTGGGGAGACCCCAGCGACCCAGAAGGGATAAATGCATGCTCCTGGTTCCAATGGGGACAGGATTTGTGGTTCGATTATAACAACGACGGATACATGGATCGTTTTGTTATCGGTGGTAAACATGAAGATTTAGGACATGCATATCTGTTCAGAAATGAAGAGGGAAGTGAATTCACAAACATACCGGTTGACATTCCCAAATTGGAAATTGCCGGAGCTGTGGTCTTAGATTTTGACAACGACGGTATCATGGACCTTTACGTGCAAGGAAAAAGAGTAACCGATAACGGCCGGGAAAACTACACAGCTATCTGGAAAGGTACGGGAAACCCGGAAAAACCTTTTGAACATGCCGTTCAGCAAGAGATAGACGAATTGGGTATCGGAGAGAGTGAAGGCCAACATCGGGGATATTTCTGCGCAGCCGGCGACTATGACAATGATGGCTGGACTGATTTATTCATGACCGGCTGGGCGCGTAAAGATGAAAGTTGGCACGTCATTCTATACCGGAACAATCAGGGCACTTTCGAAGAGGTACAGAATCCGGTAGGAGAAAACGGTGAAGGAATCGAACCTTTCAAGTCTATCACAACCGGCTCTATCTACCTGAGCGACTTAAACAAAGACGGTTATCTCGATCTCATTGTTTCCGGAAACGATCAGACCAATGGCTGGGTGGCCGCAACTACCATCTACTTTAACAATGGTGACGGAACTTTCCGCGAAACAACTCAAAAGGGCTTCTTTGAAGGACAAAAAAGCGGTACCACCTTTACTGCAGATATCAATAACGACGGTTATCCGGATATTCTAGAATTTGGAGACCTCAAAAACAGCGAAACAGAAACTCAAAATGGCATCGGTAATTTATATATCAATAATGGCGACGGGACTTTTGCCGCACCTTTGAAAACCGAGGTGACACAATTACTGACAGCCAGAGCAGCACCGGCTGTAGGCGACATCAATAACGACGGAAAAATCGACATTATGATTCAGTGTGGCTGGTCGTGGACGGACGGACAGACCGAAACAGAATATTCACTTACCAACCTGTATTACAATAATGGAGACAACAGCTTTACCCGCGAATACCTGAATGACAATGTCAATTCCCACGAATCCGATGTTAACTTCGTTGATTTCAATCATGATGGCGCGCTGGACTACTCCATCAGCGGATGGGGGCCGAAAGAGCCTAACTGGTTCAACCGGGTCGTTCCAAACAATCTGACCAGTGATCTGGCGATGAATGAAGCTCCTAAGTTCGTGAATGATGCAGATGTACAAGTAAAAGAAGACGGTTCCGATGTAATCATCTCCTGGGGAAATGCAACTGATGATACCACTCCGGCGGAGGCAATCCGTTACAATATATACATCAAAGCCCAAAAAGCGGATGAATTCGGAGCTACCTACACATATACCTATGTTCCTGCCAACATAGAGACCAATCTCCGACTCGGGAACACCACTTATGACTCCAAAGTGAGCGCACGCCTAATCAATGGCCGGCAAATCCGCATGAAAGGTTTCAATACTACCGATTATGAATTTGCCGTGCAGCCGGTAGATAACGGTAATCTTGGCGGCAAATTTGTCGTGGCAAGTCCTAAAGGTACCGGCATCAGCCAGACTCAAGCCGTAAACACAAAAGTACATGCAGCCGATGGTAAAGTCATCATCGAAAGCGATGTTTGTGCAGACTATACAATCATTACAATCGATGGCAAACCGGTGGCAAACGGCACATGCAATCTAAAAGCCGACGAAACGGTAAACAACGGCATCTATATTGTAAAAATAGCCGGTACGATGCACAAAGTGTGCGTACTACCTTAATCCGGCGCATTAACCTATTGACACACATTGGCACATTATTTCCTCATTTGTAAAGGCGTTTATGACATCGCTCTTCAAAAATCCGGAAAAGATGTGCCAATGTTTCAAAGAGTAACTCCCTTTCAATATCCGATGGGTTCAGCCAATTCTTCCGTTCTCTTTTGACAAGCTGCACAAACTCCCGGCGGGAAGTAAGAAACTGTATGAATTTTTCCACACAACAATACCTCTTGCAACTATTATTATCCGGTACGGAATTTTAAACCTATCAATAAAGAAAACAAATATTTTAGTTAGTTTTGTGTCCGAATAATAAAGCCCACATGAAAAATATTCGAAAAGGACTAAAGGAAAAGTCCAATATGAGTGATGCCGCAATGGACGAGTTACTTTCTTCAGCAATCAGGCTGGAGGTACCCAAGAAACATATATTGGCCAGTTCACTTAAGAAAGACGGGAATGTTTATTTCATTGAAAAAGGAATTGCCCGTACATATTGCATGGTAGAAGGGAAAGAAATTACCTATTGGTTTTCTCCGGAAGGTGATATTACCTATGTCACCAATGAATTCTATGGGCACAAGATAAGAGGTTATGAGAATGAGTATATCCAGTTGCTCGAAAATGCGATCCTGTACTATATCCCCATCAGACGGTTGGAAGAATTATATAAAACCAACATTGAAATAGCCAACTGGGGACGAATGCTTCATCAAGATGCATTTATAAAGAATGGAGACCGTCTTTTTTCAAGACTTTACTTATCGGCCGAAGAGAGATACCGCATTTTTTTAAAGGAAAATCCTACCTTGTTCCAGCGTGTCAACCTGGGCTATATAGCATCTTATCTGGGATTCAGTCAAGTCACCTTATCTCTTTTACGTAATAAAGCCAGGTAAAATCATTTTTTTAAGTAATTAAAAAAACATCATAGAAACATGTGATAATTTTGCGCATCTCGATAGGAGCTCAAAATTAAATATGATTTTAGATGAAAAAGGCGCTATTTCATGCCGGCAAGCGACCTGCATGGCACAGCCATTTTTCTTTACAAGAACAATGATATATACCGTAACAAACATTGAATAAAAAGTATGACAGACAACAACTATCTTTGTACCAAAAAGAGATATGAGATTTTAGATGGCCTGCGTGGTGTGGCTGCATTACTCGTTTTAGCTTACCATCAGTTTGATCTTTACAATTTGGGTAATCCTGTGAATGCAATCATCAACCATGGTTATCTTGCCGTAGATTTTTTCTTTATCTTGTCGGGTTTCGTCATTGGCTATGCCTATGATGACCGGTGGGAACACATAACATTGAAGAGTTTTTTCAAACGCCGATTAGTACGGTTGCATCCAATGATTATCCTTGCCACTTTCATCGGGGTCGTTTTTTTCTATTTCGGCCAGGGGGACTTTTTCCCTCTTATCGAAAAAGCCTCTGTCGCTATGCTGATATTGTGTACCATATTATCCATTTTTATGATACCGGCTCCGGTATCGATGGATATTCGCGGCTGGAGTGAAATGAATGCCATCAACGGAAATGCCTGGACGCTTTATTTTGAGTACTTTGCCAATATACTTTATGCATTCGTCATTCGCCGTTTCTCTAAGCTGACCCTCTTCCTGTTTGTCTTGGCATCTGCATTCCTGACACTTAATCTGGCACTCGACTGGGATGTATTTAATACTTTTTCCGAACGTGTGGCCCAGCGCTACACGGTTATAGGTGGTTGGGTATTGAATGCCGAACATATATTAATAGGTTTCTCACGCCTTCTATTTCCATTCTTTGCCGGATTATTGTTGTCGCGCATCGGCTGGTTATTTCGTGTTAAAGCCGGCTTTTGGTGGAGCAGTATTTTTCTTATTGCTATTCTTATCATGCCCCGTATCGGTGGCGAAGCGCATGGCATTTGGAATGGAATCTATGAAGCATTGAGCATCCTATTGCTTTTCCCGATTCTTGTGGTAATGGGGGCCGGAAGTTCTGTCTCCGGAAAATCCGCTAAAGTATGCAAGTTTTTAGGAGACATATCCTATCCTCTGTACATTATACATTACCCGATTGTCTATACACTTTTCGGCGCTTGGAAGCATAAGAATCCGGATATTCCTTTAAGTGAAACCATCTTCATCAATGTAACTCTTTATCTTTTTTGCATATTCTTAGCTTATGCCAGTCTTAAAATTTATGATGAGCCTGTACGTGAATGGCTAAAGGCCCATTGGCTTAGGTCAAAATCAGCGTCTTGACCATCTTTCAGAAGATACTCTTTTAGAAAAAAGGGGGACTGCAGACGAGTTCGAAAAAAGACTTAAGTCTTTCGGAAAAAGATGTAGCATGTTTCAAAAAAAGACATAACATCTTTCAGAAAAAGATGTAGTATGTTTTAAAAAAAGACTTAATATGTTTTTGGAAGCAGGATAGCGTCTGAAAAAAATCGGCAACATTGCCTTCATAAACAGAATACATTCTGCAAAGTAGTATGTTTTTCAGTCTGTTTTTACCCCTTTCACCACCTTCACCTTTCTCCCTCAATCGGTTTATTCATCGGAGATACAAGGTGAAGGCACATACCAAGGAACCTGACAGCGAAACGTAAGGAATATGCTTACGCTTCATAAGCACGGATTTTATTCCTTCCGGACACCGTGCCCGGACTCACTTTGCACCTTATTCGGAAAAAGAACGGGCCTTCACCCTGTATCTCTTTATTCATGGGGCATACAGAGAAAAGGTGAAGCCGGTGAAGGGGGTAAAAACAAGGTGGTATTACCAAAAACAGGACATGTAGCCGTACTCTCCGACAAGGCATATAGCCGTACTCTTCGGGAACAAAAGCAAGAACACTCTATTCGTCGCTTTCCTTATATTCCAAAATATCTCCCGGCTGGCAATCCAGTTCCTTACAAATAGCTTCAAGCGTAGAAAACCGGATGGCTTTAGCTTTACCGGTTTTCAAGATCGAAAGATTAGCGGGTGTAATATCCACCTTTTCCGCCAACTCGCCCAAAGAGATTTTTCTTCGGGCCATCATAATATCAAGGTTTACTATTATAGCCATAATTTCTTTATTTTCTGTTCAGGTTAAATGGTCAGTTCCTGTTCTTCTTGCAACTTCACCCCCAATGCAAAAATCTCGGCAAAAAGCAACATCAGGAACATATCACTCCAGCTTATAGCAAATTCATAATTGCTTATCACATATCCGGACACCGTCGTCTGATTGGCTATACAATGGTATACCAACCAATCATACAAGGAGATGATGGCCAAAGAACCATTTGTAGTATATACGAATATGCGCAACCTGCGTGCATTTTTCCGCGTAAATATCTCATGCTTAAATACAGAAACCAGCAATTTGACAAAGTTGACAATCCCCCAAATGAACAATGGCAGAACCGGCAAAAGGAAAATACTGAAAATTCCCATCCACCAGGGAGCCCATCCGCAAGCAACCACACTCTTCACAGCATAAGGTGTCTGTACATTGAAACGGGTGTTTTGTACAGAATCCAAAGACAGTCCGTCATCGGCCGGCATTACATTCAGTTCCTGTGCCAACTTTGTCCCAATCCGGCTACCCGCTTCCACCTGCTCCTGCTTCAGCTGCGTTCTCTCTTCTACCAACGTACGCGGATTGGTATATCCCCATATATCAACAAATGCAGTTATAACTTCTACTGCCATAAACAGCAAGGTAAAGAAAGCCAAAAAACTAATTTTTTTCATAAACGTCCTCTCTTTAAATAGTCAGGTCCTGCTCCTCTTTCATCTTCAATCCGATAGCGAAAACCTCGCCGACAATCCATGCAACCAGCCCCAAGACTAAAGTCAGCTTAGAGACAAGATCGGACAAATTCACCGAATAACCGGATATGGAAAATACTCCCGACAGTTCGTAAGCAGAAATATAGGCAGGAAAAGCCGAACAAATAAAGTTAAGAATGAGCATAGCCCCTAACCAACGAAGCCGGCGGACATTCTTCCAGTCAAATATCCTGGACTTATTGATGGCTATGATCAATTGGGCAAAGAATACCACCGAGAAAATCATGGTGAAGATTACTGTAAAGTTGCACATCATCGTGATAAACTTCAACCAGACATTGACCGGTGTATTCACACTCACAACCAGTTTTCCATAAATGGCAGGCACGAATTCTCCCGTTTTCTCATTGCAAACCGAATCTTTCATATAGGCAAAGTTATCCGGAAACAAGGCAATGCTCTTCATATCATTTGCTGTCTGAAACTGCTCTTCGTTATCAGCATAGTTCATGCCCGCCCGAAAGCCATCTACAAACGCACTACCCATGTAGTAGGCAGACTCGAATACCGAATAGCAGAATACCAGCATCACCAGCAGGCAAAGTATATTCAATCTCTTTTTCATGGCCATCAATCGTTATCAGTCAATATTTCTATGTTGTCGTTTTTTTTCCAGGGATAAGATATCGTGGTCCGTTTCATCAGCCAATAGCAGCCCAACAATAATACAACCGCCACACAGGTGATTACCAGACTGGCTGTGCTTCCAACAAGAGCATCCATATCATCCATCCCAGGATATTTTATATTAAGGTACACCGAAATGCTATTGTTCAATATATGCATCAGAATACAAGGTACCAGACTGGCCGTCTTGTAATAAACCCACGCCAACAGAAGTCCGATGAGAAATGCAGCAACCACCTGTATCGGATTGATATGGAAAATGCCGAATATTAATGCGGAAATCAGAATCGCTTTTGCAGGATCATATTGCTTCAGCAAGGCTTTGGTGACAGCGCCGCGAAACAGCAGCTCTTCGAGCACAGGACCCGCCACGGCAATGGCCAGGATGCCTCCCCAACCGGATTGCAGGATATCGAACGTCTGTTCCATGATATTGGGCAACCACTCTATATGGGAAATTAATGTGGAAACCAACCATGAACAGGAGAGAAGACTAACCACGCTCAGCCCCAGATAAGAAGGGGATACCACAGACCAGGTCGTTTTCTTCTTACTTATATAGCCCGCCTTCCAAAGATAGACTGCCATCAGCAGGATTCCCGTCATCTGTGCCGGAATAATGATTATCTGCATCAGTGAGTCTTTATCTATCGCACCGGTAGTGGCCAGCAAATAAATAATGCAGGGAACAGCCATCAACATCGGTGCCAGAATCTGTAGAAATCCAAAGTAAATGAGGACTAATTGTATCGCAGTTTTCATCTCATTCTGTAATTAAAAGTATACAAAGATAATTGTTTTAATTCATACCGACAGCTTCCAATGTCAAATAATCCCCGCACAACTTGAGTTTCGGAGTCAGATACTTTCCGCTTTTATCAAGAGTGTACACGGTTTCCGAATTTTCACCCTTATCATAAACAAACTTTGAAGAGGTCCGTGCAGTAATTGCAGTATTACACAAAAACAGAGCTAACATTGAGATGGATACCACCAGCATCGAGATACTCATAAATGACTTTTTCATAAGACTATGTTTTTAATTGTTATTCAATGATTATTTATCGTTTTTCGATATGCAAAGGAAGGCATATTTTTTAAACAGGCAAAGATAATCGATAAAAAATTATCGAAAAACAACAAAAAAGATACGTTTTTCGATAATCATTATCCATTTTCACGATAGTCGTACAAAAATGATGAGTTTTTTTGTCCCCAAAAGAAAGAGATAACAGCCAGGAACAGTTACCGCAACAGTGTCTCCACGGTTGCCGCATCCTTATGAAGCTGTCCGACAAGCGCATCTATCCCATCGAATTTCATTTCAGAACGGATACGTTGCACAAAAGAGATGCGAATAGACTTATCATAAATATCAGAATGGAAATGAAGGATATGTACCTCGATGCTCCGGTTCATGCCATTATCAAGAGTAGGCCGGTGCCCGATATTCAGCATCCCGGCATAAACACGACCGTCCAAACTGACATGAACGGCATATACACCATCTGCCGGTACGAGTTTATCCGGATCATCCACGCTCAGATTAGCGGTAGGGAACCCGATTTTACGCCCCACCTGGTATCCTCCCACCACAACACCGTCCAGAAAATACTCATATCCCAAGCAGCGGTTGGCCATGACTACATCTCCCAAATGCAAATAATCGCGTATGACGGAAGAGCTGATGTGAAGCCCGTCATATATGTACGCGCGTGCGAGGACAACCTGCATACCGATCTCTTCGCCATAACGGCAGTACTCTTCGAACCCCTCACTGCGGTTATGCCCGAAACGATGGTCGTAGCCAATCACGAGTGCCTCTACCCGATAACGTTTTTTCAGGATGTCGGTCATGAATTCTCTGGCGGTGAGTTGTGAAACCGCCGGAGTAAAATCGAGCATGATACAGTAATCGACTCCGGTTTCAGAAAGGAGTGTCGTTTTCTCATCCAGAGTCGTCAGCAACTCCGGATGATAGTCCGCCTTCATCACTTTACGAGGATGGACAGGGAAAGTAATCAATGCCGAACGCATTCCACGGGCAGCCGCCACCGCTTTCACCTGTTCGATCAGGAAACGGTGTCCGGCATGTACTCCATCAAAAAATCCGATGGTAGCCACACAAGGCTCGAGCAACAGATCCGGTATGCCACTGATAATCTGCATCGGTAAGTTATCTCTTCAAATTAAAAATAGAACTCCAGTCTTCACCGGCCTGCGGCGTATAGGTGGAAATACCCAATTTCTGTGCCGTCAGACAGTTTGCTTCGGAATCATCTATAAAAAAAGTCTCTTTCGGGTCGATATTGGCATCTGCAAGCACCGCCTCGAATATCTCTGCATCGGGCTTCACCATCTTCATTTCAAATGAAAGATACATTTTCTCAAAATAATCTTCCACCCGGAAGCCCCGGTAAGGGAAGGCGTGTTCACAAGACCACTTCCAATGTATCTCATTGGTGTTGCTCAGAAGATAAACGACGTATTTCTCACGAAGTTTCAACAATAAATCGAGTTTGTAAGTCGGCAAATCCCCCAAAAAAGAGTTCCAGGCATCATCGATCTGCTGATCGGTCAACGGCTTTGACACCATCTCCCGAATGCTGTCCCGAAATTCCGCGGAAGTGATCAATCCCTTTTCCTGCTGCATGAAAATTCCTTGCTGATGATAGACATTCAATAGTTCATCCACATTCTGCAGGCCCAGTTTCTTAAAATTCCCGATACAACGCTGACGGTCGAGATTGATCAGAACACCGCCAAAATCAATAAGAAGGTTTTTAATTCCTTTAGCTTTCATTCCTTATTTGTGTATTAAACGCTGAACGAAACGAAGTAGCTCTCCCACCCACAAAACGAGTGACGAAGCTCCTATTATCACCAACCACGTTTGCCAATCGAGCGGCTCGGTACGGAATACAGCTCCACCGAACTGTACAATGAGAATCTGGCCGCCCAATATTGCAATCACAACCAGTTCCATCCCATAAGACTTGGAAAGTCCCTTGAAAGCAGAGCTGTTCGTTCCAAACACACGGGCATTGAACAGATTCCAGAATTGCAGCATGACAAAGAAGGTGAAGAAAACAGTAAGCCGGTGTACCGTCATTCCTCCTTCAGCATTCGTAAAATAGTAAATCATTCCCATCAGCACTATCAGGAAGACAGTACCGACTCCGAATATGTTGTACTGCATTGCTTTACTGATAATAAAATCAGTACTGCGACGCGGCTTTTCATTCATAACATCCTCACTAGGCGGAATCGAAGCAAGAGCCAGTGCAGCAAAAGTATCCATGATAAGGTTCACCCACAGCATCTGGGTAACGGTCAGGGGCAAATCCGTCCCTACAAACGAACCGAGCAGCACAATGAGCAACGCCACAAAATTGATGGTAAGCTGGAATACGATAAACCGCTGAATGTTTTTATAAAGCGAACGCCCCCACATAACGGCAGTTCCAATGCTGTTGAACGAATCATCCAGCAGGGTTATATCACTGGCCTCCTTGGCAACAGAGGTTCCCGTACCCATCGAAAGCCCTACCTGCGCATGATTCAGGGCAGGTGCATCGTTGGTTCCGTCGCCGGTTACGGCGACAACAGCCCCTTTTTGCTGAAGTAGTTGCACCAAACGCTGCTTATCGGTAGGCCGGGCACGAGACATTATTTTCAAGTCCATCACCCGATCCAAAGCCTCCTCATCTGTGAGGTCTGCAAAGGCTGTGCCTGTTATCCGGTTACGCTCCGTATCTTCCGGTTTCCAAAGCCCTATCTGCCGGGCTATTTCCGTAGCAGTACCCGGAGTATCACCTGTCACTATCTTGATATCGATACCAGCCGACTGGCATTTTGCCACAGCAGCAGGCACATCGGGGCGTATCGGGTCGGAAATGGCAACTACTCCCAAGAAGCTCAGGTCATTCTCCGCAACCAATGTCACACAGTCATCCGGAGCATGATCATCTACTATCTTAAATGCAAAGCCCAAAGTACGCATCGCCATATTCTGATACCCCAACAGCTGTTCTTCCACAGTGGAACGATATTCCGTTGCATCGATCCGTCTGCCATCGAGTATCACTTCTTTGCATTTCCCCAACACAATCTCGGGCGCACCTTTTATATACAGCACTTTTTTCCCGATAAGGGGAGACTGTACCAATGTCGCCATAAATTTCCGTTCGGTAGAAAAAGTAAGCTGATCCAGTACGGCAGCCCGTTCGCGCAACTCCAAATAATTGCGGTGTTGGGCATTCAGCCACAGCAACAATGCGACTTCCGTCGGATTGCCGACACCTTTCGGCTTGCCACCCTCATCCGTTTCTTCAAGAAAAGCCGTAGAGTTGGCACTGATTCCTTCCATTACCAATTTGCTGACATCATCGTCCGAAAGGATACCTTTCTCTTTCAAAGCATAGAAACCGGACTCGTATACCTGCATCTGGTTCTGCGTCAATGTACCGGTCTTGTCGGTACAGATAACGGTAATGGCCCCCATCGTTTCACAAGCGTGCATTTTGCGTACAAGATTATTCGTAGAAAGCATACGCCGCATATTCAATGCCAGGCTGAGGGTAACACTCATCGGGAGCCCTTCGGGGACGGCAACAACGATCAGTGTCACGGCCATCATAAAGTATTTCAATACAATCTGGGCAATGGCCATGTAATGGTGCCAGCCGGTAATCTCGTTCGCTGAAATATACTGGTACAAATCCCTGGAAACAAAAACAATAAAAGTAGCAGCAGCTACCGTAAAGCCTATCTTGCCAATCAGCTTGGCCAGTTTGGTCAACTGTATATTCAAAGGAGTAGGCTCCCCGCTCTGTTCCGTACTTTGGCGGGCTACCTTCCCGATCTCAGTGGCATCGCCTACCCGAAGCACTTTCATCATACCATGTCCGTCGACTACCGTCGTACCACGCATCACCCTATTGGAAGCGTACGTGGCCTCCTCGTCAAAATCAGCTTCGACAATCGTTTTATCAACAACCGGCTCGCCCGTCAGATTTGATTCGTTGACTTGCAAGGAGATAGCCTCAACCAGTTCACCGTCTGCTGGAATCTCTTCTCCGGTTTCGAGCACTACAATATCCCCTACAACCACATCCTTGCGTGGAATCTCCTGAATCTTTCCGTTCCGGATCACCTTTACCAAAGTCTCCTCATTGACGGTATTCAGCAGATCGAACTTCTTATTCGCATCATACTCAAAAAAGAAACCGATACCAGTAGCCAGCAATATAGCAGCTATGATACCGATGGTTTCTGCATACTCATTTTCGATAATTGAAATAACCAATGAAAAAACAGCGGCTACGAACAATACACGTACAACAGGGTCTTCAAATTTTTCCAGATAGAGTTTCCAAAGGGAAGGGCGTTTAGGAGGTGTCAATAAGTTCACACCATTCTTTTCTCTACTTTGCAAGACCTCACTATCCGTAAGGCCTAAATGGTAATAATCATCATTCTTTGCAGTCATTCAGATACATGCGTTAATTTAGGTCACAAAAATACAACATTAAATCGGTATAGAATGTTTATTAGTTTTTTTTAAAAGGGAACGGGCCTTCTTGCTTGAAAGGGAGCGGGTCTTCTCGCTGTTTGAAAGGGATCAGTCCTTCTTGCTTTTCAATTGCTGCAAAGCTTGTTCGGCACGCTTCTGACGAGTAACGTCATGTACGGTAATAACCATCCGGTCCTCACCATTCAACAAAAGATAGCTTCCCGAAACAATGGCATTGCATTCTACCGATTCGTAATTGGAAGTTCTGACAGTCAAAGTAGCCTCCAAATCGGAGAAACTTGTTTTCGTGTCAAAAGCGTGTTGAATCGCACCGCGCACAGGACAGGCTGAACAATGTTTGTGCGTACCGCAGCCTTTCAACGCTGACAAGGCATTACAGCATTGCAGCAAATCACCAACTTTCTTTTTTGCCGCCCCTTTCCGGGTTCCAGTACGTCTGTAATAATTCGTATTCAGCACAGTGAAGTCCGAATCGATCAACAAGACAAAAGCATGCACGCTTTTTAATATCGCTCCTGCGATATAACTTGTTTTTTTCAATTCATCCGTCTCTTTCTGCAATGCCAGGCATGCCTGTACCCACTTTCTTCTCTCCCACAAGAAAGCGATCAAAAGAACTGAACACAAAATAATTAAGAGAATTTCCATAGCCATAATCCTTTCAACAGCTGATTGTTACACTTATTTTACGACCCTTTTCAACTTGTTTTGCGACTTGTTTCGTGACAAAGATACTTGTTTTTTCAAGATAAAAAAAACTCAATGAACAATATCCGTTTTTTCTTTGTTATATTGTACAGTAAACCATTAAAAAGATGAAATATATGAAGTACATTTGCACTGTATGCGAATACATTTACGACCCGGAATTGGGTGATCCGGAAAATGGCATTGAGCCGGGTACGTCTTTCGAAGATATTCCGGACGATTGGGTATGTCCACTCTGCGGAGTAGGAAAAGAAGATTTTGAACCGTACGAGGAGTAGCGATAAACGGATTAGTAACGAACGGGTTAGTGACGAACAGACCAATCATTCATCACTAACCCGCTCATTGCTATTTATGACGTTTTTTTCTCTTTCACATCACTGCTTGCTTCTACGACATTGACCACATAGTCTCCGAGTTTTTCGCATTCGGCAATAATGTCCATGTAATAAACGCCCATCTGATAATCGTACTCCTTGTTATTGACATCCAGTATATTCTGGTTCTTCAACTGGTTACGATAGTTGTTTATCTCATTTTCAATATTAAACGATTTATTCACGTCGATGCTGTGATGTTCCGGTTTTTCCACGACAACAATCATCTGCTCCAAAGCATCGTTTGTGAGCTTCATCATAAAATGGATATGCTCATACTGCTTTTCAGTAAAATCCTGATTGGTCTGTCGCTTGCGGTTGATTGTACGCGCCAGATTATAGCAACTGTCACCGATGCTTTCGATCTCCGTCACTTCACGAAGCATGGCACGTATCTGCAATTTACTTTCCGAACTTAAACGTCCTTCGGACACCTGATTCAGATAGTTGGCTATTTCCAGCTCCATATTATCGCTGATATTTTCATACTTCTCTACCCGGCTGAATACCTTATTAAAATCATCATCCTTCTCTGTATGGAGGAGATCCTGCACCATGCCGAACATCCGATGCGTCCGCTCTGCAAAAAGATGAATCTCCTTACGGGCCTGGAGAATAGAAAGTTCTGCCGTAGAAAGCATACCGCCGGTAATAAACCGCAAACGGGGTTCTTCGTCATCCTCCTTCGGACGAATAATAGCACATACGGTGCGCTCTATCAATTTTACCCCCCATATCAACAAACAGACGTTGCATACATTAAAGATGGAATGGAAAGCAGACAGCTTATAAGAGACAGCAACGGCCGCATCTCCCGGATTGAAATACTCATCTACAATCCAAGATACAAACGTGGTAAACGGATGGAAGATAGCCAATACCCAGATCACACCAAATACATTGAATACAAAATGCGCCAATGCCGCCCGTTTGGCCTGTGTATTGGCGGTCAATGCAGCCAGATTGGCAGTAATGGTAGTCCCGATATTCTCACCTAACACCAGCGCCGCCCCCAATTCAAAGTCAATCCACCCATTGGCACACATAATAAGAGTAATGGCCATTGTAGCGGCGGAAGCCTGCACAATCATTGTCAATATGGTACCGATCAGGAGGAATAACAGCACAGAGAGAAATCCCATATCCGTATAGTTCTGCACGAAAGCCAGCATATCGGGATTCTTGCCGAGATCCGGGGCATTTTGCTGCAGAAAAGCCAACCCCATGAACAAGAAAGAAAAGCCAAAGATGAATTCACCGACAGACTTACGGTTACTTTTGCCAGAGAAAATAAGCGGCAAGGCAATTGCCAACAACGGAAGAGCATACGCCGACATATCGACTTTAAAACCAAATATGGAGATAATCCAAGCGGTAACCGTAGTACCGATATTAGCTCCCATAATCACACTGATAGACTCAGTCAGAGTCAACAACCCGGCATTTACGAAACTGACCACCATTACCGTTGTTGCCGACGAGGACTGGATAAGGGCGGTTATCAACACTCCTGTCAAAACACCCGTTACCCGATTGGTGGTCATTGCTGTCAGAATACTTCGTAATCTGTCACCTGCGACTTTTTGCAAGCCCTCGCTCATTATTTTCATTCCATAAAGGAAGAGCCCTAATGAACCGATGAGCTTTAAAAAATCATAAAAAGAATATTCCATCTATAATTATTTTAATAGTTGTTTGTTCTCTAACTGACTTATATCTATTTTTATCCAGTTCTTTTTTAACCCATTAAAAAGCCAAAATGAAACAGATGTTACAAATATATTGCAAAAATAATAATATTTCTAAAGAATTCCCTATTGGCAGTTCACTTTTGGATATTTATTACGGTTTTAATCTCAATTTTCCTTATCAGGTTGTCAGCGCCAAGGTAAACAACCGCTCCGAAGGACTCAACTTCCGTGTATACAACAATAAAGATGTGGATTTTCTCGATGTGAGAGATTCTTCCGGAATGCGTACCTATGTGCGTTCGCTTTGCTTTGTATTATACAAAGCTGTCAGCGAATTGTTTCCCGACGGAAAACTGTTCGTGGAGCATCCCATATCAAAAGGATACTTCTGCAACCTCCGCATCGGTCGCCCCATCACCCTGGAAGATGTATCGCTCATCAAAAAAAGAATGCAGGAGATTATCGCCGAAGACATTCCCTATCATCGTATCGAATGCCACACCGCAGAAGCTGTGCGCATTTTCAGCGAACACGGAATGAATGACAAAGTTAAATTACTGGAAACTTCCGGTTCTTTATACACCTATTATTATACGTTGGGAGGTACCATCGATTACTATTACGGAAATCTGTTGCCCAGCACCGGTTTCATCAAACTGTTCGACCTGGTGAAATATTACGATGGACTGCTATTGCGTATTCCCAACAAAGAAAATCCCGACGTGCTCGAAGAGGTAGTAAAGCAAGAGAAAATGCTCGATGTATTTAAAGAGTACCTGAACTGGAGCAACATCATGGGACTGAGCAATGTAGGTGACTTCAACATGGCCTGTGAAGAAGGGCATGCCACCGACCTGATCAATGTGGCAGAAGCACTGCAAGAGAAGAAAATCGCCCAAATAGCCGATACGATTTTCCACCGTGGAGAAGACGGCGACCGTATAAAATTAGTGTTGATAGCCGGTCCGTCTTCATCGGGAAAGACCACTTTCAGCAAACGCCTCTCCATCCAACTGATGACGAACGGCCTAAAGCCTTATCCGATTTCATTGGATAACTACTTCGTCGACCGTGAAGAGACTCCCCGCGATGAAAACGGGAACTACGACTATGAATCTTTATACGCCCTCGATCTGGATCTGTTCAACCGCCAACTCCAGGCATTGCTTCGCGGAGAGGAGGTCGAATTGCCACGATTCAACTTCAACATCGGGAAAAAGGAGTATAAAGGAGACAAACTGAAAATAGACAAACACACCATTTTGATATTGGAAGGTATCCACGCCCTGAATCCGGAGCTGACTCCGCATATTCCGAGCAAGAATAAATTCAAGATATATGTATCAGCACTGACCACCATTTCACTGGATGACCATAACTGGATTCCTACAACAGACAACCGCTTGCTGCGGCGTATCATCCGTGATTTCAATTACCGCGGATATTCGGCACAGGAAACGATCTCCCGTTGGCCCAGCGTACGCGCCGGTGAAGAGAAATGGATATTCCCTTATCAGGAGAATGCCGATGTAATGTTCAATTCCGCCCTGCTTTTTGAATTTGCGGTACTGAGATTCCATGCCGAACCTATCCTTACGGGAGTACCACGTAACTGTCCGGAATATTGTGAAGCCTACCGGTTATTGAAATTCATAAAGTATTTCACTCCCGTGCAAGATAAAGAAATTCCGCCGACCTCATTGTTAAGAGAGTTTTTAGGAGGAAGTAGTTTTAAATATTAGCACTTGTTTAATTTTTCAAGAAAAAGTACAAAGATGAAAACACACATAGCCTTTATTGCCATAATACTCTGTTTCAATCTACTTTCGCAAGCGCAAACCACCCAAAGCAAAGGAGAAGAGTTGAAAGAACAGGCTCTAAACAGCCTGAATCAGAAAAACTATACCCAAGCACGCTACTTTTTCAAGAAAGCCTATGAAGCATTTGCGGCCAGGGAAAACTATCCGCAAGCCATCGAATGCGGTATAAAAACCAACGGGCTCTACACCCGGGAAAACCTCTACAAAGAGGGATTCGAACTCTGCCGTGACATGGAGCAACTGATCTGGGCTGGTGAGAAGAAATCTAAAAAAACATGGTATGACCTACGCTTCCAAATCGCCAAAGAGCGCCTGCAAATGTATATTGCATTGAAAAAAACGGCACGCGCCAAAGAACAGCTGACCCGCCTGGAGGAAACTGCCAAGGCCTCCCAAAGCGACTCCCTGAACAACGACCTCCTCTATACACAGGCCAACTATTATTACACTTTCGGCATGAATACGCAAGGTGATGCTGCCATCAACCGCCTGATAGGGCAATACAAGGAACAGAAAAACTATGCCAAAGTAGACGAATGCTACAAGACGCTCATCGGCATAGCCCGCAAAGCCAACAATGCCGGACTGGTGGTACGCACCTATGACAAGTATATCCTCTGGACCGACTCCGTAAAAGCGCTTACCGCACAAGACGAACTGAACGTTTTGAAAAAGAAGTACGATGAAAGCCTGGTCACCATTCAGGAAAAGGATGATTCTTTGAGCGCCAAGCGATACATCATCACCGGCCTCTGCGTACTGGCAGCCATCCTTGCTGCAGTCCTGATATTCGGCGCCATCGTGCTGTTGCGCTTCATCGCCCTTACCCGTAAGCAGAAGAAGACCATCGGCATCGCCAATGAACACAACAGACTGAAGACTCAATTCATACGGAATATCTCTGCCCAAATGGAGCCCACACTGAATACACTCGATGCTTCACTGCTGGGAGTAAAAGCTCTGCATACCTTCTCCAATCATATTCAAGAACTGTCTGAATTGGAAAACACCTTGTCCGAGCCTTACGAAATGCAGGAAAAGAATATCTCCACTTTCTGCGAAAGCATCATGGACAAGATCAAGGGGAAAACCCAAGAGGACGTTTCTCTCAGTGTCAATGCTCCCAAGCTGAATGTAAAAATCAATCCGGAGCAATTGGAACGTGTACTGCTGCACCTGCTGGAAAACGCAGCCCAATATACTCCCGCCGGAGGTAAGATATGGCTCGAGTTTAAAAAACGCGGTGCACATACCCATCAGTTCATCGTCAGCGATACCGGTTGCGGCATTCCCGAAGAACTGCGGGAAAACATATTCAAGCCTTTTACCGAAGTGAAAGACCTGACACAAGGAGACGGACTGGGACTGCCCATCTGCTCACTGATTGCCACCAAGATGAACGGCAGTCTGACGCTGGATACCGGATACAGCAAAGGGGCACGGTTTGTACTGGAACTGCATACTTGACAAACTCAACAACCCATACCGTACTAACCGTTCTGTTGACAGCTTGTCCTGAAAAGACAAGCTGTCAACAGAATATTATAATGTATTGCTTTCTGACATATTCATATTCTGTTCTGACATTCTGCACATTTATACTTTTCTGACATAAAAGCACGATGTATTTCCCTTATTTTTGCTTTTCTTTGTAACATTAAGACGGGGAGTTCTTCGATATTGAACAGAGCTTAAGACGGAATAAAAAAGAAATCAGTTTTCTCAAACACAAAATATTATTAATAACCTCGCTTCAAAACTTAAAAGATGAAACGTATTGTTTTTTTAGATTATGTCCGCGTATTCGCTTGCCTTTTAGTCATGGTTGTCCACGCCAGTGAAAACTTCTACGGTGCTCCCGGTTCCACCGACATGGTGGGTCCGCAATCGTACCTTGCCAATGAAACCGACAGGTTGTGGGTGGCTATTTACGACGGTTTCTCACGCATGTCAGTGCCGTTGTTCATGATTGTCTCCGCCTTTCTTCTCGCCCCCATGAAGGAAGAACAGACCAGTTGGCAATTCTACCGCCAACGCTGTCGCCGTATCCTGCCGCCATTTTTCATTTTCATGGTATTATACAGCACTTTGCCCATGCTATGGGGACAGATAGACGGTGCAACCTCATCAAGAGACCTGTCACGAATACTCTTGAATTTCCCCACACTTGCCGGACATTTGTGGTTCATGTACCCGTTGATCAGCCTTTACCTGTTCATTCCTGTCATATCTCCATGGCTGCATAAAGCCACAGCAAAAGAGGAACGTTTCTTCATTGGACTGTTCGTATTATCAACCTGCATGCCCTATCTCAATCGTTGGTGCGGTGAATTGTGGGGACAATGTTTTTGGAATGAATATCATATACTGTGGTATTTCTCAGGTTATCTGGGATACCTCGTATTGGCACATTACATTCATGTACATCTTACATGGAGCCGTTCCAAACGTTTCACCGTAGGAGCCGTTTTAATGATTATCGGGGCTGTATGGACGATCTATTCATTCTATATCCAGGCCACACCCGGTGAAATCCATTCCACTCCGGTATTGGAAATCGGATGGGCTTTCTGTACCATCAATTGTGTGTTTCTCACAACGGGAACGTTCCTTATGTTTACTTGTATAAACCAGACGAAGGCTCCACGACTCATTACAGAACTTTCGAAACTCAGCTACGGGATGTACCTTATGCACATCTTCTGGCTCGGACTGTGGGTTATAGTATTCAAGCAAACACTGGAATTCCCTACCGTTGCTGCCATACCTTGCATTGCAGTGGTTACCTTCATCAGTTGTTTTGTAACGACAAAAATAATCTCGTTTATACCGGGAAGTAAATGGATAATAGGATAAATTCAGAAAAGTAAGAAAGGAAAAGGGAGAAGTAAACTGCAGCATGATAGCGCAACCTGCTTCTCCCTTTTTCTTCTCTATTTTCTTTTTCTCTCCTCTTCTTCTCCCCTTTCTATCTTCTATCAAATGGCCTCCACCTCTTCCGGTGTGAGCGGAATCTTTATTATAAGTCCGGCATGAGAAGTAAAGAAGCATCACTTCACGGCTAACAACATTAGAAAAACACAAACAAACAAGAACAAGCCAAACAAAAAACATTATCTTTGCAAGATACCAAATTGTAGGCTACATGAAAAGACGAACAACAGCCCTTATGGCCCTACTAACCGTACGATTGGTAGCCTGCAACGGTAAGACAGGCTACAATGCACAATTGGCACGGGCTGACTCGCTGACACAAGTGGCCGTACGCTACTATGACTCCATGAGAGACTGTAAGATGCAGGCGCGAGCCTACTATTATTGGGGCAGCATTTACTGAGACAGAAACGAGCGCGCCATAGCTACGGAGAAAATTCTCATCGCGATTCCTTTTGCACAACATTTTCACCCTTCAACTAAAAATATGAAAAAAACAATGTTTATCAAGCCGGCCTATTTGTACTCTTAATATTCTTTGCATCATGCAAAGCTGACAAAGCACAATCCGAAAATGAAAGTAAAGCAATAGTTGTTTGTTTTGACAGATACAACCCTAAGCCTTACAAAACAGCAGGAGGAATAACCCACCTGCCAATACCGAAAGTATCTTATATAGGCAATAAAGGAAACTTGGTTCGTTACACACCTCAAATAAGTGCTGATACAATCGTTTTTACCTCTGTCGATGCCTTTGCCGAATTAGCGTTAAGTTATCGCGACTTTGAATATATTTATTTTCCAATAGTACAAGGAGATACCGTCACCATCACCATGGACAATCAAGATTATCCTCTCCTTCGCAGCAAATATCACCCAGAGCGCAACAGAATCTATAACATGAACTATAAATTGCGCAAAGGAAGGACACACTCTGGCTTAGAAGCAAAAACATGTTTGGGAGTGACTGGGCAAACCATTGACGTGATACGAGCCAACAACTGGACTTCGCTTTTGGCGGACTACTGTCCTTTGGACTCGTTGCATTCTATGTTCAATAGTTACAAAGCAGCATATACAGACACCATCAACCTTTTTAAAGAGCAGCAAATCATCTCGGATGAGATATACAATCACTATCAATACCTGCTTGAACTGAAAGACTATGAATCCCAGCGAATGCTGAATGAAGACACCATCCTCTACCGCCGAATGGAAGCCGGCATTTCCGATGAGTATGCTTCCTATCCTTCATACCATGAATATCTGGACTATTACCTCTGGTTCACCAACCAGCATATCCCGACAATACGCAACAAAACTCAAGGAAAAAACAATGACTGGCGACAAACTTTCGAGGAACTATCCGCCAAACCGTTCCAACCCAAATCAATGCAAATCCTGCTTAACCGTTGCATCAGGGAAATCAGCGAGACCTTTTCCGTACAAGATGTCAATCACTATCTCGACAAATACCTCCAAATTACCCAAGATACAACACTACACAACAATATTAAAGAGCAATACAACCTCTCTGCCGATGCCAACCAATTACTGTTGGAGAACATTCAGGGTAAGACCACTAACCTGAGCCTGCTACTGAAAAAGCACAAAGGCAAAGTGATTTATGTGGATTTTTGGGCAAGCTGGTGTGTGCCATGCCGGGAAGAAATGATTCCTTCGGCAAAACTCAAAGAGATGTATAAAGGGAAAGACGTAGTATTTGTTTACTTGGCCTACAACGACACGAAAAGTAGCTGGAAAAAGGCTGTAAAACAAGAAGGCTTGGCGGAGATAGAAAACAATTTTATCATCACCAATTCCAAAAACAGCAAGACCTTAGAAGCAATCAAGTTAGAACTGATTCCTCGCTATATCATTTTTGACAAGCAAGGCAACCTTGTCGAAATGAATGCCCCCAGACCAAGCGACGAACAAGCTACAATAATAATAAACAAGTATTTAAAACAATAAATTAACGGAATGAATGCACACCAGAAAATAGAAAGATAGCATCTACCGTACACAACCGCGAGAAGAAACTCTTCGGCGATAAACATCAATGTGACCGGTTATCCATACATGGAATTCGGTTTCCTTACGGGAAAAGTAGTATCTGTTTCACTGCTGGCAGATGAGGAAAACACCTATACGGTCACCGTGAATTTACCACAAGATTTACGTACTTCGTATGGCAGGACTTTGGAATTCAAGGGAGAACTGAACGGCACGGCCAAAGTGACGACAGACAAACGAAGTGTGACCGAAAGAGTGTTCAGCCCACTGAGATATTTGTGGGAGTATCTGTAAAAGAGCAACAAAAGTTTGAAGTATAATTAAAACTTTTCAATATATTTGCGAAAGTTTGAAGTATAATTAAAACTTTTCGACCTATGAACTTTCCACAAAACCTGATTAAAAGGCAAGAATATATCGAACAGATAATTCCTTTCATGCAGAAAAACATCATAAAAGTCCTCACCGGTCAAAGACGTGTAGGAAAAAGCTTCCTATTATATCAACTTATGGAACATATCCTTCAAAGTAACCCGGATGCCAATTTGATATACATCAACTTTGAAGATTTTGCTTACAGCAAAATACAGACAGCAGAAGATATGTACACCTACATACTCTCAAAAAGTAAAAAAAAGGGCATTAACTATATCTTCATTGACGAGATACAAGAAGTGACAGGTTTTGAAAAAGCAATCCGTTCCTTACTGTTGAACCCGGACAATGATATTTACATTACGGGAAGTAACGCAAAGATGCTGTCAGGAGAATTGGCAACTTACCTTAGCGGACGATACGTAGAATTCAAAATATACAGCCTCTCATATACAGAATTTCTGGAATTTCACAAACTAAGCGACAGTGCAGAAAGTATGAATCTGTACAGCCGCTACGGAGGATTGCCGTATTTGATAAATCTGCCACTCAAAGATGAAATTGTGAATGAATACTTGAAAAGCATTTATTCTACTATCGTTTTTCGTGACGTAGTCAGCCGATATAACCTTAGGAATGCCTTATTCCTTGAAAAATTGGTTCAGTTTCTTTCTGAAAATATCGGTTGTTTATTTTCCGCGAAAAACATCAGTGATTATCTGAAATCACAGCATTCTACTGTTTCAGTCAATCAGGTACAGAACTATACAGAATACTTAAGTAATGCCTTCCTCATCCACCGTGTAGAAAGATATGACTTGATAGGTAAACGAATTTTTGAAATAGGCGAAAAATACTACTTTGAGAATATGGGTATACGCAACATCGTTGTAGGATACCGCATTACGGATAAAGGCAAAATTTTAGAAAACCTTGTTTATAACCATTTGCTATATAAAGGGTATAACGTCCGCATAGGCTATTATGGAGAAAAAGAAATAGATTTCATCGGAGAGAAAAACAACGAAAGAATCTATATACAAGTGGCATTAAAAATAGACAGCAAACAAACCGCCGAGAGAGAATTCGGTAACCTATTGAAGATACAAGACAACTATCCTAAAATAGTAATAACAGAAGATGTCTTTGAAGGAAACACTTATGAGGGAATAAAGCAATATTCCATCCGGAACTTTTTAATGAACTTTTAAACCTTCCCTTCTCTGAAAGTAATAAAGCCTGCCACATCCCTCACACGATGCAGCAGGCTCTATCATTATATGTTTAGATGAATTCAGCGTAACGCTTCCACCTCTTCCGGAGTGAGCGGAATCTTCTTGCCCAAACGACGTGCACCCGTTTCAGTAATCAGATAATCTTCTTCATTACGGATACCACCGAAATTGCGGTATTCTTCCACCTTATCGTAATTGATAAAGTCCATAAACTTCTTCTCTCCCTTCCAAAGGTCAATCAGTTCGGGGATAAAGTAGATTCCCGGCTCAACCGTATGTACAAAGCCCGGTTCCAGAGGGATGGCAAGGCGCTGGCTCTTGCGCCCGAACTGTGTGCTCTTGGGCTGACCGTCATAGCCTACCCAAAGTTCACCCAAGTTCTCCATATCGTGTACGTCCAGTCCCATCATGTGTCCCAGTCCGTGAGGATAGAACAAGGCATGTGCCCCTTCGCGTACGGCATCTTCGGCATTGCCTTTCATCAGGCCCAACTCCTTCAGCCCTTCCATCATCACTTGGGCAGAAAGTTCGTATACCTTCATATAGGGAATGCCCGGACGAAGTGCTTTGACAGACTCCAAATGCATCGCGTTCTGAATTTCATAAACGGCACGCTGGCGGGAAGTAAAGGTCTTGTCGGCAGGAACCGTAGAAGACATATCGCCGCAATAGCCCGAAGGAAGCTCGGCACCGGCATCAATCAGGAATAAATCTCCCGGCTTCACTTTATTGCCATGATAGTGGTTATGCAGGGTCTGACCGTTGACGGTGGCAATCGTGGCAAAAGACAGTTCGCAGTTGTTCATCTCGGCGATGCGGTTCATTTCGGCCACAACTTCATACTCGTACATACCCGGACGAAGCACCTTCATGGCTGTGATGTGCATATCGGCAGTCACGTCGCACGCCTTTTCGATCTCCGCGATTTCCTCTGCCGACTTATAGTTGCGCTGTGCCACCACCGCACGGATAAACGGTACGGAACCTTCCTGATGTGCAGGAGGAATACCCAGCCAGTCCATCAGTTTCAACTTATGCTCGGCACGATAGGGAGGCAAATAATGGATGGTCTGCCCTTTCTGTACAGCCTTATGCAGATAACCGGCAAGGTCGGCAAAAGGGCGGGTTTCGGAAATGCCCACGGCAGAAGCCTTTTCGTGAAGGGTGGGCTGAGTACCCATCCATACAATATGGTCGATGGTCAACTCATCACCGAAAATGATTTCTTTATCTTCATCTATGTCGATGATGGCCGACAGCCCGGCAAACGACAAGCCGAAATAGTAGAGAAAAGTGGAATCCTGACGGTAACGGAAAGTATTGTCCTCATAGTTCAACCCTTGTTCATCGTTACCCAAAAACAGTAATACTCCGGAGCCGATGTTTTTTTTCAGCTGGGCCCTGCGCTGCACATACGTTTCTTTAGCAAACATAACATTCCATTTTTAGTAGTTCTATGGCAAAGATAGGAACAAAAATGCAACCAAGCTCCCGCTTTCTTGTTAAATATCGTATGAGAAGATTTCACGTTCCCGAACTATTCACTATTTTTGCGGTAGAAATTTTCCCATATCCGTAATTTGTAATTTATAAAGTATGGCACAAGGTTCCCGACAAATACAGACCCAAGCGCAACAGCAGATACAAACGCTGTCGCCGCAACAAATTCTGGTGGTAAAGCTGCTGGAACTCCCCGCCGTGGAGCTGGAAGACCGCGTACGTGCCGAACTTCTGGAGAATCCGGCACTGGAAGAGGGCAAGGCAGAGACTCCCGACGATGAATATCCCGACACTTCCGATACGGAAAACGGGTCAGAAGATGGTGGAGACACCAGCTATGATTCTTTAAGCGACTATCTGAACGAAGACGATATCCCCGACTACAAACTACAGGAAAACAACCGTGACAAAGGGAAGCAGGCAGAAGAAATCCCATTCTCCGACGCCACCTCTTTCTATGAAACCCTGCACCAGCAGCTCGGTGAGCGGGACTTGTCCCCACACCAACGCGAACTGGCCGAATACCTCATCGGCTCACTGGACGACGACGGGCTGCTGCGCAAATCACTGGACAGCATCAGCGATGAGCTTGCCATTTATGCCGGCATCGAAGCCACTACCGGAGAACTGGAAGAAGCATTGAGAATCATTCAGGATTTCGACCCTGCCGGATTGGGAGCCCGCAACTTGCAGGAATGCCTTC
>CAUEFX010000062.1 GCA_958477465.1 uncultured Bacteroides sp.
CGGCATAGTTTTTTTATTGTATTCGTTTTCTTTTCTTACTAACATCAGTATGAATGCCGCTAAGGGTAGTCCTCATTCATCGGCATAGTTTTTTTATTGTATTCGTTTTCTTTTCTTACTAACATCAGTATGAATACCGCTAAGGGTAGTCCTCATTCATCGGCATTGTTTGCCTTATCGCCATCACTACCCTTATAGGCAAATCCTTTCCCTCTATGTCAGCGATCCGTTCCTTCTTTGTCATTCATTGACTTCGCTCCACGGATAAGGATATTTTTCCAAATTCATCAGAGTATCCGCTATTTCCTGCTCTTCATCGGTCAGTATTCTTTCTCCCCAGCTGTCGATGATTGCGTGGGCTTCATTGGCCAGTTCTTCATCATAGACCTCCCCATAGCAATACGTTAGGAGCTGACATTTCAGGAGAGAAGGCGGCAGCTTGTCCAGTATTCTTCCGGCACGGTCAAGGATGGTCTGTTTCCGGTTCTCGAGTTCGGTCTGGCTGTACATGACGGCATTGTATCCCATCAGTAGAGCGAGACACAGCAGCGCCTCCTCCTCATCCGTTGAGGCTTTTGCGGCAAACAGCTCATTAGCTTTCCGGGTTACTTCTTTATTCAATTCGGCAAGAGAATCCGCATATATGGGCGTATCATCAGTTGTTAGATACAATAATTTGTGAGCTAATAGTTTAAGCTCCCCGATTTGAGTGGTCAGCATACGATTATAGAGTTTTTGGTGAGTACTAAAGGTGGTTTCGGCTTCTATTTCTATTTCCTGAATAGAACTGCGATTTCTTCCAGCCCGTTCCGGTCGAAGTATTCGCTGTAGCGCATTATCTTTGTGTCCTCCATACCGGAGAAGGCATGGGTGTACATATTTTTTCTTGCCAATGTCCGGCTGTAGTTCAGGGCTTCGTCGCCGTTGTATCCGAAGAAAGAATAGAGGTTCATCATCATTCCGCATCCCATTTCCTTCAGGCGGATAAAGTCCTCTGTGCCCCAATAGACAGTTCGTTCCGGCTGCATGATTACAGGGAGATAGCCGCTTGCCAAGGTGGCGTCCAGCATCTTCCATACCTCCCTGTTGCTTTGTAACGGATGAACATCCACGAGCAGTTCCTTGTCCTGATTAATTGTCAGAAGCTCTTCCTGAATCAGTCTCTCTTCAAACAGGCTGTCCAGCCGGTATCTGGCTGCCAGTTCCAGTTCGATACTTCCCTTGTATTGCTGCATGAAGCGTTGGAATATCCTTTTAAGGTTCTCTGTCGAATTGTCCGGATTCTCCTTTTTTACAGGCGGCACACATATCACCCGTTTCACGTCTCTGCTTTCCAGATAGTCCAGTAATTCCATTGCTTTTTTCGGGGGCAATGCCCAGTCGTCTGTGTCCGGTAATATGTACGGTTGAAAATCAGTATAACTCATTTTGTATATAGTGTATTAAGTGTATCTCATGATTCGAAAATCCGGTTCTCCCAGGCGTTTAGATATAGCCTTTGATCCGGTAGATGATGCCTCTCCATTTATGTAGTGCTTCCTTCCATCTCTTCAGAACCTTTACGTCCGGTCTTTTTCCGTGTTGCCATTCTTCTTACTGCTGCCATGTGCGTAATTTTAGCATCTAATAAGGATCAATGTCATTGTTTCTTCAACTTTTCGAACAGCTCTTCCCATTGCCTGTAGACTACTTCCGAGTCATAGCATTCTTTCAGTTTCTTGAAGGCTTTTTCTCCTAAATTCTCTATCAGTACCCGATTGTTCCACAATTCTACTATCTGTTTTTCCAAATCCTCCACATTGTTGGGCTCGAACAGTTTTCCTATGGCATTCTCTTCTTGACCGATAATTTCGGTAAAACCTCCATGGTTGGGACCGATTGTGCATTTCCCGTATTTTGCCGCTTCGAGGATGCTCATCGGAAAGCCTTCATACCATTTGCTTGCCATGATAAAGAACGATGCTTCTTGGTAAAATCTATTTAGTAGCTCACCGGAAAGATAGCCTTTCAGCTCGCAATTGGCAGGTAAGTTCCGAACCAAGTCAGCGTCTCTTATTTCTCCTGCAAATTTGAATGATATTTCGGGATGTCTTCTGGCTACCTCCAATATCAAGTCTACTCCCTTTTCTTTACTGATTCTTCCGCAAAACGCAATGTAACTGCCATGATGCGCAGTGTATTTTTGTGGTACATTCATTAAATTGGGGATGACTGTGACTTTATTTTTCTCAAATCCGGCGGCAATTAGTTTTTCTTTTTGAAAGGATGTGATACATGCGAACATATCCACATTGTTTTTATATGCTTTGGTCCATCTTGCAGATGCGTTTCTCAATGTATATCCTATGGATTTAAAGATTGAATGCTCACAATTATATTTGATACAACTCCATTCGTTCCCTTTTTTCAAACATATTTCGCAGGGCTTCTCATTGCGCATGAATAATCCTGTCGGGCAAATCAGACGGAAGTTGTGAATCGTCATAATGACGGGAACATTCGCTTTTTTGCATTCAAAGAGGGCTGCCGGGCTGATGAATGGGTATAAGTTGTGTACATTGACGATGTCCGGCTTTTCCTTGCGTAGTATCTCTTTCATGTTTCTGACCCCGGCAGGAGAGTAAATCCCTGAAAGAAATCCTTTGATTTTACCTGTTAGGGTCTCTCTGATATCTTCAGTTGTCATGCGATAGAAACAGATGTTGTGTCCATGTTTTTGAAGCATGGCAGCCATTTTGTCTACAACGGCTTCTTCGCCGCTATATTTTCCATAATTATTATGGACTAAAAGTATTTTCATGATTTCTTCGGATATATTTTGGCAGGTATACCTACGGCTATCGAGTTGTCCGGCACATCACACAGTACAACAGCATTGGCTCCTATTGTTACATTATTTCCTATTCTGATTTTCCCTAATACCTTTGCTCCTGCCCCAAATTCCACATGATTGCCAATAACCGGTACATCATGATCTTCGTTTTTGGTTCCTATTGTGACACCTTGCCGTAAAATACAATTTTCCCCCATTACAGTGTCCGGATTAATGATAATACATCCGTAATGATGAATTCTTAATCCCCCACCGATCTGTGCACCTCTTGGAATATAAATTCCGATAATTGTATTGAACAAAAAGAAAAGCGGCAAATGGATAATATTGAATATAATCCGGATGGGGGTGAATTTGATTTTTTGAATACGATGTCCTATTCTATATAAGATAACGCAAATTATAGACGGTTCGTCCCACTGTATTTTGCCATTACTTTTCCTATATGCTTTTAGATCCTTTTTAATGGTAGATATCATTAGAATTAAATAAAATGAGAGATTATGTACTTTTTGATACGAAAAGGCAATATGCTGATTATCAGGAATAGATAGACCTTTTGGTTCATCGGGTTATATTTGAGGGATAGAAGACACTCTTTGATTGCTTTCTTTTTGAAGTTGTATCTTATGTCTGTCGAAGCTCTCATTTTGTGCCATAAAGAGATGTATTTCTTTAAGTCTCTGCGGGTCTTTCCCGATGTCTTTGATAACAGTATTTTTAATTCATTCCCTACCGGATCGCCTTCGTCTTGTGTTCTTGGAGGGGTATTGGTAAGAATGTATCCTTCCCCCATGTTGTATATTGCCAGCGGTTCGGTGTTATATGCAATTTGTGTAATTGTAGATAATTTAGCCCAGGTTATCAGATCTTCTCCGGATTTGACATGAGAGGGAAAACCGTTTATTACTTTTAACAGTCGCTTTTTTATCATCACGGAAATGGAACAAATTGGAGGATGTGAACATGCAGCTACTTTAAAATAATTGGATAATATACCTTCTTTCTCAAAAGGTAATTTGTTGAGAGTTATGATATTCTCTTTCCCAGAAGCTGTTTTATTTATATAACTGGTTGCATACATTCCGCATTTTGGATATTGGATATGTAACTTGTACAACGTTTGCAAAAAGTTTATTTTCCATTCGTCATCAGCATCCAGAAAAGCTATTAATTCATATCTTGCTTCTTCTATTCCTTTGTTTCGAGCTGCAGATACTCCTGCATTTCTCTGATGAATCAGCCGTATACGCGGGTCTTTTACTTTTTCTACCTCTATTGCACTATTGTCTGTACTTCCATCATTTACAACGACTATTTCGAAAGCTTGAAAAGTCTGTGCAAGTACAGATTGCAGCGTCCTTCTTATTTGATTTTCTTTATTATACAGTGGTATTACAACTGAGATCATGCTTTTTTTCCTTTTATAAGTCCTAACATCATTCCATAAAATCCGAATGGATAAGAGAGTGTAGCCATTGAGTAGTTTACTACGTTATCGGTGTACATGGTCAGGGCCACTCCCGCCATAGTGCTTCCGGCTACAATTGCGCACATCTTTATGGCTGCACTATTCTTTTTGTTGTATTCTATAAAGCAATGTACAGTGACGCTGCCAATGAGCAATAGGTATAGTACTATTCCTATTAATCCGTTGTCGCATGAAATTTGAACATAATCATTGTGTGGTACTCTTAGTCCTCCAAATATATAATTTGAGTACATATAGTTTTGTACACTTCCCGTACCGGAACCAATAATTTCCTTTTTGTAATAAAAGTGTTCTTTTAAGTGTTCCCACATTGCAAATCGGGCGTTGCTGTTGATGTCGTCTTTGGATACTTTCCCCTGCCGGAGTTGCTCTATGCTGATACTGTTTCCCCCATCTTTAAACATCTTTTCTTTGATGCTGGGAACTGTGAATATTATCACTATGAAGAGCAAGGCAAGTCCTAAAATGACCGGTACTGATTTCATTTTATATTTGAAGAAAAAGAAAGTTGCCAATGCCATTGTTGTCCCCATGATACTGGTACGGAATACCCATAAAATGCAAGGGATCATAAACAGAATGCACAGCAATAAATCTTTTTTGTCCTTTCCGCCGTGATAGTATAATGCTAAGGAAAATATACATATTGATATGTAGTGTATGCTTCGTGCTGTTCCATACCAGAATACTCCCGGAACCAAATAACTTAGCAATGGTATGAAAGAAAATCCGATGGACACGATAGCTACTACTCTTGCCCCTAATCCGGCTTTAATGAAAATTTCTTTATTTCTGACCACTGCCGATGCAAAAAGCATGATTAATAGCGGGTAACTATATTTCAGAATGACGCGGAATCCATAAACGACGGATGATGTATAGCTCAATCCTATAATCAGCCATATCATATAAATCAGATATAGAATTGCCGCAAAACTCCATTGTGGTTTCCTTTTTACTATAAATAGTCCGATTAGAAGGAATACCTCCAGTATCATCAGCCGAATGGCCATCAGGTCCAATATGCCGGGTACGGAAAAAGCCAATAGACCGGTTGAAAAGGTCAGTACCCAGAATAACTCCGGTCCGTCCAGCAGTAGTTTTTTCTTCTTATTCAGAGGATGAGAGACTATTTCCTGCTTCGCGAACAAGAATTTTGCTCCCATTGCAGTGATAATCAGAAAGTATATGTAGTTTAAGAAATACATGAATTCAGTTTGTTATTTTTTTATACATGTCATTGAAAAGTAAGGTATATTTTTTATATCCGAATTGCTCTACATAATGTACTGCATTTATAGAAAGAGTTTTCATGTATTGAGTATTTTCCAATAGATAACAAATTTTTGCTGTCATATCCTCTGTGTTTTCTTGCGCATGCAGTAATCCTACCTCTTTGTCTTTTACAACTTCCGGTAAGCCTCCTGTATTTGATGCTACTACAACACAGCCACGTGCCATTCCTTCGATGGCGGTTAAACCAAATCCTTCACTTCGTGAAGGCATAAGTAATATGTCTATTTGATCATAATATGTTTGCAGACGGTATTGCGCTTGTCGGTCTATCCATGTGATTGATTTTTCTACTTGTAATGAGTAGGCTTGTTGCAACATAAGTTCTTTTAGAGAACCGCTACCCACTATTAATAATTTTATTTTAGGATGGCGTTTTCGGATTTCCGCAAAAGCCGGTACGACTAGATCCATTCCTTTTATTTTTTCTAATCGGCTGATTACTCCGATACAGATAGGGTGTTCCCATTCTTTGTTTTGTTCTCTTATTTGAATGTATGGAGATAACGTATTGTATATTGTAAAGTGGTTTCTCTTTTTTAAAATTGTATCAAATGAGTATAGCTGTGAATGATCGAAAAAGGATTCCTCTGCTTTTTGGGTAATGCATGTAAATGCACGGACACAATGTTTTTGTATAAAGTGAATAAACCGTAGATTCTGATAGATATCCGCCATTGTATGTGAAGTTACAATAATATTCTTTACGTGCAATAAATAATGCAATACAAGTACAACAGATAATGCAGGCGGCATATATTGCACATGTACAATATCAATTTGTTCTTGATGGATTATTTTTTTTAGATGTGTGTAGAGAAATGATATTAGTTTAAAATTTGTGGGGTATGCTATTTTTATGTTGTAATCATTGTATTGTGGAGAAACAATGTATATATTAGCACCAGCTTCCTTAAATTGTGAAACAGTTGATTGGATATGTCTGAAAAAGCAGATAACTGTAACTTTATACCCACATTGCGTGAGAGCTTTTACTAAATTCAGGGTTTGTATTTCAGTCCCTCCTACCGCCAGATGAGATATTGTAATGAGTACATTCTTAGATTTCATCTCCAATTATTTTATTTATATTCCATGAGTTTGCTTTTCTTAGATCTATTTTTCCTAACATCCATTGGTCTTCATTCTGGTTCAGACTGGTTAATCTGATTAGGAAAGGCGGTTTTTGAAATTTCTTGATATGTTTCAAAATAATGTCGAGATTCACAAATCCGTAATATCGTGGATTATTACAGATTTTATCGTTTGGATTTACTGTCCAGCAAAGAATGTATCGGGGAAACAATTCTTTGTGAATTGTTTTCAATAAAAGTTTCAGTTGTTGTTTCTTAGTGAATTCATAGTCAATAATGTCATATTTTCTATTTTCAGATTCTTTGAGGGTAACATAAGCTACCAACTCTTTTTCTTTATAATAATAAATATATAAAAAATTACCGTTCGGATTTGATAGCCTCCATTTTAGGTAAGTTGAATCTTTTTTTATAGAAACCGTATTCTGTTCAGGTTCTTTTTGGGCAAGAATAGCCATTTCTGATATTTGGGGGCTTTTAGATAAAATGATGGTTTCTGTGTTTTTTTGTTTAATCTCTTTGGGGAATTCAATTTCTCTTTTGGGGACTCTTAAACTATTTATCGAGAAAGAAAACAGTTGATTTCTTGGAACTAACGGAATCCAACCTAATTTTAGATATCCGTTTAAGGTTGCTCCACCTGAAGATGAGTTTGAACTTACTTTGTAATTTTTATCTTTATCTAATTCTTGGATAGAATACTCTGTGATTTTTGAAAATAATCCCTTTCTTCTATAATCCGGATCGGTTACCGTATCTGCCAAAGAAGCATTTAGAAAGACATTTTCCTTATAATGCATGGGTTGTACCATATAACCTCTAAAAGCAACGATTCTATCTTTGTCTAACGCAACAAACCCCATCGGATTTTGCGTATATGGGTTTTGTATGTATTTCCAATCAAAATATTTATGCTTATCATCGTCAGAGAATTTCCATAAATGTTTTAAGAGTTTGATAACTTGCTCTCTATCTTCTTCTTTGTATTTTCTAAATGTAAATTCCATACTAATTTGTTATAAAAAATAATTCTTTATTCCATCGAAAAGCTTTCAGGAAATATTTTGGTAAATTTCCGGAATATGAAATACCACACCTTGCTTTATTGTTTATGTAGATATTTATAGCCTGTTCTTTTATATCTCTTTTGGATGATGTTATATAAAATGAGTGTCTGAAGTTCATTTGGAAAATTTTGTATATCGGCATGTGATACCATACCCATACGCAATACAAGAATAGTTTTTTATTACTATTTTGCAATATATCATTTATTATTTTTGTTGCTGCTTCATGATCTGATGAACACTCGAAGGGATGAGGATAGAAGACACAATCTGGATTTATGTATTTTATTAGTTCATCAAGTTTTTTGTGGTAATCTATATTGTTTATTATACTATCAAATTCACTATCAGGAAAATCTAAGAAATATATTTTTTCTTTGGGTATTCCAATAAGTTTATTCGCATTTATAGTGAGATGTCTACGATGTGAAATCACATCGTTTGTATCTTTGGGGCAGCATTCTTTATGCGCGGCTTCTCCTTTAGATAGGATTATGATATCAATTTCTTTTTTTTCTTGAATCAGTTTATACATAAGATGAGCACATCCAAAGACTTCATCATCAGGATGTGGTGAGATGATGAGAACTTTTTTCATCTCATTTATTTCTAATGGTTTGCTATATAATTTGCAAAAAGAATGTAATAGCATTCTGTGAATATTATAGTATATGCATTTTATATAATGTTTGAATTTGCTCATCTTTAAATTCGATGTTTCAGTCGGTTTATAAAGTTTAATTTTAGTTTACTTATTGTCTTGTGACTGTAATTGTTGTAGTCGAAAATATAGTCACATCCATTAGACCATCCTGCTTTGTAGTTCTCTTCTCCACGCAAGTGATCATATTTATGGTATTTCAAGCGTACAGCTCTATCTAACAGAAAGTAGAGATGGACCTTAACCGGAGAGAAATGAGCATATTCGTGATTACCAGCTGGCATATAGTAATAGTAGGTTTCTTTGTAGTTGAATCCTAAATGCCAGGCTATTGGCTTATCACCAATATTTAATGATGAAAAATGTACGGTTTGCTTAAGTAGCTTATCATTCAATAAGTTCTCATGAAAATGGGGAGCTTTGTAAGCATTGGGCCATTTCAACTGATGTTCCTTCATGAATAGGGGAAACGTTTCACTGATATCGCTAAATGTGTGATATTCTTTCAAGTTGACCTCTCCTTGTTCACTCAGTCTGCGTATTTGCCTGCGTATATCTCCACGAAGACTGGTTTTGAAGAACTTCATCAAGTCTTCATTGTTATGTATATTTTCTAAGGATAGATAAGGACATGCTTCTCCTTGTTGCCATTCGCAGGATGAATCAATGAATCTTTGCCGGATTCCCGTTAATGAGATAACATCTGTTCTATAATAATTTTGTAGAAATGAGAGTAACTCCTTCCAAAAAGACTCAAACTCAACTATATTTTCTTTGAAGATAGGTTCATGATAGTCATAGTCAGAATATCCCACAGGGACAATTGTTTTTAAAAAGGCATTCTTCCAATTTTTCTCCCACAATACTAATGGAAGAAACACTTCATTTCCGTCTATACACTCTCCCCAAACAAATATTGGGGTTAGTTTACGTAAAGGTAAATAGGTGTCGATCCATGCTTTTGCTAATGATGGATGGAAAAATACGTGAGCATTTGGAGAGATATCCATGATTGTATTCCATCTGTTTAGGTGTGCTTCACTCCAAATCTCTTCCCATTTACTATATATGTTAAATGTCCATTTCATTTTATTTTAAAATATAGTTCTTTCTTCCAATAATTGGCTTCAATAAACACTTTGGGTAATCCGCCCGACCACGGTTTCCCGCAGGGAGCCAGAGGAGATATATACCTGTCAATAGCTTCTTTTTTCCTTAAATGTTCTTCTTTCGTCATGTTAAGCAGCAGTGCATTTTTCCAGTCTATCTTCCAGGTGTTGTAATACCAGAACCAGACGCAGTATTCATAGAGTCGGATATCTGTCATCTCTTCGGTCATTCTTTTTATGATATTTCCGGCTTGTATATGGTCGCTCCATCCTTCTCCTTTGTGCGGAATGAAAATAGCGTCGGGACGGATGTTTTTTATTAATCGGCTTAGTTTATCCGTTTCATAATGGCTGTAGTTTATTTTACCATCGGGGTAATCGAGGAGAAACAGGTTTGCTGCAGGTATCCCCAACTCCCTGTTTATATTTACAGCCAATTCTCTTCTTGCGGTGATCAGCTCTTGAGGAGGTATCTCGCAGCATCCGTTATGCGATGCTTCTCCACCGGTAAGAATGATGATATATACGTCATTCCCTTTGTCAAGAGAGTGCTGAATCAGTCCGGCACAGCCTATCACTTCATCGTCCGGATGTGGGGCGATGATTAGTAAAGACGTTCCCGGCTTGATACTGTTGACATTGCTGTTGGCATTGCTATCGGTGCTGCTATCGGTGCTGCTGTCGGCATTGCTATCGGCACTGTTATCAGTGATACTGTCGGCTCTGATATTGGCGATGCAGTGCAGTGTCTTTACTCTGAGTTTCCGTATAATATCTTTTATCATTGGGCATTCAGCAAGTTTTTGTAGATGTTCACTACATATTCGGGGGATAACCGGCTATACAACTGCTGCGTACTGTATTTCTCGTGCAGCGTATTCTCTTGCCAGGCTTTATATAAGGTTAAGATACCTTTTTTGATGTCTTTGTAATCTTCATTGTCAACGGCTATTCCTCCTCCCTGTCGGTCCAACATGGAACTGGCAAAGCCATTAACTGGTGAGATGGCTAATATCGGGCGGTTGAGCTGGGCGTAATCTGTAAATTTGCTGGCAAAGAATATTCCTTTTTTGAGAATCGCCTCCAATAGCACCAATACATCATATTCCTGCATCTTCTGCATGGCCGTCATATAGGGGTAACTGCCTGCAAAACAAACATACTCTTCCAAATCGTATTTTTCGATCAATAGCTTTGTATGCTCGTTTATATATCCCATAATGTCCAATTGCATCAATTTATAACCTTCGTCTATGAGTTCCCTCATGGTTCTGAATGTCAGTTCCGGGTTCCTCTCGACAGACAGATTACCGGAGTGGCACATATACATCTTGTCTCTTTTCTGAGCCGGACGGATAGACAAGAATGATTCCGGCAGGCCGATATGCGGAATGATTGCTGTCTGCTTGTCTTTCAGAAAGGAGAAATGCTCTTCGAAGTGTTCCAGTAAGGTTTGGGATGGAAATGTGTTGACATCCGCTTGCTTTAAACACGTCACAGTGTATCTGTGAGCTAATTTATATTCTCTTGGCGACAGACGGTGTGTGTATGGTTCCGGCCAGATGGTCGTTGCCGGATCGTTCCAGTTGGCTATCCATCGGATACCTGTCTTTTGCTTGATTTTGTATCCGATGATATGAGGAATATCACTTGGAGAACGTGTCATGATTGCATCGTAAGGATGCTTCTTGTGCAGTTCCAGGGCTTTTTGATAGGCTCTACGGGCCCAGCGTATGCCATTGATGGGAAATCCTCCCATTAACAGGCTCGAATAGCATAAGTCTGCCATTCTGTTTATCTTATTGCCTACCGGATAGCTGATTTCATACGTATGTTTCTTAAGTGGCAGCCAGGGCTCCTGCCATTCCGAACAATAGGTCGGCCCTTCGTCTATCCGGGATATGACATCCACTTCCCAACCTTTTTCCTGCAAGGCGTATACAAGTTTGGCATTACACAGATTCTCAGAGAATGTGTATGGCAAATATCCGGGGGCGATAAATAAGACTCTCATTTTGCGATAAGTGGTTTGCTGTTCTTTTGATAAGTGGTTTACTGTTCTTTTGATAAGCGATTTACTGCTTTTCTGATAAGTAGTTTACGATTCTTTCACAAGCCATTCCGTCTCCGTATGGGTTGGTGGCCTTACTCATTTCCTCATAGTAAGCCTTGTCGTCCAACAGGCGGCTCACTTCGCTGATGATTTTATCACGGTCGGTACCCACCAACTTTACCGTACCTGCATCCACGGCTTCCGGCCGTTCAGTGGTGTTGCGCATCACCAACACCGGTTTTCCCAATCCGGGAGCTTCCTCCTGTATCCCGCCGCTATCGGTCAGCACCAGTGTACTTTTCTCCATAAGATAGACGAATGGCAGATATTCCAGTGGTTCGATGAAAAACATGTTCTTCTGTTGCCCCTCTCCGAATACTTCACGGATTGGTTTCCTTACGTTGGGGTTCAGATGCATGGGATATACGAAGTCCGTTTCCGGGTATTTTTCCGTCAGTGCTTTGATGCCGGTGCACATATTGATAAATCCCTCTCCGAAGTTTTCCCGACGGTGACCGGTGATCAGTACCAGACGCCTGGTGCCGTCGAGACGGTCAACATCGTAGCCGGAGGTTTTCAGAGAGTCATTCAGGGTGGTTTCCAATGTCCGGTCATCCTTGATTTTCCTTACCACTGCATAAAGGGCGTCGATCACCGTATTGCCTGTTACCAAAATCTGTTTCTCCTTGATGCCTTCGTCCAGCAGGTTCTGCTTGCTTAGCGGTGTGGGAGAGAAGTGGCAGGTGGCTATTCTTCCGGTTATCTGCCGGTTCATCTCTTCCGGCCACGGGCTGTAAATGTTGTGTGTCCGTAGTCCTGCTTCCACGTGTCCTACCGGTATCTGCTGATAGAATGCCGCTAAGGCCGCCGTTGTGGAGGTTGTGGTGTCACCGTGCACCAGTACGATGTCCGGTTGTGTCTTTTTCAGCACATCCCGCATGCCTACAAGCACTTTGGTCGTCACGTCATACAGGTCCTGGCCCTGTTTCATGATGTTCAGGTCATAGTCGGGGACGATGTCGAATAGGTGCAGGACTTGATCGAGCATCTCTCTGTGCTGGCCGGTTACGCATACGATTGTTTTGAATACGTCTTTGTGTTTTTGGAACTCTTTTACTAAAGGTGCCATTTTTATGGCTTCCGGACGAGTGCCGAAAACGAGCATGATTGTTTTCATTGCTGTATATATTATGTTTTTACTTTACCCGATTAGGAATTTGCCGATTCTGGTCTTTAAAGTCAGTCTTGTCAATATATAGGATATGAATAGAGAGGTCAGGAAGAAGAGGAATGGGAATAAATAGATATTTCCCGCTGCCCACTTTTCTAATGGCAATAACTGTTGGGCTGTTTTTGAAATAAGATAAAGTTGTATCCAATTATGGAATATGTAGATGCCATAGCTGTAATTGCTAAAAGATATGACAGGTTTTATAAATCTGTATCTATTCCAGTCTACGAGTTCGGCTATGTACCACAAGGCTATGATGATGGAAGTTTGAGACAATTCGCTATACCAATGGAGGTCTCCATATTCTGTAGGCTTTATTAGGGTGATAGAGAAATAGATGACGAACAGAAGATAGATTAATCTGTAGCGGGTGATGGCTTTGATAATCCGATCTTTATAGTGATAAAGTACCCATCCCAAATAAAACCAGCAATACCAGACGGATAGATTGTGCAATCCTAATATCCCCGGTAGGAACTTGCCTGCCAATGCTATGCCGAAGCAAGCGAAAAGAATCACCAATTCCCATTTGCTTGTTGTGGGAAAAGGGAGTTTATGGAGCAGGTAGGTTAATAAGAAGCACCAGAATATCATCGGTAAGAACCACAGATGCCAATATCCGCCGTTCAATAATTCTAACGGATGAAAATTGTTTGTACTCGCCATCATTACTATGCCGAAAAGGAAATAGGGGAGCAGGATTCTCTTGACTTTGTTTTTGACCAGATACCCGAAAGTGGGGTATTTGTTTCTGGCAATGAGAAAGGCAAACAGATAACCGGATACGAATACGAACATAGGCATTGCTATGTTGATGAGGTAAAATTGGTTGATTGCGTAATAGGTGGAATCGTATATTTCCTTTAGGTTGGGGAAGTGGTTGGCATACATCATGCCGTAAGCATGAAAGGCTACCACGAACGTAATAGAGAACGCACGTATCATGGCAATGCTTTGCAATCTTTCTTTTTTCTGTTCCATGTCAGCGCAGAATGTCTTGCAATGTACTTTGTATTTGCATTGCTATAAACCGGGATTTGTTGAATGTGTTTTCCCCTATCGTATCGAGCTCTTCCTCAATGCTGTCGAACGTGTTTTCGAGTATCTCCGAGGTCAGTTCTTCGTCTTTTATGCCGTACTTCCCGATGTTGAATTGTTTCATGAATTCGATTGTTTTCGGATGATAGGCGATGCCGATAAGCGGAGTTCCGCTTGTCAGGGCAAAGATGGTGGAATGTGTCTTGTGCCCGATAAATATTCGGCATTTGGCAACCTCCTGCAGATGTTCATGCGTGGGCATGTCCCGGTCTATATAAGTACATTCGTCGGGGTGGTTTGTCCGGCTTAAGATTTCCTTTATAAGTACACGGTCGTCTGGAGGAGTCCCTTTCAGTTCCATAGGAAAAAATACGACTTTATACCCCTTCTCTACGGCAAAATTGCAGAATGAAGAAAAGGTCTCTATATATCTTTCATGCTTCTCCGGACTGCGTTGCTGGGTGCTGTATATGGCTATTCCTATCTTTTTTTCTCTTTTTGAAGGCGGGGTATGGAGAGGGAATAGGGAAGTCAGTGAAATAACGGTCTCGTAAGTATCTTTTACGAGGGATGCGGAAATGCCCAAATCCATCAGGCTTTGCCTGGATTGCCCTTCTCTCGGATATAAAGCACTGCAACCGGATAAGAGCTTCTGAGTCAGCTTTTTGTTGCGTGGATTCTGAAAGACAAATGGGCCGAAAGATTGAGAGAAGCAGATCATTTTCTTCTGCATACTCATTACGGCCATGGCATCAAAGTTGATGGAAGAGACCAGATCTTTGGATAAGATGGTTGTAAAGTGGTGCCCTCCGACACTTATTATCAGATCGGCCTTACGTGCTTTTGCAAAGAAGGACGGGTTGATCAGGAACCGGTTTACCAATGGAGAAGTATGGAAAAGATAACTTTCGCGCATGACCGTAAAAGTATATTTCCTGATTTTGTTGATCAGGTTCCAATATCTTCTGTTGCGGGTGATTCTTGTATAATCCCAGGCGGAAGGGATAAATTCGATTTGCTGTTCTTGATAATAGGAGTATCCTTCCCACAGTTCCGGCGACGAGGTCGAGACGGAGATGTGAATAGAGGGATCTATTGATTTGAGGATAGAACAGGTAGCGTACAGCACCGCCCTGTCTCCTTTGTTGCCGGCATATTGATGGATAAGTAAGATGTTCATTTTTTATCTGTTCTTTTCTGATTTTTTCTTTGTGGTGGTAGATAATTGTGTGATGCATACCCCATTACGGCACAAAATATGATAACGAACTCTTGAGGAATGTCCAGCAACATTCTCAGTCTCGCTTCTTCAGCTTCGTCTTTTTGAGCCCATGATAGGATGGTGCCTGTGATGCCCAATGTTTGTGCAGCAAGGAATACGTTTTGCGCTCCCAGGCTGGTGTCTATGGCCGGCAGGTAGGCTTCACTGGGCCATACGTATCCGCGTGAGTCTGCTGCAAACACCCAGAAAGAGGGAATGAATGCGCTGAATCCGGTTCCGCCTTTACAGCATTTGAGGCATTCACTGGCTTTTGAGGGAGTGTTGGTTATGAATAACCGGACCGGTTGTTTGTTGCAACTGTTCGCTGCCCAGTTCACAAGTCCGGACAATCGGTCTATGGTTTCATCGGATAGATTTGTCTCCCGGAAAAAACGGTTGGAACGCCGTTGTCTGATCAGCTCGGACAGTTGCCCGTAGCTTACCGGCGGTACTTCTGCTTTCCCCTCTAAGGGCAAGAATGTCTGAGGAGAGGCTTGCAGCTGTTCGTAGAGATCTATTTTACTTTGTGCCCATTCCACCGTAGGATCGGTGGCGAAAGGGGTCTGTTTTATCTTGGCTATTTCCTCCTTCAGCAGTTTGTAGTACGACCTGCTATGCCCCGGCTCTATGTCGTGCCTGTGCAATCCCTTGTCTATGATGTGTGCATATTTGCGCATGAGTAGCATGTCTTTTTCCGGGCTGTCTTTGAGTGAATAGTCCAGGTATTTTTCCGCATCCTCGATAATCGTCTTGTAGTAAGAGGGTACGATGATTCCTCCGTTTGCAATTATCTTGTAATACTTGAAAGGGAGGATGCGTTTCAGGAAGGTTCCTATTGCTTTTTTGAGAGACATTTTTCTTTTAATTTAATAATGAACGGATAACATATTTCACGGATGAAATCTTGGTCTACTATTCGGACGGTGATAAAGGTTATGGTGAGGTTAAGGATGAACACGATACATCCTGTTGCCAGAAATGATGTGAAATCGGGGGTGGACGGGCAGAGGTTGTTCTTTAGGTAATATATGATTGTGAAGCATCCTATAGACACCAGATAAGGGAACAGGAATATCTTGTATGCAATAATGTTCTTGTTCCTGATGTATCTCTTCCATATACAGCCTATGACAAAAACGCCGATCAACGAGGACAGCAGATAGCTGTATCCGACGCCATCGACTCCCAATGCTGGAATCAGCAACACATCGCACAGCAAGATAACGAACGAACTGGCTATGGTGATATACATGATGTATTGAGGTACTCCCAGCCCCTTGAGCAGCGAGTCATAAGGCAGAAATGCTCCTCTGATGATGTAGCTGAAAGCGAGAATCGTTGCTATGAAACCGGATTTCTCTGCAAAACCTGCCGATATCCAAATCTCAAGGAAATCTTTGATCATTATGGCCATGGGGACGAAAATCACAATGGACAGATAAAGCGACAACTGGGTTGATCTGATGTATATGGATTTTATGACCGTTGTGTCTTTCTCTGCTGCAAACTTGGGGAACAGCACGCTAAAACCGGAGGATATCGTACTGTTCACTTTTCCTATGACCTGCATCGGAATGCTGAAGTAGCTCACTGCCTGCGGCCCGATGAACACTGAAAGTAGAATGTTGTCGCAGTATTGCCAGATGAGCCCCACTATCTGACTCAAAAAAGAGAATATGCCATAACTGAACACCTCTTTATAATCCTTCCGGGAGGGTATGCGGTAAAGCGCTAAAAACGGCAATAGCTTTTTGGAAATGACTATCACGGCAAACAGTGATAATATGCCAATGGACAGTTGGGTGATAACCAGGCCTTTCAGTCCGTATCCTAAGAGTATGACAAGGATGTTGACTACAAAGCGTATGCTGTTCTGGCCTATTTGTATATACGAGAAAATGTCGTAGCGCTGTAATGCCTGCGGAACAGAAGTGAAACAGCCGTAAATGAAGTTTGTGAAAAACAGTAAAAGCGTGAGCCTGATCAGCAGGGCACCTTCCGAACCTAACTCCGACAGGTTTAACAACCGGATGATTGTTTCGGGGGTGAAAAAGAAAATGCCGGTTACTATGATTCCCAACAGGCTGTATAGCCACAATGTGGCATTGAAGACTCGGTTGACACCCTCTTTATCGTTTTTGGAATGGTAAAATGCCACATAGCGCAGGGTGGCTTCCCCTAATCCTAAGTTTATGATCGATAAAGCGCCTCCGATTGTACCTAAAATGATATATATCCCATATTGGACATCTCCTAATCCCTTGGTGATTATCGGAGTCAGGATGAACAATAAAAGGATATTCAGAACATTGGACAGTATGTTCCAAAAAGCGTTGTATTTCAGTGATTTGTTTTGCAGCATGATGCTCTGGACTATAAGTCGGAGAGAGACGGATCAGACATGTTTCTCAGGGAAACCGCCAATGGCGGCTTCCTCTTGAAGGGGAGTCAAGAAAGTTTTTTGATATTTATACCTTTTCTATTTTCCAGTTTTCCAGCGTTTTCCGTTCGCTGTCGAAGTTGATGCCTACTTTTACTACCGGCAGTCCGCATAGTGCGAAACGCTCGGGGTAGTTCTTCAGGTCTATTTGTTGCAGGGCGCTACCGGCTGTTTGGTCCAGCTTCAGCTCCATGACGTAAAGTGTGGTGCGGGTACGCATGACGATGTCTACCCGGCCACGGGGAGTATGTACTTCTACATCTATATAGTATCCCAAAAGACTGAAAATGATGTAGAACACTTGCTGGTAGTGCCCTTCCGAATTTGCATTGTCACAATAGGGCACAGTGGAGAGAAACTCTTGCAGCAGGCGCAGGGCACCGTCCATATCATCTCGGGTCAGGGCACGGGCCAGGTTTACTACCGTGGTCGTAGTGGTCAGCGTATCGTTGGTGATATATGCCGGTATCAGGCTGCGCATCAGTCCGATGCGTACCTCCTTGTTGGGAATGTCGAGCGTGTAAATACCGAATTCGCTGTCGTAATCTTTGATGGTGATGTATCCGCTTTGATAGAGCAGCGGAGTGATGCTGGTTGTATGTTCTGTAGGAGCATCGAACTCTGCCGATACGGCTTCCACGCTGCCTATCTTTGACGGGACAACGCTGAATCTGTTCAGCATCTCTATCAGGTAGGTGGGTGTTCCACTGCTGAACCAGTAAGAATTTATTTTTCCGTCGGCAAAGGCATTCAGCAGGCTGAACGGGTTGTATATATCGGGTGACGGCCAGGCAAAATGATACCCGTCGTAGTTGTCTTTCAGTTTGGCGATGGCTTCGTTGCGGGGTACTTTCATCTTTTGGGCCAGCAGATCCAGATCATCGGACATCTGTGTGAGCATTTCTTCTTCGGTGATACCGCAGATGGCGGAGTACGGTTCGTCCATACTGATGTTTTTTATGTTGTTCAGTTCGCTGAAGATGCTCAGTTGCGAGAACTTGGTGATACCCGTCAGGAATACGTAGCGCAGATAGGGGTCGCTCGCTTTCAGGGGACTGTAGAAATTCTGCATCACGCTTCGGAGCGCAGGCAGATTCTTTTTTTCGTGAACCACGTCGAGTAGCGGGGCATCGTATTCGTCGATGAGGACAACGGTCTGCCTGCCGGTCTGTTCGCAAGCATGGCGGATCAGTCCTTCCATGCGTTGATTTACGTTGATGTGGTTTACGTCACGGCCATAGATTCTCTCGTAATCGGCCAATTTGGCTTCCAGTTCCTGTATCAGTTGTTCTCTGTCGGCATGTTTGGCGGTGCTCATGTCGAAGTGCAGCACCGGATATTGAATCCATTCCTTTTCCAACCGTTCGATGGCGAGACCTTCAAACAGTTCTTTCCGGCCGGAAAAGTAACTGTGCAGCGTGGAGGTGAGCAGGCTCTTCCCGAAGCGGCGCGGACGGCTCAGAAACATGTATTTGGCGGCTGAATGGGTCATGCGGTAGACGTATTCCGTCTTGTCTATATACAGGTAGTTCTTGTTTCTCAGCTCGGAGAAAGTCTGAATTCCTATGGGGTATAATCTTTGCGGCATTGCTTCCATGTCATTCCATACTTGTTTCATTATACAAAGAAACAAATTAAGTTCCGTTTTTCCTAATTAAAGATGCTAAGATTTTCGAATTGAAGAAGATGTGAAAAATTCAGCCGGGAGAGATTTCACTTCCGCTGTCGTGGTGGATCTGTTCATAGCCGTTTCTTCTCCACAAATCCGATCGGCATGTCCACCTGTGCGCATCCCAGCATGTCCAGCCTTACCGCCACTTTGCTTTTTCCGCCCACCGTCACCAGTTCGCCTTCCAGTCCGGCCAGCGGGCCTTTGATTACCCGCACCAGTTCTCCTACGGCCATGGGGGTGGTGCACAGCTCCACTGCTTCCTCCGAATAATCCAGCATGAATTTGAACTTCTCCATCTGCCGGTCGGGGATGACGGCGGGAATGGATTCTCCCCGCAGCACCATGTACCGGCTGACGGCCGATAGCGTGAGTGGCAGTCCGCGCTCTTCGTTGGATACGCGGACGAAGATCATCATCGGGATGACTACCCGTTCCACCTTTTTCCGGCGGTCGCTCCATTGGTGGATCTCCTCCTGGATGGGGAGGAAACACTCGATGCCCATTGCGGTAAGGCGGTCGCGGGTTTTCTTTTCGTGATGGAGACGGACGTAGGCGGCAAGCCAGGATTTCATGAATATGGAATATTTAAAAATTAGATACTCGAAAGAAAACGGAGATTCAAAACGGTAGGATACTACCGGAAGATTCGGTCTATTCGGGTGCGCTACTTCGGTCTGTCCGGGTGCGCTACGCTGTTACCTGTCACATGCTTGTGTGAGGTAATCTTTTTGTTGAGGACGAATTCTGATGCAAAGATAGATATTATTTTACTATATCAAATGATTTGTAGATAAAAATAAAATATTTTTGGAGATTATAGGGTTTTGATATTACTTTTGCGGCTTTTATTATTAACTATTATTAAACAATCGATTATGATTGAAAAAAAGAGACAAAAATAAAGATGTCGAACTTCCTGAAAGAAACGGAGGCGAAGTATGAGGAATTGAGAGCGGCAGGGGCGGAGTGTTCAGAAGAGTCGAGGAGGCGTCTTGCACGTATTGGAAAGGCGATGCTGCGTCAGGCGGCGGAGATGCAGAGGAGAAAGGAAATGGAGAGGAAGCGGTGATGCGGGATGCTGAGCAAAAATCAAGCGGTCTCCGATAAAATATTTTTCCCTGTTTTATGTAGGTTTTCGAAAACGTAAGCGGCTTGAAATGAACGCTATGACGATTCGAAAACCTACATATTTAACATTTGGACGGTATTCGTTTTTATTCTCACCTTTGCAGTATTGGGCAGGGCACAAAGCTCTGCCTGTTAATTTTATAATCTGATATAATGAGAAAAATTCCTATGAAGGTCTCCTTTTTCATCCATCGGTGGAAGAAGGAGTCGGAGGTGATTACCCTGGAAGAGTTTGTGGACGATATGCGTAGCCCTCGCTGGCGGGTGGCTACGGAGGCTTACCGCGATTACCGGCAACGGGGAATGCAGAAAGAGGCGGCCGATATAAAGGACAAGATGAACGGCATTGTGGCTGCCGGCACTTGTCGGGGCGGACATGCTGCGGCACAGGTGGTGAGCCTGAGTGGTTGGATGATGTTCGACTTCGACCATTCGGACGCATATACCGGATGCCTGTTGGAGCAGCTCCGTGCGCTTCCCTATGTGGGGATGGCGTTCAGAAGCATTTCCGGTGAAGGAGTCAAGGCGCTGGTGCGCATCGAGGTGGACACGCCCGAAGAGTATAAGGTGGCTTACAGGGTGGCGGGTGATGAGATCTCCCATCGCGTGGGGTTCGCTCACGACGGGGCCTGTTCCGATCTGGGTCGTATCTGCTCGGCAGTGTACGATCCGGAGGTATATTACCGTCCCGATGCCGAACCTTTCGTGTGGCGTGATCCGGCTTGGCAGGGCGTACTGCCACCTGCACCTGTGCCTGCGTTGCCTGCCGCGGCGGCAAGCGGGTTTATCCGGACGTATCTCAATGACTTTGCCTCCCGCAATTCGTTCGTCCGGGGTGCCCGACATGACTTCATGCTGAAGCTCGGAAGAGGTGCCCGGTATAAAGGTTTTTCGCAAGAAGAACTGAACGCTCTTGCCGAAATTACTTCGTCCGAGTTCTCAGAATCCGATTATATTGTCGAAGAATGTGTGAAAGATATTTTGGCTGGTTATCAGTATGTTAACTCTTCAATTTTGCCTCAAAACACACTTTCGAGGGTTCACAAGGTTCAGGGTTCACCCTTGAACCCTCCCGACCGTGCTTCGGAGGGGCCGGATGAAGCGGAGTTGTCCGAAAAAAATAACGAGTTGCGTGGCTCCATGCCGGTGTTTCCGGAGGAGGTATATGCGAACCTGCCCGATCTGCTGAAGCAAGGAGTGGTGCAGGCTCGCGGTGATCGCGAAAGGGATATGCTGCTGATGGGGATGATGGCCAATCTGAGCGTTTGTCTGCCGTGGGTACGCTTCCGTTATGCCGGAATGGAGTACTCTCCTCATCTTTATTTCGCCGGAGTGGCTCCTGCCGGTACCGGAAAGGGTATGGTGGCGCTTACCGCCTTGCTTTCACAACCCCTGCACGAACAGTATGTCCGGAAGGCGGCCGATGAACGGAAGTTGTACGAGACGAAAAAGGCGGTTTGGGATGAAGAGGTGAAGGCGGCCTTCCGGGCGAAACGCCTTGCTGACAAGACATTGCAACCCGAGGAACCGCACGGGGTGATTCTGATGTTGCCCGCCAATACTTCGAAGTCGCGGACGTATGCCCACCTGAGAGACAACGGGCAGTTGGGCGCTATCATCAATGCCAGTGAGATCAATACGATGGTGGCTGCTCTGTCGCAGGATTATGGCCGACAGGACGATGTGTATTGTGCGGCTGCCCACCACGAGGATATCTCCTCGTCTTTTAAAGTGGACGGTGAGCCTATTTTTGTGCGCGAACCTCGGTTGGGCATGTGTCTTACGGGTACGCCCGACCAGTTCGTGGGATTGATAAGGACACAGGAGAACGGGCTTTACAGCCGTTTCGGTGTACTTACTGCTCCGGCGAGATGGGTGTGGCATTCGGCGGCTCCGGTAGAGGGGCAGGTAGAGAACCGGACTTTTTTCCGTCTGTTGGGGCAGGAGGTGTTGAAGATGCATGGCATGCTGCTGGAGTCTCCTACGGAGGTGGTGTTTTCGTCTGCCCAGTGGGAGGAGCACAGCCGCCGGTTCGAATCCAATCTGGATGGGGCGATGATGGAGGGTTGCGATTCTCCGGGTGCGATTGTGGTGCGTCACGGGTTGTATGCCATGCGTCTGGCGGCGGTGTTTACGGCGCTCCGCAAGGCAGAGAGCCGGTGGTATGTAAAGGAGTACATCTGTACGGATGAGGATTTTCATGCAGCCATGGCCATGGCGGAGGTGTTGCTCGAGCATAGTTTGTTGCTCAGTTCATCATTGCCGGGGTTGGCGCTCAAGGCGCGTCCTTTGCAGCCGTTTCATAAAGTGCTCGTTATATTGCAGCGCTTGAAATATCATTTTTCTTATACAGAATTCCTGTCTGTAGCGATGGGAGACGGGATGTCTGAATCAACTGCAAAAAGGCTTTTGAGACGAGCTTTGAAACTTCAATTTGTTGGAAATAAGGGAGATAGATATTTTAAAAGCCGGAAGTGTTGCGGTGAGAAGGGTTCAAGGGTGAACCCTGAACCCTCGTGAACCCTAATTTTTAGAAAAACGGTGACATTTGTTGAGTCGGCTGATATGGTAATAGCAATCGAATATACGAATGGCAATCGGATATACGAATGACAATCGGATATAGTAATAGCAATTGAAGTAGCCAACTAAATCCGGTACACATCATCGTGAACAGGGAGACACGGAAAGATGCTACGTCTTTTATCGGAAGATACTATATGTTTTTTTGAAAGACGCTACATCTTTTTTTGAAAGACGTTATATGTTTTTTTGAAAGATGCTATATGTTTTTCTGAAAGATGTTATGTCTTTTTTTTGAAAGATACTATATGTTTTTCTGAAAGATGCTATATGTTTTTTCCGAAATTTGTAGATGCCCAAATGGGTAAAATTAAAAAAAAATGAGGGTGTCTCAAAATGTCCTTTACTCAAAAAATCACGAGGGTGTTAAAACTCCTTTTTTAGAAATTCACCCCTGTTGCAGATATTCGTAGCAGGGATGAATCTTTCTATTTGGGCATTATGATACACCTTCGCGATTTCTAAGTTTCGTGCATTTTAACGTGCTTTCGATTTCTCCGAAAGGATATTGGCATACACCCTCACGAAAAAATGGGTTGGTGGGGCGTGGTGGGTATCAAGGGTCCCCCAGATGTTTGCGGATGATTTCCACTTCGCGTTTCAGAAAGCTGTGCCGGTACTTGTCGTAGCCGTGTTGCTGTAATTCAATTCCAAGTGGAGTGCACTTTCTCATCCATCGGTAGAGCCCCTGTAAGGCTGTGGCAGGTTCCCGTCCGGGGCAGTAAAGGAGCGCTAACTCTATCTTGGTGTACGAACGGATGACGAATGGTTTCTCTTCGCTGTTTGGATCTTCTTTTTCTTTCATATACTTGTTGTATGATGGTTGGTTATCTGCAAGGTGGCAGCTGATTATCTGCAAGGTGGCGGCTGATTATCCGTAAGGTGGCGGCTGATTGCTCGTAAGGTGGCGGCTGATTACTCGCGAAGTAACGGCTAATTACCTACGAAGCAATTGCTAACTATCTGTAAAAGTTCCTGTCGTCTACTTGTAAAGGTAGCGAAAAAGTAGCTGTAAAACAAGCAAATACTCATTATTTTCTCTCTTTTTATCCTTACAGCGGTGGGCAACCTGATTATCCCGGTGCAGGTGTAATATTTAGCCATGCGCGGAATGGCGAAGATTACATACTCGCATGTGACTGCTTGCCATCGAAAAGGAAATGTCTTTGAAGGATATAGTGAACGAGGCGATGACGGAATACCTGGAGAAGAATGGAAAGTGACGGCTGCTGCTCTCTGTTTTATAACCGTAATGTTCCGGCAGAAACGTTACGTCAATGGCCGATACTACATATCGGTCATTGACAACCCTTTATAGGAGAGGGAATACCCCTTGAACTCCCCTGTTGCACGCAGGAAAGCTGCTGCTTTAGCTTCTAATATATCCATGTCGATGTTTTCGGCTTTGCGCTTGACCTCGAAAAATGTTGCCGTATCTTCCAGTTCGTTTTCGGCCATGAGGTCAATTTCGTTTTCACCCTTTCTGTCCCACCATCCACCGATACGGGTATAGGCTTGCTGTTCTATCAGCATACGCTTGAAGTAACGTTCAAGCATCAGACCGCTGAAGGTCTCATAATCCCGGTCTATGATCGTCTTCACGCTCCCGTAATTTTCTATTTCCAGCATATAGCTATACTTGTAGATGAAGCGGAACCAGAATGTGAAAAAGTTGTCCTCAATGACATAGCGGACATTTTTGGCAGGGCTCTTCTCAAACAGTGGTTGCTTTTTCGATATGATTTCGTACTCTCTTTCCAGCTTGGTGAGGTAGCCGCCGATTTCCTTTCCCACCACGTTCTCGATTTCCGAACGGGAGGTTTTTCCTCGTGCGATGGCTGACAGGATCGAGAAGTATATCCCGTAGTCCTTGCCGAACTCTTCGATAAGAATCGCCTTCCCTTCTCCTATGAAGATGGAGTCAGCCTTTATGATTTGGTCGAGCATGGCTGCCTTGGTCGTTGCTCCGCCATCCACGAGCAGTTGCACGTACTTTGCCACCCCACCGGTGAAGGCATACAAGGCCAGCAGGTCTTCTGCCGTATAGCCCGGATTGTATTCCGCGAGAATATCCTTCAGGACGGTCGGAGTAAACGTGCACACGGTCATGAAGCGAGACTGCCGGTTATACAGCGGCTCTTTCTTGTCCTTGAATATCTTCGTCATCATGGAATAAATCGAACCGCAGACAATCAAGTTGATGTGGGATTTCGGACTGTACAGGTCCCAAATGCGTTGCATATCATTGAATACCGATTTGTTCACGCGGAAAAATTCCTGGAACTCGTCGATAAAGAGTGTGATGGTACGTTCGGCCGATAGTTTCATCAGGTACTCGAATATATCGGCAAAGCGTTCCACCCGGCCCATGATGGGGACACCTAATTTGTTTTCTATTTCAAGCCGGTAATCATCACACAAATCGCCTTCGGCCTTTCTGGCAACAAAGAAATAGAGAATCGGTTCGTCCTCGTAAGCTTTCCAAATGAGTGAAGTTTTCCCGATACGGCGGCGTCCTGTTACCACCGTGAACTGGGCGTTGTCTTGAGCCGTCTCGCGAATCTTGCGCAGGGAGGCCATTTCTTCTGTCCTGTCGAAAAATCTCATATTCTTTCTTTTTATATGGTGTATTGCGAAACAGCTGTTTCCGAAACGGCTATTTCGCAACTGCAAATATAACGCTATTTTTCGGTATGGCAGTCAGGTCGGTACGGATATATTTTGCAAAATGCTCATTCTCCCTTCCGAATCGTTGTCTTTCTCCCTTCCGAACCGTTGTCTTTCTCCCTTCCGAATCATTACTTTTCTCCTTCCTAACTGCTTTTTCTTCTTTTTACCGACATTTCTCTACCGCCCTCTACCAATACCGACATATCCCGACAATGCCCGTTGGCGATGTGGTATCTTTGTAGGGTAATCAGATTGCAAACGTATTTAATTCAAATGTTTAACACTAAAAAAGAAGAGTAGTATGAGTAGAAATGTAACGTATTCGGTGGTGGCACGTAGAAACCTTTTGAAAGAGGACGAACCGGTGAAGTATTATGCCCAAGCCCAGGCCAGCGGTGATGTGGAAGTGAAAGAGATGGCGAAACGTATCGAGAAAGCGTGTACGGTGACGCGTGCCGATGTGATGGCGGTGCTGATAGCACTGGAGGATACCATCGTGGAGGGACTCGAACGCGGAGAGATCGTCCGTCTGGGCGAGATCGGGGCTTTCCAGATAGGGCTGCGCGGCAAAGGCGCGGAGACGGAAGCGGACTACAACGTATCGCTGATCCGAAAGGCGAAGGTGAACTTTCGTCCCGGTGTGGCTTTGACGGAGATCCTGTCCGGACTGAGCTTCGCCAAGGTGAGCAAGCTGCCGCTGAAAAAGAAAGGAGAAACAGGCGGCGGAACCGATGGTGACGAGGAAGGCAACGATCCGATAGTAAAATAGGCGTTTTCATAGTATCGTTCGTAGTATCGGGAGAGTGACTGCCGGATGCCGCGTGTGTCCGGCAATGAATAAAAAACGTTTTTAAAAACAGAAAGAGTATGAAGAAATGGAAAAGGATTTTGGAGTGGGTGATTACTGTGCTGATGTTTCTGCGGGGCGGAACCGATGGAAAAGGGAAAGACGATGCGCGAGATTGATCTTATTGTGGTGCATTGTTCCGCCACGCGGGCAGACCGGGATTTCACGGAGCATGACCTGGAGGTGTGCCACCGGCGCCGGGGATTCAATGGAGCGGGTTATCATTTTTATATCCGCAAGAACGGGGATATAAAGACCACCCGTCCGCCGGAGAAGATCGGGGCACACGTCAAGGGTTTCAACCTGAAAAGCATCGGCATCTGCTACGAGGGAGGACTGGATTGCCATGGACGGCCGGAGAATACGATGACGGTGTGGCAGAAGCACTCCCTGTATGT
>CAUEFX010000063.1 GCA_958477465.1 uncultured Bacteroides sp.
TTTAAATATTTAACCTTTTAACAAGAGTTATACTGTAAGATTGTATATAGTTACCTTCTATAATTGTGGAAAAGCGCACCTTTGCATTAATATTCAAAAAGGAAATAGGTTCTCGATACCTATTTAATATAATACAGATACGAAAAATTGAAAATGAAGAAGACTCCTATTCTATTTGTGTTCATTTATGCCATGCTTCTCGCTGGCTGTAAGGACAAGAGTTCTCCGCAATACCAGGAGATGGCTCAGGGTAACAAACAGTGGAAAACCATGGAAGTGAAAAGAACCGACACGGAGGTGTCGCAACTTTTCTCCGCTTCCATTCAAGGCCGGCAGGATATTGAGATCCGTCCACAAGTACAGGGTAAGATCGTGTCAGTGGATGTAAAGGAAGGAGAGGAGGTGAAACGGGGCCAAACCTTGTTTACCATCGATCCTGTTCCTTTCCGTACCGCCTTGGCACAAGCCTCGGCTCAGGTGCGTGCGGCACAAGCCTCGGAAGCGTCGGCCAAGCTCAAGTATGAAAGCAGCAAACGGTTGTTTGACAATAAGGTGGTTTCTAATCACGAACTCCAGTTGGCTTACAATACAATGCTTGACGCTCAGGCACAGGTGGCTTTGGCGCGTGCTGCCGAAGAAAGTGCACGCAATAATCTTTCCTATACCGTCGTGAAAAGCCCTTCCAATGGCGTTGTTGGCATGTTACCGTTCCGTCAGGGAACGTTGGTCGGGCCGGAGATAACACAGCCGCTTACCAATATATCCGATAACTCGGAGATGTATGTGTATTTCTCCATGGACGAGAACCAGTTGCTTGGTCTGCTGCGCAAATATGGCTCTACTGCAAAGGCTGTCGCCCGGATGGACAGTGTGGGCTTGATGCTCAGCGATGGTGGAATGTATGACAGACAGGGTAAAGTTTCGAGCATCAGCGGTGTAATCAACCGCTCTACGGGGAGTGTGCAGCTTCGTGCCGACTTTCCAAATCCCGACCGGTTGCTGCACAGCGGTGCTACCGGAAATATAGTGATGAAGACTCAATACAAGGATGTGATTATCATCCCTCAGTCGAGCACCGTAACCTTGCAGGACAAACTCCTGGTGTATCGTGTGGTAGACGGAAAGACGGTATCCACGGCTATTACGGTTGCGCCTTACAACGACGGCAGGACCTACATCGTACATGACGGACTGAAAGCTGGCGATGAAATCGTGGCAGACGGAGCTGGAATGATACAAGAGGGGATGGAAATTAAATGAGGAGTGAAGAATTCGATTATTATAGAAAATGAATAAAGGCTGATAGAATGAATAAAGGCAATATATTTATAAAACGTCCGGCAATGGCGGTTGCTGTCTCCATCATCCTGTTGATGGCGGGCATCGTATCGCTGTTCACACTTCCGGTGGAACAATATCCCGACATTGCGCCTCCTACAGTGTACGTAAGCACCAGCTATACAGGTGCTGATGCCGATGCTGTGATGCAGAGTGTGGTAATGCCGTTGGAGGAGGCCATCAACGGTGTGGAGAACATGATTTACATGACTTCCAATGCTTCCAACGACGGATCGGCTTGGATTCAAGTGTACTTCAAACAAGGTACCGACCCCGATGTGGCTGCCGTGAATGTGCAGAACCGTGTAGCTCGTGCACAAGGGTTGCTCCCTGCCGAGGTAACCCGTGTAGGTGTAAGTACTGAGAAACGGCAGAACAGTTTTTTGAAGATTGCGGGACTCGCCTGCACCAATGACAAGTTTGATGAGAACTTCATCTCCAACTATTTGGAGATAAACGTGTTTCCCCGCTTGAAACGTGTGGAGGGCGTGGGTGACGTGCAAGCATATAGCAGTACTTACGCCATGCGGGTCTGGCTCAAACCCGATGTAATGGCACAGTACGGGCTGGAACCTGGCGACATCAACGATGCCATCAACCGGCAGAGCTTTGTTGCCGCTGTGGGTTCGCTCGGTGAGATGAGCAAGAATGCCTTTCAGTACTCCATCAAGTATAAGGGCAGATATGCCGATGTAAGACAATTTGAGAACATCGTGCTCAAGAATGACAAAGACGGCAATATCCTTCATTTAAAAGATGTGGCAAGAGTGGAACTCGGTGCCACGATGTATAACTTCAAGGGTTTCATCGACGGAAAACCGGGTGTTACTTTCATGGTTTATCCCGTGGCCGGTGTCAACATGACCGAGGTGAACAATACCATCAATGATGTGTTCGATGAAATGAATAAAGACTTGCCCGATGGGTTGAAGTTCATTACCTTCATGGACACCAACGACTTCCTCTTCGAGTCCATCCACGAGGTGGTAGAGACCTTGGTTATCGCCATCTTGCTCGTCATCCTGGTGGTATATTTCTTCCTGCAGGATTTCAAGAGTACATTTATTCCGTCACTCTCCATCATCGTCTCACTGGTAGGAACATTCGCCTGTCTGAAAATGGCTGGATTCAGTATCAACATCCTCACGCTCTTTGCCTTGGTGCTCGCCATCGGAACGGTGGTGGATGATGCCATCGTTGTGGTGGAAGCGGTTCAGTCGAAATTCGATGCAGGATACAAGTCGCCTTATCTTGCCACACGTGATGCGATGGGCGATGTGACGATGGCGGTTATCTCCTGTACATTGGTCTTTATGGCAGTGTTTGTTCCTGTCACTTTCATGGGCGGAACGGCAGGGGTTTTCTATACCCAGTTTGGTGTGACGATGGCTACGGCGGTCGGCCTCTCGATGGTAAGTGCCTTGACTTTGTGTCCGGCTCTCTGTGCCTTACTCATGCGCCCGGCATCAGGAACGAAGAGTGAAAAGAGTTTCAATGGGCGTGTGAAAGCAGCTTACAATGCTACCTACAATGCCTTGCTCGGCAAGTATAAGCGAGGCGTGATGTGGATTTTCCGCCGCAGATGGATTGTTTGGAGCAGTATGGCGATAGCCATGGCGCTCTTCGCTTACCTCGTCTCGACCACTCGTACCGGTCTTGTGCCTCAGGAGGATAAGGGATTCGTGCAGATGATGGTGAGTGCCTCTCCCGGTACTTCGATGGAGGAGATGGGCAAGCTCATGGAACGTATCGAGGCGGTCGTAAAGAGACAACCGGAGGTGGCGAGTTATGCCCGTATTGATGGTTTCGGTGGTGGAACAGGCTCTTGCTATGGTTCGGTGTTCGTGACACTCAAACCGTGGGGTGAGCGAAGGGGAGACGAACACAGTATCGGGTCGGTCATCGCTCGCCTGCAAGCCGAGACGGCAAATATCAGAGAGGTGACTGTCTTCTGCATGGAGGATGCGATGATTCCCGGCTATGGCGAGGGCAATGCCATCGACCTCAATCTGCAAGACCGCACGGGTGGCGATGCGAAGGTGTTTTATGACTATGTACAGCGGTTTCTCATGGCTCTCAATGAAAGGCCGGAGATTGCGATGGCGTTCTCTTCTTACAGCATAAACTTCCCTCAGTACAGTGTCGATGTGGATGCGGCGAAGTGTGAGCGTGCCGGCTTGTCTTCTCAACGCGTACTCGATGTGCTGGGCGGATATACGGGTGGTACATACGTGTCAAACTTCAATAAGTTCGGTAAGGTATATCGTGTGATGTCGCAGGCATCGCCCGAATATCGTCTCGATGAGTTTGCCTTGAACCGCATCTTTATCCGCACGGACGATGGCATGGCGCCTATCAGCCAGTTTGCTACCCTCCAGAAGACCGTGGGTGCAGAGGGGGTAAGCCGGTTCAACCTCTACAGTTCTATCTCTGCCAATGTGGATGTGGCTGAGGGCTATTCCACCGGTGAGGCTCAGCAGGCCATCAGAGAGGTGGCTCAGCAAACCCTGCCTACGGGTTATTCGTATGAATATGGCGGTATCGCCCGTGAAGAGGCCGAGCAGGGTGGTGCATCGACCGTGGTGGTCTATGGTCTCTGCATCATGCTCATCTATCTCATTCTGGTGTGTCTTTATGAGAGTTTTCTGGTACCATTGGCGGTTATCCTCAGCGTGCCATTCGGATTGATGGGTAGTTTCCTCTTCGCCCGGCTTTTCGGTTTGGAAAACAACATCTACCTTCAGACGGGTGTCATCATGCTCATCGGATTGCTTTCGAAGACTGCCATCCTGATTACCGAATATGCCTCTGAGAGAAGGCGCAAGGGAATGGGAATCGTTGAGGCTGCGTATAGTGCGTCGGTTGCCAGATTCCGTCCGATATTGATGACGGTAATGACGATGGTGATAGGTATGTTGCCGCTCGTCTTTGCATCGGGAGCAGGTGCCAATGGTAATAGAGCCTTGGGCGTCGGTGTCGTAGGCGGATTGCTGGTTGGTACATTGGCATTGGTCTTCGTCGTACCGGTCTTTTTCATCGTATTCCAGTATCTTCAGGAGATGTATATAAGAGGACCCAAGCACGAGGAAACGGATGCGCAGACCGTAGCGGAACATGGACGATTTTTAATGGATAAGGATAATGACAATGAAAAGTAGTTACAAGATTAAGTATATATTATTAGGCATGGGCTTGTGCTGGGGCATTTCGAGTGCATCGAATGCCTCTGCACAAACCCAAGGATTGGCAGATTCATCAACGAATGTCCCGGAAGAATTTTCTTTCGACAGTAATTCCTGGCGGGAAATCTTTGTCGATACACAGTTGCAGGGACTGATAGAACAAGGCTTGACTCACAATACCGATTTGAATGTAGCCCGCTTGCGTATAGACCAGGCCGAAGCGACCTTAAAGTCGGCTCGCCTGGCAAATCTTCCTTCTTTAGCTTTCTCGCCTAATGCGGGAATCAGTAGTTTTGGTGGAGAAAAAGCGGTGAAGACATACGCCTTTCCGTTGCAGGCAAGTTGGCAAATCGATTTGTTCGGCAGATTGAGGAACGCCAAGATGCAGTCGAAGATGCTTGTGGAAAGCAGCAAGGCTTATCAGCAAGCCGTACAAGTGAACCTGATAGCAAGTATCGCCCGGGAGTATTACACTTGTGCCTTGCTCCATTCGCAACTTTCGCTTGCCAATCAGTCGGTAGATGTTTGGAATGAGACCGTGAGGGCTATGAAGGTATTCATGGAAGAAGGGCAATACACCGATGCAGCAGTTTCGCAGGCCGAGGCAAGCCGAGAACAGGTGAAGGCCACTGCTCTCGATCTGGAACAACAGATCCGGGAGAGCATGAACGCGATAAAAATACTTGTAGGAGACAGTACGAGTGCAGTAACAGTCGCATTCGAAACAGGTGACTTCGATGAGAATCGAAAACAACTTCAAAGTGCCTCAAAGTCAATAGAAGAGTCGCTCAAAACGGGTATTCAATTGTCTCGCCTTTCTGCCCGTCCCGATGTCCGTCAGGCAGAGATGAACTTTGCGGCATCTATTTATGCGGTAAAAGAAGCCAGGGCGGCTTTCTATCCATCTTTCACCCTGTCGGGTACGATGGGATGGACAAACTCATCGGGGATCATAGTCAATCCGGGCAAGATGCTTTTTGAAGCCATTGTCTCGCTGGCACAGCCAATCTTCCAAAATGGGCGTTTGAAAGCGGACTTGAAGATAAAGCGGTCTCAGCAAGAGGAGGCGCGCCTCCAATTCCAGCAAACCCTCTTGAATGCAGGAATCGAAGTGAACAATGCCTTGACGCAAGTACAGGCTTACGATGCCAAATCTGTGTTGTTGGATAACCAGGTAAAATTCTTAGAGCGCGCTGTGAATTCCACCCGCTTGCTCCAACAGAACGGCAGTAGCAATTATCTTGAAGTCCTGACAGCACAAGAAAACCTGCTTTCTGTTAAGATGTCGGCACTGCAAAATGAATTTATGAAGACTGCCTCTATTATCGCACTCTATCAGGCAATACTATAAAACTCTGTATGAACTGAGAAAAGTACAGGTAAAATCCATTGGCAGAATTTAGAGCCTGTTTAAATTTTCCCCTTATAAAGAATGGTGGGCAAAATTTAAACAGGCTCTTAAAATATGCAGATTTAGCTCTGCCGATGGTAACGTGAGTTGACCGGAACATTGGCAAAGTATACGAGTCTCCGTTTGCTTATCTTCACTCCGTTTATTCATCTTCACTTTAAAACAATGAGAAACGACAGCCAACGTGCTGTTTTGTTTTTTTAACAATCCTTCCACAACGCTTCTCCGGCATCACTGTAAATACAAAATGAAACATCGCATAAAATACAATAAGTACTTTCTGTCCCATACAGAAACAGGTTGATGAAATCAATTGATAATAAAGCTTCCCGGAGTTTTTGTACTTTGCACAATTACTACCCTTCTTGAAAGTGCGGAATACATATTGTAAAGCGTACGATAAGACGAATTGTTGTTACTGTAAAATAGAAGATATGTATATAGGTGAAAAACAATGCTTTATAACATATTGTTTTTCGTTCTGAAATAAGCGGAACGCTTCTATATTTGCACTGTTCAAAATTAAAGTATTATGCAAAACATACAGAAGCAACCCCCATTGGCAAACAATCACATATCAGTAGACTGCGTAGTGATCGGTTTTGACGGAGAACAGCTAAAGGTACTGTTGGTAAGACGGATAGGAGAGGAAGACGGTGAAGTATATCATGATATGAAACTTCCCGGAAGCCTGATCTATATGGATGAAGACTTGGACGAAGCCGCCCAACGTGTGTTGTGCGAGTTGACAGGACTCAAGAACGTAAATCTGATGCAATTCAAAGCTTTCGGTTCCAAAAACAGAACCAGCAACCCGAAAGATGTGCACTGGCTGGAGAGAGCCATGCAGTCGAAAGTGGAACGCATTGTTACCATCGCCTACCTGTCGATGGTGAAGATAGACCGGACACTGGATAAAAGCCTTGACGAACATCAGGCATGTTGGGTTGCTTTAAAAGATGTAAAGGTTCTCGCTTTCGATCATAATCTGATTATCAAAGAGGCGCTGACTTACATCCGGCAGTTTGTGGAATTTAATCCCTCTATGCTTTTCGATCTCTTGCCGCGTAAATTCACTGCATCCCAACTGCGTATATTATTTGAGCTGGTGTACGATAAACCGGTAGACGTGCGCAACTTTCACAAAAAGATAGCGATGATGGAATACGTCGTTCCCCTGGAAGAGAAACAGCAGGGAGTAGCTCACCGGGCAGCACGCTATTACAAATTCGATAAGAAAATATACAATAAAACAAGAAGATAAGGGAAGGGTGATATGGATTATCAATCATGACTCCCCATACATTAACCATAATTCTTTTCATAAATCAACATCATGTATCTATTAGGTTATGACATAGGTAGCTCGTCTGTAAAAGCGAGCTTGGTAAATGCAGAAACAGGCAAATGCGTATCATCGGCATTCTTCCCGAAAACCGAAGCGAATATTATAGCTGTTCATCCGGGATGGGCCGAACAGGAGCCGGAAAATTGGTGGGAGAACCTCAAACTGTCCACTCAAGCCGTTATGGCGGAATCGGGAGTGGACGCTGCTGAAATCAAAGCAATCGGTATCTCTTACCAAATGCACGGACTGGTCTGTGTAGACAAGAACCAAAAAGTGCTTCGTCCGGCTATCATCTGGTGTGATTCCCGTGCCGTTCCTTACGGACAAAAAGCATTCGAAACCATAGGAGAGGAGCAATGCCTTTCGCATCTGTTGAACTCTCCGGGCAATTTCACTGCCTCCAAACTGGCATGGATCAAAGAAAACGAACCGGCTGTCTACGAACAGATATGCAAGATCATGCTTCCGGGCGATTACATTGCCATGAAATTGAGCGGAGACATCTGCACAACCGTAGAAGGACTTTCGGAAGGCATATTCTGGGATTTCAAGAACAACCGGATTGCCGATTTTCTGATGAAATATTATGGTTTCGATGAATCACTGATCGCCGACATCAAACCGACCTTCGCCGAGCAAGGACGTGTGAATGCTGCTGCGGCAAAAGAACTGGGATTGAAAGAAGGTACACCGATCACTTACCGTGCCGGTGACCAACCCAATAATGCACTCTCACTGAATGTGTTCAATCCGGGAGAAATTGCATCGACCGCCGGAACTTCAGGAGTGGTATATGGTGTAAACGGTGAAGTGAACTATGACCCGCAGTCGCGCGTCAATACCTTTGCCCACGTCAACCATAGCGCCGGACAAACCCGTTTGGGAGTACTGCTCTGCATCAACGGGACCGGTATCCTGAATTCATGGATAAAACGCAATGTCGCTCCCGAAGGCATCTCTTATAATGACATGAACGTGCTCGCAGCAACAGCCCCCATCGGAAGTGCAGGAATTAGCATTCTGCCCTTTGGCAACGGTGCGGAACGTATGCTGTGCAATAAAGAAATAGGCTGTAGCATCCGTGGATTGGATTTTAATACCCACGGCAAGCATCATATCATTCGTGCGGCACAAGAAGGAATCGTATTCTCCTTCAAGTACGGCATCGACATCATGGAACAAATGGGAATTCCCGTACAAAAGATTCATGCCGGACAGGCAAATATGTTTTTAAGCCCTATCTTCCGCACCACATTGGCTGGAGTGACGGGAGCTACTATCGAACTGTACGACACGGATGGTTCTGTGGGTGCCGCCAAAGGAGCAGGCATCGGGGCAGGTATCTATAAAGACAACAATGAAGCATTCGCCACTTTGGAGAAACTGGAAGTTATCGAACCGGATGCCGCCAGACAACAGGAATATGCCGATGCCTATGAGCGTTGGAAATCCTGCCTTGAACAATCAATGAACAAATAATTTAAATAAATAAAGTATAAACCCTGTGTGTGAGCAGCTTGTCAGAGCAATCTCACCGCATAAATCAATTATTATTATGGCAACAAAAGAGTATTTTCCCGGAATAGGAAAGATTAAATTTGAAGGTAAAGATAGTAAGAACCCGATGGCATTCCGTTACTACGATGCCGAGAAAGTGATCAATGGTAAAAAGATGAAAGACTGGTTGAAGTTTGCCATGGCATGGTGGCACACTCTCTGTGCTGAAGGCGGTGACCAGTTTGGAGGTGGTACCAAACAATTCCCCTGGAACGGTGACAGCAATCCTGTACAAGCAGCAAAAAACAAAATGGATGCCGGTTTCGAATTCATGCAGAAAATGGGTATCGAATATTATTGCTTCCATGATGTAGACTTGGTGGCTGAAGCCGGTACAATTGAAGAATACGAAGCCAACCTGAAAGAAATCGTTGCTTATGCCAAGCAGAAACAGGCAGAAACAGGAATCAAACTGTTGTGGGGTACAGCCAACGTATTCGGTCATGCACGCTATATGAACGGTGCTGCAACCAATCCCGATTTCGATGTAGTGGCACGCGCTGCTGTTCAGATCAAAAATGCAATCGATGCAACCATCGAACTGGGCGGCTCTAACTATGTATTCTGGGGAGGACGCGAAGGATATATGTCATTGCTGAATACAGACCAGAAACGTGAGAAAGAACACTTGGCACAGATGCTGACTATCGCCCGCGATTATGCCCGTGCCCGTGGTTTCAAAGGTACGTTCCTCGTTGAACCGAAACCGATGGAGCCGACTAAACACCAGTATGACGTAGATACAGAAACCGTTATCGGCTTCCTGAAAGCTCACGGACTGGACAAAGACTTCAAAGTGAACATTGAAGTAAACCATGCTACATTGGCAGGCCATACTTTCGAACACGAACTGGCTGTAGCAGTAGACAACGGTATGCTGGGTTCTATCGACGCCAACCGCGGTGACTATCAGAATGGTTGGGATACAGACCAGTTCCCCATCGACAACTACGAACTGACACAGGCTATGATGCAGATTATCCGCAACGGCGGATTGGGTAACGGTGGTACAAATTTCGATGCCAAGACTCGTCGCAACTCTACCGATCTAGAAGACATCTTCATTGCCCACATCTCCGGTATGGATGCAATGGCACGTGCACTTGAAAGTACAGCCAATCTGCTGAACGAATCTCCGTATAAGAAGATGCTGGCCGACCGCTACGCTTCATTCGATGGCGGTAAGGGTAAGGAATTCGAAGAGGGTAAATTGTCTCTGGAAGACTTGGTAGCTTATGCCAAGGCAAACGGCGAACCGAAACAGACCAGTGGCAAGCAGGAATTGTATGAAGCAATCGTAAATATGTATTGTTAGTGGTCTCTTATCACTAACCCTAATCTTATTATCATGACAAATACAGACAACGGTAGTAGACTCTACCTGTATTCCATAACATCTGTAGCCATTCTGGGGGGATTACTGTTCGGTTACGACACCGCAGTAATCTCCGGTGCGGAGAAAGGGCTCGAAGCCTTCTTTCTTACGGCAACCGATTTCCAGTATGACAAGGTTATGCACGGCATCACTTCTTCGAGTGCTCTGATAGGCTGTGTCCTTGGTGGAGCGCTTTCCGGAATTTTTGCTTCCCGTATGGGACGCCGCAATTCATTGCGGTTGGCTGCTGTACTTTTCTTTCTTTCAGCATTGGGCTCTTATTATCCGGAATTTCTGTTCTTCGAATATGGAAAAGCCGATATGAATCTGCTCATTGCATTCAACCTGTATCGAGTGCTCGGAGGTATCGGAGTAGGACTTGCTTCGGCAGTTTGTCCGATGTATATTGCGGAGATTGCACCCTCCAACATCCGTGGGACGTTGGTTTCGTGCAACCAGTTTGCCATTATCTTCGGTATGCTGGTGGTATACTTCGTGAACTACATGATCTTGGGCGACCATCAGAATCCGATTATCGACAAAGATGTCGCTACGGGTATCCTCACTGTCAATGCCGCATCAGATATGTGGTCGGTATATGAGGGTTGGCGCTATATGTTCGGTTCCGAAGCCTTTCCGGCTGCCATGTTCGGTTTGTTGCTGTTTTTCGTTCCTAAGACTCCCCGTTATCTGGTGATGATCGATCAGGATCAGAAGGCCTACTCTATATTGGAGAAAGTAAACGGCACGGTAAAAGCAAAAGAGATTCTGGCAGAAATCAAAGCTACTTCTCAGGAAAGAACAGAGAAGCTGTTTACTTATGGTGTGACAGTCATTGTAATCGGCATCTTGCTTTCTGTATTCCAGCAAGCCATCGGCATCAATGCCGTACTTTATTATGCTCCGCGTATCTTCGAAAATGCCGGTGCCGAAGGCGGCGGTATGATGCAGACAGTAATCATGGGCATAGTAAATATCGTCTTTACGCTGGTTGCCATCTTTACAGTTGACAAGTTCGGCCGTAAGCCGCTATTGATTATCGGCTCCATCGGTATGGCTGCCGGCGCCTTTGCCGTTGCTTTATGCGACAGTATGGCCATAAAGGGCATCTTTCCGGTATTGTCGGTTATCGTTTACGCAGCATTCTTTATGATGTCGTGGGGACCGATCTGCTGGGTACTTATTGCAGAGATATTCCCGAATACGATTCGTGGAAAAGCGGTTGCTATCGCCGTGGCATTCCAGTGGATATTCAATTACATTGTATCTTCCACGTTCCCGGCACTCTACGATTTCAGCCCGATGTTTGCATACAGCCTTTACGGAATCATCTGTGTCATTGCCGCTATCTTTGTATGGCGTTGGGTACCGGAAACCAAAGGCAAAACACTGGAAGATATGAGTAATCTTTGGAAAAGAAGAAAATAGAATATCCAGTACGCCGTCATATTAAACTTAGAGATCACCCCTGCTATAGCCATCTGTAACAGGGGTGACTTGTTAATAAGAAGGTTCCGTTACCACTTTCACCATTTCGTTCGTAAACAATACGCAAACACGACAAAAAAATAAAAGCCCTGTTCTTTTAAAACAACTTATACGAATAAACTTTACCTTTGCAGCATCTTTTTAAAAATAGTCTTATTATTATGGAGTCTCTTAAAATTAATAAAGTACAAATTCGAAATCTGCAAATAGAAGATTATGCTCAACTCTCTCAATCGTTCAAGCGTGTATATTCTGACGGAAGTGATGTATTCTGGACACATAAACAAATAGAAAAACTAATCGAAATCTTCCCCGAAGGCCAGATTGTGACAGTGGTTGATGAAAAGATAGTGGGCTGTGCACTTTCTATCATCGTTGATTATGACAAAGTAAAAAACGACCATACTTACGCGCAAGTGACCGGTAAGGAAACTTTCAACACACACAATCCCGACGGCAACATCCTTTATGGTATTGAAGTGTTTATCCATCCCGATTATCGGGGATTGCGGCTGGCACGCCGTATGTACGAGTACCGTAAGGAACTGTGCGAAACGTTGAATCTGAAAGCCATCATGTTCGGCGGACGCATTCCGAACTATCACAAATATGCCGACAAAATGCGGCCGAAAGAATACATCGACAAGGTGCGTCAAAAAGAGATATACGACCCCGTACTTACGTTCCAGTTATCCAACGACTTCCATGTACGCAAAGTCATGAAGAATTATCTGCCGAACGATGAGGAATCCAAACACTTTGCTTGTCTTTTGCAATGGGACAATATCTATTACCAGGCTCCTACGCAAGAGTATATATCCCCCAAAACGACCGTTCGGGTTGGGCTTGTACAATGGCAGATGCGGAGTTATAGCAGCCTGGACGACCTGTTCGAACAAGTGGAGTTTTTTGTAGATTCCGTATCTGACTATAAAAGTGACTTTGTATTGTTCCCGGAGTATTTCAATGCACCGTTAATGGCAAGGTTTAATGATCAGGGTGAATCACAAGCCATCCGCGGATTGGCCGAATATACTCAGGAAATACGTGAACGGTTTATCAAATTGGCAATCAGCTATAACATCAATATTATCACCGGTAGCATGCCGTTAATCAAGGAAGACGGATTGCTCTATAACGTAGGATATCTCTGCCGCCGCGACGGTAGCTATGAAATGTATGAAAAGGTACATGTGACTCCCGATGAGATGAAAAGTTGGGGATTGAGCGGTGGTAAAATGTTACGGACATTCGATACGGATTGTGCCAAAATAGGTGTATTGATCTGTTATGATGTAGAATTTCCGGAGTTGTCTCGCCTGATGGCCGATCAAGGAATGCAAATATTATTCGTTCCTTTCCTTACCGATACGCAGAATGCCTATTCACGTGTCCGGGTTTGCGCACAGGCCCGTGCCATAGAAAACGAATGCTTCGTGGTTATCGCCGGCAGTGTGGGCAACCTGCCGAGGGTTCACAACATGGATATCCAGTATGCGCAATCAGGAGTCTTCACTCCTTGCGACTTTGCCTTCCCGACGGATGGAAAACGCGCTGAAGCAACACCAAATACCGAGATGATTCTTGTTTCGGACGTAGACCTCGACTTGCTGAACGAGCTGCATACATACGGTAGCGTACGCAATTTGAAAGATCGGAGAAACGATTTGTACGAAGTACGGTTCAAGAAATAACGACCCTTTCTGAAATACCTGAGATGGTAACCGATCTCCCGAAAAATAAAGTGAGGGTATCAAAATACGCAAGACTTAGAAATCACCTCTGTTGCAGGTATCTGTAGCAGAGGTGATTTCTTTTTTGAGAAGGACATTCTGATACCTTCCGTTTTTTTGCTACGAGAGGTTTTCGGCCGATTGCAGCCCTTTTTTATCCGGTCTATCGAAAAGCTATAATAAATACGAATAGGCTGATATAATTCTTCTATACCTCGGTTTTTACTAACAGACCCTTTGACTAAAAAACTCCAAATAGAGAAAAAAGTGCATAAATGAATGAATAAAATGCACTTTTTTCTGCATATTTCTATGAAAAAAGGAATGAATATGCAGTTTTGGCCGACATGTTAATGTACTTTTCCCCGGTGAAAAGCTTCAGTTTCTCGTAGAGGAACGGGTCGTTCCTCTACGAGAAACCATAAGAGTCTCTACGGGAAAACCATGTTTTGCCTTGTCGTTGGGGCTTTTTACGCTGGAAGCAGGTAGAATTCAGACTGATTTGGAATAGAATAAAGAATAATGCGTATGTGTTTTTGAGATAATTTGCAAGCAAAATATGGATGCGGTAGTCTTTTCAATAGCAATTCGGCCATTTTGGTGTCTTTTAGGAATATCCAATATGAAAATGCAGACGTTTTTTTGTATCAGCCCTACTTTCCGCTTCAATAAAGAGATTCTGCGTTAATTGAAATGTCATATTGACATTTTGTAAAAGCACTCCTGTCTTTCGGGGAGTTCCGACCGTGTACTTTTATAACAGCATCCGCCTCTGTTGCAATCAAACGACCGTTCCCTTTTTCCCTAACCGCCTTTCATTACATAAAGGCGTTTTAAATGAAAGAGCCATGTCGGCCGATTGAAATTAAAAAGTCTTTTCTTGTATGAAAACGAATGTTTTTGTACATTTGCACCCTTAAAATAAGGAGGGTACCTCCAATTTTAATTGTAAAACAGTAAAAATCGAGATATAGTCATGAGCAAGAAGTTTGCCGAGTATTCACAGTTCGACCTTTCACAGGTAAACAAGGACGTATTGAAAAAATGGGACGAAAACCAGGTTTTCGCCAAGAGTATGACAGAACGTGAAGGCTGCCCTTCGTTTGTTTTTTACGAAGGTCCTCCATCAGCTAACGGTATGCCGGGCATTCACCACGTGATGGCTCGCTCTATAAAAGATATTTTCTGTCGCTATAAGACAATGAAGGGCTATCAGGTAAAGCGTAAAGCCGGATGGGATACGCACGGTTTACCGGTAGAACTGGGTGTGGAAAAAGCAATGGGCATCACCAAAGAAGACATCGGAAAGAAAATTTCTGTAGCGGAATACAATGCCGCCTGTCGCAAGGACGTGATGAAATTTACGAAAGAGTGGGAAGATCTTACTCACAAAATGGGATATTGGGTGGATATGAAGCGCCCGTATATCACATACGACAATCGTTACATCGAAACATTGTGGTGGCTGCTGAAACAGATGTATAAGAAAGGACTCTTATACAAAGGATATACTATCCAGCCTTATTCTCCGGCTGCCGGAACAGGTTTGAGTTCGCATGAACTGAACCAACCGGGGTGCTACCGCGATGTAAAAGATACGACTGTCGTGGCACAATTCAAGATTAAAAACCCGAAACCGGAAATGGCCGAATGGGGTACTCCATACTTCCTCGCATGGACTACCACTCCGTGGACTTTACCATCAAACACAGCTTTGTGTGTAGGTCCGAAATTCGATTATGTAGCCGTACAGTCTTACAACGCCTACACCGGACAACCCATCACGGCAATATTGGCAAAGGCGCTGCTGAATAACCATTTTAGCCCGAAAGCCGCTGACCTGAAACTGGAAGATTACAAGCCGGGGGACAAGTTGGTTCCATTCAAAGTAGTTGCCGAATACAAAGGTCCCGACCTCGTAGGTATGGAATATGAGCAACTTATCCCATGGGTGAATCCGGGTGAAGGTGCATTCCGCGTCATCTCCGGTGATTATGTAACGACCGAAGACGGTACAGGTATCGTACACATCGCCCCGACATTCGGTGCAGACGATGCCCAAGTAGCCAAAGCTGCCGGAATTCCTCCCTTGCAATTGGTCAACAAGAAAGGCGAACTCCGTCCGATGGTGGATCTTACCGGTAAATTCTATACTTTAGATGAACTGGATGAAACGTTTGTAAAAGAGCGTGTTAACGTAGAACTGTACAAAGAATATGCGGGACGTTTCGTGAAGAATGCATACGACCCGAATCTGACCGACCAAGACGAGACTCTGGATATAAGCATCTGCATGATGATGAAGGCCAATAATCAGGCATTTAAGATAGAAAAGCATGTGCACAACTATCCGCATTGCTGGCGTACAGACAAACCGGTACTTTACTATCCGCTGGATAGCTGGTTTATCCGTTCTACCGCCTGCAAAGAGCGTATGATAGAACTGAACAAAACAATCAACTGGAAACCCGAATCAACCGGTAGCGGACGTTTCGGTAAATGGTTGGAGAATCTGAACGACTGGAATCTGAGCCGTTCCCGTTATTGGGGAACTCCACTCCCGATCTGGCGTACAGAAGACAACAGCGATGAAAAATGTATCGAATCTGTTGAAGAGTTATACAATGAAGTAGAAAAGTCGGTAGCTGCCGGATTCATGAAATCGAATCCTTATAAAGACAAAGGATTCGTGCCCGGACTTTATACGGACGAAAACTACAATAAAATCGACCTGCACCGTCCTTATGTAGACGATATCATTCTCGTATCAAAAGGCGGAAAGCCGATGAAACGTGAGACAGACCTTATCGATGTATGGTTTGACTCCGGTGCGATGCCGTATGCACAAATTCATTATCCGTTCGAAAACAAAGAACTGCTGGACAGCCATCAGGTATATCCTGCAGACTTCATTGCGGAAGGAGTGGACCAGACACGCGGATGGTTCTTCACCCTGCACGCTATTGCGACAATGGTATTCGACAGCGTGGCTTATAAAGCTGTTATTTCTAACGGTCTGGTATTGGATAAAAACGGAAACAAAATGTCCAAGCGTTTGGGTAACGCCGTCGATCCGTTCTCTACAATCGAAAAATATGGTTCCGACCCATTGCGTTGGTATATGATTACGAACTCTTCTCCATGGGATAACCTGAAGTTCGATATGGACGGAATTGAAGAGGTGCGCCGCAAGTTCTTCGGTACATTGTATAATACTTATTCATTCTTTGCCTTGTATGCCAATGTAGACGGATTCGAATATAAAGAAGCAGACGTACCGATGGAAGCGCGTCCGGAAATCGACCGCTGGATTTTATCGGTATTGAATACGCTGATCAAAGAAGTAGATACTTGCTACAACGAATACGAGCCTACAAAGGCCGGACGTTTGATCTCTGACTTTGTAAACGACAACTTGTCTAACTGGTATGTCCGCCTGAACCGCAAACGTTTCTGGGGAGGAGAGTTTACGCAAGACAAATTGTCGGCTTATCAGACATTATATACTTGTCTGGAAACCGTTGCAAAACTGATGGCACCTATCGCACCGTTCTATGCTGACCGCCTGTATGGTGATCTGACCTCTGCAACCGGACGCGACACTGCTGTCTCCATTCACCTTGCCAAATTCCCCGAATATAAAGAGGAAATGATAGACAAGGAGTTGGAAGTCCGTATGCAAATGGCACAAGACGTTACTTCCATGGTATTGGCACTGCGACGGAAAGTGAATATCAAAGTACGCCAACCGCTGCAATGTATCATGGTTCCGGTAGTAGATGAAGAACAAAAAGCTCATATAGAGGCCGTGAAAGCATTGATTATGAACGAAGTTAACGTAAAAGAAGTTCAGTTCGTAGACGGTGCTGCCGGTGTACTGGTAAAGAAAGTGAAGTGTGACTTCAAAAAGCTCGGCCCGAAATTCGGGAAACAGATGAAAGCAGTGGCGGCAGCCGTAGCGGCAATGCCACAGGAAGCTATTGCCGAACTGGAAAAGAACGGTAAATACACCTTGAATCTGGATGGAGCGGAAGCTGTCATCGAAGCGTCGGATGTGGAAATCTTCAGCGAAGACATTCCGGGATGGTTGGTTGCCAATGAAGGAAAACTGACAGTTGCCCTGGAAGTTACCGTAACCGAAGAACTCCGCCGTGAGGGTATTGCCCGCGAACTGGTGAACCGTATACAGAACATCCGCAAATCAAACGGTTTTGAGATAACTGATAAGATTAGAATAACAATATCTAAAAATCTGCAAACGGATGATGCTGTAAACGAATATAAAGACTATATTTGTAACCAAGTCCTGGGAATATCCCTTGATTTGAAGGACGAAGTGAAAGAGGGTACGGAGTTGAATTTCGATGACTTCTCTTTGTTTGTCAATGTAGTGAAAGAATAACCCTAATACTAATAACTTAAAAAAAACAAGATTATGGCAGAAAAGACTAGATATTCGGATGCGGAACTGGAAGAATTCCGCGCCATTATTATGGAGAAACTGGAATTGGCACAACGTGACTATGATCAGTTGAAAAAGAGTCTTATGGGGCTTGACGGAAACGATACTGACGATACATCGCCTACATATAAGGTGTTGGAGGAAGGCGCCAATACGTTGTCAAAAGAAGAGACGACTCGTTTGGCACAACGTCAGTTGAAGTTTATCCAAGGTCTGCAGGCGGCACTTGTCCGTATTGAGAACAAGACCTATGGCATCTGCCGTGAAACGGGTAAACTGATTCCTGCAGAACGCTTGCGCGCTGTGCCTCATGCCACACTGAGCATTGAAGCCAAAAACAGTGGAAAGAAATAAATCAGCAACGAGTTAGAAGCCGCAAGCTACAAGTCGCCGTATATAAATAAGGTACTTGTAGCTTGCGATTTATAGCTCGTTACTTATATAACTTGTACTCAACTAAAATGAAAAAACTACTTACGAAAGGACGGATAGCCCTGCTTGTCATCTTTTCAGTGCTGATTATAGATCAGATTATCAAAATCTGGATTAAAACCCACATGTATTGGCACGAAAGCATTCGTATCACCGATTGGTTTTACATCTACTTCACTGAAAACAATGGCATGGCATTCGGTATGGAAATTTTCGGGAAGTTATTCCTCACCACCTTCCGTATTGTTGCGGTCGCTTTAATCGGCTGGTATCTGTATAAAATAGTAAAAAAGGGATTCAAAACCGGTTACATCGTTTGTGTTTCATTGATTCTGACGGGAGCCTTGGGTAACATTATCGACAGTGTGTTCTATGGGGTGATCTTTAATGAAAGTACCCATTCGCAAATTGCCGCTTTCATGCCCGAAGGGGGAGGATACTCCACTTGGTTTTATGGCAAAGTGGTAGACATGTTCTACTTTCCGATAATCGACACGAACTGGCCCGCTTGGATGCCGTTCGTGGGTGGAGAACATTTCATCTTCTTCAGTCCTATATTCAACTTTGCCGATGCCGCCATCAGCTGCGGTATCATTGCGCTGCTTCTTTTTTATAGCAAATATCTGAACGAGTCTTACCACTCACACGAAAAAAAAGACGAAGACAGAAAATGAAAAAAGACCTCCGGTTTCAATGGTGTATCCTATACTTGCTGGCAATATTCGTAACAGGCTGTACGGTGAAAAGGCCCAATGAGGTTCTTCCGGAATCAACAATGGAAGACTTGTTGTACGATTATCACATTGCCAAAGCGATGGGAGATAACTTACCTTATAATGAAAATTATAAGAAGGTACTGTATACGGATGCGGTATTCAATAAATACGGTACGACGAAAGTTGTATTCGACTCATCGATGGTATGGTATACACGTAACACGGAAGTTTTGGCTAAGGTATATGAGAAAGTAAGCAAAAGGCTGAAAGCACAGCAGAATGTAATAAATCATCTGATTGCCATACGTGATAAAAAGCCAATGACGTCTGCTCCCGGAGACAGTGTCGATGTATGGGCATGGCAACGCATGAAACGGTTGACTGGGATGACTACAGATGATAAATTGACCTTTGTATTGCCTTCGGACAGTAATTTCAAGGAACGTGATACATTGGTATGGGAGGTGCGTTATCAATTCCTCGAGAATGCTCCGGATACAGCTTTGACTGCTTTGATGGCCATGCAAATCATATTTGAGAACGACAGTATTATCAGTGCTACTCAGAGAGTGGCGAATTCCGGTACACAAAGTATCTGTTTGCAATCGGATACTCTGGGGGCTATCAGGGAGGTGAAAGGATTTATATATTATCCGAGAGAAAAAACTCCTCATACTTTAGTGCTTGATAAAATAACATTGATGCGCTATCACTCTAATGACACCCTGCAGGCGTTGAATGATTCATTGCAAAGCGACAGTGCTTCAGAACCGGACGCCGCCCGGAAGGAAAAAGAAAAGGTTCATGAAGAGAACGCCGATGCAGTAAAGACTGATTTGCAACAATCACAGAGACTCAGTCCGGAAGAGATGAACCGTCGTCGTAGTAACCGGCAACGGGAAGTTAAACCGGAGTTGCGGGAAATAAAACCGGAACAACTGGATGTAAAACCGGAGTTACGGGAGATTAAACCGGAACGGAGGGATGCACAACCGGAGCAGCTCAAAACGGGAAAAAAGAAAATACAGACGGAACCGTTGGAATTAAAGCAGGAAGGGCAGATGAATCAGCGCCGCCTGCAGAAGAAGCAAGTACAGTAATGAAACGTTTCGCTTCTCATTATTTATATGTACCGGACACCGGATTTCTGAAACAACATGTAATAGAAGTGGAAGAAGGATATGTCGTGAACTTCTTCCCTCTTACAGAAGAGATAGAATCGGTGGAGTGGATGCCCGGCGTTATAGAATTAGTTCCGGAAAGAGATAAACTTCGTGCCTGTCTCCTATATCCATTCGATTTCAAAACGATGCAACCTGTCGCCGGAACTCAGCGCAGACAATTGCCGTAGCGATTGCTACATTAAGCGACTCGGACGTTTCACGTTCTTGCGGATAGTTGGGAATGTATAGTTTCCGGTTAATCAACGTTTCTATCTCCTTGCTGATTCCGTTTCCCTCGTTTCCCATTACGATCAGTCCGTTGCGAGATAATGGCTGCTCATATATGTTCTCTCCATCCAGAAAAGTACCATAAACAGGAAAATCACCAAGCGAACGGATCAGGTCGGGCAGGGGAGTATAGGCTACTTTCACCCGGGCTATCCCCCCCATGGTAGCTTGCACGGTCTTAGGATTGTATACATCCACTGTATTGGGCGAACAGAATATATGCTCTATTCCAAACCAATCGGCCAAGCGGATGATTGTTCCCAAATTACCCGGATCCTGAACATCGTCTAAAGCAAGACAAAGGGAATTATGAAGAACAGCGTTATCTATAGAGTATTCGGGCTGCTCGAATATGGCAAGTACTTGCTGCGGTGTTTTCAAAAGGCTGGCACGCGATAAATCATCCTGACCGACCTCTACCACCTCATCTGCCACAACCGACGGATGCTCTCGCAGCCATGAAGAGGTGGCAGCCAAAAAACGGCAAGGGAAACAGCCTAATAAATCACCGACCAGCTTGGGACCCTCTGCCAAAAAGACTTTCTCTTCTTTACGAATCTTTTTTTGCTCTAACGAATGGATATACTTGACTTTATTTTTGCTTAATGATAACATATATATTTCTTATTTACGGCAAAGCTATAAAGATATTCGCAATATTCCTCTTTCTCTAACTCCTTTTTCTATAGCTATTTTCTCTCGATTAACAATATTTATACTGATAAAAATATACTATCTATTTATTTTTCGTAGTTTTGCTAAAAAATAGTAAACTGATTATCAATAGTAAATGTAATTTCAATGGAAAGACTTACACAGCAAGAAGAAGAAGTAATGCTTTACTTTTGGAAGTTAGGCCCCAGTTTTATCAGAGACGTCTTAAATCAGATGCCGGCACCTAAACCGCCATATACCAGTGTGGCTTCGGTAGTACGCAATCTGGAGAAGAAAAAATATCTGTCTCCTTTCAAAATCGGTAACTCCATCCAGTATCACCCCATCATTAAGGAAAGTGAGTACAAAAGGTATTTCTTGAGCGGAGTGGTCAGCAATTATTTTACCGGTTCATACAAGGAAATGGTTTCATTCTTTGTCAGGGACCGTAAAATCAGTAAAAAAGAGCTGGAAGATCTTATTGACATAATCGAAGATGAAGAATCCTAAATAGAACCCCGATATGACACCTTTTATTTTATATTTTATCAAAGTAAATGTAGCATTAGCCGTATTGTATCTCTTTTACAAACTGCTGTTTAGTAAAGATACATTTTTCGGTTTACGCAGACTGATGCTGATATTGATTTATATCACTGCATTCACTTATCCGTTATTCAAATTCTCCAGCCGGATAATAACGGATAGCGGTAGTGTTACGGGGCAAGTCATAAACACATTATATAAAAAGGTATTACCGGAAATAACGGTCTTCGGTAATGCAACAACCGAACCAACCGCCTATTCGTGGGTTATGATGCTTCTTGCGGGCATTTACATAACAGGGGTCATCTTCTTGTCAATGCGCACATTGATGGAGATACGGAAAACCGGCACGATACTCCGTCGCAGTAAAAAAACAGAGATAGACGGTATTCGCGTGTGTCTGGCAGATACAGAACAGGAGCCTTATTCTTTCTTTAAATGGATTTATATCTATCCGGACAGGCACAGCGCGAAAGAGATGAAAGAAATATTGATACATGAACAGACACATGTACGTGAACTTCACTCGGCAGATATCTTATTGGCACAGATTGCCATCATCATTTGCTGGATTAATCCGTTCGCTTGGCTTATCCGAAGCGAAATACGCATCAACCACGAATATCTGGCAGACAGAAAGGTGATAGCAAACGGATATGACAAGAAGACTTATCAGTATCATCTTTTAGGTTTGGAACATACTCAATTGGCTGCAGCAAATTTATATAATAACTTTAGTGTATTACCCTTAAAGAACCGAATCAAAATGTTAAACAGAAAAAGAACCCGTAACATCATGAGAAGTAAGTACCTGATGTTTATCCCCGTAGCCGCTCTGTTGGTCTTATTCAGCAACTGTACGAATACTGCCGACAAAACAACAACGGAAGAAGAAAAAGCAGAAGTGAAATTTGTACCGACAGAGGTGAAATCGGATACGATCATCGTTCAAGACGAAGCGTTGGATGTGGTAGAAGTAATGCCGGAGTTTCCTGGAGGAAATAAGGCGATGATGAGCTATCTGGCAGAAAATATCAAATACCCGAAAGAGGCAGAAAATGCAGGTATGCAAGGACGTGTTATCGTACAATTCGTTGTTGATACAGACGGCAGCATCGAAGATGCTAAAGTAGTCCGTGCGGTCGATCCGCTGTTGGACAAGGAAGCTATACGTGTAATCAACGCGATGCCGAAATGGAAACCGGGAATGCAGGATGGTAAGGAAGTACGTGTCAAATATACCGTACCTATCGCGTTCCGTCTGAAATAAGCGGCAGGTAGAGATAAAACATTGAAAACATCGATCGTTCGCCCTTGTGAGGTTGTAGACAACTCCGCAAGGGCGAATTAGCATTTATTATTTCCCTATACAGAAAAATTCGTTTATATTTGTAGACTATTTGAGGCAACTATATAAAACCTTATGAGGAGAGGATATCTTTACACGTTACTGTCTTTTGCTGTCTTGACGCTGCTGGCTTCGTGCTCTGCCACGAAGTTTGTACCGGAGGATTCCTACCTGCTGGACGAAGTCAGGATAACTACGGACAACAAAGAAGTAAAACCCTCCGACCTGCGGATGTATATAAGACAGAACCCCAATTCCAAATGGTTCAGTCTGATCAAAATGCAGTTGTATGTATATGATCTTTCCGGTCGCGATTCAAGCAGATGGTACAATAAGTTTCTCCGTAAGATAGGCGATGCACCTGTGATCTATAATGAAAACGAAGCAAGGCGTTCGGAGGAAGAGATAACTAAAGCTGTTCAGAATCTGGGTTATATGGGGGCTTCCGTAAAACGTGTGGCCAAAACAAAGAAAAAGAAACTGAAGCTTTACTACGAAGTAACCACCGGAAAGCCGTATACCATCCGTTCGCTCAACTATGACATTAGAGATGTAAAAATCGGTGAATACATGCGAAAAGATTCTGCCAATACTTTACTGAAAGAAGGTATGCTGTTTGATGTGAATGTATTGGATGCTGAAAGACAGCGGATTACGGACAATCTGTTGCGAAACGGATATTACAAGTTCAACAAGGATTACATTTCATATACAGCGGATACGGTCCGCAGTACTTATCTTGTAGACCTTACCTTGCATTTGCAACCCTACACGACACAGACGGACGATACCCCCAAGCCACACAATCAATATCGTATCAATAAGATAAATTTCATTACGGATTATGATGTGCTTCAATCCTCTGCGTTGAGCAGCATCGAAATCAACGATTCGATACATTATAATAATTACCCGATCTATTATAAAGACAAACTTTACTTACGCCCCAAAGTCCTGACTGACAATCTGCAATTCTTCTCCGGAGATTTATATAATGAACGCAATGTACAACGTACGTATTCTAATTTCGGCCGTCTGCCGGCACTGAAGTATACCAACATCCGCTTTTTTGAAACAATGGCGGGAGACAGCACTATGCTGAATTGCTATGTGATGCTTACCAAAAGCAAACATAAGTCAATATCCTTTGAGGTGGAAGGCACCAATTCGGCAGGCGACTTGGGAGCTGCCGCTTCGGTAGCTTTCCAACACCGGAACCTGTTTCACGGTTCGGAAACATTCATGATGAAATTCCGCGGTGCGTACGAAGCCATCACCGGTCTGCAAGGAGATTACCGTAACAATAATTATACGGAATACGGGGTAGAGACCAGTATTAATTTCCCGAGTTTCCTGTTTCCTTTTCTAAGTTCCGACTTCAAACGCAAGATAAGGGCAACGACCGAATTCGGTTTACAGTACAGTTACCAGCTCCGTCCGGAATTCTCACGTACTGTGGCATCGGCTTCCTGGAGTTATAAATGGACGCAACGCCAGCGGACACAGCATCGCATCGACCTGATAGACATCGGGTATCTTTATCTGCCTTGGATTTCGAACAAATTTCGCGAGGACTACATCAACAAAGGGCAAAATCATATTTTTGAGTACAATTACAAGAACCGTCTGATCGCCCGTATGGGGTACAGTTATAATTTCAACAGTGCCGGAAATTCGTTGGTCAACAATACTGTCAGTACCAGTTCATATTCTATCCGTATCAATATAGAGTCGGCAGGAAATGTCTTGTATGCTATCTCGAAGGCAACCGGTATACGGAAAAATGATGATAACGAATATGCCATTCTGGGTATTCCATACGCACAATATCTGAAAGGAGATTTTGATTTTGCGAAGAACATCCGGATAGATCATCGTAATTCACTCGCCTTTCATGCAGGATTCGGTATCGCAGTTCCGTATGGCAATGCAAAAACGATTCCTTTTGAGAAGCAATATTTCTCCGGAGGTGCCAATAGCGTTCGCGGATGGTCTGTACGCGATCTGGGTCCCGGTTCCTTTCCCGGAGATGGGAATTTTCTGAATCAGTCGGGAGACATCAAGCTGGATGCCAGCATTGAATACCGGAGTAAACTGTTCTGGAAATTTCAGGGAGCTGTCTTTATAGATGCCGGTAACATCTGGACCATCCGTGACTATGCCAACCAACCCGGAGGAGTCTTCAAAATCAATGAGTTCTACAAACAAATAGCTGCAGCCTACGGAATAGGTTTGCGCTTGGATCTTGATTTCTTTGTATTACGTTTCGATGGAGGTATGAAAGCTGTCAATCCGGCCTATGAAACCCAAAAGGATCATTGGCCTATCATTCATCCCAAATTCAGTCGGGACTTTGCATTCCATTTCGCAGTGGGTTATCCATTTTGACCAACCATCGTTCACCTTCCTTTATCAGATGGAGAGTGTCCTGCTTTTCTGGGACAATGACAGACGTACCGTTGAAGAAATTGATGCTCAGACTGTTCTTTACAGAACAGACAATAGTGGCATTTCCTCTCTCTTCATCTACTTGTGCATCGGCAACACTGACTGTAACCGGACCTCTCGCTTTTACTTTATCAACGTGTTGCTGGGTAGTGTTGGTGGCAATAAAACTGATATAGGGGATGGAAGTGGCGGTCACCATATCCTTGGCGGTCATGTAGTCGAGATTATAGATGGCTTCGCAGAATGAAGCAGCGTTTACAGTAGCCTGATGGGGTGGAGGAGTATCTTGACAAGCGGTAAAACTTATAAAAGCAGAAAGGCAAAAGAGACGTATTTTTTTCATAAACCATAATAAATAAAAGGAAGGTGTGCCAAAGCACCTGAAAGATAGAAATCACCCCTGCTACAGGTGTTTGAGCCGCATTTCTAAAGCTTTCTAAAGTTTTGTACCCAATTTGGGGGCGCGGTTCATCTGTGGCAGGGGTGCTTGGCTAACAAGAGAGTTCTATACCCTCTTTATCCTTTATGACGTGGATTAGCGGGCTGCAAACAGAAGGCCGTTCATTGTCATCTGACGTGCAGCAAGAATACCTTGGGCATCCAGCGTAACAGTCGTTGTCTCGCCGTTAGGCAAATACATCTGAGCCGTACCATCGTTGTTCATTTTCAAGATCTCTGCACTTTCACCGTTAGCTACTACATTCCAAGTATTTGCTTCCTTGTTGTAAATCAATTCCATAGTAGCATCTTCACCTTCTTTTGTGATTGAATAGCCGTTTTCAAGAGTTTCTACCAGATAATTTCCGTTTTCTCCTTTTACTTTCTTAACATCTCCCACATTGGCCATCGGATTGGAACCGCTCCAGAATTCAATAGAGTTAATTACTATCGCATCTGCTAGATAAGCAACACCATACACCGGTATGATATTCATTGCCAGGAACACAAGTTCATTGACAAACTTACTTCCAACTGACTGATTCCAAGAACAAACACGGTTAAACAAACCGAATGAACCTACACATGAGCTAAACAAAATAGTACCGCTAAGAGCAAAAGCAGCAACCAGCGTAAATCTGTTTTTTTTCATAATTTTGTTTTTTTAATTAGTATTTTGTAAAACGTACAAGGCTTATGTAAGCCATAAACCTCATTTAATTGAATGCAAATATATACTTTTTTTAATAATAGAAGCAAAAAACGGTTATTTTTCTATTTTAGAAGTACACGGCTCTTTCATTAAAAAATGCTTTGAAATTTCAATGTTTGTGGCTGATAGGC
>CAUEFX010000064.1 GCA_958477465.1 uncultured Bacteroides sp.
GCACGCGGCTGTTAACCGCGGTGTCGTAAGTTCGAGTCTTACAAGGGGAGCCATCCCGATGTTACAAAAGGGAAACTCACAAAAAGACCGCAAGATATTGTGGTCTTTTTGCTGTTTTAAAGCTATTTTCTGTCAATATCTTGTGTTTGGCTTTCAAAAAGCGTTATGCGTTAATTTAGGGAAACTTTTTTGACCTATTTAGACTTGAACTAACGACATTTTCTCCTTTTACATAGGAATACGATATCAGACCGTAATTCAGAAATGAACTACGGTCTTTTTTTGTTTCCTAAATACATTCAGGAGGAAAGTTCGTGGACGAAAACAAAGAAGTAAATTCAACTGATCCGAAGCGAGAGAAAGTTCGGGTAATTCCGTTGTCAGCCATTGATGATGCACCTGACCACCCATTTGGGGTCCGGGATGATGACGAAATGGCAGAGCTTGTTGAAAGTATTTCAACCTTTGGGGTTATCAATCCGGTTATCGTGAGAAAAGGTGAAGGGGAAAGATATGAGCTTATTTCCGGACACAGAAGAAAGTATGCTTGTGCGAAGCTCGGCATTGATACTCTCCCGGTTATTGTTCGTGATTTGAGTAGAGAAGAAGCAATCATATTTATGGTTGATTCCAACTTGCAAAGGGAACACATCTTACCTTCCGAAAGGGCAAAGGCTTACAAGATGAAGATGGAAGCATTAAAAAGGACTGCAGGACGCCCGACGAAAAATAATTCTCCACCAATGGTGGAGAATTTGTCTGATAAGGACAGATTAACTGCCACTCAAATTGGTAGTCAAAACGGTGATAGTCATGAACAAGTGCGACGATATATTCGTCTCAACAATCTCATTCCCGAACTGCTTGAAGATGTGGATATGGGCAAAATAGCATTTCGACCTGCTGTGGAGTTGTCTTATCTCGATGCGGAGGAACAGAAAGATCTTTCCTATTATATAGATGAGGGTGAAGCAACACCGTCTCTCGCACAAGCCATTCAAATGAAAAAGCTGAGTCAGGCAGGGGTTCTTACCGAAGAACGGATAGAAGCAATACTGTCCGAAGAAAAGCCGAATCAGAAGCCGAAAATCAAAGTTCCAATGGAGCGTATTCAAAAATACTTCTCACCTGATGCATCGGTGCAGGAGATCGAAGATACCATCGTGAAAGCTTTGAGTGCCTATCGCAGAAGTCAAGAACTTCAAATGGCGAAGGCGAACCGTACAATTAAGGAAGCAAGATAATACCTGGGATAAGTCTGCCCTTTTGAGGGGTTTGAGGTGGACTATCCCTTTTCTTGTTTCCCTTTCTCACACACAAACCCCTCATACATACTGTCAATACATACCGAGAGTAAGATATATATTCGTACATTTGCGGATATTCCTTTTTCCCGATATAATGATTTCAAAAACAGACATGGAGGTATTTTGAATATGTCAACCAAAAGTCAAACCGTTTTCGCAGTATGTTTCGGACTGTTCCTTGCAGTAGTGGTTACAGTATCATTGCTCTTTGCAGATAAACTTCCTCATGCTACACAACCGGAAGGTATAACGGGAGGTTATCTCTATTCCTTCAATGTGGAATGTGTAGATGAAAGCGGCAATATTCTCAAGACACAAAAGTTTACAGGTAACGGAACGCTTTGGAGCATTGAACCGCCTGAAGTTGATGGTTACACAACTACTTGTGCGAGTATTACAAGGGATGATATCACAAATTGGCGCTATCCTGCATCCCACTATGTAAGGGAAGCAAACGGCAGCATCCGGGTCGTATATTCACCTATCGGCTCGTAGATTTGATGGAATATCGTTTTTGCAGTATAATATAGGTGAAAAAAGAACACGGAGGTAAGGAAGATGTTCGGTAAGAAGAAAAGAAAAAAGATCAGAATTCCGGTTAGCGAGTATGAATACTACCTTATCCTCGATTCACTCTTGAGTTTCAGAGACAAACTCATCGCACAGGGCAGATACACAGACGGAGTGGACGATACCATTCTCGCAGTAAGCAAATAAACCCAATGGGGCATCGGGTAACGGTGCCCCTTCCTCTTTTCGGGAAGTAACATCAGATTTTCCGTACATAGCCGTAAGGGTATTAAAACACTCTTACGGCTTTTTCTATTTCGGAAAGTGGGTGATGCCGTTGATTGTATTTTACTAAATCTCAGAAAGGAGGGAGGAAAACGAAACACCTTATCTTGAAAGTCAAGTCCGCTCTGAGCAATAAAACCGGAGAAGGGTATATAGATACAGCCGTAAAGATGATTATTGCGGTTGTACTCGGTTCGCTTCTTCTTACAGGTCTTTATCAGCTGTTTAACAGCGTTGTTTTGCCGGGGCTTGCAGACAGAATTCAATCTATGTTTTAAGGCAAAACCCTACTGAAATGTAAACGGTTCTTTTTCGGTAGGCATCCATTAACCGTAGTGGGAAGCAAGAACACCGAAGCACATTCTTTTACCTCAACTGAGAGAGGCGGAAGTATTATCTATACTTGCTCCGAGTGCGGTTATTCCTGTTCAGTAAAGAAGATTTATACCGTTACCTTTAACGCCAACGGAGGTGTCAGTGCACCTTCAAGCCAAACCAAGATTCATGGTGAGACATTGACCCTGACCACGGCTATTCCAACAAGAGAAGGATATGATTTTCTGGGGTGGGCAACATCAAGCTCGATGGCGATGGCAAGCTATGCGGCAGGCGGTAGTTATACAAGTGACGCCGATATCACGCTCTATGCAGTATGGGAGAAGACCGTCTTCACGGTGTTCTACAACGCAAACGGCGGCAGCGGAGCACCTGCCGCGCAGACAAAGACCATTGGAGAGACCGTCACGATCTCCAAGGTTCAGCCTACAAGAACCAATTATGCCTTTATGGGTTGGGCAACATCGAGTATGGCTACAACTCCCGAATATTACGGCGGTGAGAGTTATTCTGCCGATGCTTCTGTGACCCTATATGCGGTCTGGGTTGAGAGAAACTACGATTTTTCTGTTTCCGGGCTTGAGGTAACACCGAATGAGGTACTGCAGTATGAGCGTGTGAATGTGTATTTCCGAATCGACAGCTGGGACAGAAATCTTGCTTATTCTGATATACCCGTGGAAGTGCTTTTTAACGGAGCTGTGATCTACTCTACCACCGTGGATATTGCCGCTTACGGAGTGAAATATATCGATTTCAATTTGAATGTCGGTGCAAGTGAGGGAGAACAGACCCTTGTCGCAAGAGTGAATTGGTTGGATTATAACAACGAAACAAGAACCGACAACAACTCTGTATCGACAACCTTTCAGGTGAAAAAGGCAATTGAAACGGCGGTAGAATGTGTGCCTGTCAGCGGCGAATATATCGAAGGAATGGATGTTATATCAAGCTTTTATGTCAGAAATGAGGGAAGCTCGGATGTAACTCCTGCGGATCATCTCACCTTTACCTTTAAGGTATATTCCACCGAAAAAACAGTATTCGAACAGACAAAGACAGTCGTTATTCCCGCTAACGGAACGAACATCGTGTATTTCAAGTGGACAGTACCTTTGGGCAGTGCGGGAACAGTTTATTGGTGCAACGGTACTGTATCTGCAAGTGAGGGAGAGCAGAACACAAGTAACAACTCCACCGAGTTTGCCATTGTATCTGCTTCGCTTCCCGCTTCAACCACACCCAATACAAGATATGAGGAAAAGCCGCCTGCAAGCTACAATCCTATGGTAACGGCTCCCACCGAAAAAGCGGGTTCGGCTTCATGGAATGAATGGATGTATGAGAACGGCTCATTTGTACTGAAAAACTACGGTATCACCGTTACAAGCGATAATCCCGTAATCGCGCCGAGTTCAGGCTGTGAAACCGCAGTCAGAGACGGCGGCGGATGGAAGATGGGTTCGGGATACGGTGTTTCGATTTCATGGAGTCCAACCGTCAGAGCGATGTCAGGCAAGACGATGCCCGCATCGAGTGCCTATACGGGAGCACAGAGCGTTTATGCCACTTTCCCCGAATATTCTTATTCGCTTGGAGCCGGAAGATACGACACCCTTGAGAATGTCGGCGGTGTGCATATGTTTAAGTCAAATGCCGATGCCGATAAGAATGAGCGTATCCACTTCATTCCCGTCTATGTAACCGACGGTCAATATTCTGTTTCTGTTTCCGCATCGTATATCTGGACTCCGGCAGGCATGGTAACCGCTACACGAAACGCAAGCGTCACCATTGATGGAACCATTTATGATGACTGGTATCAGGGATAAGGCAAGGAGATCTTATGTACGACGATTACGAAGATGAATATGACAACGAGCCGAAAAAAGAAAAAGAGATAATCGAAGGTTATACAGTTCAAGCGTCGGTCAATATCGGCAATAAGCGTATTATATACGCAAAAGACGAGACAGAAAAGATGGAAATGCCGTATATGAAGTGTATCGCTATTCCAAATGAGCTTTTTACGAGATATGAAGATGCGGTTATTTCCGATTCTTTTGAGGAAATCATGAAGCTCTTTGCAGATGATATCAAGGCGGAAGCCATCATCATCGAAACCGAAAACCGGGCAAGGGGGGCAAATGAGTTGCCTCCCTTTAAGAGCTCGGATCTCATTGCGGATAGAGACGAATGTATTGAAGGCAAGGTCGTTGCTATCAATCCGAGCTATCTTTTTGACGGTTACAAATCCTTGCCGTATCAGCTTTTCTATGTTACGGGAGGAAGCGGCGCAAGAGCGAACCATTATGGCAACGCTTGCTTTTGCAATCAGCTTTACACAGGTAATGAGACAAGAATCGAAAGATATGAAGTTCTCGGTATCGTACCTGATGATAAGCTCCCGGATTTTGCAAAGGCAACTCTTGAAAAACTGAGAGAAGAAAAAGCACGAAAAGGAGGCGAGAGATAATGGCAGCAGTCCACAATGGACACATCAATATTCTGCGCAAGCTGATTAGGGATTGCGAGTATGACGAAAAGGGTCGCTCTAAGAAAGGAGTGATGCCCTATGCCAAAGAAGAAACAATCAAAGCCACTTTGTGTTGATGAATTACGGCACATGGAATACTACGGAATGCAACAGATTTTCGACGATTTGTATGCAAAAAGCAAAGCGGGAGAGATATTTACAGATTTGCTGTCACTGATCTTATCCCGTGAAAACATTCTGCTTGCATATCGAAATATCAAAACCAACGCAGGAAGTAATACTCCGGGAACAGACGGTATTACCATTGTAGATATTGGGAAATTATCCTCTGAGGCTGTAGTTGAAAAGATTCGGTTTATTGTGACCGGAAGTCAACACGGATATCGTCCCAAACCGGTAAGAAGAAAAGAAATTCCCAAACCTTATGATCCATCGGCTACCCGACCTTTGGGAATCCCATGTATGTGGGACAGACTGGTACAGCAGTGTATCAAACAGGTGATGGAGCCTATTTGCGAAGCGAAATTCAGTAACAACAGTTATGGATTTCGCCCCGGAAGATCAGCGGAACACGCCATTCAAAGATGCTATTGCCTCATGCAACTGACGAAATTGCACTATGTTGTCGAGTTCGACATCAAAGGCTTCTTTGATAACGTAAATCACTCGAAACTTTTGAAGCAAATATGGACATTGGGAATAAGGGACAAGCATCTCATTTGGATTTTGAAGCAAGTCTTGAAAGCACCCGTAAAAATGCCGGACGGTAAAATTGTCATTCCTGAGAAGGGGACACCACAGGGCGGTATTATTTCGCCGCTTTTGGCAAATGTTGTGCTGAATGAACTTGACCACTGGGTGGAGAGTCAATGGCAAAAACACCCGGTGATTCAGAAGTACAGTGCAAAGGAAAATTCAACCGGATCGCTCAACTACGGGAATGGCTACAAAGCTATGAAGAAAACCAATCTGAAAGAGATGTATATCGTTCGTTATGCAGATGATTTCAGAGTGTTCTGCCGTACCAAAAATGATGCCGACAAAACGAAGATAGCAATCACAAAATGGTTATCTGAAAGGCTGAAATTAGAGGTTTCAGAGCAGAAAACGAGAGTTGTAAATGTAAAACGCCGATATTCCGATTTTCTTGGTTTCAAAATGAAAGTCCACCTCAAGGGACAGAGGTATGTTGTTAAATCTCATGTGTGTGATAAGGCAGTAAAAAAGCAAAAGCAGAAATTGATTGAGCAAGCCAAAAGAATTGCCAACCCGAAATATGGAAAAACAGAACGCGATGAAATTATGCTGTATAATTCAATGGTTATGGGATTGCAGAATTATTACCGCATAGCAACGCATATCAGTCTTGATTTTTCCAAACTTCAATACGCAGTTCGACTTGTACTGAACAATCGGCTCAGGAAAAACAGAACTTGCAAATTGCGTAGAACGGGCAGACAACTGACGAAAAACGAAAAAGAAAGATACGGAGAGTCAAAGCTATCGCTGTATATGCCATCAAGACGAATCGGACAGAAGATGTTGTGACCTTTGATGAAAAGAAAGCGAAAGGTCTGAAAGAGGTTTTCCACAGCCTGAATCGCATGGATATTCACACGAAACAGATCACTGTGAAAGAAACGCGTATTGAAACACAAGATGATGGGAGCGTTGTTCCTGTCGAGTATGAAGTCGTGAAAACCTATTTGTATGTTGATACGATTCCTTTAACCGCGGCAGAAGCGGCAGAGAAATACGGCTTGGATGAGAAGCAACGAAAACAGCTTGACGAACTGCTCTCCGACAGGAACAAAGAACTGTGGGAGGGACTGCTGTCATAGGCATTTTACCTTGAAAAACAGGCGGAAATATGGTAGAATTATTTTGAAAACAAAGAAAGGCGGCAACGCATATGGGAGCGTCAAATAAAATCTGCACGAACTGCGGCAGAAAGATGAAACAGCAGTTCATTGGGCTTCAGCACTGCAAGTGCGGTGTCAGCTGGAAGAAGGGCGCCGGATTTTTTGAGCGGACTACCGACATGAAATTCTGCCTTGAACGGCGGACTGTACGCGGCAAGGTCAAGCAGTGTCCGGTTATACGGTATGATGACAAAAAAGAGGTGAAGCCGGCGGGAGAACCGAACAAAAGGCTCGGCATTGGAAGGTGCTTTGGTGAAATCCAAGACGAGAGTTTTTATTTCATTGCCGGATATACCTCTGGCGGCGCGCCGTATGGTACCACATGGGAGCAGGCAATCGCGGACGGCTTGACGGAAGCCTACAACGAAGACGAGTAAGATATGCGTGACTATCGCAAGAAAGTTTCGGAGAAAGAACCGGAATACAAAGCCTATGTTTGCAACCGCTATGCGTCCGGCGGCAAAAATGCCTGTGCGTCCCACTACATCAACCAGAAAACGCTGATTCATAGATATTCACTGTAAGGCAATGTGGGCGCAGAATGATCGTGAAACGCTGCGAGCGTTGCTTTTGGCAAGAGAACAGGTCTGTTAGCATGGAACGCACTAGGGCGCTACAAGCGAAGGTAAACGCTATTTCCAAGCGATTGCCGGAGCTGGACAGGTTAATCATGTCTGCCTATGAGGACAAGGAGCTGGGACATGTACCGGAGAGCGTCTGCATCCAACTGCTCAATCAGTATGAAGCCGAACGCCGAGAAAAGCAGGATCGCCGTAAGGAGTTGACCGAGCAGCTTGCCGCCAGCCGAGAGAACGAGAAATCCGCGGACACATGGCTGAATATGATGCAGGACTACGCCCTACTCGAAGAACTGGATCGTCCGACACTGGTGCGGCTGATTGAGAAAATCGTCATCGGCGACCGCTATATCGTGGACGATCCCGAGGAACGGGACATTCACATCTACTACAACTTCGTGGGTTATATTGATATCCGAAGCGTACAAGTTGTTTATGCACTCAATATGATTGAACCGCCGTGTACCGAACGGTACGCACGGTGGTGTGAGAGGCGCTACTCAACGAATGGGTAGCCTCCTACTCGATTTAGAAAAATTATTCCAAAAAAAATTGAAAAACATTGGCAAACGTGAGAAAAATTCAGAAAATTCTTGACATACGTTTATGAAGGCGCTTTTAGAACTGAAAAAAGGGAGGCAACATGAGTAAAAGTACGGAACAGCAGGAGATTATTGCTGACGAGCAGATAATCGAATTGTACTGGCGGAGAGAAGAAAAAGCAATACAAGAAACAGATAAAAAATATGGGCAGTTTCTTTTCAGAATTGCTTACAATATTCTTCATGAACGCTTGGATTGCGAGGAATGCCAAAACGATACATATCTTGGCGTGTGGAACGCGATTCCACCGACAAGACCTACTGTGTTTCCGGCTTTTATCACGCAGATTATGCGACGCATAGCAATCAATCGATACAAGGAAAAAGCAAGCAAGAAACGCATACCGTCCGAGCTTACTATTTCTATGGAAGATGTGAATGGTACGTTACATGGTGACGACTCGGTTGCAGTAAAGTATGAAATGGCGGAGGTTGGAAAAATAATCAACAACTACGTGAGGGAGCTATCAGACCGACAACGGTATATATTTATTGACCGCTTTTATTTGGCAGAATCAGTTGAGACTATTGCCACAGATCTTTCGATTTCGGTGCCTACCGTTTATCGAGAAATAGATAAGATCAAGCATAGTTTGAAATTATATCTTGAATGGAATGATGTTTATATATGAACAATTATCTTATTATTGATGCCATCAGCTATCTTGATGCGGATATATTGGCGAAGCATTTAGAAAAGAAAGAAAAAATCAGAAATAAAGCTAAGATTAAAAAGAAAGTGAATGTGCTGAGATGGTCGGTTGTTGCTGCTTGTTTGTTCTTTGCGATTGTTCTTTCGGCAATCACCATTCCATATATTCCCACCAAATATAATTTGAATTATAGTTATGTCGGTGAAAGCGGAAAGGAGATATTCATTCCCGACAGTAACATATGGATTTATTATGTTGATAATAGCAAGATTGAGCGGAAAAGGGTTAAATTGCCGAGTAGCCCCCAAAATGTTTTCTTGACATGGAAGCACTTAAACAATATAGGCGAAGTAGTCTCTTTGATTAAGTGTGAAGTGATAAGCGACGGTGTGGAGAGTGTATTGACTTATGACGGAAAGACTGTGTATGAATACGGTGGTAATAGCGTACTTGTCTTAAATATCATTGTTTCTGAGAATTTGAACGATTATATAGATGAATCTAATAGAGAGCTTGTCGTTGATTCTTTGAAAAAGTCTATAACAAATTGTTCTAATCTCAAATTTGAAAGCGTTAATCTGATTCTGCAAGAAACTGACTGATTATTGAATTGCTTGTTTGCGGTAGTTGCGCAGTGAATTTGCAATTACTTTTTTAGAAAGGAGTGAACGAAATTAACGATGCGGTTTGATTTAGGGCAAAAGGAGGTGATGATAGATGGTCATAATATAAGTTAATGAACAAATAATATTGCAGTATGAAAGCGAGGTATGACTTATTCGCATACATAAAGATGCGAATATAGATTGAACAAAAGAAAGGAACATATTATGAAGAAAATACTGTCTTTATGCCTTGTGATTTGTTTGATATGCATGGCATCTGTTTCTGCAAGCGCGGCGGAAAATCTGAAAATCTGTGGTGAGTCTTATTCGATTTTTTCAAGTAGCATATCTGAGGCAGTTGCAACAAAGAATATGAGAACCGGTGAGGTATCATTTTCCAATGATGTGGTTGAAGCCCAATCAGAATGGGGATCTTTGGCGGCGAATTTGTCTGGATCTTCTACTGAGGCGTGGTTTCCAAACATGAATGAATCTCATTATACATTCGGAGATGAAATTGTCAATCCGAGCAGTCTTATTGGGAAAGATAACCGAATTAAAGTGGATAATACTGAAGCTATGCCGTATTCAGCTATTTGCTACATAGAAATTGATTGGCCCGATGGTTCTACCGGAATGGGCACAGCCTTTATGATATATGATGACCTCGCATTGACAGCAGGACATTGTGTCTATAGCAGTGAAAATGGAGGATGGGCCAAAAACATTAAAGTATGGCCTGGAAAAGATGGGTATGGATTTTGGAATAATCCATATGGCACAACGGAATCTTCCCATTTGCGCACAGCTTCTGAATGGGTTAGCACCGAGGATGAACAACATGATTGGGCCTTAATTGAACTTGAAGATCCGATTGGCGATAAGACGGGATGGTTTGGCATTGGATGGAGTGCAAGTGATTTGACGGGAACCGATGTGACAATTTCGGGGTATCCGGGAGAATATCGCTATTACCAATATAAAATGTCGGACAAGATAACTCGTTGCGCCACCAATAAGTTGTATTATAATGTGATTGATACAACTGGAGGGCAAAGCGGTTCCCCGATATATACTTCAGGAAACATTGCTTACGGAATCCATTGTTATGGGTTTAATACGACTCCGGAAAATTCAGGGACAAGGATTACCGAATGGCATTTTAATTACTTTTGCTCATTTATGGATTGAAAACGAAAAACGGTCGCTTGCAAGCGACCGCACAGAGGCCTGGCCTCTGTGCGGTCAAAAATAGAATTTAATTGATTTTGATAAAGGAATACTGCTATGAAGAAATTTAAATATGTCTTTTCGTTGCTTTTTACTCTTGGTTTCATCTTTTCGAGCACTATTGCTGCTAATGCGGCATCTTGGAGTATCGCAGAAGAGTTAGGTTTTGAAGTTGAGCAAACAAATTATGATTCATATTGTTGGATAAACGAACGTAGCTCTACTGCTATGTATAATAGTGATCTTGCAGGTGTTGTTTATTATCAGACATGTGCTTGTAGAGAAAAAACTTCTTATCTCAACCAATACAGTAAGTTTACACAAATGACTAGAGCTATTGCAGAACCGAGCGAAGTAAAAGTAACATATAACTACTTTTTATGGATTGACCAAACTTCAACATTGAGATTTCAAATTGATTATGTTGAGATGCATGAAGGATTAGAGGATGGCCAAAGAATATGCGATTATTTTGCCACTTCTCCATCAATCGATGCAAAAACGGTGGTTACACAAGGATGGACTATTGGTTATGACAAAAGTTTTTCAATCAAGGATATTGAATTTGGCGGTTCTGGCTCTGGTACTGTCTCGTATTCTACTACTGAAGGTGTTGCGTCGACATACAATTCTACAAAAATTGAGGATTATTTTAACGTTAGGTTCAACTTCAAAGACCTGGCATACGAGACTAGTACGCAAGAACAACAAAATTTAGCATATAATCAATGTTCATTTTACACAGGTGTTTCGTACTACGGATTACCGAGTGTTATGGAAGAATATAGTCACAATAGTTCTTACAAGGTTGTTTTTAGCGGTTATTATGTACGAGCTAATCCGTTTGGTAACACTTCTGTAGACTTGGTTCCCGGATCAGCTACTGCAACCGAAAATTTGAATTATGTTTATTATACATATTAACTCATATTTTCCTTGGTAACATACGATATAAAGGATTTTGAAACATTGCTGAAGCACGCTTCTTGTTATAATATTAGATTATAACTTTGAACAAATACACCATTATGTGTCAGTATGCGTGATTATGAGTACTGACACATATGGGAGGATTGGAGAACAATATGAAAAAAGTAATTAAAGGATTAACATGCCTTTTGACTGTCATAGTTGTGTTGATATCGTCCACGCTATCAACATTTGCGATGACACCTAAAGATCAAGATAGTAATGGATTTTCAGATTTTGCAGAAGATCTTTCGTTTGAAGTTGACCTTGATAGATACGTGAAAGAAACATATGTTATCGAAAAAAGTTTTAAATGTAACTATGATGGTAAAATGGTTGGAATTACATATTATGATGTTTACTATGCAAAAACAAATCACATTTATAGTGCCGGTCAAAGAATGGATTTGCTTGGCTTGAAAATGAGAACCGAAGGGAATACTATTGAACTGCCCAAGAAGATACTATTTTGGACAACAACTAAAGTATATGATTTTGGTGTGTCATCTGTAAGCGTTGATATTCCTAACGTATCGGGAATGAAGTTGAACTCTAGGGCATATTCTACTACAGCTGATGAAGCAAGGCGTCAGGTCACTGTCGGTACAGATGTAGGATTTAAAATTGCCGGGTTTAATGTTGGTCAAAGCAATTCTATCACTTATGATGATTGTGTATGTAATGTGGTTGACAATTCGAGTAGAGCTTATGGATTGGATATGGTGTATAATTTTCAAGAATATAAAGCCAGCATGTCGGAGTCATATAAGCAGTATATACTAGAAGGAACAGATTATTATATTGTGATAGAGAGGCTATATGGAACGGATGATGTATATGATCAGAAGTTATATATCACTTCTAAGTTTGTTTCAACAGAGGATGACTACTCATCTGCTGTAACATGTGATATTACACACACTGTACTGTATTGAAGCATATGGTGATTATTGTATGTTAAAAAGAAATAAACTATTGTTTGTGATTGGCATTACAATTGCCGTGATATTAACAATTTTCGGAGTTGTGATGTTAAGTATAGCACTTAGTGTTAAATCGCCGGATGATGTTATGGATTCTTACGATAAGCAGATTGAGATGTCGATTACTTCATTTCCTACAGATCTCATTATTTATGGCGATGATTGTAATTTAAGAAAAAAAGCTGTGTTTCGACAAGTATCTGTCATTTCCGATGAGACACTTGATAGTTCTGATTCGTATTTACACAAGGTAATAATCATTAATGATCTTTTTGGTAATGCTACTTTGAGCGGTGAGGACATTGATATCTTATACAGATATGTAGTAGATGGCGAATATCATTTTTACTATTTTGGCACAAGATATTTGGAAGACTTCTTAGCCCGAGGCTTTTATCAAAACGAACTACAACCAGATTCATGTGGTTTTGGAGTGAGACATGTTGCCAATAGGACTTCGGTTGTTGTAAATGAAGGAATGTGGACAACTGGAGACTATGATATATACGAGGCAAATTCGGATTATTTAGGTCAAATCATTTTCGCATATCTTAAACGTATTTATTCGGATAATGCGTAATGCTATGAAGGCAAAGAGTTGTGTTATCATGGCTCTTTGCCGTTTGTGATATCGCAGAATTGTCAAATGCTTTATACCGAATAATAGAAAGGTGTAGATTGGCATGGTTGAACTTAAGAATGTAAAAAAAATATACAGAACAGAGAGCAGAGATGTAATAGCAGTAAATAATGTAAGTCTGGCTTTACCTAATATAGGGCTAATTTGTATTCATGGAAAGAGCGGGAGTGGGAAAACTACGCTTCTCAATATCATTTCGGGCATTGATAACTTTCAAGAAGGAGATATTATAGTTGACGACTTTAGCTATTCTCACGCTACTGAAAGTGACATGGATGATTTTCGCAATACTCACATAGGCATGATTTTTCAATATTTCAATTTGTTTGAACATATGAGTGTTTTTGAAAACATTGAATTTCCATTAAATATCCAAAAAAAATTTTGCGAGAACGCTTCTCATGACTATTCTAATAAATTGCTTTCTTATGTTGGGTTGAATGGTTTGGGAGATGTGAAAATAAATGAGCTGAGTGGCGGACAAAAACAACGTGTAGCCATTGCGAGAGCCATAATTAAATCGCCACAAATAATATTAGCGGATGAACCGACAGGGAATCTTGATACGCAAACAGGTTCTCAGATAATGGAATTGCTTAAGAAAATATCCAATAATAAACTTGTTGTTGTCGTTTCTCATGATGAAGAATTATGTAGCAGATATGCGGATATGATCATTAGAATAGCGGATGGTGAAATAAAGGAAATTGGTAATAATTGTATAAGAAATTCAGAAGAAATTATCAATCGCGTTGACGATCGTGATTTCTTTACTCAAAAAAGACACTTACCCAAAAAACTCTCTTTCAGAAATACATTTAGATTTTCATTACATCTAATGACCAATAAAGCGATAAGACTCTCATTTACGTTAATTGTATGCATTCTTACCTTACTGTTAATGGAATTGTTTATTTATATTTCTGATTACAATAGCAGTACCGTTATAACACAATATCTTCGGGAGTATCCACAAAACGGAATAACTTTTTACAAACAAGCATCATATGAGGATTCATTTTTTAAAGAACACAGTAAAAAAGTTTTTGGCGGAAAGTTTTTTTATAATTTACTCAATAAAAATTATAACAGTGAAGATTTGATTGGAGTGACCACAAAGCTTCCGATAAGATCTGCGGATAATAATCGTGTGGGAAGAGAAATCAATTGTATTTTTTCAACACCGATATATGAAAATAGATATGTATTATCTGTCGGTAGATATACCCAAGCCGCAAACGAAGTTCTTATTACAGATTATCTTGCCAAACAACTATTTTTGTCGAATGAAGAAGCGGTCAATAATTTATTGTATATTGGCAATATGATGGTGAAAATAGTCGGTATTGTTAAGACCGATTACAGAATGTATGGATTGGAAAGTAAATTAGAAATGCAGCAAGATGTAGAATATACATTACATCATTACAACAAAGAATACAATATCATGCTGTTGAATGAAGGATTTCTGGATGAATACAAAACGGTTAATGATTATTTGCTGATTAATTATTCTAATTTCTTTTATTCTGACAGAGAAATAACTTATTTTTTAGACAGTTCAGGATTGAGCTACGGCGAAGTAGATCAAAATGCTGAAATTGAAATAGTTGCTGGTAGAACTCCTCAACATAGTAATGAGGCTCTTGTTTCTAAGGATCTGTATACAATTTATATGAATAAACAAAGTGGAATAAATACCGGCACAAGCGAAAATGAAAAATCGGATTTTAATGCAAAAGCATATAGCTTTATTGATATTTATGCGCAGAAATACGATGGTTATTACTTTGATTCCTTGAACTTATTTGACTATTTTAACGAAATAACAATTGTTGGAGTGTTCGAGTACAAAAATGAACATAAAGGATTGGAATGTGATGTTTTGTTGACTGAAGATGTTCACAACAAATTATCGGCCGATTATTATGACTTGTATTTCCACACATATTATATTTTGAATAATGAAAATTATTCCATAGACAAAATTGTTGCCTTCTGTGGCGACAACAATGTGTTAATAGATGAACCTTCAATATCACAAATTTATAATTTCCAAAATACAATTCAAAGCTTTATTAATGTACTAAAGACAGTGGCAATAATTCTTGTTATCATTGCCTTGTTTATGTTACTTTCATATGTTAGCAATAGTATATCTTCAAACACAAGAACAATCGGAATCCTACGTTCTTTAGGGGTTCGAAAGAGAGATACATTGAATATATTTGTTGTTGAAGCAATGTTCATTAGTTTGTTATCGTTGGTATTATCAATGGTTGGGTTGGTTGCTTTTGCTGCTTATGGCAATATAGAATTTTCAAAAACATTAGTTGAAAACCCATTTAACATTATAGTTATTAACATTCCTCACTTGATAGTAATTTCATCACTAACTGTCTTGTTCACACTATCCGCTTTATCAATACCGATTATGTTGCTGGCGAGAAAGACCCCAATGCAGATTATTAATAATCAAAAATAACTTTGATAGGAGCAGGGCTGTCTCAAGTTTGGGAATAATTTCCATTTACTTGACAACCTACACAAAAAGCACTTGCCTATCACCTTGGCAAGTGCTTTTTGTTGAAATTTTACAAGGGTGCTTTCAAAAGAATCAATTTGAGACAGCCCCATTCTTGTGTACAAAAGACCTATTGTTTTTCTTTGCAATATGATATAATATATTTGAAAATAGAATGCAACATTCTGTTTGAACTGTGCGGAGGTGTGAGATGGTAGGATCACGGAAAAGAAACCCCGAAACGATAAAGGAAATACAGGCATTTGTCGAGGACTATTTCTTTGAATCCCATCAGTCGCCATCTATGCAGAAGGTCGCCGACGCAATCGGTATCAGCGAATTGAATATTCCGCGCTGAACTGTACAGCGAGCCCGCGCGAGTTGAACACCCAGCCCGCGCAGGTTGAGCAGTCATAAATTTTGCGGTAAAATATGGGTACACGTGAAAGCGTGAATCCAACAAAGGATGTCATCATCATGACCAATTACCACGAGATTCTGAGGCTGAGTAGCCTCGGACTCAACAACACGCAGATTGCACAAAGCTGCGCATGCTCCCGAACCACCGTCATTCAGACGCTGCAGCTGGCACAGGAGAAAGGCTTGTCTTTTCCCTTACCTGACGAAATGTCGTACAAACAGTTTGTCGAGATTCTGTTCCCGTCGGCACTGGAGCCGCGAGGCTATAAAATGCCGGACTATGAGTACGTCCACAGAGAAATGTAGAAAAGCGGCGTCACGCTGAATCTCTTGTTGTGAGATGTGCCAGGCAAACGGAGAGATTCCGTACCAGTTGACACAGTCCCAAAAGTATTATCGGGATTACACAGCAAAGACAAACGATACCATGCACCTGAACCACAAGCCGGGCGAGATATTACAGGCCAATAACTCAGTGGAAGTTCGATGCTACAAGCATGACTTACGGTTAGTGACAATCGGATATTTCTTTTTGCTGATATTTCTGAACATTGTTATAGTTTCCGCCCTGTGGGAGTACCGGGGAATTGCAGTGAAATATTCATTATTGATATTGGCTCTGTATATTCATTTGTCCAATTTTTCTTATTTAAAATACAAAAAATGTTTAAGAAACCGGAGGATTATTCTTTTTCAGAGACAGTTTTAAGAGAAGTACATGTTGTTGGTGCAAATGCTTTCTTTACAATCAGAATTGAGGTCGAAAATAATATTTTGTCCATTGACACAAAGAGCGTTTTTCATGTGGGATGGAAGGCACCTCACGTTGATGAATACAAAGACAGACCTGTAACGATGGGATATAATACTTCGACTAACGAGGTTATTGTGATCAGTAAGATATAGATCATGGCGTCAAGATTGCCGATGAAGTTACCAAGAGAATAGTCCTTTTTTCGCAATCTTCCGAAAAAGGCGTTCAACAATGACATGGCGCCACAAACAATGAACACCCTGCAAGAGCGCAGTGCTTGCAGGGTGTTTGTTATCGAAAGATTTTATGACAGGAATCAAAGGTATCAACTCTTGATCCTTCTCTGTATGTCTTCAACAGACGGCAGCTGTTTACTGAGATCATCCGGCAGACAGCTTGTAATCTTATATTCGCTGACTCCGATGGGCTTTGACATATCCTTTAGCGCGTATTCGGCAACGAGGTCGTTTTTGCTCTTGCAGAGCAGCAAACCGATGGACGGATTGTCCTCCGGTCGTTTGAGAATGCCGTCAACCGCAGAAAGATAGAAATTCAGTTGCCCGGCGTATTCCGGCTTGAACTCACCTGTCTTCAGTTCGATAACCACATAGCACCGCAGGTTGAGGTTATAGAACAACAGGTCGATGTAAAAATCATCTCCGCCGACATTGATGTGGTACTGATTTCCGAGAAACGCAAAGCCTGTGCCAAGTTCCAATAGCAGCTTGGTGATGTCTTTGACCAGGGCATTTTCGATGTCGCGCTCCACCATATCCTCGCTGAAAGGAATAAAATCGAAAATATACGGGTCTTTCATAGTCTGCAAGGCAAGCTCACTTTGCGGCGAAGCCAGCCGATTTTCAAAATTTGCAATTTTTCCGGCAAGGACTTGGCGTTCATACAAACCGCTTTCGATCTGATGAATCAGGACATTGTGTGACCAACCGTTTTCGGTTGTCTTTTGGATGTACCACACACGCTGATCTGCATCTTTTACCTTGTCCAAAATAACGGTATTATGCGACCACGGAATTTGTGCAGACACCGTCTGCACAAATGCTTCATCAGGATAAGTCTCCGCGAATTTTGCCATGTATTTGAGGTTGCGCACGGAATAACCCTTGACATTCGGGAAAGAAATACGGATATCGGCGGCAAGATTCTCTATGAATTTACTCCCCCATGTCTTGTGTTCGTTTATCACTTTGCCTATATGGTAATAGAGCATAATCAGTTCTCGGTTCACATTGAGTGCCGCCTGATACTGCGCTCCTTTGATCTGACCTTTTATCGTTTCTATGATTTGCAAATATTCATTGCTGTTCATCAGCATTTTCATTTCCTCCCGCCTTATGATTTCAGGAATTTGTTTCGATATTCCTGTTCTCGGAGCTGATAACCCCTCCGGTTCAGTTCTGCTATTTTCAGAGCCACGAGGTTGATGTCCGAATGCAATGCCCGCGCGGTTGCGGCAAGATCATAGCCGTTGTAAACGCACTCCAAAACATCTTCATCCGGCAGTTTCAACTGTGCGGCAAACACATTTGCCTCATATTCCATCTGATTGTTTTGCATATCAAACAGGTTGAATTCATGGAAGCCTCCGCTTTGCATCGCCTCTTGTCTGTGCAGGAAATGATGCCCAAGCTCGTGCGCAAGCACAATGGAGCGCATCGCAGGATGCAGGTCGCGCTTGATAAAAATAATCGGTTTCCGCATCATGACCGTGTATGCACCCTTCTGTTTTACAAACGGCTGCGGCAGGATCATAATACCGGCGTAATGGGCAATCCGCTCCGGGTCACGCTCATCATATTTCCGCATGATACGGTTGGCTGTTCGGACTGCGTCGGTTATTCGTGTCATGAAAGTCCCCCTGTGTTATATCGTATCTGTCTTATTGCGAATGTCGCTGCTTATTCTTCTTTGTCGTATACTTTTCCCGATTCTCCGCTTTCACTTTCCAGTATGCATCCTGTATCGCCTGCATGAAGGTATCCATATCCTCTTCGCTCATCTCACCGCCGGCAAACAGGGAGCGCACCTCGGTCAATACGGTTTCCGCGCCTTTTTTTCCGCGGGGACCGTATTTTTCGTTTGCCGAAATCACGAATTCCTCCTCGGAATCGATCAGCTCGGAGGTGGATACCCCGAGTACCTTGGCAACCTTGGTTACACTTTCAATATTGGAGGGACGGCGAACCCCGGTTTCCCAGTTCTGTATGGTGCGGAGAGCTACCCCGCTACGCTCCGAAAGCTCTTTTTGCAGAATATGTGCGTTTTCTCTCGCGTTTTTCAGCCGCTGTGCAAAATTCATCGTAATTTCCTTTCAAAAAAACACCCGTAATTTCGTCCAAACCTATTGACAAACCGCAAGCGCGGGTGTATAATATCATTACAACCACTCACTATTGCACTTATATTATACACTGAAACACTCAGCCTGTCAAGTCAATTCACGAAAAAAGAAAAAGAAATTGCAGAAGTTTGTTATGAAAGAAGGCAAGGATAAATTTTGCGGAATGACGCAGACATTTGTATCTGTTGCCACCGGCGCAAGGAGAAATATTGTGAAAAACGAAAGAAATGATTCCTACTGGATTCCGAAACAAATGTACTGTCCGAACTGCGGAACACTCAGCGTTGGATATCAACGGGAGGGACTGACGGAATTCGAGTGCGGTCGCTGCCTGACTATGTTTGTGCGCAGCTACAAGAACCGTCGTCAGGATTTGCTGCTGATTACCATACCGAAAGGAACGGTCCGCCTGACATAGTGCGTTGCCCCAAGGCGGCGTGTTATTTGAAAACTGAATACGGCGAACGACGCATCATGCCTGGCTGAAACAGTGCTAAGTTAAGTCGTGCTTGCAGGTCTCGCCTTGAAATTGGTGTGCAAAGCCAGTTGGCAAAAGCCAAGCATGTAGAAGCCACCGATAGATAGAACATCCCATGGGATAACTGTGGGATCAGTCTGTCTGTCGGTGGCTTTTTTGCTTGTCAACAGATACATACCACTCCCGAACGCTCCCGACAGAGAAATCTGAAAGGAGCGTTTTTTATGTTGTCCGTGTGGCAGACCTACATAGCACGATACCCGTAATCTCGGGATTTTTGATTTCAACCGCAAATTCAAAAATCAAAAATTCAAGGAGATTACGAAAATGAAAAACGGAAACGATTACAGAATCATTGTTGAAAAGAAATACAATGTAGTTTTTACAGACGGGCAGGGAAAAGAGCAAAATGTCGAGGTTTTAAAGGAAGTTGCTGAAGCAATCCAATACGAGCAGAGAAAGGAATGCGCACTGCACCGTGCGACCGAGCGACATTGCGTTTCGTTGGATCAGATGGACTATGAAGGAATGATCTTTGCCACATACGATCAGTACAAGGCGAACGATGAGAAACCAGATATGAATCGTGAAGAAAAAGTTCGGTTTGTATTGAAGCAAATGAAGCCTAGGCATGCAGAACTACTTAAAATGGTATTTTTTGATGAACTTACACAAAGCCAAATTGCGGAGCTTGAAAACGTATCACAGTTATCCATTGCACAGCGATTTAAAACCGCAAAAAGGGCATTCCAAAAAATATATGAAAAACTTTTCTGAAAAACCTTATATTTCACCTTAGTTTTGTCGGAATAGTGAGGGAAGAAAAAAGTCCTCAATGAACCTTGACAATTGAATAGCCATTCATCCAGCACATTACTTGTAAGATGTCCGTGAGTAGCGGAGTTAGCCGAGATCGTAGGTGCGCCATGACCTCCCGAAAGAGAGCGAGCGATAAAACTTATACGAAGTAAAACCTCAAAATGCCGTAGGTTAGGGCGATGACATTTACAAGGGACAATGATACTTCAGTAGCCGAAAGGCGCTGCCTGCGGAGTACCCGGGGGAGGTGAAATTCCTATGGAGCTGTGGTATTGGTATTTTACCAATGAGGGCACCACGACCGCTTGATGACTTCCCATATCGGCTTATGCCGATCACACTCGGGGTGTCGAGGACAAATAGAGTGTGTTACGGAGTTCGGGATGAAAAGCAGACCGCATTGGACATAGCGGTCGCTTCCCGAATGATCCCGATACATATTCTATTTACCACATTCCGAAGGGAAGCTGACTTCCCGATGAGAAGTCCGAAAGGAGTGGCTATTCAACTTTTCAAAATACTTAGCTACAAAGGAGTTTTATGAAAAGAACAGTAAGAGAAATCCTTGCCGAATGTAAGGGCGGTAGAGAGTTAATGTCCCTCAGAGATTTTACACTCTGCATTAAAACCATTCATGCGCATCTCAATCTCGCTTGCTTTTCCCCGGATGGGAGCAGAGAATCCAAACGACATTTGAAGATGGCAGACGACATCTGCCTTGCAGTTGAAGATTGCTTTGCAGACCAAAACAGCAACCTTGTAAATTGGTTTCGTCGAGAGCCTTGCGAGTTCCATCATCCCTTAACGGGAAGCTATGTAAAAGTCGAGGTGAGAGACGACATCGAAGCAATTTACTATTTCCTTCATTATTGTATGATGCTGAATCAGCACAAACCCATTGATGAAGATACCTTGGGCTACCTCGCATATATCTTGTGCGAGCCGACCCATGATTGATACCTCCTTGGGGACTGTTGGCGGCGGTCCCCGTACATAGCCGAGATGATCGGCAGAACATAGGAGGTCTATTCAAAATGAAAGACGAAAAGATTTATCGCGGGGATATCTACCTCGCAAACCTCAATCCGTATAAGGGTTCGGAGCAGGGCGGAAAACGCCCTGTGATCATCATTCAAAATGATGTTGGAAACCATTACAGTCCGACAGTTATCGTGACAGCGGTAACAAGTCGATTTTTCAAGAAACGAGCCTTGCCTACCCATGTGCCGCTTGACAACGCAGAGCTTGAGAAAAACTCACTCGCCTTGCTTGAACAAATACGAACGATAGATAAGTCGAGACTTATCAGGAAGATCGGCAGAGTGCCGAAAGAAAAAATGAAGGAGATAGGGGCGGCTATTCATGTGAGCCTTGACCTGGGAGATGCTGATGAACAACTTACCAATACCGGAAATATAGTTTTGAGGTGAATGAATGAGCGAAGATTTGAGAAAGCAGATGATTTACCTTTCTTCCCTTGATATCATCCGTCGTATGTTACTCAATGAAGAAATAACGGAGGTTATATAATAATGAAGATAAGAAATATTCCTTTCGGATATGAAGTTGTGGGTGGTAGATATGTTGTGAACAACGGTGAAGCCGAAATAATCTCTTCAATTTATAATATGTATCTTTCCGGAAAAACTCTGCTCGGTATCGCCGAAGCCCTGACCGAGCAAGAGGTTACATACTTCGAGGACACAAAGGTATGGAATAAAAACATGGTTTCCCGTATCCTTGCAGACGAAAGGTATCTTGGCAATGAAACCTTCCCTCGGCTCGTTGATTCGAACAATTTCAACTTAGCGAAAAATATACGAGCCGAGAAGGGAGGTAAAAAAGCAGTTTTGACACCTTTGATGGCAACTGTTAAAGATATGCTATTTTGTGCGGAGTGCGGAGAAACATTCAGCCGAATCAATAAATGGCGAACCCGCGAAAAATGGATTTGCAAAGGTAAGTGTAAATGCTCTGTTTATCTTGATGACAGAACGATATGTGAGAGTATCTTATCGGTGCTCAACAGAGCAATACGGGAATCGAACCTACTAACGGCTCACGTAAAAAATACCGAATATATCGGAAGTATTGAAGTGATACGAAAGAGCAATGAAGTAAATCGCTTGCTTGAGCAAACAGAAATTGACTTCAAGCGAGCTGCCACAATGATACTCGACTGTGCTTCCGAGCGATACAAATGTTGTGTATTGGGAGGTGGCAAACATGTATTAAATGCCTTGTCCTCGGAGTATGACCGGCATACCGAGGAGAGTGAGCTTGACGAAGCATTGCTTAAAAGAACAGTTAAGAAAATAACCGTGGGACATACGGGAGAATTTACAGTGTATTTCATCGGTGACATTGCCCTGACGAATACCCCAAAGCATACGGAGGCTGAAAATGCAAGCTAATATTAGTCGAATTGTTACGAGGATAGAAGCTAATCCGCTTCTTTCAAGAACCTCGACCGAATTTGTAAAGAAAAAAGTAGCGGCATATTGCCGTGTGTCTACTGATTCTGAAGATCAGCTTAACAGTTATGAAGCTCAGATAGCCTACTATACGGAAGCAATAGCCAAAAATCCTAATTGGACTTTTGCGGGAATATATGCTGATGAAGGTATCACGGGAACTGCGACTACAAAGAGAAAAGACTTTCTCCGTTTAATGAGAGATTGCGAAAAAGGAAAGGTCGATTTCATTCTTACTAAATCGGTTTCCCGTTTTGCTCGTAATACCGTAGATAGTTTGATGTGGACAAGAAAGCTCCGTGCAAAAGGAATCGGCGTCTATTTTGAAGAACAAGCTATCGATTCACTCAAGGCAGAAAATGAAATGCTTATAGGTTTGTTCAGCGTTATCGCACAGTCTGAGAGTGAAAATATAAGTGCCAACGTCAAGTGGGGTGTTCAGCAGAGAATGAGAAGCGGCACCTATATGACAAACTTTAATTGCTATGGCTATAGAAAGGGAGACGATGGCATTCCGGTAATTGTTGAGGAAGAAGCGTTGATTATTAAAAAGATCTGTCAGTTATTTATTGACGGGTATAGCATGAAGCAAATCTGTGACAGGCTTAGATCGGAAGAGGTCAAAACCTATTCAGGAAAACTGCAATGGCAGCCGGAACATATACAGCGAATATTGACAAACGAAAAGTATATTGGTGATGTTCTTTTACAAAAAACATTTCGCAGCAACTGTATTGACAAGAAGGCAAAGGTAAATCGCGGAGAATTGCCGAAGTATCTGGTGTCAAACAATCACCCTCCGATTATTGATAGGGATACATTCAATATTGTGCAGGTTGAATTGGCAAGAAGATGTAGTAAAAAAAGCAAATCCGACTTTGCATTGACCGAACGCGGTAAGCATAGTGGGATATACGCTTTGTCTGATATCTTGGTTTGCGGTTCTTGCGGGGCGCATTATAAAAGAAAGGGAAAAACGAAAAACGGACAAAGAATTGTTTATTGGCGGTGTATAAATCGTATTGAGCACGGGACAAAAATTTGCAAGGATTCGATAGGGGTTGAGGAAAAGAAGCTTCATGCAGCAATCTGCCGTTGTCTTTCCAAAATGATGAGTAACCGTGATGAGGTTGTGGAGCTGATAAGAAACAATTTGCAATATGCTCTTACCGGAAATGATTCTGTGCTTGATGTGTACGCTATCGAAAATCAAATTCAGAGTTATTACGATCAAATGAGTATTTTGTTAGACCGCTTGTATTCGACAGGCGGAGAGGCGGAAAAATACGAACTTGAGATTAAAAAGATTAACGATAAGATTGCCGCCCTACGTGAACAGCTTTCTACTGAAAAAGCAAAAGCAACTTCTTCTGATGATCTGAATAGAGAAGTGGAACGAATACTCAATTACATTGCTCAAACAGACAAGGACACTTTCGTTGAATATGATGATGTTACAGTTCGCCGCTTGGTGGAGTGTATCACAGTTTCAAACGATGGGAGAATTGTTGTCACTCTCAAAGGTGGATTCAGGGGAGAGGAAATTATTTAGGTTTATTTCTGCAAAAGGTATTTACAACGCAACAATTTGTGGTATTATGTTAGTGTAAAGTGAATTGGAGCGGAAATCTATTGATAGTTAGGAGGTTTCCCTTTTATAGCATTGCGCCATCTTTGTTGTACGAAAAAGCTACAACAGACAAAAAGCACAAGATATTGCGTATCTTGTGCTTTTTTGTTACTATATCTTGTGATTTTGTCGTTGGACAAAATCTTTGAATTTAACAGCTGCATTTCGGCGCTTTTTTCAAAAAACAGGTCTTGAACTTACGACATATCGTTTTTGCTCGATAGGGTACTACAATTTTATAATAATTTTTAAGAGAGAACAAGTTTTTAGGTTCTCTCTTTTTTGTTGCTGTTTGAGTGTAGTTTCCCCAAGGTGATAAGAAAAATTATAATTATAGTAATAACGAAAAGGAGAACAATATGAAATATGGAATGTGGTTGGACGAATGTTTTCGTAATTACATACAGCCGTCGTCGAAGATAAAAACTTGCGAAAGGTACTCTGAAATCATTGAGAAGCACCTGAAAGTAAAATTGGGAGAATATGAGCTTGACGAACTGACGCCGCTTGTTTTGCAGAGATATGTTACGGGGCTGATGCAGAGCGGGAATATTGTAACAGGAAAAGGTTTGGCGGCGAATTCGGTGAACGGAATTATTACGGTGATACAGAATTCGCTGAAACTCGCTTACACGCTCGGAGAACTCAAAGAATACACGGCAGACAAAATCAAACGCCCGAAAACGAAAGAGAAAGAAGTATCCTGTTTTTCGCTTGCCGAACAGAAGAAGATAGAGCAGGCGGCGTTATCGAGTAAGAAACGGAAATTTATCGGGATCGTGATTTGTCTTTATTCGGGTTTGCGTATCGGAGAATTGCTTGCGCTTACTTGGGCAGATATTGATTTCACGAAAGGAACGCTTGCGGTGAACAAAACTTGCCACGACGGACGAGATGAAAAAGGGAATCTCTGCCGGATTACAGACTTGCCGAAAACAGCTTCTTCCAAAAGAATGATTCCGCTTCCGAAGCAGTTGCTTCCCGTTCTGAAAGAGTATAAACGAAAAAGCATTTCGGAATATGTTGTGGAATCGGAAAATGGAGAGCCGCCTACGGTGCGATCTTATCAAAGAACTTTTGAACTTTTGCAAAAGCGTTTGCATATCGAGCGTAAAGGTTTTCACTCACTTCGAGATGATTCACTCAAAAAATCGATATATTTGTCCGTAAAGGAAATCAGTAAAAAATGGAATAATCCGGTTAGAGATTGGGGCAAAATAATAGGGCAGTTTATGATGTTTTTTGAAGAACGTTTTGGTGAAATACGAACTGCATGATTGGGGCTCTGCCCCAAACCCCGGAGTTTATCGCTTTTGTTTTCCCCTAAATGGGCAGAAAAAACAGGCGACAGAAAAGTGCCGCCCATTTCGGGGTAAAATCCGTACAGCCGCTCAGGTCGCACTCCTGCGTTGCCGTATCTTGCCGTACGGAAAAAGCCAACTATATTATTAACAATTGTTTAGAAGATTATTCTATTTACACGGTTTGCGCAACACTCCCCGTCGCTACGCTCCTCAGTGGTTTCAGATCGGCCCCTTCGGGGCTGAAAATGTTACTAAGAAAAAATCCTTGTAAAAAAAGTGTCAACTTATCTTGACAATTTCAAACTGATGTGATATAATAGTTTCATTCCAGAAAAGGAGTAAAAAAATATGCGGCAAG
>CAUEFX010000065.1 GCA_958477465.1 uncultured Bacteroides sp.
ATCAACATAATCAGTAGTTATCAGTTTGTTCCGAGTTTAAATGAAAGAGCCGTGTCTGCAAAAGCAGGAAGCCGGGGCGGTTTAAATCTTACCCAGTATTATTATGTGGAAAACAAGCCTGTTTTTATGTCGTTTCACGATCATGAGACGACCGTCTCTCAATTGTGTAACGAGCGTCTCTCAACCGTGAAATGTACGTCTCATAACCGTGAAACGTAAATTTCGCTTAGGTGTTTTCATTCCACCGGAACTATGGTTGCAATTTCTGAGAAAAAACACCGGACATGCACTATAAAGATATATACCCCACCCATGCAAGTCGTGCATGGGTGGGGCTTTCCGCATGGTAATTGACACATTGGCATATCAGTACATTGGCACATTATTCAATTATTCTTTCTTCAATTCCTCAAAATAAGTATCCAGCAATGTTTTTGCAGCAATAAATGAAGTAAGGTTTCCTCCTAATACCTGCTGTTCCTTCTCTGACAGCATGGACTCTATTTTGGCATTATGATAGAAACTGTCCCGAAGTTGTTCGTTTATACTTTCATACATCCAATACTTGCTCTGTTCATTGCGGCGGTATTCAAAGTAGCCGTTCTCTTTTACAAAGTCGATGTATTGGTATATCATATCCCAAATCTCCTTTACGCCCTGGTTGTAAAAGCCGGAATAGGTCAATACCTGAGGCGTCCAGCCGGAATCGGGAGCGGGAAAAAGATGCAGAGCGTTACGAAACTGTGCCGCTGCCAGCTTGGCCTTGTCTATATTACTGCCATCGGCCTTGTTTATTACAATGCCGTCCGCCATCTCCATGATGCCGCGTTTGATTCCCTGAAGTTCATCCCCCGTACCGGCCAACTGAATCAGCAGAAAGAAATCCACCATAGAGTGTACAGCCGTCTCGCTTTGCCCCACACCTACTGTTTCCACAAAGATTTTATCGAAACCGGCCGCTTCACACAGGACAATCGTTTCACGGGTTTTACGGGCTACCCCTCCCAATGAGCCGGCCGCAGGACTGGGGCGAATAAACGAGTTGGGATGTACGGACAGTTGTTCCATACGGGTTTTATCTCCTAAGATGCTCCCTTTACTGCGTTCACTGCTCGGGTCGATGGCCAGTACAGCCAATTTTCCTCCTTTTTCGAGCACATGCAGCCCGAACACATCGATCGAGGTACTTTTTCCGGCTCCCGGAACGCCACTGATACCGATACGGATAGAGTTTCCGGAGTAAGGCAGACATTTCTCGATGACCTCCTGTGCCACCGCCTGATGTTCAGGCCGCACACTTTCCACCAACGTCACTGCCTGGCTGAGAATGGTTATATCCCCTTTCACTATTCCCTCCACAAACTCGGCCACAGAAAGCTGCCGTTTCTTGGGTTTACGTTTCAAGTAAGGATTTACCGATGAGGGCTGTTCAATGCCTTTATTAACAACCAATCCTTTATACTCTTCGCTGTTTTCCGGATGTTCCATGATGGTGGTATTTAAGTTATCGTTTTACGTTGATTTCCACTTTCGGCTGTGCCGGGTCATTGGTTATCATCAGTATGCGCAGGTGATGTTTTTTCTTTCCTGTGTTCTTTTTATGGATGGTTACCCGCAACTTAGTCATTTCTCCCGGTTGAAGAACCGTCTTTTTCAGGCTGACCTCTACCGAAGAGTTGAATACCTGCAACTTACTTATCTGTAAAGGCGCTTTTCCCCCATTTGTAATGACAATATCATGAGAAGCCTTGTTCTTTTTCACGAGACGGTCGCTAAGATCGATATTCGTCTCAGACAGACGAATGGCAGGTGCATTCAGGCGATCCTGCTCCGTCATTCCGGAGAAATCGGGAAGAAGGATGGCAGATACGGGAATCTCGTTTTCTTCACCTACCTTGTCACCGGCAAAGCGGGCCAGATAAACAGATGCCTGCGTCAATCCCAAATCAGCCAGTTGTCGGGTGTCAAGAGTCAGTTTTACCGTTCCTCTTTTCCCTTTCAGAATCACATTCGGCTTCTTTTCCATCTTCAAATAGGGTGGCAGATGCATCAATACCGGTTCGTACGGACGATCGGACTGGTTTACAACGCTAAACGTAAGAGTCGGTTCTTCACCATGATGTGCATCCGGAAAGTCAAATTCATTCCGGTCCAAACGGATGGAGCCGATAACATAAGGGTGTGTTTTCGTGAAATCAGTCACCTCCTCCACTACCTCGCCCACAAATCTCAAATAGACAAGGCTGGGTTGCGCATTGCTATAAATGCCGATGGTTTTCTCGAAATGTCCGAGCGCCTTTGCGTCAAAAGTAGCGCTGACCGTACCTTTCTCTCCGGGAGCAATAGGCGTTTTTGTCCAACTGGCTACGGAGCAGGCACAAGAAGTGGTCACATTGGTCAACACCAGGGGCTTGTCTCCGGTATTCGTAATGGTATATTCCACATTGACCGGATGTTTCCATTCTATCTGCCCGAAGTTATGCGTCTCCTTATTGGAAGAGAGACGAGGCTGGGCAATGACGGACGAAGCAATGATAAAAAGAGTAATTATAAAGGATATACTGCGTTTCATGTTCTTACATATTATATTTAAAGTACAAATGTAGGCGTTTTCGATGAGAAAAGGAACGGATTGAAAGGATTATTAAGAGTAGACGGTAAAAGAATGCCGGCTACATCCATCAGAAATGTAGCCGGCACTCAGAACCTGTTTAAATTTTCTTCAAACAGTATTTATCCGTCTCTTTTGAGTTCAGTCTCATCCGGACAGATGCAACCGTCCGTCAAGTATAAATCATTTTACCGTCACCTTCATCGAAGCGGAGTGAGAGACATACTCGGGCGCATAGGCACTCTGGATGGTTGCCAGCCCGGTTTCATACATTCCGGCACGACTGACACGGCAGCTGTATTCGAGCACATACCCCCCTTTGCCCAGTCCGTCGAAGAAGAAGTTGGTAGAAGCGTCCTTGATATCGACATAATACCCGAAACCGTTGTTCCAACGATAGCCGGACAATGTGCCGACAGGTTCGAGACAGGCTGCCCGCTGATCTTTCAGTTGAATGAAATCCATCGGACGGTCCAAACGGATCGTAAGGCGTGAAACGACTTTATCTCCTACGGCCAGTTCCGTAGCAGCCGTTATCGGCTGTAACTGACGGACATTATTCACCAACCGCTCCACATACATTTTCTTCTCTACATTCAGCTCGCCACCCTGCTGTTTCACTTGATCGACATCTTCCTGATACTGTGCATAGACTGCTCCCCAGGCAATACCGGCATCCCTCTTTTCGACTGTTACCTTACGGGCATCCACCACCTTCCTGTCAGTGAAAGTCTTTTTAATATAGCCCAATCCGGGAACGGCGTTTTTGGCAGGAGCCAGAGTTTCCAATACCTCATTGGCTATGGTGATGCGCGCATCGCCTTGGTTATCGAACAGACCGGCACCACGCTGCAACAGTGCAAAGACTGCATTTACCGTAGTCACCGGAGAATCCCATGCCTGTGTTTGCTTCTGTTTCAAAAGCCAGAGCTTCATCTCTTCCACCGTAGCCGAGTCTGCGGTTACCAGTTCAAGAGCTTCCATCACCGCCACATGGGCCGGTATCTGCAAACCACCCCAAGCGTATGGATTCTCATTGAAAGCAAAGAACATCCCCTGCTCGTCCGTCTTTGTCAGGAACTCTTTCAAAGAAGCGATAAACTCCAATGCCTCCTGCTTACGTCCGGCCTTATCCAGTACAATGGCGGCAAGCGCCTTCCGGGTCATGGAAGGGCTGGTCAGCAGCTCTCCCACTTTGGAAAGGAAGTAATTGTAAGCCGTCTGATTATCGGCAAGCGGCATCTTCTCTCCGGAAATCGCAACAAGATAGAGGTACTTCAAAGCCTCATCGGAAAGTCCCTTTATCTTTTCTCCGTTCTTCTCTGCCTTACGGATATTCTTATACTCTTCCAATGCCTTTTTATTCAGGAAACTGAAAGCAGAACGCTGCATCGTCAAGGCATCCCCCTCCAACGGCTTGCCGGTGAGCAAGGCAAGCCGGGCATTCAGTTCGACAATGAAATCCGTGATGTAGCGGCTGCCGTCCATACCTTTATACCATGCCCACGAGCCATCGGACTGTTGAAGTTCTTTCAAGCGGGTCAAGGCGGCAATATTGTTGTTACGGATATTGTTCAAATCAAACAAAGTAGCGATGCGCTCTTTCTGTTCCTCTTCCGTACGGGCCTCCATCACCCAAGGAGACTCGGCCAGCAGGATGTTCTTCACCTCCTGATTCTTTTGCAGGTTACTGAGGAAAGTCTCCTTCGTGCCGCCTTGCAACTTCCAACTATCGAATACGGCTTTGATACGCGGCTGCGAATTCATGATATAGGCAGCCAGCGTATTCGCATAATAAGCGGAAGCCCAAGAGATGGCATTATTGTTTTCGGGCATGTCCAGCGACGGCAATGCCTGTATGGCGTACCAGGCCGGATTGCCTGTAAACTCGATAGTCAGACGACGGTCGGAAGCCGATTTACTGTGATTATTGAACAGCTTATCGAGCGTAAAAGTACGTGTCTCTTCTCCGCGGACAGGCATGGACACAGTCTCCACCAGATTGACTTTATTACTAAGCACCGGCAAGAGATGCTGCTCGCCGTCACTGAACGAACCGCCGTCGGCAATCATGCGGCAACCCAATACATCGTATTTATCGGTAACGGTAAAGAGGAAGCTCACCCCTGTGGTACGTCCTGCTTCCACAGAGAACTTTTGTTTCTGCGTACTGATTACCTTTTCCGTCATCGGGTCGAAAAGGATAAAGCTAACCGTTCCGGAGATATTCTTTCCGGTAAGGTTTGCCACGGAAGCGGCCACGGAAGTCTTATCTCCTACACGGATGAAACGCGGCAAGTTCGGTGTCAGCATAAAGTCCTTGCTGGTCACGGCAGTAGCATCGATCATGCCCGTCATCATGCCTTTGGTATGTGCATATCCCCGGAAATTCCAACGGGTAAGGCTCTGCGGCATGGTGAAAGAGAAAGAGACTTCTCCTTGCTCATTGGTGCGAAGTTGCGGATAGAAGAAAGCCGTCTCGGCAAAATTGGTACGCAATTCTTCGGTTGCCTCAGGAAGGGCTTCTTCCACCACTACGGCATCGGCATCCTCCGCCAATTCGGCCTCTGCCACATCACTGGTGGCAACAGCCATCATCGGAGCATCCATCCTGGCTTTTGCCATTCCCCGTACCTTTATTCCACCGACAAATGAAGCATTCCGGGAACCATAGGCTGTCGCTGTCTCCATTATAAGACCTTGCATGTAGTCGAATGGAAGCAGGAAGTGGTCGTATGCCATCGAAGCAACTTTCAGGTTCTTGGAAGGGAACCAATAATTATAAGAGTTCATCCCCCAATAACCATCCATCCAACGTGTTCCGGGCACAGAAAGGTTGTAACCGATTTTTAGGCTCTGATTGTTATTCCAGATCTTATCCAGCGAAGCGTCATACATGGTGGCGAGCATCTCGGCTACGGCCGGCATTCCCTGCGGGGTTTTGACAGTCAGCTTCCACTCTTCCTCCTGTCCCGGACGCAGTTTATCACGGAACACCTCCCACTTCATCGCCAATGTCTTATCCGGCAGGCGTTTCGTCATTCTCACCGTCTGCTGGTTTACGGAACCATCCTTCACAAAGCAGAAGGTAGCGGAGAGCCCGTTTCCGTACGATTCCTTATAAGGATATTCGAAACGTTCGATAGAGTCGGACAAACGAAGCACCTTGCTTTCCAGCATCCGGTTACCACAGAACAGGTTCATCATCACATACGCGTCTTTCCTGGAAGTTCCGAAATAGAACACAGCCGGATGGGCGGCATCAAACGAAGTGTTTTCTGCGTAATACCAGATTGCCCGGTCTACCGGAGGGCGCTTGTCCTTGATCGAAAAGAGAATGATCTCCTCTTCGCCTGTCACTTCACGGCCCTGGTCATCCTTGGCAGACATCACCAACAGATATTCTCCCGACGGCACAGAGGCCCATTCCGGAAGATACGTCTCTTTATTGGAAACAAATGTACCCGTATAAGCCGGAGTGCCTTTCACCACCTCTTCGGACTTCGCGCCACCGATTACGGGATAGAGTTTGTAACCGCCCTCTACGCTAACGGGCTGTCCGTCAAGGTTGGTCGCTTTAAAAGTCAGCTTGATGGAATCTTCCTTGCAGATAGGATTCTGTATCTCGGTTCCCAACAGCATCGAACGGTTTCCGACTCCCAAACTGTAAACGGAAGTCTGCGTTTCGCCCGCTACATTCGTAACCGTTGCATGAACCTGGAAAACATAATAGCCTCTATCGAACCCTTTATCGCCGGTCAAGGAGACCGGAATCTTGAATTGTCCGTCCTCATTCAGTGAAACGGTACCCGATTCTATCGGTTCGATGCCCAACTGCGCTCCCTGCCAACCGAAACGCATGAAGCGGGTAACGGTATAATTCAAAGGCAAATCCTGCAGTGACACCCCGCTAAAGGAAGCCACCGTTCCTTTCACGTCAATTTTATCACCCAGGCTATACGAACCGGTCATCGCATCAAAGGTGATGTCAAAAGTTGGCCGCTTGTACTCTTCCACGCGGATGGTGGCCACACCTCCATCGGTCGTCAGTGTGAACGTACCGTTCAAGCAAGCAGACGGCAAAGTGAATTCCGCAGCAAAGGAACCGAACTCATTGGTACGAAGCTCTTTCTTCCCCACCTCCTGCCGGTTGGCATCGGTAAGCGTCAGCGTATAAGTACGGTTGGCAAGGACACCGGCGGTATCCAGCTCCTGCTCATAGGCAATCCCTTTCACATATACGGTCTGCCCCGGGCGATAAAGAGAACGGTCTGTCAGAAGTTTCACCGAGCTCACCGGTTTCTTGTCCGTGTAATAAATATAACTACCGCCATAAATACCTTGCAAAGGCATTGCGGTATCATTGCCCTTGGCAGCGGTCAAGTAACGATATTCACGTTTATAGGCGAATGTCGCCTTTCCTTCGGAATCGGTGGTAAACTCCGTCAATTTCTTTTCATCGTTCGCATAAAGGGTGATAGTGGCTCCTTCCACCGGCTGTCCGCTCATGCAGTCGAGAACAACCACCCTGTATTGGTCTTCCGGCAGACGAAGTGTCAGCACCTTGAAGCGGGTAACACTCAGTTTGCTTTCACTGTTGTCCCGTGCTTTGGTATCGGGTACGATGCGCATCACATACTCTCCGGCAGCCGGGGCTTTCAATGTAAATACGGTATCCTGATTCTGATAATTCCGGGGGCGCAATAAAGAATAATGCTGTTCGGCCACCCTTTTTTTTGATTGGTATACCTGCACCGTAAACCCATCTATATTCTTATGGTTCACCATCAACTTCATATCGGCATCCGGATAGGCAACCCGATCGGCACGTACATACAAAGCCGGACTCAAAATTTCCTGTTTCAGATTCTTTAAGGCATTGATGCGTTTATAACCCGGATAAAGTTTAACAGCCTCGTCACAAATCTGCAAGGCCGTCACCTGTTGCTGCTTATCCACGGCATAGCGGGCTTTGGCCAGATAAACTTCCGCACAGACCTCCTGTGATTTAAAATCGGCTTCCAGTTTATCGAGGCCGGTCAGATAAGCATCCGGTGCCAGTGCGTCCGGATTCTGCGATGCACGATAAGGCACAAAGTCGTACTCCGAATTCCGTTTCCAGTTAAGATAATCGAGTTTGCAGAGCACGTAGCCGTCGTCCATTCCGGCTTTCCCGTAAGCATCGAGCATGCCCAGATAGATATTTTCAATCGATGTCCGTACAACCGAATCTTTATCCAGCCCCATTATGTTGTTCAAGGCATCCACCCCTCTGCTTCCCAGCAGATGAAGCATATCATGATGATAGTATTCACTGGTATCTCCGAGTTTCACAAAAGGGATATAACTGCGCGAAGAGGTTTTCAGCAGCAAGTCCGTGTCCTGCAAAGAAGCGGCCGTGTGTTTCATTACCTGCTGTACGAACATATTGCCGCTCCATTCCCGTATATCGGTCGATGGCGCTTCGTCTACAATGTCCGTCCGCTGACGAATCTGCCAGCGATTGTCGGATGCATAATCCGCATAGATTCCGGCTATCAGAGAATTCAGTACAGCACGGTCCATCGGTTTGTCCGTTGTTTCCGCCCACTGCTCCAACCCTTTCAAGCTTACATAAAAGCTATCCGGAGTCAACGTCTCACGATATTTCATCCGCCACGTATATGCTTTCAGCATTTGTGGAGAGTTTTTCTCTGTCTCCGCTTTCTTATAAATCCGGTCTGTCAGTTGAATAACAGTTTGCGGCAAACTCTTCTGTTCGGCCTGCTCCACTTGCTTCCATAGCTTGTCGAATGTTTGAGCTTTAGCCCAAGGCGCTATCCCTAAAGACAGCAATACCATCATACAAATCTTTTTTATTCTCATACGTTTAAAGTTTAAGTTTTCATTATAGGGACAAATTTAGTTATAAATCCCGAGTTATATGCCGATGTGATAAGAATTATGCTCCTTTTCCCCCAATGGTGCTGCATCTATATTCTATAAGGTCAAGAGTATAAGAAACCAGAATCGGGCTTTCGCACTATCAGTTATTCAAAATACCATCAAGAAGAAATCGAATGAAGAAAGTACTGGGCTTACCAATGCCCCCGAATTTGAACGGGGTAAAAGCAAATATCGTATTTTCGTTGTAATTGTGAGATGAGAATATCATTCCTACACAAGCGCGTATAGCCTTGATAACACTGCTTTTCCCGGAGGCATTTGCACCATAAATGGCAACAGTTTTAAGCAACCGCTCATCACCGCATACAAATGTATTTTCCTCAAGTCCCTTTGCCTTTTTAGTCTGTATGCTTGCTGCCTGCATATCCAATACCACCTCATCTCTAATTGAGAAAAAGTTGCTCAAACGAATTTCAAGTATCATTTTACCATTCAAATTTGTAATTCTTTTGCAAATACATCAAATTAAATGACAAGAATCATAATTTAGCAAAGAAATGACATATCTGTACTATTTCTTAATTAAAAAGTAATTACTTTTGTAAACCATACTATATGATATGACTCTGAATGATGAAGCTACTCCAATCCTATTGTGCGGAGCTATGTTTCACAAGCTGACACTACCCGCTTGAAGTACACTGCCAAGTTGAATAAAGCCACCGGATTAGATACAAAACAGGCTATGGACACAGCAGTAATACGATATTCTGTATTGATTGGTATGTAACAACTTTGTTCGAATTAATCTTTATATACCAATAAAATAAAAAATGAAAACTATGGTTCATTTAGTCTATTGCGACAACACCGGAAAAAGCGGTGAACGGGTACTTGATAAAATAATGAACAGTCAGAAAACAATGATTGTTCGGGGTGCAGCAGGCAGAAAAATCCCGCATAGCAGAGTCTTTGAAGGGGAAGTTTTGTACTTTATGGAGAAAGGTACAGCACAAATATCCGCAAAAGCAACTGTCAAAAGTGTTCAGAACTTTGTAAAGCTCTCGGATGAGCAGATTACAAAAACATTTGAAGATAATCAGGAAAAACTAACACTCACGCCGAAACAGCAGGAACGTTGGCATAAGAAGTGTCTCTGTCTTGTGGAGTTTTGCGATGTAAAAGCAATAGTTCCTCCTTTAGCTTTCGATCATCAGGGCAACATGGACGATTGGCTGATTATTGAAAAAATCGAAGATGTGGTTGTCGGTACAAGCATCTCATATAATTATGAGAAATCGAGATTTTAGACATAATCTAAGCCATTGGAGCAGATATCCGCATCTGCTCCCCCGGCTCAGCCCTCACCCGTTTTAACCTGTTCTATTTTTACCCAACATCCTTCTGAAAGGGAAATAAAAAACACCCATAGCTCAATATTAATACACGGTTCTTTCATGTAGACTTGCAGGGGCAGGGGCTTCACATGTACTCAAACCAAGTGAAAGGAGTGCTCTACAAAATGGTGTACCAAATACGATAAGATTATAAATGAGATAGATCGGTTCGCAAGAGCCTTAACCGGAACTGTCCATTGGCGGAACATATTATCGGCTTTCAGTATTAAAGAATCATTAAGATATACATCAGCGTAAGTATCAAGTCCCTTGAATACCAAACTGATATGATTCTCTTGATAAATGTCAGCCGACGGCCTAAACACAGTTTCGTAAATCCAGTCTTCCTTGTCAACCCATTGCACGCTCCTTTCATTTTGTCCGAAGAAGGGATCTTCAATGATGTTCTCACGCATAAGGTCTGTATGAACTTCACCGGGCACTTTCGCTTCATGCCAATTCCCCTGACGCGCCTGACGGAATTTCCATCCTTCATTAATCTCCTGTCTGGTTATCCCTGCCTGAATAGGCAAAACGGAAGGCAAACCCAGCAAAACGGTTGCCAATACCTTATTTTTCATTGCCAAGTATTTTTTTTATATAATGTTTTAATATGTGGTGAGCGGGTACTGCCATATCGCCATGATTATACCCACCGAGTTCGTAAATAAATGTGTTATTGTTCCCGACAAGGTTCATCATTCTCCACATATAGGCATTTTCCTCATATCTACCATACAACTCCTGCTCACGGTCACCGGTGATGATAATGTACGGCGGGGCATCCGGTCTTACATGAAACAGAGGTGCCAAACGATCTACGCTTGGCTGCAACTCTCCTATCCCCTGCCTTTTGCGATGTGCAAAATGCGTAATTACCTGTCCGCTATATGGCACCAGTCCGGCTATCGAATCAGCATCGATGCCATAACGGCTGAGCCATTGTTTGTCCAGCCCAATCATGCTTGTAAGATAGCCACCGGCAGAGTGTCCGGCCACAAATATCTTCTTATCAGACCCGTTAAATTCCTTGATGTGCTCAAAAGTCCATGCCACAGCCGCAGCGGCATCATCAATACAATCTTCAATCTCCACATGGGGCAATAACCGATAATTCGGGGCGACAATAACCATATCACCCGTCTTCAGTTGTTCCGGCAAAAACTTCTCACCACCAGTCAAACCACCTCCATGAAACCATACGACGACCGGCAAATCACTCCCTTTTTCCGGATAATAAACATCAAGTTTACATCTTTCACGGGAATATTCATCCTTGTTCCGAGAATAAAGAATGTCTGTTTTAGTACGACATCTGTCCCCGGCATAACCATAAAAGGGGACAATCGAAAGAAATAATAATAAGATATACTTCATACCCATTTAACTACATTAAACAATTAAACTACATATACGATATTAATTTAAACGATACTTCCGGACAATCCATACGTTTGGCAAATTGGTTCCGGTTGCGCTTCACGGACAATTGTTACGATTTTTGTATCCCTGCAAAATTAACACATATAAATAAGAACGCGTTAGCTTTTTCGGGTAAATGATAATGATTTTTTGAGACAGCCTCTTTTATGCCGCTAATACTTTATAAGAATCTGCTGAAGTTTCGAACGGTATTCACTCGGAGTGGATCCCTTGATTTTCTTGAATATTCTTATGAAGTTCGATAAATTGTTGAATCCACACAAATAACAAATTTCATTTATCGAATGAGTCGTATCTATCAGCATCCGGGATGCTTTACCAATTCTCACACTGTTGAGATAATCTATGAACGAATGCCCTGTTTTCTTCTTAAAAAAATGGCTGAACGCTGATTCAGACATACTCACAAGCTTAGACACATCTGCAAGTTTTATCGGCTCTTCGTAATTGTTGTCTATAAAATCGCATACCTTGGTTATTCTACGACTTTTGAAAGCTGTCAGTATTTCATTTGGATCATAATAGCTACTCACGAGAATCTCCTTATTAGCAATAGAAAGATCATATAAGATTGACAAGAAATCAAGAACGGCATGAAATCCCTGCAAACGGGTTAACCGCAATATCTTATCAGCAATCAAGACTTTCGTGTCATTGGAAAATGTGAGTCCTCGTCGTGATTCTATCAATAATTGCCGAATAGATGCAAACATCCTTTTGTTTAAAATCGGGAAGTTCAACAAATCTTCCGAGAATTGAATTGTGACGACATGATTACCATCCGGTCGGGTTCCTTTCCAAGCATGGGGAATATTGGGGCCAATCATTACCAAGTCCGGACTTGAAAAAACTTCATCACTATCCCCGATGACCCTCGTACCTTCATCGTTAAGGACAAGGTTAATCTCATAGTCTGAATGATAGTGAACCGGATAGTCAAATTTAGCATTAGGATGATCCAACACAATGAACAAGTCATCATCCGCAAGCGGAGTTATCTCTTTTCGAAAGTCTTTCATAACTGTAACAAAGAAATTAATGTGACACAAAATTAACAATTCATTTTTATTATAAAATGAATATTCAAAATAATATAACCAATCAGCAAAAAAATGCTTCATCTGTTTCTTAATAGATGTTAGTTTTGCAGCAGAAATAACTAAATCATTTTATACCATGGAACAATTTCATATAAGCATCTTAGATTTAACCGTAATCGGCGCATATCTCCTATTTATAATATGGTGGGGACTCAAGAATGGGAAAAGCGACGATTCACAATCTTATTTCTTAGCCGGCCGCTCCATGCCCTGGTGGGTTGTGGGACTTTCGCTCTTTGCGGCAAGTATTTCAAGCACAACACTTATCGGGCAGTCCGGAGACGCCTATCACACCGGATTGGCTGTATTCAACTACAACCTTACCGGCATAGTGGTGATGGTATTCTTTGCCGTCTGCATATTACCTCTTTATCTCAAATCTAAAATTTTCACAATTCCTGAGTTTTTAGAAAAGAGATTCGACAAGCGTTCACGCTACTATTTCTCTGCAATCTGTATAATCGGGAACATTTTCCTTGATGCAGCCGGTGCCTTGTATGCAGCAGCTCTCATTATCAAGCTGATAATGCCTGAAGTTGATTTGCATTTGATTATAATCATCTTTGCCGTCATAGCTGCCTCCTATACCATTCCGGGCGGATTGTCTTCGGCCATTAACGCAGAAATAATCCAAGCTGCCATTCTTATTTTGGGTTCCATCATGCTGACCGTGTTGTGTTTTATGCAAGGTGGAGAATATTTCGCCAATCTATTCGCAAGCGGAGACTTGTCCTTGAAACTAATACGCCCGTTGACAGACAATGCCACTCCTTGGTTAGGCCTGATCGTAGGTATGCCTATAACCGGTCTGTATTTTTGGGCGAACAATCAGACGCTTGTGCAACGTGTACTGAGTGCAAAAAGCATAGAAGAAGGTCGTAAGGGAGTGATTTTTACGGGATTCCTCACCATGCTAACATTAATAATAATAGCTATCCCCGGAGTGATAGCACGCAATCTTTTCCCCGGACTGGAAAAGCCGGACATGGTTTATCCCAATATGGTATTGAACCTTATGCCGGTAGGACTGCTTGGAGTGATGCTCGCCGCATTATTGTCGGCATTGACATCAACACTGTCAGCAATCCTTAATTCCACATCGACACTTTTCACCATAGACTTTTACGCACAATTCAACAAAAAGGCCTCCTCCAAAAAGTTGGTGATTGTAGGCAAGATTGCCTCCTGTGTGATAATAATCCTGGCCGCACTTTGGGCTCCGTTTATCGGATATTTCGGCTCTCTTTTGAAATATTATCAGGAGATGCTCTCTTATATAGCACCTCCGATTGTTGCCGCATTCCTACTTGGCATTTTCACAAAACGCACCAATGCCAACGGAACTTTTGCCGGATTAGTTGTAGGTCTTGTGGTTGCCGTTGTTCTTCTTTTCTGCAAAAACCAGATATTCGGAGAGTTACATTTCCTGTACATCGTTCCCATACTGTTTATGCTTAGCCTCATGGTTATGTGGTGTATCAGTCTTTTAGGCTCACGACCTGCAAAGGAAAAGCTGGCAACGACAACATTCCGGTATAACGACTTTAAATCGGAAGTAATCTCAGCATATCACTCCAACTGGCTGTCAAGTTATCTTTTTTGGGCTATAATCCTGCTGATACTAAGCGGATTTGTATGGATACTGTTCAGCTAAATGAAATATCTAATTCAATTTCTAAAATTCACACATCATCATGAAACTGAAAAAACATGAGAACAACCCTATTCTATCTCCTTGCAAGAGTAACGAATGGGAATCCCTGGTGACATGTAATCCGGGGGTAGTATATGATAACGGCGTATACTACATGCTGTACCGGGCCGCCGGTAATGACAAAGAGCATATCATACGCTTTGGTTTGGCAACAAGCACGGATGGCTTCAACTTTAAGCGCATGTCATCGAAACCCGTGTTTGGTCCCAGTGTCGACGGACCGGACTCCGGATGCGTGGAGGATCCCCGAATCATCAAGTTCGGTAAAAACTTTTTTATCACTTATGCCTATCGGCCTTTCCCCCCGGGACAATATTGGAAGATGGCTCACGATGTGGTTAACACCCCTGACTGCGATGAGTTTATGCCTAAAGCAATCCGAGAAAATCTTGGCAACACAGGACTTGCCGTGACACAGGATTTCTATTCCTATCGTCGGCTTGGACGAATAACATCATCCGTTCTTGACGATAGAGACGTCATCATATTCCCTGAAAAAGTGAACGGAAAGTATGCTCTCCTTCACAGGCCCAAACAGTTTATAGGAGCAAAATACGGAACGAATTATCCTGCAATATGGATAAAGTATTCAGAAGACCTTCTTAATTGGGAATCAAAAGAAAGCCACCTGTTGCTTACCGGTATCGAAGGAACATGGGAGGAAAAAATAGGTGGAAGTACCCCACCCCTTCTTACCGAGCGTGGCTGGCTTACGCTATATCATGGTGTTGAGCATGGGGGACTTGGACATTACAGAGTCGGAGCCATGCTTCTCGACAAGGATGATCCCCTCAAAATCATAGGTAGAACCACTGAACCGATACTTGAGCCGGAAGAGGAACATGAATTGACAGGTTATTACAACGGTTGTGTCTTCCCCACCGGCAACGTTATTGTTGACGGTAAACTTCTTGTATACTATGGGTGTGCAGACAAGCATATCGGTTTAGCAAGCTGCACTCTCAATGAGTTGCTTGACCATCTGGAATCTGAAGAGTGCCGAAAAGCAGGATTAAAGAGCATGACCAATGTAGTGGTCCGTGGTTAACATTTATCAAAACCAATCTTTTAATATACAATTCAAAAAAGTATAATTATATAGCTTAAATTAGCAGAAATCACTTACTGCCTCTTAGTATCTTTGCACTTGAAATATTGCAATATTACAGTGAAAGTATTTTATCAAAAAAATTCTAAAACCTACTATTATCATGAAACAAGGTAAAAGAGCCTTCGGCTTCATACATCCGCTGATAGTACTTTGTTTGCTATTAAGCGGTACACTGACAGGGTTCGCTCAATCTCCAGGTTCGATAGACGTTACCGGTGTGGTTGTAGATGAAAGCAATGAGCCTTTAATAGGCGTCTCTATTAGAGTGGATGGTACCAGTAATGGCACCATAACAAATATTGATGGTGAATATAGCATCAAAGGTATTTCAAAAAATGCAGTTCTGATATTCACCTATGTAGGCATGAATCCTCTAAAAGAATCCGTAAATGGTAGAACCAAAATCAATGTCAGACTTTCATCAAATGCTCAGATGCTTGATGAAGTTGTAGCGATCGGTTACGGTTCTGTCAAAAAAAGCGACTTGACTGGTTCTGTGGCATCGGTAAAACCGGAAGCAATTACCACAACACCGACTAACTCGGTTGAAGGATTGCTTCAGGGACGTGCAGCGGGTCTGTCTGTCAATAATTCGTCTCAAGATCCGGGAGCGAGTTCTACCGTCCGAATAAGAGGTGCAAGTTCTCTTAACGGCTCCAATTCACCACTTATCGTTGTTGACGGATTCCCGTTGGGAGATGCCGGAGATTTGAAACAAGTAAATCCGGCTGATATTGTCGGTATTGAAATCCTCAAAGATGCATCTGCATCTGCAATCTATGGATCCCGTGGTGCCAACGGTGTTATAATGATAACAACAAAGAAAGCGAAGGAAGGAAAGACAATCGTGAATATACGCCAACAAACCACAGTGTCTCAAAAATCCACGAAACTTGATTTGTGGAGAGATCCGGTGCTTATGGCAGCTTTAAGCAACGAAGGCCGTATAAATGGGGGGCTCGACCCTCTTTATGTCGGGAAAGTCAACTCTACCGGTATTTATTATCCCTCCATCGAGGAACTTATGACGACATGGGATATCAATACCCGCTGGGATGAACTCACTCTCAGAGACCTTCCTGTATCCAATAATACCACTGTGTCAGTACAAAGTTCAAACGACAAGACTAACTTTTCGTTAAGTGCCAACTACTACACGGATCAAGGTCTGTTCATCAAAGACGACTATAAGAAATACGGTTACAATCTTAATGTCGAGCATCAGCTTTTCGACAATTTCAAAATCAGAGTCATGAATATTCTGAGCCGAAATGTCCGCGACAACAACGGAGGACTTTCTTATTGGAGAAATCCTATTTTCCCGGTATATGACGAAAATGGAGATTATTACCTCACCAATTCCAGTGATTTCGATCATCCTATCGCCATCTCAGACCACCGTAAGCAACAGTCGAAGGGCATCGATATTATTTCATCCGGAGCACTTGACTGGCAGATTATCCCTCAACTGAAACTGACCACCCAGCTTAACTATAAGTATGGCAGTTCGATAAGTGACAAGTATTATCCCAAGAAATACACAGAAGCAGGAGAATTCAGCAACGGACAGGCACAAATTGACAACTGGCAGGGGCAGAATCTCGTTTCTGAAACGTTCGCCAACTACTCTCAGGATTTCGGGAAGCACTCTCTAAGTACAATGGCAGGTTTCTCTTATGAGACATATACAGAACGTAGTTCCGGTCTCACCGCACGCAATTTTGTGAACGAAGCCCTCGGCAATGAAAATATGGGTGCCGGTAATCCGGAACAGAACAGTTTGTCTAATAGCAAACTTGACACCAAGCTCATCTCGTATATGGGTAGATTAAACTACACATACAATAATAAATATCTTGCAACCGTGACATTCCGTACCGATGGTTCCTCCAAATTCGGCAAAAACAACAAATGGGCCTATTTCCCCTCAGGTGCGTTGAGTTGGAAAGCCCACAATGAGGACTTCATCAGTAATCTCGGCATATTTGACGAATTGAAATTCCGTATCAGCTACGGTATATCCGGTAATCAAGGTATCGCTGCCTATCAAACGTTGAGCCGGTATGGAACAGAAAAATACTATAATAACGGGAATTGGGTTACCACTATCGGTCCCGGATATGTTTCCGGTTGGACCGGACAAGGCGGCATCAACCGCGTATGGAGCGGGATTCCTAATCCCGACTTGAAATGGGAATCGACTCAACAATTTGACTTTGGTGTAGACATGGGCTTCTTCAACAATCGCCTGCGCATCGGATTCGATACCTACATCAAAAAGACAAAAGACCTTCTTCGCCAGCGCAATCTTGCTCCGTCGTCCGGTTATGACAAGATGTGGGTAAATGACGGAAACATCGAAAACCGCGGTGTCGAATTAACAATTGACGCCAATATCTTGAATACAAAGGATTGGACATTAAGCGGAACACTTATTATGTCTCACAATAAGAATAAAATTACAAACCTTGGAAACACATTGGAATCCGGCCTTATCGAAGATCCGATGACAGGAATGCAGTTTGAATATTCCGGCAATAATTATGAACAATACCGTGATTACATCAATATTCTTGCCATAGGACAGCCGATGAATGTATTTTATGGCTATCGGGTAGATGGAATCGTACAAACTCTTGACGAAGGTATCCGCGCCGGTCTTGATGGCGATTACGCACAACCCGGAGAATTCAAATATGTGGATCTCGATGAAGACGGTTCAATAACGGAAGCAGACAAGACTATAATCGGTGACCCGAACCCGGATTTGACAATGAGTTTGCAGCTCAATCTCGGTTGGCGCAATTGGGATCTCGGAGTATTTTTCAATGGTGAGTTTGGTAAAGACATATTCAATACGAAAGCCTTCGGCGAGCCGAGCAATTCTCCTCTCCGCTGGACAAAGGATAATCCCACTAACAAGTATCCAAGCCTTCGCGATGGTCGCCAGTCAATGGTATCCGACTGGTGGATTGAAGACGGTTCTTTCTTGAGAATCCAAACGCTCACATTAGGCTATACATTCAAGTTTAAAAAGCCTTGTTTCTGTGAAAAGATACGTCTGTATGCCAACGTGAATAACTTATATACATTCTCAAAGTTCAAGGGTTACGATCCGGAAGTCGGATTAAACGGTATATATAGTGGTGGGTATCCCCGCCTTCGTAAATGGACTTTTGGAGTTGACTTTACTTTCTAATAAATAAGAAAATGAAAACTATAAATAAAATTCTCACGCTTACAGTCGGGATAGCGGCTTCACTATCCTCCTGCAACCTGGACGAAACTCCGTATGGGTTTTATTCAGAAGACAATTTCTATAAAACCGAGGCTGATGCAGAAGCTGCAGTCAACTATGCCTATGGTTATATGAATTTCCTCGAATATTCACGCTCCATAATCTTTTTGGGTGATATGCCAACGGAAGTTCTGACGACCAAAAGTGATGCATCGATGGACAACCAGAACCTCAACAACTGGAAAGTTGCAGACTTCAAGACCAACGGAACCCTTGAAAACTTCTTCAAGTATAGTTTCATTGGCATCAACCGGGCCAACGCTGTCATAAAAAACATACCCGGATGCAATTTCAATCAGGACTTGAAGAACCAATACTATGGTGAGGCCTATTTTTTACGAGCCTACAATTACTTCAATCTGGTCCGTAATTTCGGGCTTGTTCCCGTGCATAATTCGATAGTGGAAACCCTTGACCAAACTTCCGCACCACTTGCCTCCAATCTTGATGAGTTGTATGACCTTATCTTAGGCGACTGTCGTAAAGCCATCGACTTAATGCCGGTTTATGAATCTCCACGAATGGGCCGTGCCGATAAGGTAGCTGCACAAGCACTTGCCGCAAAGGCATACTTGTATGTGGCCTCAGCCAAAGAACATCAGGTAAAACTTTATCGTGACATGCACCGTGACACAAAGGTGATGTACGATAGCGCTGCGTATTACGCCAACCAAGTGATCAACGAACAGCAAGTTTACGGCTTTGAACCCAACCTGCTCGATATCTATGATGTTGAGAAAGCGAACGGACCGGAGCACATTTTTATAATGGCGATGGACCGCAGTGGAACAAGCGAAGGTGAATACTCCAAAATCTCCAAAATGTTCATTCCCTACATTGACGGAGCAACTATCTATCTGAAGCAAGGCGATACGGATGAATTTATCCCTTCACACGATGGATGGGGAGAATATCAGACAACATCGGCATTCTATAACTCTTTTGAAGAGAATGACAAACGTAAAACTCATCTCATTTGCGATAAAGTCTATAACGCCAATGGTGAGATCAGTGCAAAGTATCCTGATAATTTCCAATATCCTTTCAGCCGGAAATACATCGATCCGAAATTTTCAGGAGACAAGACCAGCACTCGGCCTTTTCTCATCCGATACTCAGATGTAGCTCTGGTATATGCAGAAGCTACCGGACCTAACGCACAGTCTTATCAACTGGTCAACTACATTCGCAACCGTGCCGGGTTGGCAAATCTTTCCCCCAATCTGTCTTTGGAACAGTTCCGGGAGGCTGTATACAAGGAACGCTGTTTCGAACTATCATACGAGGGCGACCACATGTATGATATTCGCAGATGGAACAGAATTGACCAGATACCTGCTGCCCGCGGCATGTCGGAAGACGATGTGACATTCTATCCGATTCCTCAAGCTGAAATAAACTTAAATGGTAGTCTAAGAAATTGATAACAACAATGAAAACGATCTATAAATTATTCGTTCTGGCTTGCTTTACAGCAGGTCTTCAATCCTGCCAAAAGGACTTGCAGGATGAAATAAACGACGGTAAGTGGAATCATGAACGTCAGATTCTCGATATTAAATTAGAGAACCAAATAGGTGTCGCTGAAATTGAAGTTGAAGATGCAACGAACGGTACCATCGAACTTTCGATAAATGTCAATGCCGTGCCTGATCTTTCAAACATCAAAATCACCAATCTGCAACTTTCGTATCAAGCCACCTCATCGGTTGCTGTCGGTGATGCCCTGAACTTCGAAAACCCTGAAAGAACCGCAAAACTGTCTGTATTCTCAACTACCGGTGAGTATCGCGATTATACCATACACGTTTCGGAATTCACCGAATCAGTCGAAGGTACATGGGCCATCCAGTCTTTGATGATATACGGAGGTACAGGCCCTGAATACGGAGGTGGTGCTGTAATGGCGCTTACCGACAAACCGTGGTGTTGGAAAGAAAACGAAGGCCCTGCTTGTGAATACGACAACACATTGACATTCACCATGACAGGAGTATCGGAAGAGGGTAACACCAACGGAGTATGCATCAATAACGCCGGTGCCGATGGTAAGTACGCTGACTTCACCTATATCGGAAACAATCCCGAAAATCCCAATCAGACGGTGGATTTGGCTCATTTCTATCGCCAGATCCCTGCCGGTGAAAGCAAATGGGAAAGAAACTATGCGGAAAACACAATCACCTTTACCGATAAGGATGGTCGTGTGACTGTCGGACGTTTTGAAAGTGCCGGAACGGAAGATCTTGGTTATGGTCATTCATTCACTATCTCTGACAATGCCTTTACATTCACTCTTAACGGCACAGATGACTGGACAAATATTTATCAGGATTACGATAAGTTTGTCAAGAAGCCACGTAAGTACTGGATTTCAGTGAAAAAGAAGTAAGGCGTATTGGCCTTAAAGTTATAGATTAAGATAAATTATCCAAACAATATTAATACTGTGAATAAGGTTAAGATTGTTTTCAGGCTATTGATGACATTGATCGGTTGCGGATTTTCTACATCCGCAACCAGTCAGGTCATTGTTTCTCTCGACAGTACAACAGTAATCAGCCGAGGGTATGTGGGAAACGGTGTGCAATGGGATCCCTACTGTCTGGATTACGGACACGGCCGTTTTGATATTTCGGACGAAGACATGGCTAAAATATATAATCGCCTTGATTTCATGAAGCCGGGATTGGTCAGAATGATGATTAATGCGTCTTCGCTTACCGACAAGAATGGCAATCCGGATTTCGACCGTTACTATGACAGTGTAAAGCCTCTTCTCAAATATTGCCGGACACGTGGCGTCAACGTAGTTTTCGGTGATTGGGGTGGTTCTCTTATCAACTGGAAGGATAAGCAAATCAACCCAAAAAACATTTCAAATGTGGTCGCATTTGTCCGCTATCTGCTCGATGAGAAGAAAATGGATTGCATACGTTATTTCAATTTTGTAAATGAGCCTAACGGTTACTGGTCTGCGGCAAACGGAGATTTTACCTTGTGGCAAGATGGCATGAAGATTATTCATGCTGAAATGAAGAAACAAGGCATCGCGTCACGCATTTCCCTGATCGGTCCGGATGCGGCTATCTGGACTAAAGACGAAACTTGGTGGATAGAACGCTCTGCATCGGAAATCGGTAATATGATTGGTCTTTACGACATACATATATATCCATCAAAGTTTACTGTAAACACAAATCAATACTATGACATCATCAAGGCCTATCGTGATTGTGTACCTGCCGGACATAAGATTATCATGGGCGAAATAGGATTGAAATATGTTGCTCCGGAAGACAAAGCACTCAACGAACTGAATATAGCACGAGCAAAAGCTACAGAGCACGCCTCTATTGAGGATTCACAAATGTCTGTATATGACTTTTCTTATGGCATAGATATGGCAGACGCTCTCATCCAGACTCTTCATGCCGGTTATTCCGGCACTGTGGCTTGGATGCTCGACGATGCCATGCACAACAATGAAGCTCCCGATAAATTGAAAATATGGGGCTTTTGGAATATTTTTGGTGATGAGTTTTTTGGTGCCGAACAGGAAAAAGTTCGTCCTTGGTTTTATGCTTGGTCAATGCTTTGTAGCGCGATTCCTCAAGATTGCGAAATTTTAACAGCAAAATCCGACACACCCCAGGCAATAAAAAGCGCTCTCGCCCGTAAAAATGGAAAATATTCTCTCATACTGCTTAATATCACAGATGCAAACCTTAGAGTCACCATCGGTGGAACACCGCTTCCAAAGCTACCCGGCAGCAAGCTTTCCGTATATAGTGAACAGGCATTGTGCAATCTCAAAGAGGAACTGTCCGTTCCCGGAGAAAAAACAGTTGAGACTCCCAATACCGGCGACATAATTGATGTCCCGGCCAAGTCATTAGTAATTATCAGTAATATGTTCTAAAATATGAAATTGCCAACATCAATACTTTCGGGAATATGCTTCATTATGATGCTAACATCCTGCTCCAATTCCAATACATTGAATTTTACTGTAACCGATGAGGTGATAAATTCATCATACATCGGCAATGGTGTAGAATGGGATCCATACGATGAAGCCCCCAATTGGGGAGCTCCTATTTCAGAAGAAGACTGGACAAAGTTGTTTAATCGCCTTGACCACATGCGTCCCCAATATGTCCGTTGTATGATAAACAGTCCTTTTCGTTATTACGATGCAAAGACCGGAAAATATGACAAAGAATCCAACTTGGAATCTATCAGCAGGCTTCTGCAGTATTGTACGGACAATGACATTACGGTAGTGTACGGAGAATATAATCCTCCGACTTGGGATATGAAAGATGATCCTAAATGGGTGGATATGTCGGTGGACTATCTCAATATGCTGGTAAACGAGAAAGGATTTTCGTGTATCAAGTATTTTGTGATTTTCAACGAACCCGATGGTGATTGGGCTTCAACAAATGGAGATTTCAATCTCTGGCGTTCTATGGCTGAAAAATTCCATCAAAGAATGTCACAATATCCCGACCTGTTGAATAAAGTACAACTCACCGGTCCGGATGTCGTGGCAGACTACCACAACCACAATTCAGAACTGAACACAGCAGGATGGCTGGTGGAAACGGTCAAGCATACCGACTCGATTATCGGGTTATATGATATCCATGCCTATCCCGGTCAGGCAGAAGTCCGTTCAGGGAAATATGCGGAGTTGCTATCGGAATACCAATCCTATATCCCCAAGAACAAGAAGATTGTACTTGGCGAAGCCGGATATAAATATTGGCGTGAAGCAGACTCCTTGCTGATGGCTGAATATAACAGACGTGTGGAAAATCATCCCTTTACGAAAGGAAGTGACTGCAACATGTTGGTTTACGATTATTTTTATGGCATTGACATGGCTATTCTTGCAACCGAAGTCATGAACAACGGCTTTTCCGGAGTTGCAGCATGGATGCTTGACGATGCCATGCACTCGCAAAATGATTCCGGCAAACCTGAAGACATAAAACTTTGGGGAATGTGGAATATTTTAGGCAGTGAGGTTTTCAACGATTCTACCCAGGAAGACATCCGCCCTTGGTTCTATTCATGGACACTGATGTGCCGGTTCTTCCCAAGTGGATGCGACATTATAAAAATCAACCATCCGGATGACAAGGATATTTTCACATGTGCCGCCAAATACAATGATAAATATACGATAGCGGTAATTAATAAAGGCGAAAACTATAAAAATATTTCTGTCAGACTTCCAGTCAATTCAAACAAGGTGTCCATCTATCGGTATGAAGACGAGAATCTGAAGTTGGACGAGAATGGATTTTTGATACCGGAAAATAATGGAATCACTGATACGCCGGTCTTGACAACATTATCGCCTCTCTCAATGGTTCTACTCACACAATTAAATTAAAATATCATGAAAATAAGAGCACTGTTAAACTTATGCCTTATAGGCTTTATGGCTAATGGCATCATAGCATGTTCGGACGACGACATGCCCTCAACAGAAAATGAACCCAACGGATCGGAAAAAGTCACCCTCTCCATTGTTGACAAACAGGCTACAGCGGAGACGAAAGCTCTCTACTCAAACCTGTGGGCTATCGGACAGAAAGGTTTCATGTTCGGTCACCATGACGATCTGATGTATGGCCGGAAATGGTACAACGAGCCGGGCCGCTCTGATACCAAAGATGTCTGTGGCGATTATCCCGGTGTATATAGTCTTGATTTCGCGGAACTGATGGACGAACGTCACACAGATGTCGAATCCACAAACATCCGTCGCCGATGCATTCTTGAAGCGTATCACCGTGGAGAAGTCATCATCGCCTGTGCGCATCTGAATAACCCACTGACCGGTGGTGATGCATGGGACCACACCTGTCAGGATGTGGCAAAAGAAATTCTGACTGACGGCAGTGCCACCCAACAGAAATTTACCTCTTGGCTTGACCGCCTTGCCGGATTTGTTTTGAATTTGAAGGATGACTCCGGCAATCAGATTCCGATTATCTTCCGCCCATTCCACGAACATACCCAAAACTGGTCTTGGTGGGGAACCTCCTGCACTACAGAAGATGAGTTTGTCGCCCTATGGAGATTTACTGTAAATTATCTGAGAGATGTAAAGGGAGTACATCAGTTTATTTATGCAATTGCCCCCCAAATGGACAATCAGAAAAAGGAAGAAGATTTCCTTTTCCGTTGGCCCGGAGACGATTACGTCGATTTTATCGGAATGGATTGTTACCAAGGTCTCAGTCCGACCGTATTTGCCGCCAACATAAAAACGATCTGTAAAGTATCAAAGGACAAACTCAAACCTTGCGGTGTTACCGAAACCGGTGTTGAAGGATTTACTGATGCTGATTATTGGACAAAACAAATTCTAATACCCGCCACCGGACGTAGTCTAAGCATGATAGTGACATGGAGAAATAAATTTGTCGGTGCCGATGAAAGCGACAATCATTATTTCTCAGTATGGAAAGGCCATCCCTCGGAGAAAGACTTTTTGAAATTCTACAAAAGCGATCTCACATTCTTCAGCAAGGATTTACCTGATATGTACTCATTAGCTGAGGGGGTGAGCGTTCAATAATAGTCTGCTGGCATCTATATTTGGTACTAATATACATATCTATACAGGAAAATCTTGGAAAGGCAGGAGTCGGAAAATTTTCGTTCCAGCCTTTCTATTAGAGTAAAAGGAATATTTTACGACTTTACAATCATACCATTTCCATTTATAGAGTGCTTTACAAAATGAAAGAGTGTTTTTACAAAATGTCAATATGACATTTTTGTTTGTTCAGAATCCCTTTATTAAAGCAAAAGATAAGGCTGACACTAAAAACCTCCTGCATTTTCATATTAAGCATTCCAAAAAGGCACAAATACAGGTAATTGACTATTATAAAGATTATCATTTTCGTATTTTCCCTGCAATTTATCTTTCAAATAGGTATATATTATTTCTTTATTACACTTCAAAACAGTCTGAAATTCATTGACTGTTAGCGTAAAAAGTGGTCTCGGTAAGGTAGAAAGTGTTTTCCCCGTAGAGACTCTTATGGTTTCTCGTAGAGGAACGAGTCGTTCCTCTACGAGGAACTGAGCGTTTCTCCCGGAGAAACACGGGTGAATTTGTCGGGAAAAAGTGCATATTCATCCTCTTTTTCATAGAAATATGCAGAAAAGAGTGCATATTATCCATTATTTTATGCACTTTTTTCTCTATTTGCTGTTTTTGGAACGAAGCGCGTGTTAGTAAAAATTGCAATATAAAAGAATTATATCACACAATTCGCACTTTATGTGACATTTACCCACATTCAAATCCACCAAATATGATAAGGTTATGAATGGGATAGTTCGGTTTACTTCAATAAAACAATAGTACAACCGTCCACGATGGCATATTGTCCCGCATGTCTCCAAGTCCTATCTTTAC
>CAUEFX010000066.1 GCA_958477465.1 uncultured Bacteroides sp.
TCCACAGAAAGGGCAGGTTTATATTATTAATGGTAAAAAGATGGTCTACTAAAATAATTCTTTTGTTCTATTTGCTATTAAAAGCGTACCATGATGCTTAGAATCTATACGAAACAAAGATTTGTTTTTACTGATTTTAAATTCACTCCAACTCAATTTCAGACTGTCATCTTTGCCTCCACCGACATGAGAAATGTCTGAGATAATGACGGTGAGCCAACGCATCATCGAACGTGACTTATCCTCTTTACAAAAGAGTGGAATTCTAAAGCATGAAGGAAAGGATAATGATGGGGCATGGGTAGTATTGCCCAAAGACTTCATCATTGACCGAACAATTGTGTTATCAATGGTATGGTAATGATGGAGCCTACGGTCGTGATAAACGTAACCTCGGTAATGAATGAAGGATTGCGCCCATACTTCATGCAGAACATCGTGCCGAATGATGCCACAGGCATGGCTATGACAATCGTGTTGATGTCGTTTATGATATCGCTCACGCCACAGAGTTTGAAAAGGAAATATATCGTCAAAGGCACTACCACCAGTCTGAGCAATGACACGAGATACACCTTTGCGTTACCCACAATTTCTCGCAGTGGCAGACGTGCCATGGCAGAGCCGATTATCATGAGTGCCGCAGGCACCGTGATGTCGCCTACCATCGTGATGGGACGAGCTATCATGTCAGGAGTTTGGATGTTGAGGGCAACCAGCAATGCGGCGATGAAAGCAGCCACCATGCCCGGCCCGAACAGGACTTTGAAATTGAGCTGACGTAAATTGCGTTCGCCCTTGATGAGCATCACGCCAGCTGTGAACACGAAGAACGTGTTTGGCATATTGAGCAGTGCGGCGTAGAAAATGGCCTTCGGCCCGAATATCGATGCCACGATAGGATAGCCGATGAAGCCTACGTTGGCAAACATCAGCGCAAAGCCTATCATGCCCTGCTCATCATGATTACGGCTTATGAGGCGTGGCACGTAGAAGCCGAACACCAAGAGCAGAATGTAGGTCAGGAATCCCACACCGAGAAGAGGGAGAATGAGAGCGCGGTCGGGCTGTTCGTCGCCCATGACCGATGACAGAATAAGTGCCGGGGCTGTTATGTCAATGACAATCGATGATAACTTCTGGTCGAACTTGTCGCCCATATAGCCCATCTTGCACAACACATATCCTAATATTACGATGATGAACAAAATCACCATCACTTCAAGATTTTCCATTATGTTATACTTTTTCTATTCTCTTGTTGAGAGTCATCATGCCGTATCGTTGTTGTGCCATACCTTGTTTTTATAACAAAAGTAATGCAAATATTTGACTTATATGACATGGATAAGGCAAATTTAACAGAGCTTGGACTTCTCGATCTCGTCATCATTTTCACATCAAGATAATTCTCTTTTTTGTCAGTTATCAAGTCCGTAATTCCATCAAAAAATATTTTATAATTATAGGCTGTCTGAAAGTTTAATCCAAAATGGGTAGAAAACATTTTGGTGTAGCCAATACCCAAGTTCATTAGGAAATGGACAAGTCTTACTATGGGAGTAAAAGAACTACTTGTGATTATTAAAATGTGAAAATAGCAAAATATATGCAGCTTTTTAAAATAAAAGCGCTATATATAAGATTCTATTCCTATTTTTGTATCATAAAAGATAAATGCTAATATGATACAGGAAATAAAGATTAAGAACTTTCTATCGTTTAAAGATGAGGTGAGCTTCAGCTTTGAGGCTACTAACGATAAATTTGCAGAAGAGTCGCAAGTCGTTACAATCAATGAGAATACGAGGTTACTGCGTTTTGCTATCATATATGGCTATAATGCTTCAGGAAAGTCTAATTTACTGAGTGTTTTAGATTTCTTGTCGTATTTCTGGTCTTTTAAGCCAAAAGACTTAGATTCTGGAACAGGTGTCATTCCGTTTAAATTAGACAAGGCTTCGGCTGATGCCCCATCATGTTTTGAAATGGTATTTTTTGTACGGGATACAAAATATTGTTACCAATTGGAATTGGACCAGTACCAAGTATATTTGGAAAAGTTATCATATTATAAGACCACCCAGCCTATAATGCTATTTGAAAGAACGCTGAAGGATGGGCAGTCAGACATTCAATTTAACCCTAAGGCAGTAAAGATCAGTGCTGCAGCGAAAGAGATGATCAGTGTGAATTGTTTGAAAAACACATCTTTTTTTGTGGCTCGAAATCAGGTGAATGTGAGCCTTCCAATAATTGATGCGGCAAAAGAACGAATGCGGAATCAACTGATGCCTGTTATATCACCGACAATGGGACTTACTTCATACGCTCAGAGGCGAGCTTCGGAAAACAAAGAACTGATTGATTACATTGTGAAATTCCTGCATGAAGCGGATTTCAACGTTACCGATATTTCGTCGAATGTTATCAGCAAACAACTTACGGATGAAGCTATCAAGTTCTTGACAGAGGATAATGATAACACCGGTGAGGTCTCTAATGGAGAAATGGAACGTATTAAAAAGGAACGTACAATAAAACAAGTTCAGACCACATTTGAACATACTGTAGAGAATAATAATGGGACGGAAATTTACCAGATGGACAAGAAATTTGAGTCGACCGGAACGATGAGGACTTTTGGAATTGAGGCTGCTGTATATGATGCGCTTAATAGTGAAGCGGTATTACCAATAGATGAGTTAGAGACATCGCTGCATCCGATGCTATTGGAAAAGATTCTGTTTGAATATCTAAAAGTGCATTCAAGGTCTCAGCTTATTGTCACTACGCATAATGACGGCTTGCTGGATTTACTGGATGATTTAATTAGAAAAGATTCTGTATGGTTTACTGAGAAAAAGAAATCTGGCGTTACGGAGCTGTACAAACTAACTGACTTCAGAGGTATCAATCGCCTTTCGTCTATAAGGGAGGCCTACCGGAATAAACGTTTTGGTGCAACAATGGGATGATGTTATGGAGGAAAGAAAAATAGCGGAAGGTATAGAAAAACTACCTTATTTCAAGGTTGTTGCAGATGATCCTATGTTAGAGCAGAATGATGGAATGAGGGATATGGGTGAATTGTACCCTTTTTTGATTTGTGGCGGTACGAATACTGAACGCTATTATTTTATGCATATCAATGACAAAACGAATTATAAATTCAATATCAAGCCAAAATATTTTGGTGATGAGTCGAACTATACGGAAGTTTTTCCAAAAAGGATAAAGGAAGTCTTGAGTGCCAATAATGATGTGAAGATATTTTGTGTATTTGATTGGGATACGATATATGGTGATGAAGTAAAATTGAAAAAACATGAGGCTTTTGAGGAACAATTCAAAGGGGAAATCTCAAACGGAACTGTTACGGTATGCCCTAGTATGCCGAGTATTGAGTATTGGTTCTTGTTACATTTTGTGGATGACACAAAACTACTGAAGAACTATGGAACAGTTGCGGGCATGCTGGCACCTCACTTGAAACCGTGCTTTTCAGATAAAACAAAGCCTTTAAAGAAGTTGCTAAAGAGTGAAAAGTATCTCAAAGATGTAGCATGGGTGGAAAACTTATGTGCTGGCGGAAAACTTGCGTTGGCTATAGAACGAGCAGAGAAGAATATTAAAGTTGCAGAGGTGGCAGACGAGCTAAAAAATCAGTCTTATTCTTATGTATATAAGGTATTCAAGAAATAGATACATAAACAAGTTAATGCAATGAAAACCGAGAAAATGAATGACCGGATAAGAGGATCGTTAATAGGCGGTGCTATTGGAGATGCTTTGGGCTATCCTGTAGAATTCATATCGTCTTATAGTAATATACAAAGAAAATATGGTCCGAAGGGTATCACGCGTTTTGATACAACGCAATGGTGGGCAAACGATAACCGGAATAATGGTACTGCCATTTTTTCGGATGATACGCAAATGACATTATTCACTGCGTGTGGTATCTTGAATGCAAAGAAAAATGGAACAGACATTATACCGTCTATATGTGAGGCATATATCGAGTGGCTGTTGACGCAGACCGGAAAGAAGAAAAAAGGATTCAATCAGTGTTGGATTCATGAGCTTCCGGAACTGAATGTACGTAGAGCACCCGGAATGACCTGTATAGATGCTCTTAATGACATTTTTGGGGGGCATGAACCGCATAATAATAGTAAAGGTTGTGGTGGAGTGATGCGTATTGCTCCTATACCGCTTTACGGAGTTGCTGACAATCGTATCGGTATAAAGGAGATATGTCGCCTGGCGGCTGATGCGTCCGAATTGACTCATCAGCATCCTTTAGGATATATCTCTTCGGTGTTGGTAGCATACCTGATTTATCGCTTGGCACAAGATGAGAACCCTAAACTTGAAACATACAAGGAGTATATTTATGAAGGACTTGCCTTTATTGCAGAAATGTATCCTGAACACTCTGATGCGGTGGCCCAATTCAATCGATTGATAAAAACAGCTATTCTGCGGTCGGATATATCGACCGATGATGTTCGGACTATTGAAGACGAATTAGGAGGCGGTTGGGTGGCTGAAGAAACGGTTGCCATTGCAATTTATTGCTCACTTACCTATTTTGATAATTTTGAAAAAGCCATGATTGCTGCTGTCAATCATGGTGGGGACAGTGATTCTACGGGTGCTGTAACCGGAAATATATTGGGTGCTGCCATCGGATATGAGGCATTACCCCAGTTCTATAAGGAGAACCTGGAACTTCATGATGTAATTTTACAGATTGCAGATGACCTTTATCGTGGAGAAGAGACTGATTTGACAATGTACAAAAAAAGCAAGAATAACAGATAGGTCCTTTTGTGAGAAAACCTATGCCAATCGGTGATGATATAAATATTTGCATTATACACACTAATATCCGATGTTTAATCATACTTTTCGACTATATAAGGGAATTTTGCTTCTATCCCGTTTTGCCATGTTTGATTTTTGTTATACTTTTATGGCGTTTTAATGCTTGTGCCTGATTTGAAAAGCAATGTGAAAGATTATTCCGATACTGCTTTTTATTTGATTTGCAGGCATGGATGGGTTCTGAGGAATCTGTTTTTGAAATAAAGAAATAGTAGTTAACGAGCGTAAGCTGATTCTTGTCTCTAAAATCGCCAAATTTAATGAGACTGCACAAGAAAAAGAGTAACGGTTGTTTAGCTTGTAGTATTATACCTGTATCTATTCTTACCTTTCATCTTTATTGGAATGAGAGGGGGGTGGCTCTTCTTATAATATACGAAGCGTAGACAAAATTGTTCATTTGTGCAGTGGGTGTTTGGCGATACCTGGAGACGGATGACAATTGGGTCTGCGCTTTTTGTATTTCTTATTGTGTCATTTAAATGAATTAACAACCATGAAACCGGGGCGTAACCGGTTTCACTAATACTATGGTAAATGAAAACAATCAGGGTAGGAAGAGGTTCCAATAATGATGTTATGATTAAGGACGGTGTTGTCTCTGCCAACCATGCTGTAATTACGGTATCCGATTCGGGAGAGATAACCATTGAAGACTTGAACTCCAAGAATGGAACTTTCGTGGACGGCAGGCGGGTGAACAGGGTCAAACTTTCAACGGCCTCCGTGGTACTTTTGGGTAACCATTCCATAGACTGGAAGCAGATGATACAGACAGCCGCCGGCAAACCTACCGTATCTCCCAAACCACCGGTGATTCTTCCCGATGATGTGACCGGACAAAAACTTATCGGCAGAAGCCTGACAGCGCAGATCAGGTTCTCGTTTGATGATGTTTCCGACCGTCATGCCTGGCTGTACAGGCGGAAAGACGGCTGTATCTGGATAATTGACAATTATTCCACAAACGGTACGTATGTCAATGGCAGCCGGATCACAGGCCCCTGCCGATTGAGAAAGGGCGACAATGTATCCGTCTCCAACAAGCATCCGCTGAACTGGGAGGCTGTATATCCGCTCCGGATGAATCCAAACTACAAACTGATGCTGTCAATCGCAGCTTCTGTGGTATTGATTGCCGGTATCTGTCTCCTCCAACCGTGGAGGTGGGACTTATTCAAAATCGACAAGGACTGGACGGAGGTGTACTCGGAGCATAAAAACGATGTCGTGCTGATCTATTTGAAATCGGCCTATGCAACCACCATTCAAGGCCGGCCGTTGAGTGAGTATATGAATGGATACGACAAATTGGATTATTGCTATATAAATGATGAGGGAGATGTCACTCCGGGAATCATGAGGAGTTCGGGCACAGGCTTCTTTATATCGAAAGACGGCAAGTTCCTTACCAACAGACATGTGGTGAGCTGTTCGGGAAACAGACAGAAGAACGAGGACTTGATCAAGCGGACAATTCAGTCTGCCTTGCTGCAAAATGACTTGACGAAATTGGCAGCGAATATCGAAGTCGATTATGTGACCCTCAGCGTGGGCATTGCGCAGAATGACACTTATATCGACAATGAAAGTAACCTTATCCCCTGTACGGTTCTGAGCGTAAGTAAGCAGGAGGAGCTGGATGTAGCCATCCTTCAGACAAATTCGAAATCCATTCCCGGCGGTTCGTCGTATGTGGATCTGTCTCAGGCGGTACCGTCTGCCCGATTATCTGTAGGGGATGGAATCTGTACGATCGGTTTTCCAAAATCATTCGTCATCGGCCAGACTTCCGTAGGATTGGAAGCCAATAACCAAAGCGGTGAGATTACCCAGGAAAGAGGTGCGTACGAATACGGGCACAATATAACCATCCATCAAGGGGCGAGCGGATCCCCGGTTTTTAATAAGAAAGGGAAATTCGCAGGTATCATTGTATCCGGGTTTTTAGGGATCTCTCAAGGGTACAACCATGCGATTCATCCCACACCGATTTTAGAGTTTGTAGGAAAATCATATTAAAAAATTTAGTTATGGCAACAAAGAAATGTGCTAACGGACATCTTTATGATTCCAGTATTTACGGAGACAATTGTCCTTTTTGTCCTTCAGCGTCAGGTGCGACGACAGTGAACCCGGGCTTTTCGCCCGATAACGGAACAAAAGTACTTGATGGAGACGGCCCCACCAAACCCGTGGACAGTACAATCGGTATTTTTGATCAGGACGACGGAGGAGGCGGCTCTACGGTTATCCGCCACGTAGGTCCGTCTGTTACCGGTGAGACGAATGTGGGACAAAACAGACGGCTGGTGGGACTGTTGGTCTCCTATGATCAGACTTCCACCGGTGAGGTGTATAAGATATACGAAGGTCGGAACATCATCGGAAGACGGGCGACCTGCGATATTGTACTGTCAAAGGATGCCAATGTATCCGGTTCGCATCTGCTCATCTTGTATGTGGAGGCCGAAGGTATCTATTGGGCAGAGGACCAGAAATCTTCCAACGGTACATATATCAACGGAAAGTTTGTAAGAGAGCACCAGCTTGATACCAATGACGTGATTGTGATCGGTGCGACAAAGTTCATGTTTTTCGCCATCCCCAAATTCTAATGTATGAATAGTATGGAATATAATTATTGTCACATTGTCGGCAAGACGGATGTGGGTAAGAAAAGAAAAGCCAATGAAGACAGCATGGGCGATGCCGTCACCCGGAACGGATGGGTCTCTGTAGTATGCGATGGGATGGGAGGTCATGTGGGAGGTGCGGTGGCCTCGAAGATTGCCGTCACAGCTATTCTGGAGAATCTGGACCGTGTGTATTATGAAGATCCCAAAATAGCGATAGGCGAATCCATCGACAAAGCCAACCGGGCTATTCTGGAAAAGGCCGTCGAGCAACCGGAACTGGCAGGGATGGGGTCTACGTGCGTCCTCTTGCTTGTCCGTGACGGAAAGGTTTATATCGGACATGTGGGCGATAGTAGAATTTATCTGATAAGAAGCAAGCAGATTCTGCAACTGACCAAAGATCATTCGTATGTTCAGATGCTTGTGGACTGTGGTGAAATTACCAAAGAGCAGATGGAACGTCACCCTCGCAAAAATGAGATTACAAACGCTTTGGGACTTCCGAATATGTCGCCTGCAACGGTGCTGAACAATGAGATTATTCCGGAGGCGGGTGATTGTTTCCTGTTGTGCTCCGATGGCCTGAGCGGCATGGTGTCCGACAATGCCATCAATAAGGTGATCAGCCGGCAGGCTGAGATGAATGCACAGGACAGGGTCGACAAACTGGTGGCTATGGCCAATGAGAACGGCGGGCTTGATAACATCACTGTCCAGTTGGTGGAGTTCTCTATCACTCCCGGAGAGACCGCAAAGGCTTGCAAGCCTTCGAAATGGATCTGGATAGGAACGACCTGTGTCATCGCGCTGCTGTTGCTGGGCATGGGCGGACATTATTGGCTGAAAAAGGGAGACGACAAGGGAAACCTTGTCTGTGACACTGTTTTCAGAGATTTGGGAATGGTTAAGTTCGGAAACAACGAAAGGCTTGTCAAGCTGGTGTTCTCGGATACTTCGTTGAAACTGGAACGGGGAGAAACAACTGTCTATACGGAGGCGGATTCAACTTTGGATAGAACATCGCTGGTGGTTGAAACTCCCAACATCAAGGCCGAATTTGAGAACTCCTTATTATCCTTTACCGATAAGTCACCCGGAGATTCAGTCGTGTTCTGCATATCTTCTTCGGACAAGACTAAAGCATACAGATACAGATTCGGTATAGAGGGGACGGAGAAAGATGATTTGCTTAGGATTTCCCAAGGGGTGGGTAAGAATGCAGAGGAGCCCCAAAAGAGGAGAATTGATAATGCAGATCCCACTCCTGCCAAACCGAAGATTGAGAAAGACACGGTTGAGGTAGTGTTGGAATATGATGAATTGGCAAAGGGGGACAGACTGGTGTTCAACTATTCTGCAAAAGCCTCTCTGGTACTGAAAAATACCACTCGGAGCATCGACCGTTTTTTCAGTGCCCTGGTTGTGGCGGACTTGTCTTACAAAACACTGTATTGGGACATGAAAAGGAATAACAATCAGCTTGTTTTTACTTATAAGGGGGAGAAGTCCGGCGATCGGTATGAGTTCATTATCCCTTGTGTGATCCGGGACTCTGAAAATCAGACCTGTGTCTATGTAGTACTAAAGAAGAAAAAGGTGGAGCCAATTGAAAATGGAGATTCGGAGCAGGGGAATGAACCGGATCCGGGAAAAGAATCGGAACGTGATAAAGGAACGGATGAGCCGGAAGAGCCTGTGGAGTTGGAGAAGGTTTACATGTAGAACGGAATGTAGTGATTATTGATCCTTTAAATCGGTTTGCTATGAATGATTATAAGATAATCCGGGAAGTGGGTAAGGGAGGAATGGGCTGTGTGTATGAGGCCACTGATACCGGCGGCAATAAGGTTGCCCTGAAAATGATGAGTGCTAAGGCGGCCTCGCAACCGGACTACAAAGAAATGTTTTATCATGAGGTGCGGAGTCTTCAGACCTTGTCTCATCCTTCCATTGTTAAAATAGTGGGAGAGCCTTTTTCGGATGAGGCGGGAAATCTCTTTCTGCCCATGGAATTTGTAGAGGGGAAGACCCTGTCGCAGATAGTCCAGACCAATGGACCTTACAGTGAGGGCGAGGCTTTGGCTGTCTTTATGAGGCTGCTGGATGTGTTCTCTTATATCCATCGCCGGCACTGTATCCACAGGGATGTGAAGCCATCCAATATCATGATCCGGAACGATAATTCCATTTGTGTCATCGACTTTGGCATTGCCAAAGACAGTAAGACAAGTACCGGTAAAACCATCGGAAGAATAGTCGGGACTGACGGTTATATGAGTCCGGAGCAGGCAAACGGGTTTAACATCGACACGCGTACCGATATCTACTCCTTGGGGTGTCTGTTGCATTACATGCTGACCGGTTCTCATGCCATCGCCAAACAGTCGAATGATTATGATACGATATGTACCATTCTGGAGAACAACTTTCCGCTTGTGGCCGATAAGGGAATTACCGTCAGCGACAGAACTCAGCGGGCGATCCTTACTGCTGTTGACAAAAATATGACTCTGAGGTTTCAGACTGTCGACGAGTTTAAGGCTGCGCTGATGGGTGGAAACTCTTATAAGGTTACGGTGGGACGTTCCAATTGTAATATTATTCTGTGCGGTGAATATGTCAGCGGGCATCATTTGGATATCATTTGGGAAGCTAAGGATGAGAAGGGCAGTTTGTATAAGGTGACGATAGCAGACCACAGTACCAATGGCACCGGAGTGGATGGCAGGAAACTCAAGAATGACTCCTTTGCCTTCATGGTGAACAAGCCTGTAAGGGCGTTGATGACTGATTGCTCATCGTTGCCGCAAGTGATGATTGCCGGATTGGCCAGCTATACATTGGACTGGAGAAGTGTGCTGAATGTGCTGTTCGATAAGATGGACTTGCCTACATCCGTCTTGGAAGAGGAGACGGAACTTCGGAACGAATCTGTTGAGGACGAACCTGTTCCGCTCAATGTCGAAAAAATAACGGTGGGCTGTGCCATCTTGTCTTTTTTAGTACCCATAGCGGGTTGGATTTTGGGGTACGTATGGAAGCAGAATGCTCCCGTCAAGGCCAAATCCGCCAACAGGTTGGCATGGTATGGATTTTTGTTTAACTGCGTTGTGATGATTCTGGCGCTTTAATTTATAGGAAAATGCAAATGAAAGAAATAACAGTTGGGCGTGCGGGCTGTGATGTGATTATTCCGGATGACTGCGTCAGCCGGAAGCATGCGGTCGTCACATTGGTTAACGGGCAGTATGTGTACAATGATGTGAGTAAAAACGGTACAGCCATTAATGGCAGGATTTACAAAAATGAGAAAGTGGTGGTCTCTCCGGGAACGCCGATCTATTTGTCGAACAAAGTGCCGTTCCCGTGGGCACAGGTCTTGATGCTGCTGCCCAACAGACCGGTTTGTGTACCCGGCTCCGGACACGGTGGACAGGAGACGCTGGTGGAACAAGGGCGGGTGAATCATGAAAACCGGCCGGCCTCCGACAACCGGACAATTGGTATCGGCTGGGGCATCGTTTCCTTTGTGTTTCCCATCGTTGGGTTCATCATGTATTTCGTGTGGAAAGATTCTGAGAATTACAAGGCCAAACAGGCCGCCAATCTGGCTTGGGCCAGCATCATCGTCAATTTTATTTTGGGCTTTATCGGAGGGTTGCTTTAGTTGTGACATTTAAATAAGTATTTCATTATGATAGGAAAAGAGATTTTAAACTATACCATCGTCTCACTGATTGGCAAAGGGGGGATGGGAAGTGTATACTTGGCCGAGAACAAGTATATCAAACAACAGAAAGTAGCCATCAAGGTAATCAATGGTAATATGAAGAATGATTTCACCCGTCAGAAACTGGCTGAAGAGGCAGACAAACTGGCGAGGTTGAATCATCCCAATATCGTTCATTTCGTAAACTACCACATGGATGACGCGGGCACCATCTACCTCATTATGGAGTATGCGGACGGGTACAGTCTGGAGGACTACATCAAAAATGTGTCCGGTCTTATCGTAGAGGAGAAGATCTGTGCTTTTTTCGAACCGTTGCTGGATGCTTTTGAGTACGCCCATAAACACAAGATCATCCATAAGGACATAAAGCCGTCAAATATCATTGTGACCCATGAGGGGATTCCCAAAATACTTGATTTCGGTATCTCTGCCCTGTTGGATGACAGCGAGGAGGAAGCGGATACGGAGGTTATCATGGGAACACCCTCTTATATGAGTCCGGAGCAGGTCAAGGGATTGCCTTTGGACCAGAGGTCGGACATCTATTCGCTTGGTGTCTTGCTGCATCAGATGATGACAGGCAACCCTCCGTATGACACAACTACCTTGACGGAGCATGAAATCTACAAGCATGTGGTGGACGATGAGTTGCCGAGGATGAAGACTTATTACAAATATGTGTCGGACAAGGTTCAGAAGGTTGTGGATAAAGCAACTGCCAAAAAGGCTGACGGGAGGTATCAGTCCTGCCAAGACTTCAAGAAGGCCTTGCACAACGCCATTTATCCGCCCAAGATACCGTTTGTTGTAAAGGCAGTGGCTGTTACGGTTGCCGCAGCTATTGTGATAGGGGGCTTCTTTATCTGGGATTACAACAGGGTCAAGGTCTCTTATTACAAGGATTATGTGGAGCAATGGAGCATCCCGCAGGGAATCGGGAAAATCTCCGGTTCAGACCGCTCTCACACTCATCGGATGTATCGGTTCGAACACCAGCACTATAAGCTTCAGCGGGTGTCTCATGTGAACAGTCTGGGCACTGTTACGCTCGACGGTGAGTCTGAGAGATATGAGAGACCGTTGGATGTATCGTTCTACTACGACAGTGACAACCGGCTGAACAGGGCAAAGGTGATGGATCATAATGGAATGGTACTATACATCAAGTCTTTCAATGAGAAATTGAATACTGTCATTTTCCAGTTCAATGACGAGTACGGAACGGAAAAGACGATAGGCAATGAAACGGTGGGTTATGTCAACGCGTTTGCTACAGACCAGAACAAAGGTAGAATCTCAAGATACTTGTTGGAATATGACGGTGACGGATTTGTAAAGACTCTCCGGTATGCGGGGTTCCAGAATGTGTATGTGGGCGATGCACAGGGAATATACGGGAAACAATACGTCCGGGATTCGAAAGGCCGCGTGGTCGAAGAGTTGTATCTATCTCATGACGGATCGCCCAAAGCCACTAAGTGGGGTTTGGGCAAAAAACTTTTCTTTTACGATGAGAAAGACAATTGGACCAAGTCCAGTTACCTCTCCATCGATGGTCAACCGGCCTTGGATGCACCGGATGGTACAAGCATTTGCGAGAATGTGTATGACAAGTATGGAAATACAATCGGGCAGCATTACAAAAACGCAGACGGACAACCGATGCTTCCGATGATGCATGGAATGGCCGGAGTGGAGACGGAATACGATGAGAATGGTTTTGCATGCAAACAATCGAATTTGGGTATCGATGGCAACGTGGAGTTCTCTTCCAAACAGGGATTTGCGGTATCTGTTATGGAATGCAATGAATATGGCTTCTATAAGAGCATTTCGTTTATGGATGCTTCGGGTAAGCCGTGTATGACGGATGCCGGCAATGCTAAAGTAAAGATTGTGACAGACAAGAATGGAAATGAGTTGGAGAGGTGGTTCTATAATATCAATGACGAACCGGTTGCGATTTCCGACGGATATGCCGGTGTGAAAGCTGAATATGACTCTTTGGGACACATGGTCAAAGTGGTGTATTATGGTGAAAATGGTGAGCCATGTCTGGTAAATTCCGGTCAGGCAGGTTGGGAGAAGAAATACAACGGGATGGGCGATTGTATCGAGCATAAGAACCTGGGGATCGACATGCAGCCGGTCAAAGACAATGACGGTGTGTGTACCACTGTTTATGAAAGGGATATCAGAGGCAATCTGACAAAGCTGTTTTATTACGACGAAAAAGGAAAACTTGCGTTAAGCAGTGAAGGAATTGCTATGATCGAGTATAAATACGACGATAGCGGCAATGAGACATCCCGCCGGTTTTATGATGCCGGTGGCAAACCTACGAACGGTTATCTGGGTTTCGCGCATTATTCGTTTACCTATGATGATAAAGGATACCTGTTGAGTGAGAGATATTATAATGTCAAAAACGAGCTGATCCTTGTCGGCGGTACTGCCGGAAGAATTTATAAAAGAGACGACCGTGGCAATATCATAGAGGACTTTCCGATAGGGATTGACGGAGAGCTTGCAAAAAACAAATTGATAGTACGGTACAAATATGACGACAAGGACAATCTGATAGAGTATGCTGTGTTTGGGGCGAAAGGGAATTCTACTGTCAATTCGGACGGTATTCACAAATGCACGCAGAAGTATAACAACCGGAACCAGAATGTGGAGACCTGCTATTTCAACACCAACGGTGAACTGACGCTTTATTCGGATTGCAACTATTGTATCCTGCGTACGGAGTACGATGAGAGGGGCTTGAAAACAAAGATGTCTTATTTTGATAAGAATAATCAGCCTGCTACCTATCGGGGAGCATTGGAGGGGAGTTATTCAAGTTTCACATCCCAGTATGATAATTACGGAAGGATAGTCAGACAGTTCTACTTTGACCGGAATGGAGCTCCGACTCATCCGAAAGATATGGTTCCGGAAGGGGTCGTGAAATACGACAAACGGGGGAATATGGTTTATCTCGGTTCCTGCGACGGAAAGGGAAAACTGATTTATAATCCCAAAAACAAATATTCGTATCTGGAAAGGGAGTATGACAATAAGGACAATGTGGTGTGGGAATCCTACTTTAACGAAAATGAAAAGCCCATGTTGGGCAAGGACGGCTATCACAAGGTGGTGTACACTTATACGGAAAGTAACAAGAACGAAACGGAATCATATTTCGGTGTGGATGGAAAGCCGATGCTGGTGGACGGTTATCACCAGATACGAAACAAGTACAATGACAACAACCTTGCCATCGAGTATAGCTTTTTCGGAAAGAACGGCAATCCGGTGAACTCTACTTACGGATTCTCCAAACTTGTGTGGACATACAATGACGACCAGTCGTACCGTGACCGGAAATACTACGATGTGGCGGGGAAAGTTCTGCTGCAACAGCAATATGTCAATGGGGACTGGACAACGGTTGTGGATTGGCGAAAGAATGTGCTGGATTTGGCCGATGAACTGCCCTTTGATTTGGGTGACGACGGGGATAATCTGGTTGTTCAATCTCTGAAGATTATCGGTTCGTCCAGGGTGGAGCTGAAGATTGTCTCTCCGAAATCCAAATACGAGATGGCCGATGCTACCATTGAGAATTACAAGGCATTTCTGCCTTCATTCGCAGGAGAACTGAAACTACAATTAAAGTTGCCCAGAAGTGTTTCGCTCAGAGTGGTGTTTTTTGACAGTAAGGGCAGGGAACTGTTTGTTATTACCAAGTAACAGGCTGTGTGTAATCACTATATAAATGGGATGAAACAGAGAACTGTCTGTTTTTGATAAATAATCGGGATCCGATATTGAGAATGATACTGCATCGCTTGAGAGGAGGGTAGAACAATGCGCTCCTCCTACTCGGAAAGGAGGGGAATCCATGCAGGATAAAAGATATATCACATTAAAAAAAATAAATGTTATGAGAAGAATCATTATTATGCTATTGATAGGGTTGGTGACATTTCCGGAAGCATCTGTCGCTAAAGAGAAAGAACTGAATGCCGGGCAACTCCGTCTGCGGACGGAACTGCTCAATTTCTTGAAGGAAGAGGGATTTATGCCCGAATTGGATTCCGAGGGAGATGTGAAATTCAAATCGGAAGGTGCGATTTATTACTTCAGCGTGTCCGATAGGGATGAGAATCCGATGTTTGTATCGTTTTTCAGGGAGTTTAGCAGTCTCGATGAGTATCCCGTTGAAACATTGGTTATGGCAACCCGGGAACTGAATCTGTATAAAGGTGTTAAGGTGTTGATTTTCAAAAACTCGTTCAGAATATGTGCAGAACTGTATGTGAAAAATTCAGAGGCGGTGAAAAGTGTGTTTTACCAATTGAAGGGAGTGATGGAGTCGGTTAAGTCCGACATCCTTGATGAGTGTGCTAAGGTCGGTTCTGCTTCTACTTCAGCAGCTTTCTCATCGGACGTACCGTTTGTCGTCACCCAAGTGGAAGTAGCTAATGTAGAAAAGAACGGAGACATCATACAAGGGTACGGTTCTACTATCTATGATTATAAAACGAAATACCTGAGACCGAAATTGACAGTGAAGTCTGCCGTATCGGGCAGTTACACCGTATATGTCCGGTTGTACAAAGACAATGTGCTGCAAAGAAACACGCAATCTTCTCCGGAGGATTACACCTATTCGGAAATCATAAAGGTGGGTGGCATGTCCGGCCAAACCATCGAATTGATAGGATGGGGATCCGAATCGGCCGGTATATGGGCTGCCGGATCATATCGTTATGAGGTTTGGTATAATGGATACTGTGTAGGGAACAAGACATTCAAAGTGATATAATAAACATAAGGGGTGTCGGAATGAGCAAAACTTAGAAATTTCCCCTACCATGAATGCTTGTAGCAGAGGTGATTTTCATGAAAAGGATATTTTGGCACCCCCTCGATTAATCGTAATAATAAGTATGAGGAAAATAGGTTTGTGTCTTATAGGACTATTCGTATCAGTTTTTAGTTTCACTCAAAACAAGGGGACGAAACCGGAGCCATATCGGTTTGAAACGGTCATTGCTAATCCTATAACATCGGTCAAGAACCAGGCATCGAGTGGTACATGCTGGTGTTTTAGTGGAATATCCTTTCTGGAGTCGGAGATATTGAGGGTGTCCGGCGAAGAGCTTGACCTGAGTGAAATGTTCATTGTCTCCAATGCGTATTACGACAAGGCTCTGAAGTACGTCCGGCTGCATGGTAACCTGAATTTTGGTCCGGGAAGCTCGTTCAGTGATGTGCTTGCTACGGTGGAGGCGTATGGCATTGTTCCGGAATCACAGATGCCCGGGCTGAATTATGGAACGGCGCAGCACGTGCATTTCGAAATGGATGAGATATTGAAGGCCGTAGTCTCCGTGCTTATCAAAAATCCCAACAAAAAACTCACTAAAGCATGGAAGAAGGGGTTCAAGGATCTGACGGCGGCATACCTCGGTGAGGTACCGTCCGTATTCACCGTTGACGGAAAGGAGTATACCCCGAAGTCGTATATGAAATCGTTGGGAATCAACCCGGATGATTACGTGGATATCTCTTCATGGACACATCATCCTTTTTATCAGACGATGGTTATCGAGGTACCGGACAATTGGAGAGGGCGTTGTGCGTATAACGTTCCGTTGGAGGACATGACCGGAATCATTGACAATGCGATTGAGAACGGATACACCGTAGCATGGGCCAGTGACGTCAGTGAGAATGGATTCACCGCTGCCGGTATAGCCGTTGTTCCGGATGTGACTAAAGCTGCTGTGGGGAGCGATGAGGAGAAGTGGATTAGCAGTTCCAGGGCAGATGAGTCTCCTTTGTTTGTTCGGACTCCATGTCCTGAACTGAACATCACTCAGGAAATGCGTCAGGAAGCTTTTGATGATTATTCCACCACGGACGATCATGGGATGCACATATTCGGAAAGGCGAAAGATCAGAACGGGACAGAATACTATCTGGTGAAGAATTCGTGGGGAGATGCCGGGCCATATCACGGAATCTGGTATGTAAGCAAGGCGTATGTGAAATACAAAACGACGGATATTGTAGTGAACAAGAATGCCATACCCACAGGAATCAGGGAGAGGATGAATCTTTAATCGGTCTTTGGGAAATATTGATTACATGATAGGTGAAGATGAAGATAAGTGAAATAATTAGGAAGTTATTAAGTTGCGATATAGTGATTCCCTTGTCCGACAGAATCGTTTTAATGCCTGATGAAGACGGTAGATTCACAATCGGAAAGGGACAGAGGATCGGATATAAAGGGAGGGTTCATGGTTCGGTCGGTATATCTTACGAACTACAGTATGAAGAACTCTTTTTTGAGGTATGTGAAGATTTTGAATATGATCATCCTTATTCAGATGGGGACGGATCGGATGGCGGTATGGTAAAATATACACTGAAACCCTTGCATACCGGTGTATCTGTGATAAAGGCCGTTTATGATTGGAGAGGGAGTGTTGAGAAAACGGTGACTCATACCATAACAGTCCGGTAGCGGTTGTTAAGTGGACTTCACATAGCCTTTGCGGAAAAGCTGTGTTTTCACCCATTTCCATCGTTTGGCAGTATGGCCAATGCAGAACAAGATGAAAATGAAGCCCAGTTTGCCATGTATTGCACCGAGTGGCGAATGTGTCATTCGGGGAACTGTCGCGATAAAAGTAATGACGCTAAGAATAAGCATAATGCCGAAAACGACACAAAGCCATTTCGTGGGCTTGCTTTTCTGTTTTCTGATCTTCGCTATCCATTTACTCTTACCGAAATGGAGATACAAATGAATCCCGACCATCAGAAACATGAAGAGTCCCAACAGAGAATGCAGGTACATCAACGTTGAAAAACTCAGATGAAATACTCCTTTGCCTCCGCATACTTCCATCTGTATGCTTGATATTAGAACCGATATCGTTGCCAATATAAGGCAAAGATTACAAAACTTCAATCTCTTGATCTTATTCATTGCTATACTTTTTTTATGTTATATATCGCTTGGTTATATATTGTTTGCGAAGATAAGGGCAAGTAAGGAGTAGCAACGATAACATTTGTAAAGAAATACAGTGCCGGATTTTTGAAAAGGAGGACAGCAGGCTATCTGACGGATGAAAATCTTATCTTAGTGCTTAACGTCTGTTTCTGATTCTTGACAGGGAGACGGGTGTTATTCCAAGATAAGAGGCGATATAATGTTGGGGGATTCGCTGTATGATTTGCGGAGCCTCTTTGAGGAGTTTCTCATATCTCTGCTGTGGCGTGTATCTGATGTGGTCAAGGAAGAGTTGCTGGTAGGTGTGGAAACGTTCTATCAGTTTCTCTTCGTAAGTTTCTCTCCATTGGAGCGACCTTTCAATTATGTTATGGAAATCATCTCTTTTTATCACAGACAGGGTAGCAGGCTCTATGCTTTCCAGGTAAAAAAGACTTGGTTGGCGATAGTGCAGGCTGTCGAAAGAAGCGACAAAATCTCCTTCGAAGAAGAATTGAAATGTCACATCATTTCCATTGTTGTAGAAATATAGTCGCAGGCAACCCTCATGTATCAGATATAACCTGTCAGACACTTTTCCCTCTTTCAGGAGTATAGTCTTGGCAGGAATGGAAAGACGCTCTGCTCCTGCTCTCATCAGTAAATTTGTTATCTGTCATCCCTTTTGTAACGGAAATTCGACGGATATATTATATAAAATAAGCATCAATTGTTTCTACAATAGCATGGCTCATGTCGCTATCAAAGGTATGTACTCAACTGAAAACCCCGGATAAGATTCAAAATATTTCCCAAAGGGAAAACAATACTTCCTGCCTATAAGGAAGAATAGCAGTTTAATTTCTATATTTGCATCTTAATTTCTATTAGCTTTCAATCGGGGCTTTTTATATAAAAAGTGATTGTTATATTGGGCATCCGGTAAACTGAAGAGTGAAGCACTGTGACAGTAAAACATGGAAATGCGGATATGTGTTGTTTGGGGTTGAATTGATACTTTAATTAATCATATATGAAAAAGAAAAACATTTTACTATTATTATTACTGCTTATCTTATTGGGAAATAGCCCGGCTGTGCATGGGCAAAATGTGTTCACGACAGTGGTTACGCCGCTTAAAAACGAAAAATGGTGGGGAGGAGTGGTTGCTTTAGGCCATCAAATGCCATTCGGACAACAGTTGGCATTACAGGATTTGGCCCGTAACAATCTTAATAACCAGCTTGTACCCTGTATGATTTCTTCCGCCGGGCGGTACATCTGGGCGGAAAATCCTTTCCGCTTTGAAATAAAAGACGGTGAACTGGTTATCTATTCGGATGGTGAAAAACCGGAACTTGTCTCTGCCGGAACAACCTTGAAAGAGGCTCAATTGGCTGTTGCCGGAAAGCATTTTCCCTCTTCAGGGCAAATACCGGAAGAGGTATTCTTCTCGTTGCCGCAATACAATACCTGGATAGAGCTGATGTACGACCAAAATCAGCGGGATATTATGCAATATGCCCATAAGGTTGTGGAGCATGGCTTTCCGCAGGGAGTATTTATGATTGATGACAACTGGCAGAAGTATTACGGTAATTTCGATTTTAAACCGGAGAAATTCCCGAATCCGAAAGGGATGACAGACGAATTGCACTGGATGGGATTTAAGGTGATGCTGTGGATAGCGCCATACGTTTCGGCAGATAGTCCGGAGTTTCGGATATTGGAAAAGAAGGGATATCTCTTGAAGAAGAAAGGTACGGAGTGGCCTGCCATTATCCGTTGGTGGAATGGCTTCAGTGCCTGTTATGACACTACCAATCCGGAAGCTATGGAGTACCTGAAGCAGCAACTCCGTGCCATTCAGGAGAAATATGGAGTAGACGGTTTCAAATTCGATGGTGCGGATATCGGCTATATGACGCCCGGAGAATATGATTTTTATGACAAGGATGCTACTCCTAATACCTTTATGGAAAAATGGGCAGCGTTAGGATTGAGCTTCCCTTATAATGAATTGCGGGCATGCTGGAAACTGGGAGGTCAGGCATTGGTGCAACGTCTGGGTGATAAGGATTACTCTTGGAATGCTACGCGAATGCTGATACCCGATATGTTGACCGCCGGTTTGCTGGGGTATTATTATACATGTCCCGATATGATCGGAGGCGGGCAGTTCAGTGCTTTCCTCAATGTAAAAGAGTTTGATGAAGAGCTGATCGTGCGTTCTTGCCAGGTGCATGCGCTGATGCCTATGATGCAGTTTTCTGTAGCTCCGTGGAGGATTTTGAGTAAAGAGAATGCCGATATTTGTGCACATTATGCTCATTTGCATCAGAAAATGAGCGGGTATATTCTGGAATTGGCCAGACGTGCTTCGGAAACGGGTGAACCGATTGTCCGTTCCATGGAGTATGAATTCCCTCATCAGGGTTTTACGGACTGTAAAGATCAGTATATGTTGGGCGATAAGTATCTGGTGGCTCCTATGGTGACTCCCGGAGTGAAACGTACGGTGAATTTGCCCAAAGGAAAATGGAGAGATGAGAAAGGGAAGGTCTTTAAAGGTCCGAAGACAATCGATGTGGATGTGCCCCTAAACCGTTTACCTTACTATGAGAAAATAAAATAGTACGGAATGCGAAAGGGACAAAACTGTAGGAACTGAAAATATAAAATAAGGCAGAAAAGAGGCGGAAGGAGTAATTATCCTTTCGCCTCTTGATACATAAACCGTTTGATACTTTTTTTAGCCGTCTTTTCAAATTCCTCGAAGTGAATTTTGACTTTGCTTATCTGGCTGTATGATGGCAGTTGAAGATTCAGCTCGATGCGGTTGTTCTCCATTGCCTTTTCAATATCCGGTTGTTGCAGGCCATTGGCAAAGGCTTCGTCAAAGTCCGGATATATCAGCGCCACCAACTTATCGTTCTGTAGCACGATCAATGATTCCGACACATACGGCATGTTATTCAGTTTGCTCTCTATCTCTTCGGGATAGATGTTTTGTCCGCTGGAGTTCAGCAGCAGATTTTTGCTGCGGCCGAGTATCGTGACATTGCCTTGGCTGTCTATTGTTCCCAAGTCTCCGGTGTGCAGCCACCCGTCTTTATCTATGATTTGTGCGGTAGCTTCGGCATTCTTATAATAACCCGACATGAGATTGGCTCCCTTGCAGATAACCTCACCGACATGTGCGTCAGGATTGGAAGAATCTATTTTTACTTCCATCCGGCTGGCGGCTTTTCCGCAGGAGGCTTTCTTTAAATCTTGCCAGCGGCTTGAGCAGATGATCGGTCCGCATTCTGTCATTCCGTAAGCGATGGTGTAAGGAAATCCTATCTTTCTCAGGAAAGTTTCTATTTCTGCATTGAAGGGTGCACCTCCGATAATGATATCATTGAAGTTGCCGCCGAATATGTCCATGGCCTCCTGCCGCGCTCTTGATTTCAGCTTGTCGCTGAGTATGGGGACATGCAACAGTAACTTGCCGATTTTATTGTCAAGCTTGGGCAATACGTCTTTTTTTATGATCTTTTCTACAATCAGCGGTACGCATGAAATCAATTTCGGCCTGATTTCGGAAAAAGACTGCGCTATGATTTTTGGGGAGGGCATCCGGGTGAGAAAATAGAGATGGGCTCCTGCCGAAAAGCCATAAAGAAAGTCGTACGTCATACCGAATACATGCCCCAACGGAAGCATCGACACAATCGTATCCCCTGCCTTCAAAGGGCGCATTTCATAACAATAGGCGATATTCGACCATATACTGCGGGCGGGTAACATCACTCCCTTGGAATATCCGGTCGTGCCGGAAGTATAATTGATGATTACCAATTCATCCGGTGTACTTTTGTGATAGGAAATATGCTCTGGACGGAAGTTTTTAGGGTAATGCCGGCCGTATATTTCGTTCCGGTGTTCGAACGCATCAGTCAGTTTGTCGCAACGGGATACAAGTGCGGAGAAGTCGGTCAGAGAGACGATTCCTTTTAATAACGGCATAGCGTCTTCATTCAGATTTTCCCAGACCCGATCGCCTACAAAAAGCAGTTTGGCTTCCGAGTGGTTGACAATGTTGTGTATGTTGTCGGCTTTGAATTCGTGGAGGATGGGGACGATTACTGCTCCATAAGTAACTGTGGCCAGAAAGGTAACGGCCCAATGGGCGCTGTTGCGTCCACAGACGGCTATTTTATCGCCGGGCCGGATGCCTGCACTTTCGAGCACTAAGTGAAACTTTGCTATCTTACGGGCAACATCCTTGTATTGAAGGGTGATTCCTTTGTAATCCGTCAGGGCGCTTAAGTCCCAGTTTTTTATAATACTCTGTTCAATAAAGTCTATGAACCCTTGTTGTTGCTCCATTACGTTTTTGCACATTTATTTTAAAACTGCGCAAAATTAGTACTTCGTTAACATGAACTACATTCTCCCGAAAAGTTTTACGGTTAATTAACGGGAGAATAGAAAAAGCGAAAAAGAGAACATTTTGCTTGATTTCAGGTGTGAAATAATTGCTTTAGGAGGTGTTTGGAGATATTATTTTGATAAATTCAGCGCCTGCTAAACTCAAAATGGTGCTGATAAAAACTTTTAAGGGAAAAGTTTAAACGAATTCTTAGTCGGGCGATGTGCAAAAAATATATATTTGCAAAATATCTTGTTAAACTCATAACAAGAGTAATGCTGAATGCTATGAGAACATTCTTTGTGTTTCTTTCTGTTGGTTTGTTGGGTTTCTTATTTTCGGTAGAGATCTGTGCTGCCGATCGTGTGTATAATGTTTCCGATTTTGGTTTGAAGGCCAATGCGAAAAAAGATGCTTCGCTCGTGTTGCGGAAAGTCTTGGAGAAAATTAGGAAGGATTACCGGGAAGGTGATAAAATAGTACTCCGGTTTCCTGCCGGACAATATCATTTTTATGAGAAGAATGTTACCATTCGTGAATATTATATTTCCAATCACGACCAGGCTAACCCCAAAAAGGTAGGAATCGCTATTGAAGAAATGAGAGATTTCACTCTTGACGGACAAGGCTCTGAATTCGTTTTTCACGGGCGGATGCTTCCGATTTCTCTTTTACGTTCGGAAAACTGTGTGTTGAAAAACTTCAGTATCGATTTTGAAAACCCTCATATAACGCAGATACAGGTTATAGATAATTCTCCGGAGAACGGGATAACGTATGAGGTGGCTTCATGGGTAGATTATCGGATCAGCAAAGACTCTGTGTTTGAAGCATTTGGAGACGGCTGGATGTTGCGGCCTTTCACCGGCATTGCTTTTGAAGCAGAAAGCCGGCACATCGTTTAGAATACCAGCGACCTGCATTTTCCCAATAAGGGGGTGGTTCAAGTGGCGCCTCGCCGTTTGAATATAAAGAATTGGAAAGACAACCGCCTTGTACCCGGAACGGTCATTGCCTTGCGGACCTATTTCCGGCCTACACCCGGAATATTTCTTTCTCATGATGTAAATACGCAATTGTCGAATGTGAAAGTGCATTATGCCGAGGGAATGGGATTGTTGGCGCAATTGTGTGAGAACATAACATTGGATGGATTCAGTGTTTGTCTGAGAGGAAATGATGATCCCCGCTATTTCACGGCCCAAGCCGATGCTACTCACTTTTCGGGCTGCAAAGGAAAAATCATTTCAAGAAACGGATTGTATGAGGGGATGATGGATGATGCAATCAATGTACACGGCACTTATCTGAAAGTGATAAAGCGGGTGGATGACCGTACTTTGATAGGACGTTATATGCACAACCAGGCTTGGGGATTCGAATGGGGAAGAACCGGAGATGAAGTGCAGTTTATCCGTTCATCGACGATGGAGCTGATAGGTGACCGGAATAGTATTACAGATATTCACCCTTACGACAAAGAGGAAATTCAAGGCGCACGTGAGTTCAGCATAACGTTTCGCGACCCTATTGATCCGGATATTAATGAGAAGAGCGGTTTTGGTATCGAGAACCTGACTTGGACGCCGGAGGTTTTGTTTGCAGATAATGTGGTTCGCAATAATCGTGCACGGGGTGCATTGTTCAGTACTCCCAAGCAGACAATTGTAGAAGATAACTTGTTTGACCATACTTCCGGAACAGCTATTCTGCTGTGTGGCGACTGTAACGGTTGGTATGAAACGGGGGCTTGCCGGAATGTGATTATCCGTAAAAACCGTTTTGTCAATGCATTGACCAATCTGTTTCAGTTTACAAATGCCGTAATCTCCATTTATCCGGAGATACCGGACTTGAAATCACAACAAAAATATTTTCATGGCGGCATTGAAGGAGGTATCGTGATTGAAGATAATGAATTCGACACCTTTGATGCTCCTGTTCTTTATGCGAAATCAGTAGACGGCCTTATATTTCGCAATAATACGATTCGGTTGAATACTGAGTACAAACCGTTTCACTGGAACAAAAGCCGTTTTCTCTTGGAACGGGTTACAAATGTACAAATAGAATAATGTGCAATGAAGTAATGAGGGTTGTCAAAACTGAATTTCAGGGAAGGAAAACTTTCAATCTCACTCTATTCAACCATAAAAGAGCCATATCATTACTCAAAAATAGAGTTGATATGGCTCTTTAATATCTATTGATTACAATTTGTAACTTTTCAAAGTGGACTTTTTAGTTTTGCCCCTCCCTCATTATTCTTCTTTCTTCTCCGAGATAAGCAGCAGCTTGTCATTGGCATGAAGTTTCAGACTTCCGTTAGGTATCAGGAACTCATCGCCGCGTTTCACAATCATGACGAGGGTGCCTTTGGGAAGGTTCATCTCTTTCAGTGTATCGGCTTTTTCAATCATTTCCTGCGTTACTGTGATATCCCGGAGATCGGAGTTGATCTCTTCGGGTAATTCCACTCCAAAATCATTTCCGGTTTTTTCAAGCGGAGTAGAAAGATTGAGCAACCGTGCTACATAAGAGACGGTGGTGCCCTGTACGACCAGTGAAACAATGGTGATAAAGAAAACGATGTTGAATATGATATTGGAACCCTCCACATTGGCCACTACCGGATAGGTGGCAAAGATGATGGGTACCGCTCCGCGCAATCCGACCCATGAGACGAACAGTCGGGATTTGAATGTTATTTTCCGGAAAGGAAGCAGACAGAGGAATACACTGAGCGGCCGGCCGATAACAATCATGAATACACCGATGAGAAGAGCTACACAGGCAATTTCGAGCATCTCGTGGGGATTGACGAGCAGACCGAGCATAAGAAACATGATGATTTGGAAAAGCCAGGTCAAACCGTCCATGAATGTGGCAATCTCTTTGCGATACATGATTTTGTTGTTGCCTACCATTATACCGGCGATGTATACGGCCAAATAGCCGTTTCCATGCAGACGGTCGGTGATGGCAAACGTGAAAAATACAAAGGAAAGCAGCAGGATGGGGTAGAGGGACTGATTGTCGACATTTATTTTGTTCAGGATCAATATGGCCAGCCTGCCCAATCCATATCCTGCCGCAGCACCTACCAGAAACTGCACGGCAAACGAACCGAGTATATCACCTGCCCCCATACCCGAAGACTGAAGAATTTGGATAAGAACGATGGTGAGCATATAGGCCATCGGGTCATTACTTCCGCTCTCCAGTTCCAGCATGGGACGA
>CAUEFX010000067.1 GCA_958477465.1 uncultured Bacteroides sp.
ATAACATTTGGAATGATGAGCTTCAAGAGCAACTATCAAATCTCGCAGACTTTCATGATTAGAAAGCTGACCAAACATCAAAGCAAGTAGTTGATTCCAACAGGTGAAGTGCTTCACATATTTATCGCCATTATACTTGGTGACTATGCGGTTAAACTTACTTCGATTCAAAAATGAAGCCAATTGAGCGAAAACGTATTTGTCTTGAAACATATGCCATCAGATTAATCTGATGCAAAGCTACAAATTTAAGTCTGTTCGCTCGAAAAATCTCTGTAACTAACTAAATTTCAAATATTTCAAAGAACTTTTTTAGATTTTAATGGGACAGCAATGTTCTCAATTATAATATAACGGCGTAAGGTTGCTATAACCTTTAGTTCCGAGCAATAATAAAAGTTTGACGTATCTATTTTGTATTGTATTGGATGATAATATGTTGCTTTTGATAAATAAACCATTTTCTGCACGCATACTATCAAAGTTTGACACTTTGAATTGTTTATAGGGACAAATATGTAAAAACAGTCCATTTACTAGATTTGGTAGATAGACTGTTTCGAAACGTGTAAAGTAATTATCTGATTGAACTACAGTTGTTTCATAAGTTTTCTAACGTAAATACCTATGTTAGTCTGATGTTCATCAATATCAAGTTTCTTACGTACATCACTGCTAATATGATAATGCCTCTTCAGTTGTATATATTCACCAACTTCTTTTCCACGAAGTCCAATCGCATAAAGACATACATAATTTATCTCTGATTCAGAAAGTCCATGTTGTTCAAGATATTCTATAAATTTAGGATGGGAAGCCTTAAACGCTAGACGAGTGGTATTCATAAACTCGTTCTTATCTTGAATAATTTGATCTTTCCAAGTTCCATACGGTTCTGCGTATGAATCGTTATCTGTGATTCGTGAAGCCAATAGTCCATTCAGCATCTCTATCCGTACTTTGATGGCATCTTCGATGGGTTTTGCCAAATCTTTTTGTTTTTCCAAGACTTCTTTAAGAGCTTCACTTTCATTTTCAAGTTGCACAATCTTGAGTCGAAGGTTTTCTGCAACCAAAGATTGACGCTCACATTCCAATTCTGCGGTCTGTTTCTCAAGAACGGCATTATGTCTCTCCAACTCAAGCTTTTCATTTACTTTTTTGAGATTCTCTTTTTCCAGTTGTAATCTGACTTTCTCCTTATCATCTAATTCGCTTTTAACCTGTCCCATCCTATAACGATAGTAAATATATCCAATGATAATCAGTAATACAAATACGATGCATAGAACTAACCAGATAAGCCTCTCAAGCCTCTGTTTATCCATCAAATTGGATTTCTCCATTTCATGACGTTCTTGTGCAAATAACAAATCATGAGAAAAAATACTCATGTGAATAGAATCAATGGTCGTGTAAAAATCTTTATATGCATGCAATGCTCCGGCTAAATCTCCATTTAATTCCAAAATGTCAGGTTTTAGTGCCAGATATTTCAGAGAAGAACGAAATTTGGATTTAATGGGTATGGCATCCAAAACACGCTTGGCATTACGAGCATCACCAATTTTATAATAGGCTTCTGCTACATTTAATTTAACCACATCATTTATGAAATCTACAGATTCACAATAATCCAGAATGTCAATAACATCCTCCTTGTTGCCAAATTTAAGCACGTATGAAAGTTCGTACGGAACTATAATCGAACTTAAATTCGGATTTTCCGTAACTCGTTGCTTTGCGATAGTCCAAACACTGTCCGTAAGCGATCTGTCATTGTTCAGAATACCGCCATCCAAAGCATTAACAAGACTAAGCAGTTCATAGTCGGCTCGACCGATAGCACTATACAGATTCGCTGCATCAAGATTGTTCTTTATAAAATCATCTATCTTATAAGTTGAATATTGAATGGTTGCCTGAGCGACCATGAGATTTGCCATAGTCAAGGTATCTGATGCTTCTTGACAATATTCTTTCCCTCGCATAAAACTTTGCATAGCCAAGTCATTATCACCCTGATTCTGATAAATCCTGCCTTGATAATAATACGTCCGAAGTTGCTCGTCGGGAGTTCCGTTCTTGACATAATAATCAATGGCGGGTTGAAGAACATCAAAAGTTGTCATGTCAATGCAGTTCTTGTCCAAGGCCATGGACTTGAGCAACGCATATCGGGCTGCCATTTCCTTACCTTTGATATTTGAATCAGGGATATTTTCCAATACGGTGAGGGCTGAATCGGGTTGGGTGATCATGAGATTCTCTGCCACATCCGTCTGTTCCCATGTTGTTGAATGCGTTTCGCAGCCAACTAATACTATAACAGCAATCAGTATAACCAGAAGTTCTCTGACACGACCTTTTTTATATTGGTGTGGCCTTTCTTCTTGAACGTAATATTCACGTCCAAGAACTAAATATTTTTTATTTATATATGATCTTAAAGAGTGCATTTGTATAATCGTTTGTATGATAGTTATTTGCAAAGTTACTCATTTTATTCTTGTCTGTCTATAAAATGGGCGATTAAAAGAAGTATTACAAGCATCTGCAAGTCGGAAAGACGATGCTTGAAATTACCCTTACCGGTTCTGCGGTATTCCGGTACTGAATTTACGAATTTTCTCAACTGCGCCATGATACTTCTGTCAAGGCAAACAAAGTGTTTCTCTTTTATTTATTAATGCTAAAAAGTTATATATTAGATATTAATTCGTATTTTTGCAGAAACTATATCTGAAAAGACAAACCATTATTAATTAAATATTTATATCTTATGTTTAGTAAACACCCTAAAGGGCTGATCGCAGCCGCCTTAGCCAATCTCGGCGAACGCTTTGGCTTTTATACTATGATGGCAATCCTTGTCCTTTTCTTGCAGGCGAAATTCGGTCTGGACGTAAAAAGTGCAGGATTTATCTATTCCACATTTTATTTTTCTATTTACATTCTTGCCCTTGTAGGCGGTATTATTGCCGATAAAACACGAAATTATAAAGGAACAATCATGGTCGGCATTATTTTAATGGCATTAGGCTATCTGCTGCTTGCCATTCCTTCCGAAACCCCGGTGGGCAATAAGGCATTGTTCCTGACTATCACATGTATCGGGCTGTTTGTCATTGCTTTTGGTAATGGTCTCTTTAAGGGAAATCTTCAGGCGCTGGTAGGGCAGATGTACGATAATCCGCAATATTCCGCTATGCGTGATTCCGGTTTCTCCCTTTTCTATATGTTTATTAATATCGGTGCTATTTTTGCTCCGATGGCTGCTATCGGTGTACGCAACTGGTGGTTGTCTACTTTCGGTTTTTCCTATAATGCCGATCTTCCAGCTCTGTGTCACGGTCAGTTGGCTCAGACACTTACTCCCGAAGCCATAGAGAATTACACGAAACTTGCTTCCGAGTCGTCTGCTGCGGCTGTTACCGATCTCACTGCTTTTGCCGCCGATTATCTGAATGTGTTTACTACCGGATTCCACTATGCTTTCGGTGTTGCCATTGTGGCTATGGCGGTTTCGCTTCTCATTTATATGGTGAATAAGAAGAACTTTCCCGATCCGAGCAAGAAAGCCGAAGCCGGTAAAAATACCGGTGCTTCTGCAGCTGTTGCAGAAATGAGCGCCCAGGAGGTGAAACAGCGTATTTATGCTTTGTTTGCTGTGTTCGGCGTTGTCATTTTCTTCTGGTTCTCATTCCATCAGAATGGTTTGACATTGACATTCTTTGCAAAAGAATATACTGATCTGAATCTTTTCGGCATGCCTATTTCGGCAGAGTTGTTCCAGTCGTTGAATCCTTTCTTTGTGGTATTCCTTACTCCGGTGGTCATGGCGATATTTGCCCGTCAGCGTGCCCGTGGGTGCGAACCGTCTACTCCCAAGAAGATTGCTATCGGTATGGGTATTGCCGCTTCGGCATTCGTTGTGATGGCTGTCGGTTCATTTGTTTCCAATCTGCCCTTGCACAAAGAGGTAATGGAAGCAGGAATGTCTTCGGTGAAAGTAACTCCTTTGTTGCTGATGGTGACTTACCTTATTCTGACTGTTGCCGAGCTGTACATTTCTCCGCTGGGCATCTCATTCGTATCTAAAGTGGCTCCTCCTAAATATCAGGGAATCATGCAAGGTGGTTGGCTGGGTGCTACCGCCATCGGTAATCAGTTGCTGTTTATCGGTGCTGTATTGTACGAGACGATTCCTATTTGGATGACATGGACCGTATTCGTTGTTGCATGCAGCATTTCAATGATTACCATGCTCTTTATGCTGAAATGGCTGGAGAGGGTAGCTAAATAATTTGTTATTTCTTTTATTTTTTTTATTTTTTATTGATGTCAGGGGTGTATCGGTAGTTTCCGGTACACCTTTTTTACTGCCGTTTTTGTGGTTAATGCCGATGGCTGTGATACGGGAATGGCCAATGCCGGGCAACTGTCAGATGTCCAGCCCCATGATATAGTCATTCATATAATATCCGTTTCCTATCGGGAAATCTCCTTCACGCAACTTTCTCATTCCCATCTGTTCGTAAAAGTGCAGGGCTTTGTTATTCCTGTTTACATTCAGCTCCATCAGACAGGGAGCGGGATGTATCTCCTTTATATACCCGATGGCCTGCCGGAACAGAAAACTGCCCACGTGTTGTCCTTGGAAAGCCGGGAGTACATAAATCTTTTGTAAATGAAACAGATTTTCTCCTTGAGGTTGTACCGATACATATCCGCAAGGTTCATCCCCTTTGTAGGCTATGAAATAGACATGCCCTTCTTCTTCCATCTGTTTGCGGATATTTTCAGGAGAGTACATCCAGTCCATCATAAAATCCAACTGTTCGGGTGAGATTATTTCTTTATAAGTAGCGGGGAAGACGATGGAAGCCATATCGTGTATCAACCCGCAATCTTTGGTGGTTGCTTTTCGTATAGTAAACATAAGTGTATGTATTTTGGTTTTTGATTGCTGCAAATATAAGGCAATAATCGGTAGGGTGTGAGGGGGAGAGAGTTTAATGTGAGTTAAAATTGTGGAATCCATTGGGCTTTTATCACTCCCCTCCTGCATTAATCGATATTTTTGGTTATGTTTGCGACATCTTATCAGGCTTAGAAAAATGGGTGAACATATATGTTTCAGGCGAAATGAACGCCTGGCTACCATCAACCCTTATTGGAGGGGAAATCCAATGGTAAAAGGGCGGTTCTTCAATCGTCAGCACCGTTTCCGACCCGGAATGGGCAGTGTGTTGAAGTGGCGGTTTTCTCCCAATCCGCAGCGGAAAGAGAAACGTACCGTAAAGTGGGATCCGGAAGTCAATTATCTTCGTTCGCTGGATGCGGTGAACGGCAATTCATTGATATGGTTGGGGCATAATTCTTTTTTTATGCAGTTGGCGGGTAAAAGAATTATGTTCGATCCTGTATTTGGCGATATCCCTTTTGTGCGTCGTAGAAGCCGGTTTCCTGCCAATCCGAATATTTTCACGGGAATTGATTATTTGCTGATCAGTCACGATCACTTCGATCATCTGGATAAGCAGAGTGTAGGGCGGTTGCTGGAGAACAATCCGCACATGAAGCTGTTCTGTGGCTTGGGCACAGGCGAATTGATAAAGAACTGGTTCCCGAAGATAGAGACGGTGGAAGCCGGATGGTATCAGCAGGTGGAAGACGGGCGCTTGAAAATAACTTTCCTGCCCGCACAGCATTGGAGTAAGCGTTCGGTTCGCGATGGCGGACAACGGCTGTGGGGAGCGTTTATGCTTCAAGGCGACGGCATTTCCGTTTATTATAGCGGTGATACAGGCTATTCCAATCATTTTGCGGAAATACCCGAATTGTTGTGCGCTCCCGATTATGCATTGGTCGGTATCGGTGCCTACAAGCCCCGGTGGTTCATGCGTCCCAATCATATTTCTCCTTATGAATCGCTGACGGCTTCGCAGGAGATGCGTGCCGGGCTGACTATTCCGATGCATTATGGCACATTCGATCTGTCGGATGAGCCGCTTCACGATCCTCCTCAGGTTTTTGAAGCTGAGGCAAGGAGAAGGAACATAAAAGTGGTCATTCCTACACTCGGAGATATCGTGAAGCTGAAAAAGCAGAAGTAAGAAGGACGTATCGACTGAAACCGGTAAACACCGGCAGGGAATCGCCCGGTGTCAAAGAAAGAAAACGATGGATAAAAGAAAAAAGACGATGAATTAAAGAAAACAGTGTATAAACATAGAAAGAGGTAATCATGAAAAAGGTAGAAGTTAAAGAACTTTCAGAGAATTTTTTTGAAGCAATAGGAAAAGAATGGATGCTGGTTACGGCAGAAAACAGGGAAGCATTCAATACGATGACTGCCAGTTGGGGTGGTATCGGATGGCTTTGGAACAAGCCCGTGGCTTTTGTATTTGTCCGCCCCGAGCGTTATACTTATGAATTTATCGAGAAGGGCGATTTTCTTACGCTCTCTTTTTTAGGAGAAGAAAACAAGAAAATTCATAGTGTTTGCGGTTCCAAGTCCGGCAGAGAGGTGGATAAAGTAAAGGAAACCGGATTGAAACCGTTGTTTACAGAGCAGGGGAATGTGCTTTTCGAACAATCCCGTTTGAGCCTGGAGTGCAAGAAACTTTATGCCGGAAAAATCGATCCCGATAACTTTTTAGACAAGGGTCTGATCGAGAAATGGTACGGAGGTTCGCACGGTGGATTCCATAAAATGTATGTGGTTGAGATAGAGAACGTGTGGGTTCGCTGATTTTATTTATAAGGAAAGAGGGCATGTCAAGATTCAATCTTATTTTGACATACCCTCTTTTCTATTTCTGACATATCTTCTTTCTGTCTGGCTATCAGCTTATTTCAACCATTTGTCCAGCCATTCGAAGAAGGTGCGTTGCCACAAAATACCGTTTTGCGGTTTCAGTACCCAATGGTTTTCGTCCGGATAGATTAGCAGTTCCGCAGGAACACCGCGCATTACCGCAGCATCGAAAGCGGCCATCGCCTGGTTGGCAAGGATGCGATAGTCTTTCTCTCCATGGATACACAGGATAGGGGTGTCCCATTTGTCTACGAACAGATGCGGAGAGTTGGCAAAGGTACGTTGTGCGGTCGCATTCTGTTTCTCCCAGTAAGCACCTCCCATGTCCCAGTTGGCAAACCATTTCTCTTCTGTTTCGAGGTACTGCATTTCCATGTTGAAGATACCGTCATGAGCAATGAATGCTTTGAATCGCTTGTCGTGATGTCCTGCAAGCCAGTACACAGAGAAGCCTCCGAAACTGGCGCCTACACATCCCAGACGGTCTTTGTCTACAAACGGCTCTTTGGCCATTTCGTCGATTGCCGTGAAGTAGTCTTTCATGCACTGGCCGCCATAGTCACCGCTGATGGCTTCGTTCCATTCATTGCCGAATCCCGGAAGACCGCGGCGATTCGGTGCTACGATGATATAGTCGTTGGCTGCCATGATTTGGAAGTTCCAGCGGTAGCTCCAGAACTGGCTGACGGGACTTTGCGGGCCACCTTCGCAGAAGAGCAGTGTTGGATATTTCTTGTTCGGATCGAATTGGGGAGGATAGATCACCCAGGTAAGCATCTGCTTGCCGTCAGTGGTTTTCATCCAGCGTCCTTCCACTTTTCCCATTTCAATCTGGTCGTATATTTGCTTGTTTTCCTGCGTCAGTTGAGTGGTTTTCCCATCCGGGTCGATGGCATAGATTTCATCTCCCATGCTGATAGAGTGGCGTTTGGCTATCAGCTTGTCGCCAAAGAGGGCGGGGGCGTCATAGTCGTACATGCCTTCGGTAACCGCTCTGATGGAATCATCGGCGAGGTTGAGGGCATATATTTGCACCTCTCCGTGCCATACGCCTGTGAAGTAGATCGTCTTTGCGTCGGCGCTCCAGATAAAAGCATCCACATTCGATTCGAATCCTTTGCTGGCAAACCGTTTTTCGCCCGTCTCGAGATTCATTACCATAAGCCGGTTCTGGTCGGCTTCGTATCCGTCGCGTTCCATGCTTTGCCAAGCGATGTATTTGCCGTCCGGAGAATATTGCGGGTTGGTGTCGTATCCTTTATTTTCTTCGGTTATGTTTTCGGTTTGCTTGGTATTCAAGTCGTAAACGTAGATATCGGAGTTGGTAGAAATGGCGTATGCCAGTCCGGTTTTCTTGCGGCAGGTGTAGGCCACTTTGTCCGAAGTGGTATTCCATGCCAACTGTTCGATGCCTCCCCAAGGTTTCATCGGGCTTTCATAAGGCTCGCCCTCCAGGATGTCGATGATATTGGAAATTGAATTACCGTCGAAATCGGCTACAAATGGGTGTGGGGCGGTGGTCACCCATTCGTCCCAGTGCTTGTACATCAGGTCGGTGACAATGATTCCCGTTGCTTTGGGCAGGTCGGGATATTTGTCGGCCGTGCTTTTCACTGTTTTCACCTGTGAGATGAAAAGGATCTTCTTTCCGTCCGGTGAAATGGAGAATCCCTCGATGTCTCCATCGTAATTGGTGAGTTGTCTGCGTCCGCTACCGTCCGGATTCATTTCGTAAATCTGGCTGCTTCCGTTGTCATTGCTCAGAAAAGCGATTTTGGTGCCACCTTTGATCCAGGTGGCTCCATTCTCCTGGTAGGGAGTGTGTGTGATCTGTTTGTTTTCGCTTCCGTCCGCGTTCATGATGAAGAGTTCGCGGTTACTTTTGTTTTCGGGTACACTGTAATAGGCTACACTGTACACTACCTGTTTGTTGTCGGGCGACACGCTTATCTCACCGATACGACCCATTGCCCATAATGCTTCGGGAGTCATGCGCATTCCTTCGATCTTGATATCCGATTTGCCGATGAGTGCTCCCGTACTCTGCCCAGCGTCTTTTGTTCCGCAGCAGGCTGCTAACATCATTGTTGTTGACATAACTAACAGTTTGGCTTGTCTCATATTTTTTCTTTCAGTTAAATTAAGATATGCGAAGATAGTGATAAAATTTTGTTTTCTTATAGGAAGAAGTAAAATAGTTCCGAGTGCATTCGCACGGAAAACGATACCGTATTTCAGCCGTTTATGGCAGGCTCCAGAAAGACGCTACATCTTTTTTTAAAAGACATATAAGTTTCAAAAAAAGATGTAGCATCTTTTAAAAAAACATATAGCATCTTTTAAAAAAAGATATAGTGTCTTTTAAAAAAAGATATAGCATCTTTCGGAGGGAGGGTGGAGATGCTTCACTTTTCCAACCCAATACTTCCCTGTTTGGTGGTTATATCTTTTTCTGTTGCCAATTTCCTTTCAGAATATACCATCGGCAGAATATCAGTGTGAGGGTTGCATACAAGTGTTCGCTGGTCCAGCAGAAGGCTACATCCGCCCGGAAGTATAAAATGATACCGGTAATATAGGCCACATAGACCACCAGCACACATAACTCCATGACCAGTGCGGTACGCGTATTGCCTGTACCCGATACGGACTGGAAGTACACATTAGACGGAACCATGATGAGATAGCCCGTGCACAACACCCACAACGATGCCACAGATGCTTCCCGCAACGCAGGAATGTCTGTGTAGATGCTGAGTATCAGCTGGGGGAATAATGTGAAAAACAGTAATAACGGAATAACAAAAGCATAAGCTATCCGGATATGCTGGCGGATTGTTCCTTGCACGCATTGCGTCTCTCCGGCTCCGATCAGGTTGCTTACCAACGAACCGCAGGTGGTGGCAAACGCCAGAGTTATCATGAAAGGGATGCCGGAAACATTGCGGATGATATTCGTGACAGCCAATGCACGCTCTCCCAGGTGTTCTACGAACAGGAAGAAGGTGAGCCAGGTAGACATGGACAGGAGGTTTTGAATCATGGTCCAGAACGAGACTCCCAGTATACGCTTCAATATTTCCGGCTGGAAGGCGGGAAGTTTGTTGAGGGCATACTTCCGGCTGTCGATTCGTTTCCAGGTATAGATGATGAAGAACAGTACAGAGATCAGCTCTGCCAATGACGATCCGATGGCTGCTCCGGCAATACCCAGTTTGGGAAAGCCGAATTTTCCGAAAATCAGGATATAGTTGAATACCACGTTCGACAGTACCATGACGATGGAGTTCAGGGTCAGCGTTTTAGTTTGGGTGGTTCCTACGAAGAACGCTCTGAACATCACCATGATAAACGAAAAGAAGAAACCGAAGATACGCCAATTGATGTAGCTGACGGCTGCTTCGTAAATGTGGGGTGAAGAAATGATGCTTTTCAATAGCTGCGGTGAGAAATACAGCGATATGGCAAATGCGATGACCGCTAATGCCAACAGGAAGTATACCCCTTGATAGAAGATAGGGCCTATTTCTCTGTATTGACGTTCTCCGTTGCGCCGTGCTATCATGATTTGCGCTCCGATGCTGAAACCGAATGCCATCATGAAGATGACCATATAGTAGATTCCGGCTATGGCAGATGCACCCAGTTCTATCTCTCCTACACGCCCCAGAAAGGCAGTATCAGTCATCCCGATCATCTGTTCCATGACGAGACTGATCAGGATAGGGTAGGAGATAAGCCATATTTCTCTGTAAGAATACTTTGTTTTCATTCTATTCGTTTAGTATTTGTTGAATAATCTTTTTGTTTGTACTTGCCACCCCATCCTTCGGTCACCCTTCCTTCACGGAAGGTGAGGAGGTCGTGTGAAACGACAGCAATCTGCCATTGTCCGGCATATAGATCAGCATAAAAATACGAAAGCCGGACAAACCTAAAGAGTTAGTCCGGCTTTTGCATTATAACGGTATTGCTTTTATCGCTTATTCTGCTGCTGTCTTGCTTTTGCCATCTCTTCCTGCTGCTTTTGCATCGCTTCCAGACGGGCGGCAAAGCCGGTCTTTTTCATCTGTTTCGGGTCTTTCTTCTTCGCTTCGAGGATGGCAAGCAACTTGTCTTCATCGGTTGTTTTGCGAAGTACGATCATTGTACCCACGCTGATCAGCGTTGAAATGAAGTAATAATAGTTCAATCCCGAGGGATAGTCATTCAATACGAAAAGGAACATTATCGGCATCAGGTACATCATCCATTTCATGGCTGCCATCTGAGGCTGTGAACCATTGTCCTGTTGTTGCATGGTGAACTTGGTATTCAGGATGTTGGTCACTGTCATCAACAGACAGAACAAGCTGAGGTGGTCACCCAAGAACGGGATATGGAACGGGAATGTGACAAATGCATCGTAAGTAGACAAGTCGTCTGCCCACAGGAAACTTTGCTGGCGGAGCTCGATGGCGCTCGGCACGAACATAAACAATGCCATGAGGATAGGGAACTGTAACAGCATTGGCAGGCAACCACCCATCGGGCTTACTCCATACTGGCTGTACAGGCTCATTACCTCCTGTTGCTTCTTCATCGCATCTTCCTGCTTCGGATATTTCTTGTTTATTTCATCGATCTTCGGTTTCAGTACACGCATTTTTGCCGATGACATATAAGTCTTCCAAGTGGCCGGGTATACGGCTATTTTCACGATGATGGTCAGAATCAGCAGAACGATACCCATGCTCAGCCCCCAGCCGGAGAGCCAGTCGAACACGTTGATGATGATGTATTTGTTGATCCAGCGAATCAACGGCCATCCTAAATAGACCAGATTGTCGAGTTCCCATTTATCCTCGCGTCCCTTATCGAGCGCTTTCAATGTCTTGTAATGGTTCGGTCCGAAATAGAAATACATGTCGGTGACTTGTTTGCCGGTCGGATCGAAGAATGTATTCATCTCAGCGGAATAGTCTTTGATATAGCCGCTTCCCTGCTTCTCCATACGTGATTTGACATTCACCTTATCGAAATCCTGATTAGCGATGAACACGGAGGAGAAGAACTGGTTCTTGAAAGCAATCCAGTCTACACGACCTTCGAGCTGCTTCTCATCGTCTTTGGCAGCCGAAAGATTGTCCGTATCGTCATTGGCGGTTTTGTACATCAGCTCGGCCAGACGGTTCTCATAAGTGAATCCCTTTTCGAGTTGGTGCGCACGCTGCGACCAGGAGATGTCTACATAATCCGTGGAAGCGAGTTTCCCCGCCATGCCCGTTGCCTGAATGGTGAATCCCAGCAGGTAGCTGTCCGGCTTCAGTATGTAGGCAAAGTCGATATAGCTCTCACTGTCGGCAGCCAGGCGCATGGTCAGGCTGCTGTCGGTTTTGTTGACAACCTCAAAATAATAGTCCTTTGTCTGGATAGTCTCTTTCTTGTTGTAGAAGTTGAAGTTCATTTCGGCATCACTGCCGTTGAACAGTACAACCGGTTTGCCATCCTGCCCGTTATAGTCTTTCAGCATTGCAGAATACACACGTCCTCCCTTATTGTCGAAGGTGATCTCCACTAAGTTGTTCTGAATGGTGGTGAAAGACTCTTTGCCTTGTGTGGCATTGAAGAAAAGCGAAGTTGAATCTGCCGTACCGGTATTTTCTCCTTTCTCATTGGCCAATGCCGCAGCTGCTTTGGCTTTGAGGGCTTCCTCCTGTTGCTGCACCACTGCAATGGAGTCGTAGTATCTCTTTTGAGCAGCGAGCTGTTCTTTGCTCGGACGGCTCAGAAAGCTGAATCCTACTAATAAGATGCCTATTAAAACGAGACCTGTTATGGTGTTTTTATCCATTTTTTATTCTTGATTATTTAATTATTATTTGCTTATTGCCGCCTTGATGAATGATAAGAACAGCGGATGCGGATTCAATACCGTACTGCTGTATTCGGGATGGAACTGAGTTCCCACGAACCATTTCAGTGCCGGGATTTCCACGATTTCCACCAGACCCGATTCCGGGTTGACACCTGTGCACTTCATGCCGGCCGCTTCATATTCGGCTTTGTATTCATTGTTGAATTCATAACGGTGACGGTGGCGTTCCTGAATATGTTCGGTCTTGTAGGCTTCATAAGCCTTGCTGTCTTTGGTCAACGTACATTCGTAGGCACCCAGACGCATCGTTCCGCCCATATTGGTGATTGCTTTCTGTTCCTCCATGATGTCGATGACGTTGTGTGGCGTCTTTTCGTCCATCTCGCGCGAGTTGGCATCCTTATATCCCAGTACGTTGCGGGCAAATTCGATGGCGATGCATTGCATGCCCAGGCAGATACCGAATGTCGGGATGTTATGGGTACGTGTATATTTGATGGCAACAAACTTGCCTTCGATGCCACGCTGGCCGAAGCCGGGGCCTATCATTACACCCGCCATGCCTTTCAGGGCTTCTGCTACATTATCGTCTGTCAGCGTTTCGCTGTTCACAAAATCCACCTGTACCTTACAGTCGTTGTAAGTGCCTGCCTGTGAAAGAGCCTCACGGATTGATTTATAGGCATCCTGCAGGTCATATTTTCCTACCAGGGCAATGTGTACCGGTTCTGTCTTTTCCGCTTTATGACGGCGTTCGAGGAATGCGCGCCATGGACCGAGTCCCGGAGTCTCGCCCACGGGGAGTCCCATCTTTTTCAGAATTGTCTCGTCCAATCCCTGTGCCTGCATCAGTATGGGCACCTCGTAGATGGTAGGTGCATCGATGCTCTGCACAACGGCATTCTCGTCTACGTTACAGAACAGAGCCACTTTCTTGCGAAGGCTGGTGCTCAGTTCGTGTTCGGTACGCAGCACGAGGATGTCCGGTTGGATACCGGCGCTTTGCAACTCTTTTACGGAGTGTTGGGTCGGCTTTGTCTTGAGTTCTCCGGCTGCTGCCAGATAGGGTACATAAGTAAGGTGTACGCACAAGGCATCTTTTCCCAACTCCCATTTCAACTGACGGATACTTTCCACGTAAGGGAGTGATTCGATGTCACCCACGGTTCCGCCTATTTCGGTGATTACGAAGTCGAACTTATATTTGTTGCCCAGCAACTTCACGTTGCGCTTGATCTCATCGGTGATATGTGGAATTACCTGAATTGTTTTGCCCAGATAGTCACCACGGCGTTCTTTGTCGATGACGCTTTTGTAGATACGTCCGGTGGTGATGTTGTTGGCTTTGGTTGTCTGGATGCCCAGGAAGCGTTCATAGTGCCCCAGGTCGAGGTCGGCTTCATGCCCGTCTACGGTTACGTAGCATTCTCCATGTTCATAAGGATTCAGCGTTCCCGGGTCGATGTTGATATACGGGTCAAACTTCTGAATGGTTACTTTATAACCTCTTGCTTGCAGCAATTTACCGATGGACGATGAAATAATACCTTTTCCTAATGAGGAAGCTACACCACCGGTGACGAAAATATACTTTGTTTCTCCCACAGCTATACTGTTTTTTATAATTTGTTTACTTATGATGTATTCTAAGAACTTAACGTATTAAAAACCGCAAAATTACAAAAAATAGGCAAGTAATGGGTAATCGTGGGGACAAATTTTGCTAAAAAATGCAATTCGTTCTATTTAAAGTTCTTCCGATTCTCGTATATTCTCACTGTTTCGGTTAAAGCGTAATTCATCCTTTTTTTTAGATCAGGCACGTCTCGAATGCTGTACTTTGCTAAATTCATTATTTTCGCATCGTAAAATCTTTAGATTAAAGAGCCTGTTTGAATTTTGTCCGGCATTCTTTTGAGAGTTATTTATGAGGCTGTTTTTTCGTTTTTATATTCGAAGAAACTGTTTCTAATTCCAAAAGCATTTTTTTTGCGGCAAGCCCACCGCCATATCCGGTAAGCGAACCGTTACTTCCAATTACTCTGTGGCAAGGGGCGAAAATCGAAATAGCATTAGAACCATTGGCGTTAGCTACTGCGCGTACAGCCTTTGGCATACCGATGTGTTGTGCCATTTCTCTATATGAGACCGTCTTTCCATAAGGTATTTTCAGTAGTTCGTTCCATACAATTTTCTGAAAATTTGTACCGATGAATAACAGTGGAACATTGAATGTCTGGCGTTTCCCGGCAAAGAACTCGTCAAGTTGTACCGCCGCTTTTTCGATTACTGCCGACGTGCCTTCCTCAAATTCTGCTTGTAGTACACGTTTCAGTCGCCTGTTCACATGGTCACGGCGTTTTTCCACTTGCCAGTCGCACAAACAGAGTTTGTCATTGAATGAACCAAGTAGCAATGTGCCACATGGAGATTCATAAAGTTTTGTTTTGATAATATTTTTCTTGTACATCTCTTTTATGTATTATTCCAAGTACGATATCGTTAGTCAGGTTTTATTTCGCATTCGTTCGGGTGTTTTGAAAAAGGACATTTACTACAGCCACGGCAAAAGCGAAGGCAAAACCTACAAGGCATACGGCGTCCCAACCGCCGTAGTTCCAAGCCGCTCCTGCGCAAAGTGTTCCAAGGCTGCCGCCGGCAAACAGGTGGCTCATGAAAATGGTGTTGCTACGGTTAGTCGCTTCTGGGACGAGTGAAAGGCAGCCGCTTTGATTGCTCAATTGATAGCATTGGGCACCTACGTCGACGAGCATGATAGCCGCGACAAGACCGACATAGCTGTCTGAAAAGAAATACGCTATAATCCAGGCTGCGAACTGGAGAAGACTTCCTGCCTGGCAAAACTTTTCAATGCCGAAACGTGGGATGTATTTTCCTATGCCGCTCGCGGCCGTTGCACCTGCCAGTCCGCAAAGTCCAAGCATCCCAACAGCGTCACTGCCGGCGTGGAATGGGGCACCTGTCAAGTGGAATGACATACATGACCATATAGCCATCATGCTTCCGAAACTTAGTCCGCCACGCAGAGCGTAGATGCGGATAGTCGGGTATCTGTGGTATATACTTCCTATTGATTTCATCAGTTTCCCATAACTGCCTTCAAAGTTATTCGGCATGATGGGCAGTGTCCGCAACATACAGATCAGGCATATAGTCATGATGACAGCTGCAATGGAAAACATGGTGCGCCAACCTGCCAATTCTCCTATATATCCGCTCAGAACTCTGGCACCAAGCACTCCGCTTAACAATCCTGTCAGTACTATACCCATGTTGCGTGACTTGTTTTCTGGTTTGGAGAAATGGCTTGCCACCGGTATGAACATTTGCGGAACTACACTGTTGCAACCTAACACAAGTGAGGCCAGCCATATCACCCAAAGGCTTTTGGCGAGTGCGATTGTCAGGCAACAAAGTACGGCTATACTCATGTTTACCGTAATAATTTTGCGGCGTGACACCTTGTCGGCAAGAGGAACTATAAGAACAAGTCCTGCGGCATAGCCCAACTGGGTGATGAATGTGATAAGGTTGGCTTGAAACTCTGTTGCACCGAGCGACTGGCGCATGGCTTCGAGCAGTGGCTGGTTGTAGTAAAGATTGGCTACGGTCAATCCGCCAATGACAGCCATTGCGAAGAGGGTGTTGCGTGGAATGCCGCCGTTAGGTATGAGCTCTTTCATCTTATTATTATTTATCTCTTTTTTATTTCTCTCTTTTATAGCCAACCTTGTCCTGTTCTGTAATCTTGCGCAAGACACGGCACGGATTCCCTGCTGCAATGACCCCTGCCGGAATATCGCGTGTTACCACGCTGCCGGCCCCGATTATAGAGTCGTCGCCTATGCTTGCTCCCGGCACAATGCTTACATTGCCGCAAATCCATACTCGGTTTCCTATGGTGACGGGTTTGGGGATAAGCCCTCCTGCTGCACGTTCCTCTGCATCTGTGGTATGATTGCCTGAGAATATTCCTACATTTGGACCTATCAATGTATTGTCGCCAATGCATATCTGTCCACAGTCGAGGATTACACAACCGAAATTAATGTAAACGTCATTGCCGATAGTGATGTTTTTGCCAAACTCACAGCGGAAATCGGGTTCTATCCATACATTTCTACCGACAGACTTGAATAATTTCAGCATAATGTCGTTGCGCTTCTCTACCTCATCATCTTCTGTGTGGTTATAAGCACGAAATAGTTTTTTGGCTTCAACCCTACGGTTGAACAAATCTTGGTCGAAATCATTGTAGATTTCACCAGCCTGCATCTTTTCCCATTCTGTCATTGTTGCAAGTTTTTATTTAAAGTAATTTTATCAGAATACCCGGGGTCGTTGTAGCCGTTACAACACCAAGGGTCTTGAATGCTATTCTCGTAGTTGGAATAGTGATACTATAACCTCTTTTCAATCAAAAAATAGAATGTACGGAACTCACATATTTATTTATATGATATCACTTCCGGTAACCCCTCAACGGAGTTTTGAATTTCATCAGTCAGGGGAATGCAAATTTAGTTATAAATCTCAATTTATATGCCGGTGTGATAAGAAAAAGTCAAGGCCGGCCCAATCTTTATGGTATGGTCTTGGTCTTGCTAAAGTAAAACAGGTTATTCCGTTTATGGTTTTGGGATTAGTAAACTGATATGGATAAAAGAAATGAGAAATGCGAATAGGCTGACATAATTCTCTTATTTCGCTGTTTCTGCTAATACGTACTTCTTTCAAAAAACAGCAAATAGAGAAAAAAGTGCATAAAAGGATGAATAATATGCACTTTTTCCTGCATATTTCTATGAAAAAGAGGATGAATATGCAGTTTTGCCCGACAATTTAATGTGCTTTTTCACGGTGGAAAGCTTCAGTTTCTCGTAGAGGAACGATTCGTTCCTCTACGAGAAACCATAAGAGTCTCTACGGGAAAAATATTTTTCTCTCTGAAAATTCACTTCTTACGCTGGAAGCTAACAGAATTCAATCTGTTTTGAAATATGATAATGAATGATATATATGCGCTTTTAGGATATATTGTAATTAGAATGATAGAAAAATAATCTTTGAGATAGTAAATTGTTTATACTGGTATCTTTTGGAAATATTTAATGTGAAAATGCAGAAGATTTTTAGTATCGGTTCTATCTCTTGCTTCAATAAAGGAATTCTGGATAAATTTAAATGTCATATTGACATTTTGTAAAATGTACTCCTGCTCTTTGAACGAAGTCTGTTCTTTGTGTTTTTCTTATTCATAAATAGTATCTGTTTCTGCCGTAGTCAAACAGATTAAAGCAGAATACATACCGGTAAAAACAACTTCCCTTTTCTTTCTTCATTTAAGGACTTTTTGTTATTTTTGCACTCAAAATACGAACGACATGAAGAACTGTTATATTTCATCATTCACATTAGCAATTGTTTTATCTTCGTCGGTGATGGCGCAAGACGTGGTTAATCCTGTGTCGGATAGTTTAAGTAATGTAGTAAAGGCAGATACATTGTTGCCGGTAAACGTAGATACGGTGCCGTCGGTGAAGCCCGATGTGCGGTTGGAGGAAAAGAACGATACGCTGCCGGTTGTGAAATCCGCTAAAACACCGGAAGTGACGACGGCGGCTGCGAAACCGTTGTCGAAGTCTGTGACACCCGTGTCGGAGAAACCGGATACGCTTGCCGCAGGGCTTCAACCATATCTTATATTAAAACTGAACACTGAAACAAACAAGCTGGATACGGTTTCCATTTTGTATGAAAAATACATCGGAGTATTGGATTACTTGAATGATCCTGCCGTGCCGGAACGTTATATTCCGGTAAATCCGCAATATTACCGGCTGTTTACGCCGCTGGCCTATTATTATTCTCCGATAGCGGAGTATTCTACAATCGACTGGAAACTTCCCCAGGTCGATACGGTAGCTGTCGATTATTCCAAATGGCTGCCTTACGATGAAAACCGGTTCACCTCCTTGGAGCGTTCAAATAAAATTGTAGACCGCACGCTGATGGGTGTTTATCTGAATGCACCTCAGCTTGTACGCACTACGGAGGAGCAGATCAGAAGCCGTAAAGTGTTCCGTGAAGACGTGAAGCCGAAAGCAAAGACGGAAGTGGTGCGCCTGTTTGAAAAAGAACCGATGGACGTAGGAGTAGGAGAAGCCGAATTGAAAATCAACAAACCCAACTGGTGGGTAACGGGAGGTAACGGCTCATTGCAGTTCACCCAGAACTATATTTCCGACAACTGGTACAAGGGAGGGGAAAGCAACAATGCGTTGCTTGCCAATCTGAAGTTGTTTGCCAACTATAATGACCGCGAGAAAGTGCAGTTTGAGAATATGCTGGAAGCGAAACTTGGATTTAATTCGACGCCGTCGGACGAATATCATAAATATCTGGTGAACACCGACCAGCTCCGTCTGTATAGCAAACTCGGTATACAGGCAGCCCACAATTGGTATTATACCATCTCTGCCGAGTTCAAAACGCAGTTCTGCAACGGTTATAAGGCCAATAGTGAAGAACTGGTCTCTGCATTCCTGGCTCCTGCCGATTTGGCGGTCAGTGTCGGTATGGACTATAAGTTGAAGAAGAAGAAATTCAATTTCTCTTTGTTCCTTGCGCCGTTGACATACAACCTCCGGTATGTGGGCAACAGTGAGGTGAACGAGACGAAATTCGGTCTGGAGGAAGGGAAGTCTTCCAAGAATGATTTCGGTTCGCAGTTTCAGCCTACCTTAACCTGGACTATTATTCCGTCCATCTCGCTCGATTCACGTTTAAACTATCTGACCAGTTATAAATGGGTACGTATCGAGTGGGAAAACACCGTGAACTTTGTGCTGAACCGTTACCTGTCTACCAAACTTTATGTGCATGCACGATATGATGACAGTTCGAAACCTGTTGCAGGAAAAAGTTATTTCCAGGTAAAAGAATTGCTGAGTTTCGGCATTAATTATCAATGGTAAGCTGACTTTTGGTAAGCATAATAATACGGGCGGCCCCACAGGGTCGCCCGTATTATTTATCGTGTGCGATAACAAAAAAGATAAAAATAACACTTTAACACATAGAAAAAACGGCAGAAAGCTTCGTAGTTCACAAATAATGCTTAAATTTGCCGCAATTTGTAATGTTCAGTTTGCAAAATGGCTAATACAATAAGGCATCAAGGTATTGTGGAAAACATAGACGGTTCTCATCTTTCGGTGAGAATCATCCAGACATCGGCATGCGCGGCATGCAGTGCCAAGGGGCATTGTTCTTCTGCGGACAGTAAAGAGAAGGTGATTGACATCACAGACCCTTCGGCGCACACTTTTCGGGTAGGCGAGCAAGTGATGGTTATCGGTGAGGCTTCTATGGGAATGATGGCTGTGGCACTAGCTTTTGTATTTCCTTTTATACTTTTAATACTTTCCCTTTTTATATTTATGGCAGTAACGGGTGATGAACTCTACGCATCGCTTCTTGCGTTGGCTGTTCTCATTCCTTACTATTGGCTGTTGTGGCTGAATAAGACACGATTGAAACAAACATTTTCATTTACTATAAAACCAATAAAATAACTAATTTATGAATTTGATTCTGATTGCAGTAATTTCATTGGGAGCCATTGCGCTGATTTCAGCCGCTATATTATATGTCGCTTCCAAGAAATTTGCCGTGTATGAAGATCCGCGTATTGCCCAGGTGGCCGAAGTGTTGCCTCAGGCTAATTGCGGTGGATGTGGTTATCCGGGGTGCAGTGGGTTTGCCGATGCTTGTGTAAAGGCCGGCTCATTGGATGGAAAATTCTGTCCGGTAGGCGGACAGCCTGTCATGACGCAGGTAGCCTCTATCCTCGGACTTGATGCCGGCGAAACCGAACCGATGGTTGCGGTTGTGAGATGTAATGGAACCTGTGCCAACCGTCCTCGTACCAATGTGTACGACGGGGCGAAGAGTTGTGCGATTGCCGCTTCTCTTTACGGTGGTGAAACGGGTTGTAGTTTCGGGTGTCTGGGCTGTGGCGACTGTGTGGCTGTCTGCCAGTTCGGTGCCATTCACATGAATCCCGAAACCGGACTTCCGGAAGTAGACGAGGCTAAATGTACGGCTTGCGGCGCTTGTGCCAAGGCCTGTCCGAGGGCGATTATCGAAATCCGTCCGCAAGGTAAGAAGTCGCGTCGTGTGTATGTGTCTTGCGTCAATAAAGACAAAGGTGCTGTGGCGCGTAAGGCTTGTGCGGTAAGTTGTATCGGTTGTGGCAAATGTGTCAAGACTTGTCCGTTCGAAGCGATTACGCTTGAAAACAACTTGGCTTATATCGATCCGGCCAAATGCAAGTCATGTCGCAAGTGTGTGGAGGTTTGTCCGCAGGGAACCATCACCGAATTGAATTTCCCGCCGCGTAAACCGAAAGCGGAAGAAGCTCCCGCTGTGAAAGAACCGAAAGCGGAAACTGCCAAGACAGTGACTCCGAAAGCAGAAGCTCCCGAGACAAAACCGGTTGGCGAAGCATAAATAAAAGTATAATAAACAGATAAAATACAGAAATTGTATGTTGAAGACATTTTCAATTGGTGGTGTTCATCCACACGAAAATAAGCTGTCGGCACATCAGCCCATTATCATGGCGGAGATTCCGTCGAAGGCAGTTATCCTGCTGGGGCAGCACATCGGTGCTCCCGCCAAACCGGTGGTAGCCAAAGGGGATGTGGTGAAAGTGGGCACTAAGATTGCCGAGCCCGCCGGGTTTGTTTCGGCAGCCATTCACTCTTCTGTCAGCGGAAAGGTCGCAAAGATAGACTCCATTATCGATGCCAGCGGTTATGCCAAACCTGCTATCTTTATCGATGTGGAAGGCGATGAATGGGAAGAGTCCATCGACCGTAGCGAAACACTGGTGAAGGAGTGTAAGTTGACCTCCGAAGAGATTGTGAAGAAAATTGCCGATGCCGGTATTGTAGGTTTGGGCGGTGCTTGTTTCCCCACTCAGGTGAAGCTGTGTCCTCCTCCTTCATTCAAGGCGGAATGTGTAATCATCAACGCTGTTGAGTGTGAGCCGTATCTGACTGCCGACCACCAGCTGATGCTGGAACATGCCGAAGAGATCATGGTAGGGGTTTCTATCCTGATGAAAGCGGTGAAAGTGAACAAGGCATTTATCGGCATTGAGAATAACAAGCCCGATGCCATCGAGCTGATGACTAAGGTAGCTTCCAGCTATGCCGGTATCGAAGTCGTTCCTTTGAAAGTGAAATATCCGCAAGGTGGTGAAAAGCAACTGATCGACGCCGTTATAAAACGGCAGGTGTCAAGCGGAGCGCTTCCTATCTCTACCGGTGCCGTGGTGCAGAATGTGGGCACGGCTTTCGCTGTTTATCAGGCCGTACAGAAAAACAAACCGCTGTTTGAACGGGTGATTACCGTTACCGGAAAATCGCTTGCCAAACCTTCCAATTTCATGGCACGTGTGGGTACGCCGATGCGTCAGCTGATTGAAGCCTGTGGCGGTCTGCCCGAAGATACGGGTAAGGTGATCGGTGGCGGTCCGATGATGGGTAAGGCACTGGTGAATATCGATGTACCTACGGCAAAAGGAAGTTCCGGCATTCTTATCATGAACCGGAAAGAGGCAAAACGTGGCGAGGCACAGAACTGTATCCGTTGTGCGAAGTGCGTGGGAGCCTGTCCGATGGGGCTTGAGCCTTATTTGCTTTCTGCATTGGCCGAAAACAGAGATTTTGAAAGAATGGAAACAGAAAGAATCATGGATTGCATCGAGTGCGGCTCTTGCCAGTTCACTTGCCCTGCCAACCGTCCGTTGCTCGACTATTGCCGCCTGGGTAAAGGAAAAGTAGGTGCCATGATTCGTGCACGTCAAGCTAAAAAATAACGAAGTATGGAAAATAAATTTATAGTATCATTATCCCCTCACGTTCATAGCGGAGACAGCGTACGGAAGAATATGTACGGCGTGCTGATCGCCCTGTTTCCGGCATTTATCGTGTCGCTTGTCTTTTTCGGATTGGGAGCCCTCATTGTTACGGCTACCTCCGTGGCAGCCTGTGTCTTCTTTGAATGGGCTATCGGCAAGTATCTGCTGAAAAAAGAAACTACTACTGTTTGTGACGGTTCGGCCATCATCACCGGTGTGCTGCTGGCCTTCAACCTGCCCTCCAACCTTCCTATCTGGATTATTATTCTGGGTGCGCTGTTTGCCATCGGCGTAGGCAAGATGTCGTTCGGAGGTTTGGGAAATAATCCTTTCAACCCGGCATTGGCAGGACGTGTGTTCCTGTTGCTCTCTTTCCCGGTACAGATGACTACATGGCCGGTGGTTGGTCAGTTGACGGCTTATGCCGATGCTACTACAGGGGCTACTCCGCTGGCTATCATGAAAGGGGTAATCAAGGGGGCGCCGGGCGTATCGCTCGATCAGCTACCCGATTCTTTGAGTCTGCTTATCGGACAGAACGGCGGATGTCTGGGTGAAGTGAGCGCGGCTGCGCTGCTGCTCGGTCTTGTCTACATGCTGTGGAAAAAGATCATTACCTGGCATATCCCGGTCTCTATTCTGGCCACTGTGTTTGTCTTCTCGGGCATCATGCATTTGGTTAATCCCGAAGTGTATGTCTCTCCGGTGATACAATTGCTTTCCGGAGGTCTGATGTTGGGAGCTATCTTTATGGCAACGGATTATGTGACTTCTCCGATGAGCAAGAAAGGTATGTTGATTTATGGTGTTTGCATCGGTCTGCTGACGGTTATTATCCGTTTGTTTGGCGCTTACCCCGAAGGTATGTCGTTTGCTATCCTGATTATGAATGCATTTACTCCGCTGATTAATACATATTGTAAACCTAAACGCTTTGGGGAGGTAGCGAAGAAGAAATGAAAAAGTTAGAATCATCATTGAAAAATATGTTGCTGGTGCTTACCGGTGTTACTGCCATTTCGGTAGCGTTGCTGGCATACGTGAATGAACTTACAAAAGGACCGATTGCCGAAGCAAATGCCAAGGCGCTCAGCGATGCCATCAGTATTGTGGTACCGGCATTTGATAACAACCCGACGGCAGAAGCTACGAAGGAAACGGTAAACGGAGTGGAATATACCATCTATCCGGCCAAGAAAGACGGACAATGGGTAGGCGCTGCCGTAGAATCTTCAGCTATGGGATTTGGCGGTGAACTGAAAGTGCTGGTAGGCTTCGATGCCGACGGCAAGATCTATGATTATTCACTGTTGTCTCATTCTGAAACTCCGGGATTGGGATCCAAAGCTGCCGATTGGTTTAAAGAAGGCAATAAGGGTAGTATCAAAGGCCTGAATCCGGGAGAAGCTCCGCTTACGGTAAGTAAGGACGGCGGCCAGGTAGATGCCATTACGGCTTCTACGATTACTTCGCGTGCTTTTCTTAATGCTGTAAACGCTGCTTATGCTGCTTATAAAGGCGGTGGCGATATGAACGGTACTACCGGTGCCACGCAAAAAGTTGTTGAACCTGCTGATTCCATCAGTGCTAATTAAGAAAGGAGTATATAGATATGAATAACTTTAAAGTCTTGATGAACGGGATTGTCAAAGAGAATCCTACGTTTGTGCTCCTGCTGGGTATGTGTCCTACATTGGGAACCACCTCTTCCGCCATCAACGGTATGGGAATGGGGCTGGCCACCATGTTCGTGCTTATCTGCTCGAATGTGGTAATCTCACTGATTAAAAACCTGATACCCGATATGGTGCGTATCCCGTCTTTTATTGTGGTTATCGCTTCATTCGTAACGTTGCTGCAAATGGTGATGCAGGCTTATGTGCCGGGATTGTATGCCACTCTGGGGCTTTTTATTCCGTTGATTGTTGTAAACTGTATCGTGCTGGGTCGTGCCGAAGCCTTTGCTGCTAAAAACAATGCAGTGGCTTCTATGTTCGACGGTCTCGGTATGGGACTCGGTTTCACCATTGCCTTGACATTGCTGGGTGCTGTACGTGAATTCTTGGGAACGGGTAAGGTATTCAACTTTGCCATCCTTCCGGAAGAATACGGTATGCTGGTATTCGTATTGGCACCAGGTGCTTTTATCGCATTGGGGTATCTTATAGCGCTAATTAACAGTTTGAAGAAGAGTTGAGGCGTTTACCGCCACTTCTTTCATTATTCGTTATTAATTTAGAATTATGGAATATATATTGATATTTATATCGGCAATCTTTGTAAATAACATTGTATTGTCACAGTTTCTTGGAATTTGTCCTTTTTTGGGCGTTTCCAAGAAGATAGATACTGCGTTGGGTATGAGCGCCGCCGTGGCATTCGTGCTTACGATTGCTACGATTGTAACTTTCCTTATCCAAAAGTTCGTGCTCGATGCTTTCGATTTGGGGTATTTGCAGACGATTACTTTCATTCTGGTGATTGCCGCGCTAGTGCAGATGGTGGAAATCATTTTGAAGAAGGTATCTCCTTCGTTATATCAGGCATTGGGAGTGTTTCTGCCGCTGATCACGACCAACTGCTGTATTCTGGGAGTAGCCATTCTGGTAATCCAGAAAGACTATGATTTGCTGACAGGGGTTGTGTATGCTTTCTCCACAGCAATCGGTTTCGGTCTTGCTCTTGTGTTGTTTGCCGGTTTGCGCGAGCAGATGAGTCTGGTGAAGATTCCCGAAGGCATGAAGGGAACACCGATTGCCTTGATTACAGCCGGGCTGCTGGCTATGGCATTCATGGGCTTCTCCGGAGTTGTGTGATGGGACTTGAACTGTGGGTTATTAAACAGCCACAGATCATATAAATAACTGCGGACTATTAATTACGGTTTATAAGTGTTTGGTGCTTTATGGCACACTCACTTGTCAGTCGTAATCGATAGCCCGCAGTTTTTTTTATTTGCAATGGATTTTTTTTCCCGACTTCGGGAATGCGTCACCCAAAAAACTTTTTCAAATCAAATAATGG
>CAUEFX010000068.1 GCA_958477465.1 uncultured Bacteroides sp.
TAAATAAGCAAGAATATAAACATGTAAAGTAAATATTATAATGCGTCAGCCCTGATATTATAATGCGTCAGCCCTGATATTATAATGCGTCAGCCCTGTTTCACAGTTATGAGACGTACATTTCACGATTGAGAGACGATCGTTACACAATTGAGAGACGATCGTCTCATGATAGTGAAACGGTATAAAAACAGGCTTGTTTTCTATATAATAATACCAGGCAAGATTTAAACCGAGCCAGCTTTCTGCTTTTACAGACATTTTCCATCATTATAATTGCTGTGGTATAAAGATTTTGTTATTTTTGCATTCTAACGACTTTAAATCATAACCTTATCAAGATTAAACACTATCAATATGGATACAAGCAAGATTGTCGGAGAGAAAATCAAGGCGCTCCGCGAGAACAAATCAATCACAATAGAAGAATTGGCCCAACGATCCGGGTTGGCTGTCGAACAGGTGGAACGGATTGAAGAGAATATCGACCTCCCCTCTTTGGCCCCGCTCATCAAGATAGCCCGCGTACTGGGAGTACGTCTCGGCACATTTCTTGACGATCAGGACGAAACAGGCCCTGTGGTATGCCGCAAAGAGGAAGCCAAAGATACAATCAGCTTCTCCAACAATGCCATCCACTCGCGTAAACACATGGAGTACCATTCTTTGTCGAAATCGAAAGCAGACCGCCACATGGAACCATTTATCATCGATGTAGCTCCGACATCGGACAACGATTTCGTTCTTTCCTCTCATGAAGGGGAAGAATTTATCATGGTAATGGAGGGCGTCATGGAAATCAGCTACGGCAAAGCTACCTATCTGCTCGAAGAAGGAGACAGTATTTACTATGATTCCATCGTTCCCCACCACGTACACGCCTACGAAGGCCAGGCTGCAAAAATTCTGGCAGTCATCTATACCCCCATTTAAATTAAAGGGAGAAGAGAGAAGAGCTGGAAGATGGGAGAAGTATTATGCAGCCTGATAGCGCAGTTTACTTTTCCACCCTCCCCTCCTCCATCTTTTCTCCTCTCACTTCCTAATTATTGATCATGCAATTATATAACCGGTCACTGGGTCAATGGCTTGAGCATTGGGCAGAGACAACTCCTGACAAAGAATATATAGTATACTCTGACCGAGAGCTCCGTTTTACCTGGAAACAGTTCAACCATCGTGTAGACGATATGGCAAAGGGCCTTATTTCCATCGGGGTGGAAAGGGGGACACACGTCGGAATCTGGGCGGCAAATGTTCCCGACTGGCTTACTCTATTATATGCCTGCGCAAAGATCGGTGCCGTGTACGTAACGGTAAACACCAATTACAAACAGTCGGAACTGGAATATCTTTGTCAGAATTCCGATATGCATACGCTCTGTATCGTAAACGGCGAGAAAGACAGTGATTTTGTTCAAATGACCTACACCATGCTACCGGAGCTCAAAACTTGCGAACGGGGACATTTGAAAAGCGGGCGCTTCCCATACATGAAAAACGTCATCTATGTAGGGCAAGAGAAACACAGGGGCATGTACAATACCGCAGAAATACTTCTGTTGGGGAATAATGTAGAAGATAAAGAGTTGGCCCGGCTCAAAAGCCAGGTAGATTGCCACGATGTGGTAAACATGCAATACACATCGGGAACCACAGGTTTTCCTAAAGGGGTAATGCTCACCCACTACAATATCAGCAATAACGGTTTCCTCACCGGTGAACACATGAAATTCACGGCAGATGACAAATTATGCTGTTGTGTTCCTCTATTCCATTGTTTCGGCGTGGTATTAGCCACCATGAACTGCCTGACACATGGCTGCACCCAAGTAATGGTAGAGCGCTTCGACCCGCTTGTAGTATTGGCATCCATTCACAAAGAACGCTGCACCGCACTCTACGGAGTTCCTACCATGTTCATCGCCGAACTGCATCATCCGATGTTCGGCCTGTTCGATATGTCCAGTCTACGCACAGGAATTATGGCTGGCTCGCTTTGCCCCATCGAACTGATGAAGCAGGTAGAAGAAAAAATGTACATGAAAGTAACCAGTGTATATGGGCTTACCGAAACCGCCCCGGGCATGACAGCCTCCCGTATCGACGACCCGTTTGATGTCCGTTGCAATACGGTTGGACGTGATTTTGAATTTACGGAAGTCAGAGTAATCGATCCGGAAACAGGGGAAGAGTGCCCCATAGGTGTACAAGGCGAGATGTGCAACCGCGGCTACAATACCATGAAAGGATATTACAAGAACCCGGAGGCCACAGCAGAGGTACTCGATCAAAACAACTTCCTGCATTCGGGTGATCTCGGCATTAAAGACAAAGACGGGAATTACCGTATCACAGGGCGCATTAAAGATATGATTATCCGAGGAGGGGAGAATATCTATCCACGTGAAATAGAGGAGTTCCTCTACAAGCTCGAAGGAGTAAAAGATGTGCAGGTCGCAGGTATTCCCTCCAGGAAATACGGTGAAGCCGTGGGTGCTTTCATCATTCTTCATGAAGGAGTAAAAATGCACGAATCGGATGTCAGAGAGTTCTGCAAAAACAAGATATCCCGCTATAAGATTCCTAAATATATATTCTTTATCAATGAATTCCCAATGACAGGCAGCGGCAAGATACAGAAATTCAAACTGAAAGATCTGGGATTACAGCTTTGCAGGGAACAAGGCATTGAAATTATATAAACCGGTTCAGTTCAGAAATCCAGTCCATACCCAGAAAGTGTTGCGCAAAATATAAAAAAGACGTAGAACCACTACCCGACGCTATCGAGGCCTACCACAGCCTACTTACTCAACAGGAGTGCTTCTACGCCAAAATCATTGCTCATACAAAGCCCTGATCTTTTCCGGATCTAGCAGAGCCGATGGATTAAAACAATCGGAAGCCATATACTGTAGGATACTTTGACGAAACTGACGGGCTACCGGACGCTTATCCAGTTCTTTTTGCAAATCGACGCTGCATACCATCAATTTTCCGTTACCAACTCTGCCTTCCAACAAAATACCCAGTTTCCGATTGGTAAACCAATCATCGATCAAATGTACAATCGGGCGATAATCTACCGGAAAGTCATCCAATAGCATTGCACTGCAGTTACTCACCAAATCCCACCACTGATAGTCACTGTAGCTTTCCGTAGGGAATGCAGCCAATGCCGGATGCTTCGGATTACAGAGAATCCCCAAGGTATGAGGAGGTTGCTTCTCTGTCCAGGCCGTATTCCAGAAAATAGAAGAGAATCCGACACGGATATCTCCGCCCTTTTCCGGAAGAATACTCTCCGGAGACAAGAGCAGGAGTACATTTTCCCCTCTATTCAAATGCTCCATGGCCAAGCTGTCCAATGTGGAAGCTATGTAAGGCAATTTTTCTACAGTTTCCTGTTTTGCCGGATACACCCAAATATCCCATTGATTCCGATTGTTTGCTTCTTTGACTTCCACACGCACCATGAGCTGTATAGGCTTATCTATTTCAGACAGCACAAACTTTATGTTTCCGACAGAAATACAATTGGTAACCGGAAGGTCTTTCACAAAAATTCCTTCAGCCAGTTTCTCGCCGGCCCGATTGCATATACTCCAAACGATGTGAGCTTCATGCAAAGGCTTTTCACCAAAATGCGCCACTTCCACCGGTACATCCAATGTTTCATCATTCAGCCATACCATTTTCGGGAAACGGACCAGAGGAACCGTCCGGTTGCAAAACGTATTGTACTCTTTAGGGCTGACATATCCTTTTTCCTCCCAAAAAGCATCGAGCACACCGACAAGAGCACTTCCCTGCCCCGGGAAGTCATGCAGATCCAATAATTGAAATCCGGCAAAGCCCGGCGTACGCAAGGCCGCTTCTATTTCCGCTTTATAGCACAGGGTTTGCAAACGACCGGAAGCAAACAGAAAATCGTCCGCAAGATCTGTCATGTGATGCTTTGCCAACGTCTCCTGAAAGATCTCAAAATTCTTGGCCTTCAACACACCTGTATACTTCTTTATTTCTTTGAAATTAGGATATACACACCATTGCCCCACCTCATGACTGACTGTCGGTATATCCTGCCTGATGATAGAAGAAAAGTCAAAATCCGTGCAAGGTGGCTGTGCGTTTATTATACTCTTCAGCCCCTCCGCCCAACGCTGGATACGTGGATCCATCGGATTCCAATAATCGGCATTTTCAACGTAAGGCCAACCGGCAGCAGAGGTATAAGCCCGGCGGGTATCCTTGGATTTCCAATAATCAATTAACTTAGAAAGAAACTCCGCCTGATTGGCTCCGTTCGGTTCATTTCCATAAGCCATCATGCAAAAAGACGGATGATTGCCATATTCTTTTAATATACGGTCACTCTCTTTGTAAAACCACTCATCGGAATAAGCGCCATCACCCACAGTTGTCCAACCGCCACACTCCACCTGCAAGTAGACTCCCATCCTATCAGCCACTTCAAAAGCCGCTTCGGGAGGGCACCACGAATGGAAACGGACATGATTCAATCCATGCGCTTTGCACTGACGGAATATTTTCTCCCAGTATGTATTCTCCATTGCCGGATAGCCGGTTAACGGAAACACACAACATTCCAGTGTCCCTCTAAGAAAGACAGGGTGCCCGTTGACTTCGAAACGTGTTCCGTTTGCCTTAAACTCACGAAGCCCAAACATACGGCATTGCTCCTCCCGGTCTCCATCGGTCTCAGTGGAAACATGCAATGTATACAGATTCGGGGTATGTTCCGACCACAACAGAGCATCATCCCCCATGGGAATCAGGAACTCCTGCCGCATCGAAGCCGGCGAAGAAAGCACCATATACCGTGGCCTCCCGACAGACTTTCCCTTTGGAGTCTTTACCTGCAAATTTAAGACAGAACCTTTTTTCCCGACCGCCCCCTTCAAAGAGACCACCGCCTTGATTGTCTTATCAGAGACATTGGGATAAATCTGTATATCATCTATGTACAAAGCCGGTTTGGCTGTCAGGGAGATTGTCCCGATAATGCCATTCCAGTTCGACTGCGTATGATCGGATACACTGTGCGCATTAACTCCCACCGCCACATTCAAGCGGTTGTCCACTCGCAATGTCAGCACATGCTTCCCTGGAGTCAGCTCTTGAAATGTATAACGGAAAGGGGTTGACAAAGATTCATGTTTCCCCATTGCTTTGCCATCCAGAAAGAGAGTGGTTTCCCAATGCGTACGTTCCAATTCGAGTTCTATCGGGCGGGCAGACCAAGAAGCCGGTATATGGATTTCTTTCTGATACCAAGCCACGCCGACATAATGTTTTTCCGGATTCAGCCAGAACGGGACCTTTATATTCCCCGGTTGGCGAAATTCCTCGTAATCCGGTGAATCGTACCAAGATTTATCCACGATCTGTCCGGTCCAGACCGTTTCCACTCCAATATCATTTCCGTATCCCTGCTCTTGCAATGATCCGGGCAAATAGATAGCATCATTCAATAACTGATTATACCACTGTTCTTTCAGTCCCTTGTCGTCCGGATCCAATGCGAATCGCCACTTACCCGACAAAGATTTGGAATCCCCTTTTTGCGGACAAGCACACAGCAAAAAGAGAAAACAAAGAAAAGAGAATAAAGCCCTCATAATATTTATACAATTCAAATTCTACAATACTATATCACTTTCTATATGCATTATATCATTCCATATAACATGCTATGTTGTTATTTCAATTTCATTCCAACAGAACGATGGCTGTGGCTTTCAATATTCATTCTGCAGCAAGAATTATAACACTACTTATCAAGAATCCTTTGTGGCAGGAAAAAGGTAAAAAGAAAAGAAGAGAACCGGAAGGTCACCCCTCAGCCTTGCATGCCACCGGAAGCGTAAAATAAAACACAGTCCCCACGCCTACTTTTGAACGTACCCAGATGCGTCCTCCCATTTTCTCAACAAACATCCGGCAAATAGTCAATCCGAGCCCGGTTCCCTGAACAAAATCGTTCACCTTGCCAAAACGACTAAAAATGGTAGCTACACGTTCCACCGGAATCCCGATGCCCGTATCGGATACATATCCCTGAACCACTTCCCCTTTCCTCTTAAAGCCAAAATGAATTTCTCCCTCGGCAGTGAATTTGATGGCATTACTAAGCAGGTTCTGCCATACTTGAGAGATACGGTTCCAATCACCCAGCACACACAAGTCCGGATCAACGTCATCAAGAATAAGAGTAACCCCGGAGTGAACAGAATCACCGTATTGCCGGTACAGTCTGGCGCAGATATCCCGCATCCCAACCGTTTCTATCGAGAAATTCAGCAATCCGGCTTCCAAAGCCGACAAATCGAGAATATCATTGAAAAGATTCAGCAGCAGACCGGAATTCTTTTCTACAATCCCGGCATATTGGGTTTGTTCTTCTTTGTCTCCGGATTCAATGATAAGCTTTGAGAAGCCGACAATGGCATTCAAAGGTGTCCGTATCTCGTGACTCATATTGGCAAGAAAAGAGGATTTCAGTTTGTCAGCCTCCTCGGCCTTGACTTTGGCATCGATCAATTCTTTTTCTGTCTTTTTAATATCGGTTATATCCCAGCCCACTCCGACAATATAAGGTTGTTTATCACCGGAAGAGACAAGTGTTTTTATCACTGCCACAGCACGCACATCACCGGTTACCGTAACATATTTCTCCAAATACTCCACGTTCTCAGTCTCCATCACGGCCCTGTCTCCCTTTCTGAAACGCCTGACCTCCTCCTCGCTACGAAAGATTTCCGCATCCGTTCTACCTATAGCAAATTCTGCTGTAATGCCGGTGCGTTCTGCAAAAGCCTTGTTCCAATAAAGATAACGGAAATCATTTCCGGTGTCTTTTACGAATAAGTATACAGGCACATTATTCAGTATAGCCTGCATCAAAGAATTAAGGCGGATTATCTCATTTTGCTGAATGGCATTCAGTTTTTCTACTTCCACCTTTTCCGAAACATCACGGCACATGCAAAGCAGATATTTATCATCAAGCGGAAAGATCCGGTTCTCATAATGATGCCGGACCCCATCAAGCATCAACGAGTGTTTGGCTATCGACCCCTTACCGGTTTCTATCACTTTATCCATATTTTTCCGAACACTTTCGTAAGCTTCCTGAGGTACAATATCCTTTACGTTTGTCCCCACAATTCCACTTGTAGTACCCTCCACGTGGTTTGTTTCCGGAGCAGAAGCAAGTTCGATAACATTTGCGCCATGATCACAGACCGTAATCATATCGGGCAGTGCATCCAAAATACGGGTACTATACTGCTCTCGGAATCTTCCTGTTTTCAACGAAGATAACTCCGAAGTCAGGCTTTCCACCTTTCCCACCAATTCTTTGACAACTTCAAGAAGTTCCTCTTTCGTTTTCTGATCATATAATTCCATAAAGATCCTTTCGATTTTACCCGTTTTGTTGTATATACCACCCATAAGTATACAAATATACAACTTTTACAATTAAACCACCGCATTATCGAAGTTATTATTGATTAAAAAAGAACGGCAGCTTTTGTCCTACTAATCAGAAAGTTCTATCTTTGCAGCTACTTTCATTTTTAAACAAGTTAAAATATGTCCACAGAATTATTTTCTACCCTGCCCTACAAAGTGGCAGACATCAAACTTGCAGATTTCGGACGCAAGGAAATCGATCTGGCAGAAAAAGAAATGCCCGGTCTTATGGCTCTTCGCGAAAAGTATGGAGAATCCAAACCCTTGAAAGGCGCCCGTATCATGGGTTCACTACACATGACTATCCAGACAGCCGTACTGATTGAAACCCTCGTTGCATTGGGTGCAGAGGTACGCTGGTGCTCTTGCAATATATATTCGACACAAGATCATGCCGCAGCAGCCATCGCCGCTTCAGGTGTCGCCGTATATGCCTGGAAAGGCGAGACACTGGCAGACTATTGGTGGTGTACTCTTCAGGCGTTGAACTTCCCCGGCGGCAAAGGGCCTAACGTCATTGTAGACGATGGTGGTGATGCCACGATGATGATCCATGTGGGATATGAAGCAGAGAACAATGCTGCCGTATTAGACAAAGAAGTACATGCCGAAGACGAAATCGAACTGAATGCCATTCTGAAAAGAGTACTGGCAGTAGACAAGGACCGCTGGCACCGTGTGGCCGCCGAAGTACGCGGTGTATCCGAAGAAACGACAACCGGCGTACACCGTCTGTATCAGATGCAGGAAGACGGAAAACTACTTTTCCCGGCATTCAACGTGAACGATTCGGTAACCAAATCGAAATTCGACAACCTGTACGGCTGCCGCGAATCATTGGCAGACGGCATCAAACGTGCAACAGACGTGATGATTGCCGGTAAGGTAGTGGTCGTTTGCGGTTACGGTGATGTCGGAAAAGGCTGTTCTCACTCCATGCGCTCGTACGGAGCCCGCGTGCTGGTTACGGAAGTAGACCCGATCTGCGCCCTACAGGCTGCCATGGAAGGCTTCGAAGTAGTAACCATGGACGATGCATGCAAAGAGGGAAACATATTTGTAACGACTACCGGTAACATTGACATTATCCGCATCGACCACATGGAGCAGATGAAAGACCAGGCTATCGTCTGCAATATCGGACACTTCGACAATGAAATACAAGTAGATGCATTAAAGCACTACCCCGGCATCAAATGTGTAAATATCAAGCCACAGGTAGACCGGTATTACTTCCCCGACGGTCACAGCATCATCCTGCTTGCCGACGGCCGTCTGGTAAATTTAGGATGTGCTACGGGACACCCGTCATTTGTAATGAGCAACTCTTTCACCAACCAGACGCTGGCGCAAATCGAACTGTTCAACAAGAAATACGATGTCAACGTATACCGTTTGCCCAAGCATCTTGATGAAGAGGTCGCCCGCCTGCACCTTGAGAAGATAGGCGTGAAACTGACCAAGCTGACTCCCGAACAAGCTGCATATATCGGCGTATCGGTAGACGGTCCGTACAAAGCGGAGCACTATCGCTATTAATTTTTCAATTTGACGATTTACGATTTTACGATTGATAACAGCCTTTGGATATCAACATCTGAATCCGTAAATCGTCAAATCGTAAATGATACAAAATTCAATTGTAAATCGTAAATCGTCAAATTGTAAATGAAAAAATTTCTTCCCGACCTCCTTGCCATTCTGGCATTCATCCTGATTTCTTTCGTCTACTTTTTCCCGGCGAATATAGAAAACCGTATTTTGTTCCAGCATGATATTGCCGCCGGCGCCGGCGCCGGACAAGAAGCCAAAGAGTACTACGAACAGACCGGCGAACGTACCCGTTGGACTAATTCCATTTTCGGCGGTATGCCTACCTATCAGATAGCTCCCTCCTACGACACGAGCAAACCGTTGCAGTGGGTGCAGAAAGTGTACCAACTGTTTCTGCCCAATTACGTCAGCCTGACATTCATCCTGATGCTCGGTTTCTACATTCTGTTGCGGGCATTCGGCCTGCCGGCGTGGCTTGCCGGATTAGGAGGAGTCATGTGGGCATTCTCCTCCTACTTCTTCATACTGATATCCGCCGGCCACATCTGGAAGTTCATCACTCTGGCTTACATACCGCCTACCTTGGCAGGTATTGTCCTTGCCTACCGGGGGCGTCTGCTGCTGGGCGGCATTGTCACCGCCGTCTTCATCGCCCTGCAGATTGCATCGAACCACGTACAGATGTCCTACTACTTCCTGTTCGTCATCCTCTTTCTGGTGGGGGCCTATTTCGAAGACGCATGGCGCAACAAAACGCTGCCGCAATTCTTCAAGGCAAGTGCCGTACTGATAGTGGCAGCTCTTGTCGGTGTGGCAACCAACCTCACCAATCTTTACCACACCTACACGTACAGCAAAGAGACCATGCGCAGCAAAAGCGAACTGGTTCAAACCGGAGACGCAGCCAAGCAGACCAGTAGCGGATTGGACCGCGATTACATCACCAACTGGAGCTACGGCATCGGCGAAACATGGACGCTGCTCGTCCCCAACTTCAAAGGTGGCTCTTCTGCCGCTGCCCTCAGCCAAAGTGATACGGCCATGGAAAAGGCGAACCCGATGTACGGCGGATTGTACGGTTCGTTCCCGCAATATTTCGGCGACCAACCTTGGACGGCAGGGCCCGTCTACGTCGGTGCATTCGTATTATTCCTGTTCGTCTTAGGATGCTTTATCGTGAAAGGGCCTCTGAAATGGGCATTGATCGGGGCAACGCTCTTCTCCATCCTCCTGTCATGGGGCAAGAACTTTATGCCGCTGACAGATTTCTTCATCGACTATATCCCGATGTACAACAAGTTCCGTGCTGTATCGTCCATCCTCGTCATTGCAGAGTTCACAATTCCCCTGTTAGCCATCTTTGCGTTAAAGCGCATTTTAGAAGAGCCCGGCATTTGGAAGGAAAATAAAAAAGCATTCGGCATCAGTTTCGTACTCACAGCCGGTGTAGCCTTGCTACTATACATTGCGCCGGGCAGCCTCAACTCCGGTTTCGTTCCCGCCCGGGAGGTTCAGATGCTGCAAAATGCCGTCGATCAGCAGATGATACCTGCCAACGAGCTTTCCGGCATTCTGACCAGCCTTACCAACATGCGCGGAGCACTTGTCAGTGCCGACGCCCTGCGCAGCTTTATCATCATAGTCATCGGCTGTGTGCTGCTTTGGCTTTATGCAACGGGCAAGTTACGCCAGTCATTTACCATTGCGGGTATTGTGCTGCTTTGTTTAGGGGATATGTGGACCGTCAACAAGCGTTATCTCCATGATGACCAGTTTGTCCCCCGTACTATCCGGACGGAAACATTCAACAAGACAAAAGCCGACGAGTTGATCCTGCAAGACAAGAGTCCGGATTACCGGGTATTAAACTTTGCCACTTCCACATTCGACGAAAACAACACCGCCTACTGGCACAAAAGCGTTGGCGGATACCATGCAGCCAAGTTGCGCCGTTATCAGGAGATGATAGACCGTCACATCAAACCCGAAATGCAAGCGGTCTTTAAGGAGATAGTAGCGTCCGGAGGGAAAATGGATAGCGTAGATGCCGGCAAGTTCCAGGTATTAAACATGCTGAATACGAAATACTTTATCTTCCCGGTCAACCAACAGGGAGAAACAGCTCCTATCCTGAACCCGCACGCATTCGGCAATGCCTGGTTCGTCGACCAGGTGCAATACGTTGACAATGCCAACGAAGAGATCGATGCCGTAGGGAAAGCTGATCTGAAAAATACGGCCATCGTCGATGCTAAGTTCAAGGAGACTCTGAAAGGGGCGACCGAAGGTTTGAAGGCCGACTCGGCAAGTACCGTCAAACTCGTCAGCTATACGCCCAACCACCTCATTTATGAGACCTCTTCTCCCAAAGACGGGGTGGTAGTATTCTCCGAAATCTATTACCAGCCGGGATGGCAGGCAACCATCGACGGCCAACCGGCAGACATCGCGTGTGCCAATTATATTTTGCGTGCAATGAATGTCCCCGCCGGCACACATACAATCGAGATGCGTTTTGACCCACAGAGCCTGCATGTGACAGAGGGGATTGCTTACGGTGCACTGGTATTATTACTCATTGGAATAATAGCAATTGCCTGGATATACTATAAGAAGAAATAGGAATACCAAACCAACCACCCCTGCTTCCGAACTGAACTCCAAAAGTTATACATAAAACTTTGAGAGAGTAGCTCCGAAGCAGGGGTGGTTTCTTTGTTTCAGGTGCCTTGACCTTCTACATGCTTTATCAATTCTCTTTTTTCTCCATAGCCGGATGTCCGGGATGCCTCTCCTTATGCTTGGCGCTTATCTCCTGCCACTTCTCATATTGCTCTGTCGTCAATATCTTCTTAATCTTTTTCTGTTTGGCAGCCATTGCCTCTTGAATTTCTTCATCCTTATCTCCTCCTCGGGGATGTTCGCCTCTATCCGGCCCTGCGCCACCCATCATCGGCGGTTCCCCACCCATCATCGGCGGACGTCTTCCATCCATACCGCCGGGTCTTCCACCCATAGGCGGTCCCTGCCGTTCGGAGTTCTGCATCGCACTAAACCGCTTCTTCTGTTCTTTCAGATTAAGCTCATAGATTTTCTTATACTGCTTCTCCGTCAGTTGCAGCTGTTTGCTCATCTCATCCGTTTCGCGTTTCGCCATCTTTTCGGGCGAAGGCACCTCACGCGGTAATGAAGAACTATTCTTTTCTTGCGCCGATAATAAAAGAGGCATACCTGCTAATAAAGCGATAAGCCCGACGATTTTAAAGTTTGTTTTCATAATCCTATTCTATTTTGTTGATGCTCAAAGATAGGATGTAGGATGCACCTTTAAAAGCAAAATCGACAAGCGGCACCATTTTGCCGACCGACAGTTTGGCGCACTGTCCCGCCTGCACAACCGGCATGAACATTCCGAGAACGGTGCTTACGCAGGATATGCACAGTCCTTAGCCCTTGCGAGGACGGTCTTTACGGAGGATATGCACCGTGCATAAAAATCATCATCCAGCATCTCGGTTTTCACATACCCTCATTACATACTCCGGAGGGGGTACACAGGTGAAGCAAACCGATGAAAAGAATGTTGTGAAAGGTTAACGATACATTAACGTTACATTAACGGATAAATTTGTTATATTTGCCCACAAATTAGAAGAAAAAAGCATAAGCAAACCGCTATTTCGTTATATTACTGTCATTGTCATCTTTGCGGTAATGGTACTAAAGGGAATGTGGTTTCCCATCCCCCCTATTAATTATCATTAGTCGAAAGACGATACCAATCCGAGATACATCATCCGAGAAAAATTTCAGAAGATGACCGGCAGATACGAAAAAAGATGCCACAAGCAAAAATGAAGGGCCAGATTTTAAACCCGTTAGAACTATAAATAAAAAACAGACCGTATTCTCATGCATAATGCACAACTGATAAAGAAGCTCAAAGAAGGAGACCATCAGGCATATAAGTACATATTCGATCATTATTATGCTTTGATGGGTGCTATTGCATTTGAATACGTCGAGGATTACTACATCAGCCAGAACATAGTAGAAGATGTAATGATGTCTATGTGGGAGAAAAGAGAACAACTGGCCATCTCGACCTCTGTAAAATCCTACCTGCTCACTTCCGTCCGCAATAAGTGCATCGACTACTTGCGAGGCCAGTCCAGAGAAGCGGAAGTATTCAGCCTTGAAAGCGAAGTCGGCTCATCGAGCTGCTACATCCCCGACCAGGAGATGTTCGAACAGATTGTCTTATCGGAACTGGAAGAGAAGATAGAGAAAATCATCCAATCGATGCCCGAGGAGTGCAAGAAAGTATTCCTGTTGAGCCGATACGGAGACAAGAGCTATACCGAAATAGCCGATGAGCTGAATATCTCCGTCAATACGGTGAAATACCACATCAAAAAAGCGCTCAGCCTGTTCAGAGAAGAGCTGAAAGATTATCTTCTCACCATCACTGCCCTGTATCTCTATCTTTTTAATCAGTAAAATTCGCATCACACAAACTTTGTGATATGTTTTTTCGAGAAAAAAGAGATTTTTTATCAAAAAAGTCACTTTATCACTACCCGATTGTATTCCCCGTTCGTCCTACTTATAAAAAGCGACAAGTATGGACAACGATATCGACATTTTTAATCTTATAAACAAGCAATTCTCCAAGCAGATATCCAAGGAGGAAGAAGCTGTACTGAAAGCATGGTATGAAAGCAGCGCAGAAAACAAGCAGATGTATAAAGAGTATTATCTGTTGATAAAAGGACTGCGTGTCTCTCAAAACAAGAAATTCTTCACATCGCAAATCGGAGCCGCCTATGCCGGTTTTGTCAGAAAGACCGGTATGAAAGCCCAGGAGAACAGACGATATTTCGTGCCGCGTTCCTGGATGCAGTATGCAGCCGTTTTTGCCATCGCCTTCGGATTGGGTGCCGGTTCTTACTATATGATCCGTTCCAATTCATCAGACTCCCATCTGGCACAAACCATAGAAATCCCTTACGGCTCCAAATCTAAAATCACTTTGCCCGACGGCACCTCCGTATGGCTGAACTCCGGTAGCCGGTTGTCTTATCAGGAGAGCTTCGCACACTCCGACCGGAATGTATCTCTGGATGGCGAAGCCTACTTTGAAGTCGCCAAAAACAAGAAACTCCCGTTCAATGTGCTTTCCGGAAAGGTAAAAATCAAAGTGCTCGGAACCAAATTCAACTTCAAATCTTATAAAGAAGATGAAAGCGCACGGGTTACGCTGGTGGAAGGAAGCCTGAATGTGGGAGACATAGAGAACAGTGCAAAAAACGTACTGCTTACTCCCAACCAGCAGGCAGTCATCAACAAGAAAGAGAACCAGGTTGCCGTGAAAAACGTGGACGCACAAAACTATACCATGTGGACACAGCCGAAACAGGAAATATTGGATGTCGTCCCGAGCAATGTCACCGGACAGCCCACACCATCCATACGGGTTCCGAGTGTAACGATACGAAACACACTCTTCTTCAACGAAGAACCGTTAAGCCAGATTGTGCGTGATCTGGAACGGGCATTCAATGTGAAAATCGAAATAGAAGACAGCCAGCTAAGCGCCGAACGCTTCTATGGCGACTTCCGAAACGACGAAACGATTACAGAGATACTGGACATCATGGCCGCCAACAACAATCTGTATTACACGATCGACGGAGATGAAATAATCATAGCAAGAAAATAACCAATCATAATTTAATAATAGCACAGATGCATGTAAAAGAATGGAAAGCCCTCATGAAAATGGCTTTGATCACCTGTTTTTTAATTTGTACACAGGTCATTTCCGCTCAAGAGAAAAACTTTTCTCTCGATCTGAAAGAGGTAACAGTAAAAGAAGCTTTGGAACAACTAAAAGCAAAAACCACCTATTCACTATGGTTCAATGTGAACGATGTTGATCTGGGACGGAAGATAACCGTTCGTTTCCAGAATAAATCGATCAACGAAGCATTGGATATCATTTTGAAAGGACAATCCCTGAATTATGAAATAAAAGACAAATACATCCAGATATTCAAGCCTCGCAAATCTCCCGAGAAAGGAAGAGTGAAACAGGCATCGGGTATCGTGGTAGACGATAAAGGGGAAAGTCTGCCGGGTGTGAGTGTCCGCTTTAAAGAGGATCAGACAGTCGGTACGGTCACCGATATCGACGGCCACTTCCAGATAAACGTTCCGGAAAAGGCAAAGACCCTGATCGTCTCCTATATCGGAATGGAGACCAAAGAGCTCCCCATCAAAGAGGGAACGATGAAGGTGGTCCTAAACTCCGATTCACAGGTTCTGGACGAAGTGGTCGTAACGGGTATGACTAAGGTAGACAAGCGCCTGTTTACCGGTGCTACCGACAGACTGAAAGCGGAAGATGCCCGTCTGGACGGTATACCCGATGTAAGCCGCGCACTGGAAGGACGCTCCGCCGGAGTATCCGTACAGAACGTGTCCGGTACTTTCGGTACCGCCCCCAAGATTCGCGTACGTGGCGCCACCTCTATCTACGGTAGTTCAAAGCCGCTATGGGTAGTCGATGGCGTTGTCATGGAAGATGCCGTTGAAATCGACGCCGACGACCTCTCCTCCGGTGATGCCGTCACCCTGATCAGTTCTGCAATAGCCGGATTGAGTGCCGACGATATTGAAAGTTTTCAGATCCTGAAGGACGGTTCGGCTACCTCTATATATGGTGCAAGAGCCATGGCGGGTGTAGTTGTAATCACCACCAAGAGAGGACAGGCCGGTGTCAGCCGTATCAACTATACCGGCGAATTCACCTCCCGCCTGAAACCCAGCTATAACAATTTCAACATCATGGATTCGCAGGAACAGATGGGAGTTTACAATGAAATGGCAGAAAAAGGATGGCTGACTTTCTCGGACACTTACCGGGCTTCCAACAGTGGAGTTTACGGAAAGATGTACCAGCTTATCAACGATTATAATCCCAAGACCCAGACATGGGGACTGGAGAACACGCCCGAAGCCCGTGCCAGATACCTCCAGATGGCCGAGATGAGAAACACGGACTGGTTTGACGAACTGTTCAATAACAACATCACCATGAACCACTCGCTCAGCATCAGCTCCGGTACGGATAAAGCGAAGTACTACGGTTCAATCAGTATCTACAACGATCCGGGGTGGACCAAGGCAAGTTCGGTCAAGAGGTATACAGCCAACGCCAATGCCTCTTTCAACCTGTCCGACAAACTGACGCTGACCCTGCTTTCCAACGGTTCTTACAGAAAGCAGAAAGCTCCCGGAACATTGAGCCAGGAGATAGACGTGGTAAGCGGAGAGGTAAGACGCGACTTCGATATCAACCCCTACAGCTATGCATTGAATACCTCAAGAACATTAGCTCTGAAAGATGAAAACGGACTCGTGTACTACACCAGAAACTATGCCCCCTTCAACATTCTGAATGAATTGGACAAGAACTACATCGACCTGGATGTGGTAGACCTCAAATTCCAGGGTGAGTTGAACTGGAAAATCCTCAAAGGTTTAGAAGCCAAGGTAGTAGGAGCGGTAAAATACCAGATGACCTCGCAAGACCATCTGATAAAAGAGAACTCCAACCAGCCCGAAGCATACCGTGCTGCAGGAGATGCGACCATCCTCGAAAAGAATCCGCTTCTCTATAAAAACCCGGATGTAGCAAACTCACTTCCCGTAGTCGTATTGCCGGAAGGAGGTATATTCGATAAAAACGAGTACAAGCTGTTCGGATACGACTTCAGAGCCAGTTTGAGTTACAACACCAGCTTCCAAGACAAGCATATCATAAACCTGTTTGCCGGTACAGAGGCGAATTCAGCCGACCGTACCCAATACTGGTCAAGAGGCTGGGGATACCAATATGAAAAGGGAGGCGTGCCTTTCTATGACTATCTGATATTCAAACAAGGAATAGAGCAGAACAACCAATATTACTACAACGACCTGACCTATTCACGGAACCTTGCCTTCTTCGGCATGGCGACTTATTCGTATATGGGGAAATATACGGCTACCGGAACACTCCGTTATGAAGGTTCCAACAGATTGGGAAAAGCCCGGTCGGCACGTTGGCTGCCCACCTGGAATGCGGCTTTGGCATGGAACATGCACGAGGAGGAGTTTTTTGAAAAGCTGACTCCGACCTTGTCACATTTCACACTGAAGGCTTCTTACAGTCTGACCGCCGACAGAGGTCCTGCCTTTGTCACCAACTCTCGTGTGGTGTACCGCAACTACTCTCCTTACCGCCCCTTTGCAGATGTAAAAGAGTCGGGATTGCAGATAGAAAGTCTGGAAAACAGTGAGTTGACATACGAGAAAAAACACGAGTTCAATATCGGTGCCGACTTCGGTTTCATCGACAACCGCATCAACTTGAGCGCCGACTATTACACCCGTAACAATTACGACCTGATCGGTGTCATCAACACACAAGGTAGTGGCGGTCAGGGAATGAAATACGCCAATGTGGCTTCCATGAAGTCAAGTGGAGTCGAATTGACCTTGTCTACCAAAAACATACGGACAAAGAGCTTCCAGTGGACTACGGATTTCATCTTCTCCAAATCCAAGAATGAGATAACCGAACTGGACTCTAAAGCCCGCGTCATGAGCCTCATCTCCGGTATGGGATTTGCCGAAAAAGGATACCCCGTACGCGCCCTGTTCTCAATTCCTTTCCAGGGATTGAATGAAGACGGACTGCCGACCTTTATCAACCAAGACGGTGAGGTAACCGTTACAGACATCAACTTCCAAGAGTCAGCGAAAAAGGATTTCCTGAAATATGAAGGTCCTACCGATCCTACCATTACAGGAAGTTTCGGAAATATCTTCTCATACAAGAACTTCAAATTGAATGTCTTCATGACCTATTCTTTCGGAAACGTAGTCCGCCTGGACCCCGTATTCAAAAGCGAATACTCCGACATGGACGCAATGCCCAAAGAGTTTAAAGACAGATGGACAACGCCCGGAGACGAAGCCCGTACCAACATACCGGTGATCGCCCACACCCGTCAGGTGCAAGACATCCCCAACCTGAAATATGCTTATAACGCATACAACTATTCGGATGTCCGCGTTGCCAAAGGCGATTTTATCCGAATGAAAGAGATCTCTTTATCATACGATTTCAACCCGGCTTGGATCAAGCAGTTCAAGCTGAACAGTCTGCAACTGAAACTGCAGGCAACCAACCTCTTCCTCATTTATTCGGACTCCAAATTGAATGGGCAAGATCCGGAATTCTTCCGTTCCGGAGGAGTGGCTTCTCCTGTACCTAAGCAGTTTACATTCACTTTAAGATTAGGATTATAAAAATGACAACAAAGAATATGAAGAATCAAAATAAATACTCAATAGGTCTGGCAGCCATCACGATACTGTTGGCCATGTCTTCCTGCGAAGGCTTTCTGGATAAGATGCCGGACAACAGAACCGAACTCGACAATAGCGAAAAAGTGTTGCAACTGCTCGTATCTGCCTACCCGACCGGAACCTATATGCAGGTAACCGAATTAATGTCCGACAACGTAGCAGATAACGGACCGCTTTACGTAGCCTTCAACAGAAGCGTGGAAGAGAGTTATAAATGGCAGGATTTCAGCGATAACCAGCAAGACACTCCCCAATACATCTGGAACGAATACTATAAGGCGATAGCTGCCGCCAATCACGCATTGGAATACCTGAATGAATCTGAGGGAGAGAGCGAAGACGAACTTGCCTCCAGAGGAGAAGCTCTTATCTGCCGTGCCTATTCTCACTTCGTTCTGGTCAATGTTTTCTGTAAGGCATACAACCCGCAGACAAGCAGCGTAGACCTGGGAGTACCTTATGTGGAAAAGCCGGAAAAGGTAGTATCCGGACAATATGAAAGAGGTACCGTTGCCGGCGTATACGAAAAGATAGACCGCGACATTGAAGAGGGACTTCCTCTTATCGATGATACGAAGTACAAAAGCTCCGTCATCAAATACCACTTCAACCAGAAGGCCGCATACGCTTTCGCCGCCCGCTTCAATCTGTATTACGGCAATTATGAAAAAGCCATCAGATATGCCACCAAAGCAATCGGCGAGAACCCGACGAAAGTGCTCCGTGACCAGACTCAGTACAAGAGCATCGCCGCACCGAAAGATTGCGGTGTCGCATACGTCAAATCCGAACTGGCATGCAACCTCTTGCTGATGCCTGCCACATCCATGTGGAACTACAACCATTGGAGATCTCAATACGGTAGATATGCCATGAACACTGCCAAACTGCAGGAGACTTACTGGAGTAACGGCCCATGGGTGACTCCGGAATATCTCTACCAAGGACTCAAGATATACGGAAACGACCAGGTGTCCTATTACCCCAAACTGTATGGCTTTGTTGAATATACGGACGTCATTTCAGGAATAGGATATCTGAATATCGTGAACACAGTGTTTACAACAGACGAAACTCTTCTTTGCCGTGCAGAAGCCTACATCCACCTGAAAGACTATGCCAATGCGACCAGAGACCTGAGCTATTGGTACGATTCGCACACGGTGCCGGGAGTACAGGCCCTGACAGAAGAGCGAATCGAATCTTTTTATGAGACTGCAGACCAGATCATACGTTCTGAACTCCATCCGATGTTTGAAATCGAAGAGGGCAAGCAGCTTAACTTCATGTACTGTCTGCTGCACTTCCGACGCATAGAAACAGCACACGAAGGCCTCAGATGGTTCGACATCAAGCGGTTCGGCATCGAAATAGAACACAACATCGCCGGACAGGCCAACGACAGACTGACCATAGACGATCCTCGAAGAGCATTACAGATTCCGGCAGACGTAATCGGAGCCGGCATGCAACCTAACCCCAGATAATAACGAAATCAGAAGAAATAAAGATATGAAAAAGATTTTATTATACGCATTGGCAATCTTTCTGACAGGAGGGATGATCTCCTCCTGTTCTGAAGACGAATTCGGAGAGAGCATTTTTGATACGACCCCTCCGGCACGTACAGAGTTTGACAATTGGCTCCTTCAGAATTATGTGAAAGAGTACAACATTGATTTCAAATACCGGCTGGAAGACATAGAGGCCAACATGTCGTACAATCATATTCCGGCAGAGGTAGAGAAATCCAGGAAACTGGCAAAAATCATCAAATACCTGTGGCTCGAGTCATACGACGAAATGTTCGACAAGACCGGAGTAAACAAGGACTTCATGCGCACTTATGCTCCCAAGGTGATTCTTCTCATCGGCTCGTCGGCCATCAATCCTTCTTCTTCAACGGAGATTTTAGGTACTGCGGAAGAGGGTATCAAGGTGGTATTGTACAAAGTGAACTCCATCGACCCTTCGGACGTGGAGATGCTGAACGAATATTACTTCGAAACCATGCACCATGAGTTTGCCCATATTCTCCACCAGAAGAAAAGCTATCCTACGGAATACAACCAGATTTCCGCAGCCGACTACTCTTCTACCGGTTGGCAGAACCGCACGGAACAGCAAGCCTGGCAGCTGGGATTTGTCACTCCCTACGCCGGTATGCAGCCGCAGGAAGATTTCGTAGAGGTGATAGCAAACTACCTTGTCAAACCGGACGGTTTCTGGGAAAATATGCTGGCCAATGCCGGAACAGAAGGAGCCGCCAAAATACAATCCAAGTTTGAAATGGCAAAAGAATGGCTCATGGCCTCATGGAACATCGATATAGAAGAATTAAGAACAATCATCATCAGACGCTCTGAAAATATTGATTCAATTTTAAATGATAATACGACGGACAATGAATAAATCAGTTTATATCCTTATCACCTTATTCACATTGTGTATCTCTTCCTGTTCGGATGAAAATGATGTATTCGACAGTTCTTCCGCACACAGGATGAACGCAATGTTGAAAGAATGCAATGAAATACTGACCGGTGCGGAAAACGGTTGGGTTTTGGAATACTATCCGGAAGAAAACAAATACGGAGGTTTCCAACTGTACATGACTTTCTCCAAAGAGGGAGAAGTGAAAGTAACGGCAGAATCGCCTATGCTGGAGACACCGGGCGAGCAGGCCACAAGTATGTATCAGGTGAAAGCCGACATGGGACCTGTCCTGAGTTTTGACACATACAACCGGATACTGCATCAGTTTTCCGACCCGAATCCGGACGGATTAGGTTATGAAGGTGATTATGAATTCATCATTCTCACCAGCAGCAAAGAAAGAATCGAGCTGAAAGGGAAGAAAAGCGGCGTGAAGATGCAGATGACTCCCCTACCGGCCGGTACGACTTGGGAGAGTTATAGCAACCAGCTTAACAAGATGATACAGGCATTTCCCGGATTCACCATGCGTCTGAATATAGACGGCACGATAATAGACATGGAAGAATCGGATGAAATAGGACGTTATCAGACCTTCATACTCCCGGAAAATGTTGATTCATCCGCTGAGGGTATCGCTTTCATTTATACGCTGGACGGAATTAAGTTCAAGTCTCCCGTAACCATCGCAGGAAAGACTATACAGCATTTCACGGCATCGGCAGACGGCACCCACCTGGTTTGTACGGATGAAGGGGCCGATGGAGTACAAATCGTACAGATGCCTCTGGGAGAAGCATTCGTAACCAAAAGAGGAAACTGGTTCTTTGACAAAAACCAGATGGGCCCCCGGTTTACCACGATGTGGAATACGATTGCTAAAAACATGGAACAGAATCTGAATGGCCAGGGATCGGAACTTTTGCAACAGATTGCCCTACGGAGTCCTTCTCAGATATTCACGATATTCAGTTATTCCATCGACGATAACAAGCTATACAGTGCCAACTTCTATATGGACTTCGTGCCCGTTGCCGGTGCCGACCAGATGAAAATCATCTATACCGGATACGGAGACGACTTTGCCAGGTATTTCTATATGCAGTATTTCAACATGATGTTAGGTTATATGACCGATGACGAACCGTACAACATGACATACGACAATCTGAAAAGCCCGAGTGAAATAACCTTCAGAAGAAACGACAATCCTGATGTCGTTTGGTTCAAGACTACCAGATACATTAAATAACCACATAAAAATTACGAATATGAAAAAGAGTTATTACATTTTCGCTCAAATGTTTTTATTCGCCTCTTTGGCTTGTTCCCAAGCGAATGCACAACAGGTCAAACCGGAAAGGAATAAAACAGAAAAAGCAGGTACACCGGAACAGACAATCTACCGGGCACCGGCAACACGGGCAGCTACCTTAGGTACTTTGCCTTACCGCAACAATTTTGACAGCGATGCAACCTATGCTGCTCCCGAAGGGTGGGTATGTACAGGTGAAAAGAATGCTTTCATGGTCACTACATTCAATGGCTGGAAAGATATGTATTCCGCACCCAACTGTTTGGGTATCTATGGAGATGCTCCAGTAGACAACTGGGCTTATTCTGTCGGTTTTCAGATGAAAGCCGGAAATGTATATCATGCCAGCTTCCAACTGTTGGCTCCGGGCTTTTCCCAGTCGGCCAACAAAAGTGAAAGCGTACGCTTTACAGTCGGCAAAGGACAGTCTAAAGATGCCGAATGCGTCATATTGAAAGATTTGAAGAATATCAAATACAAAGAATGGACAAAAGTAGAAGCCGACTTTACCCCTGAGACCGATGGTATCTATTATTTCGGCTTTGGCCCTACAGTTATGGCTGCCAACGGAATAGGAATAGATGATTTCGAAGTTTACGATAACGAGAATCCTTTCCCGGTTGAAGTTAAGTATGTTGCATACGGCGGCCTATGGTCGTCTTCGGCTGAGCACATAGACGAAGAAATGCGATACATCTATCCGGAACAGCCCATTTCATTTATCAACAAGTCAAAATATGCAAGTAGTTATCAATGGGAAACATTCGGTAATCCGGCTACAACGGATGAAGAAAGCCCCGTAGTAACTTATTCGGAAAGCGGGAATTACAAACCGGTATTAAATGCTAAAAACGCCAAATACACGGATTCATTCTCAGACGTTGTCAATGTAACGGTTCTCGGAAAAGAAGATGTTACAGACATCGTCAGCAATACTTCAAACAAGTATGACAAAGCTTACCTTCCGGAAAGTGACGTTCCCGGTTCTAATGACTATGTAAGTGGTATAAACAGATATTACACCACCTTTGCCGAGAAGTTCGAACTGCCAGCAGATGCCGAAGCAAGTGTTAGCGGTGTCTATTTCAGACTGTATCTATACAAAGCCGCCACTACCAATAAAGGCAAACCGGTAAGAGTCAGACTATACGGTGATAAATGGGGAGCACCGGATCCTGATAATATATTCGGGGAGTATGTCACTACCATGAGCGGAGCTTTCGGTACTGCCTCTGTAGACTATGAAACTGTCGATAGAAAAATTAAGTTCAATCCGATAAAAGTAAAAGGAAGTTTCTATTTATCCATAGAGCTCGACGAATCCATCGTGCCGGATGCTACCACCAAATTAGCTTTAGGCTATGACATGTACAGAGCAGACAATGTAACATCCGCTTATGTCCGCCTTCACGCTGCCGGAGCTGCAGAATTAAATCTTAACCCGACATGGTATTGTGTTTCGGATCTGCCTTACCCCTTCGATGAACTCGACAAAACAGGATTCTCTTTCCACCTGTCTCCGAGTATAACTTTCCACAAAGTGACCGAAACTTCAGTCAAGGAAGTGGAAGACAGCAAAGTAAAAGTCACTCCGACACTGTTTGATTCCGAATTCACGGTTAAAACGGGTGACAATACTCTCAAAGCGATCCGGGTGTATAATGCAAACGGACAAGTTGTTTACGAAAATGCAACCTACCAGCCCGATGTTACCGTTACAGCTGCTAACTGGGCTGCCGGTATCTATCTGGTAAAAGTAGAAAACAGTTCTATGAATGCTTCTATAAAAGTAATCAAGAGATAAAGAAACAAGACTCTCTCTTAACACTTTATTATAGACAGTTGTCCGGGGGAGCAAAATCCAGTATTTGGCACTCCGGACAACATTTTATTCACCACTAATACATTTCAATTATGAAAAAACGATTACTAATCGCATGGCTTATGTCACTGATCGTCATTGGGGCATGGGCTGAGAAGAGTGAGGTCGAACCGGTTATCTCACTGACCACCAGCAGCGAATCTGCCATCGGATTCTCCATCGGAGCTACCGAAGACAATACCTCCATCCAGATTGACTGGGGAGACGGAAATCTGGTCGATAAAACAATAAACGCAACCAAAACATTCGTACAAGGTAAACCTGCCGACACGAAAGTCATCAAGATTTATGCAGATGCCGCCAAAATCAAAGAACTCTCCCTGTCTTACTGCGACTATCTTACAGGGGTAGACCTCAGCAAGTGTACAGCGCTGAAAACCCTGTCCGTTAAAAGCAACTACAGAATCACAACGTTTACATATCCCGAAGATGCTACGACCATCGAAGACCTGACCATCGACAGTAGCAGCATAAAGAATTTGGACGTACACGGCTTTACCGGACTGAAGAGCCTGAAATACATTCCTCTCAGCAACACCACCGTCGTATTGCCCGATGAAGCGGAAAAACTGGAAAGCCTGACTTTAAGCAAACTGACCCTGAATGCCATGGACCTGAACAAATACGTCAACCTGGCAACACTCGAGGTTTCCTCACTCTCTGCACTGGAGACACTGGATGTAAGCGCATGCGGAAAACTGGCCAAGCTGACCTGCAAGAGAAACTCTAAACTGGCTACGTTCAACCTGCCTACAGCCAAAGATGCCCTGACGGAACTGGACTGCGAATACACCGCACTGAAGTCTATCAACCTGAAGGACTACAACCACCTGCAGGTTTTGAACTGTAGCGGAATCGCCGAAACCGTTTTACCGGAAGATCCCTCGACGCTGACCTCGTTAACGTGTAAGGAGAACGGATTGACTACTCTGAATGTAAGTACATGCACCAATCTGACCAAACTGGATTGCTCATACAACCAGCTGACGGAAATACGGGTTCCGGAGAATCCGGCACAGACCATAGACATCGACTGTTCTTACAACTACCTGTTCCTGCCCATCTTCCCCGAGGGAGAAAATATAAGACTGTCTTATATGGACCAACGAGAAAAAGTATCACGCTATACGCTGAACGAGAAATACAGCACGAACGACGTCATCGACCTTTCCGAACTCTATGTTCTGAAGAAGGGTATCAAAGGCTCCTATTTCCCGGAAGGGGTTTATCCGACTTTCACATGGTACATGAACGGAAGCAGCGAACCGTTGGTGGAAGGTACGGACTACCAGACGGTGGAACCTGCCAAATTCAAGTTCACCACAGTGCCCGAAGACGAAGTATATTGCGTGATTGCCTCTAAGGCATATCCGGCTTATCAGGACTATAGCTCTCCTTACCGCACCACCGGTGTTGTCATTGAGAAAGCGGCTGAGCCGGTCATTACACTGACCACCAGCAGCGAATCTGCCATCGGATTCTCCATCGGAGCTACCGAAGACAATACCT